>NZ_JAHUWE010000010.1:0-300263 GCF_019219225.1 Pseudomonas sp. PDM32
CTCGATTACCTGCCCGGCGAGGCCGGGTAAATTCACTTGCCAGCCGGCATCGACACTGTCGCTGCACAGCGGCTGATTCGAAAGGCTGTAAGTGGTGGACAGGTTTGAAGGCGCATCGAGCAACGCAAACAATCGTGGATCGCGTTGCCGAGCAAGACGGCCAGCCCCGTCATACAGCTGATGCGTGATCCGTGACTCGGGCGGATCCCCTGCCACGCGACGGTGATAGGCCACAGCACGTACGGCTAAACCCCGAGGGTCGACGGCGCTCAGCGTTGGTGTGTGAATGTGCATGCACAGGGCGCCCGACTTTGAGAGGTTTCAACACACGCAGTGTTCCGATGCGTGGCTCGTCGCCAATCTAGGCGCCCTTGTCAGCAGCGTCTACTGTCAGAAATAACAGGTGGATGCTTGCGGGCTCAACTCAGCGTCCCCCACCCAGATCAACAAATGTCCCCGTTGCATAAGAAGCCTTGTCCGACAACAACCAGACAATCGCCTCCGCCACTTCATCCGGCCGCCCACCGCGGGCCATGGGAATTGCCGATTCAAGCTTGCTGACCCGGTCCGGATCGCCGCTCAAGGCATGGAAATCGGTGTAGATGTAGCCCGGGCGCACCGCATTGACACGGATTCCCTCTCCCGCCACTTCCTTGGACAGGCCGATGGTGAAGGTGTCGAGCGCACCTTTTGACGCCGCGTAATCAACGTATTCGTTGGGCGCGCCCAAGCGTGCAGCCACCGAGGACACGTTGACGATGCTGCCACCCTGCCCGCCGTGCTTGGGTGACATGCGCAGGATCGCGTGCTTGGCGCAGAGGATCGGCGCCAGGACGTTGGTTTTCATGATCTTGAGGATGCGGAACTCGGACATTTCGTCGACCCGGGACTTTTGCCCCACGGTGCCGGCGTTGTTGACCAGCGCCGTGACCCGGCCCAGTTCATTGTCGACCCGATGGAATAGCGCGATGACTTCGTCTTCGATGCTGACGTCGGCCCGTACCGCAATGGCTTGCGCACCGAGGGCGCGGACTTGCTCCAGCACGACGAGTGCAGCCTTTTCGTCCGCCTGGTAGTTGATGCAGATCCGATAGCCCTGCGCGGCGGCCAACAGTGCGGTGGCGGCACCAATGCCGCGGCTGCCGCCGGTGATGACGATGACTTTGTCCATGCGAGCCTTCCCCCAATCAAAGCTTAAGCGGTCGGGGGCAAGAATAACCGCCATTGATGGTTTTTGCATGGCTTCGGCAGTGCTTTGTGGCGAGGGAGCTTGCTCCCGTTCGGCTGCGAAGCAGTCGGGATTTCAGGTGGCGCTGTAAGCTGAAAAGCTGGGGCCGCTTTGCGACCCAGCGGGAGCAAGCTCCCTCGCCACGGGTCAACTGGCAACCAGTGCCTCGCCGCGATGGATTTCCATCATGAAACCTGCGGCCGGCAGCGGATGCCCCAGCAGGTAACCCTGCAACGAGTCGCAGCCCAGTTGCGTCAGGAAGTCCTGCTGCGAGTCCGTCTCCACACCTTCGGCAACGATGCGCAACCCCAGCGCCTGGCCGAGCGCCACGATGGCCGAAACGATGGCGGCGTCATCGCTGTCGCGCTCCAGGTCGCGGACAAAACCGCGGTCGATCTTCAGCTCGTTGGCCGGCAGGCGCTTGAGGTACATCAAACTCGAATAACCCGTGCCGAAATCGTCGATGGACAGGTCGACACCCATTTCCGAGAGCTCCTGAAGCACCGTCATGCTCGCGTCGGCATCGCTCATGGCGGTGGTTTCAGTGATTTCCAGGGTCAGGCTATTGGCCGGAAGATGGTGAGTCGCCAGTGCCTTGGCGACGCTCTGGACCAGTCCGGCATGGCAAAACTGGATGGCCGACAGGTTCACGGCGATGCGCCAATCGGTGTAGCCCAGCACGTACCACTCGCGCATCTGGCGGCACGCTTCGTTGAGCACCCACTCGCCGATCGGAATGATCAGCCCGGTTTTTTCCGCCAGTTCAATGAATTTGTCCGGCAGCAGCAACCCTTGCGTCGGGTGTTCCCAGCGCAACAGGGCCTCGGCGCCCACCGGCCGGCCATTGGCGGCGTCGAACTTGGGCTGGTAATGCAGGCTGAATTCCTGATGTTCCACGGCATTGCGCAAATCCTGTAGCAATTGCAGTTGCTTGCGCGCGTTGGTGTTCATCGAGGCGTCGAAAAAGCTGTAGCCGTTTTTACCCGCGCCCTTGGCGTGGTACATCGCCGCGTCGGCGTTCATCAGCAATTCGTGGGCGGACTGCCCGTTACCCGGATAGAGCGCAATGCCGACACTGGCGGAAATGTGCAAATCATGCTCGGCAACCCGGAACGCCTGCGCGATCAACCCGACCTGGCGGGCCGCGAGGTTCAGGGCATCGTTCTGTTCGCTCAATTGCACCAGCAACACGAACTCATCGCCGCCGATCCGCGCCAGGGTGTCCTGGCTGCGCAAGTCTTCGCGCAGGCGCAGGGCCACTTCGCGCAACAGCAAGTCACCCATGTGGTGGCCGAAGGCATCGTTGACGGGCTTGAAGCCGTCCAGGTCGATGAACATCAGGGCAAAGCAACCACCCTCTTCACGAACCCGCGACATGGCCTGATCGATGCGGTCGGCGAGCAACGTCCGGTTCGGCAACCCGGTGAGGGTGTCATGCAGGGCCAGTTGGGTCAGTTCACGGTTGGCTTCAGTCAGCGACTGGGCCAGGCTCGCGGTGCGGGCCTCCAGGCGTGCATCGAGGATCGAGGTCAGCAAGGCGATGCTCAGCACCGCCAGCGTGGTGATCAGCACCAGGTTGTCCAGGCCCTTGCCGCTCAACCCATCGACCGCTGCTCCGCAAAAGCTGCCGTCGGCAAAGCGTGCAGCGGCCATCCCGGTGTAGTGCATGCCGACGATGGCGATGCCCATGATCACGGCGGCACCGCCACGGATCAGACGGACATAAGGCGTGTGTTGGCGCAAACGGAAAGCGATCCACAATGCCGCGCCCGAGGCACCGACAGCGATCATCAGCGACGCGCCGAACAGCGTCGGGTCATAGTCGATGCCCGGTTGCATGCGCATGGCGGCCATGCCCGTGTAGTGCATCGCGCTGATGCCGGCGCCCATGACCAGCGCGCCAAAGGCCAGTTGCCAGGCCGGCAGTTTTGGCTGACTGACCAGCCACAGCGCAAAACCGCTGGAGAGCACGCCGATCAACAGCGACAACAGGGTGATTGCGCCGTCATAGCCCAGATCGATCGGCAGCTTGAATGCGAGCATGCCGATAAAGTGCATCGACCAGATGCCGATGCCCATGGCAATGGCCCCGCCCGCGGTCCACAAATGCACGGCACGGCCTTTGGCAGTGGCAATGCGTCCGGTCAGGTCGAGTGCGGTATATGAGGCGAGAATCGCTACACAGAGCGAAATGATAACCAGGGTGGGGGAATAGCTACCGATGAGCATGGGGACTTCTCGCGAATGCCCCCGTTAATGGTATTGATTCTCGCCGGGGGAAAATGCGGCGATTGTACTGATTCCGAATGAGAACGCACTCACAAAATTAGCAAAGGGCCATCAGTCCGATGAAACGCTTGTTTTAAGGTTTTACATTAACGGGTTCAGCGCTCGAAAATACCGAGCCAAAGCCTTTGTGGCAGACATTGTGGCGAGGGGGCTTGCCCCCGTTGGGTCGCGAAGCGACCCTGAATTCAGCCGCCCACACTCCACCAGAACGGTCATGGTCTCGCTCTTTTGCGAGCGCTTCGCACTCGAACGGGGGCAAGCCCCCTCGCCACAGGTTGCTCTGATCCGGGTTATTGGCTTTCGCTCACCTCAAGCTGCCCGTCCCAGCCACCGCCCAGCGCGGCAATCAACTGCACGCTGGCGATCAGGCGGCTTTGCAACAGGTCCAGGTTGCTGCGCTCATTGTTCAGCGCCGCCGCCTGGGTCACCACCACATCGATGTACGCGATCAAGCCGGCCTTGTACTGATTCTGGGTCAGGCGCAACGATTCACGGGCGGCGTCCAGCGCCTGTTGGCGCACGACGGCTTCGTCCTGCAGCACCTTGAGCTGCACCAGGAAGTTTTCCACTTCGCGGAACCCGTCCAGCACGGTCTGGCGGTACTTGGCCACTGTTTCGTCATAGGCCGCTTCACTGCGGTCGACTTCCGCCGAGCGCTGGCCGCCGTCGAACAGGGTCATGGCCAATTGCGGCCCGACCGACCAGAAGCGGTTCGGCAGGCTGAACAAGTCTTTCGAGGTACTGCTGCTGTAACCACCGTTCAAGCTCAGGGTCAGGTCCGGGTAATAGGCCGCCTTGGCCACACCGATGTTGGCGTTGGCAGCCATCACCGAGCGTTCGGCGGATGCGATGTCCGGGCGACGCTCCAGCAACTGCGAAGGCAGGGCCGGCGGCACTTGCGGCAACTGCGGAATGTCCTGGCTTTCCGCCAGGCTGAACTCCGCCGGCGGCAGGCCGATCAGCACGGCGATGGCGTTCTCGAACTGCGCGCGTTGCCAGATCAGGTCGATCATGTCCGCTTCGGTGCTCTTGAGCTGGGTCTGGGCCTGGGCCACGGCGTCCTTGCCCGATACGCCGGCGCGGTACTGGTTCTCGGTCATCTTCAGGGAGCGCTGATAAGCCTCGACCGTGTCCTGGAGCAGGCGCTTCTGACCATCGATCACGCGCAATTGCAGGTAATTCTGTACCAGCTCCGACTGTTGACTCAGGCGCATGGCCGCCAGATCGGCAAAGCTTGCCTGGGCATTCGCGGTGTCGGCTTCCAGGCCTCGGCGCAGCTTGCCCCACACATCCGCTTCCCAACTGACGCCCGCCTGGGCCGAATAGGTGTCGCGAATACCGCTGGACGAACTGCTCAGGCTGGAGTTGCTGCTGCCGGTGCCCTGGCTTGAACGGTTCTTGCTGACGTTCAGGTCGACCGTGGGGAAAAACGCCCCGCGTGCGCTGCGCACCAAGGCCTGGGCCTGGCGGTACTGGGCTTCGGACTGGGCGACGGTCTGGTTGGCGCTGTTGAGCTTCTCGATCAGGCCATTGAGCTGTTGATCGCCATACAGCTCCCACCATGCGCCGCGCGCCAGGGCATCGCTCGGGTTGGCCTGGCGCCAGCCTTCTGCGGCCTTGTACTGCGCAGGTTCCGCGGTTTGCGGGCGCTGGTAATCCGGGCCGACGGCGCAGGCACTGAGCATCGCCACGCACAGTGACAGGCTCAGCAGACGCGAGCCTCGAGCCGTGATCAGCGGTGCAGCCAGGTTGAAAAGCGAACGTTCAGTCATAGCGGAGTTTCCAGAGCAGCATCGGTACGCACCCCACGCCATTTGTTGAAGCGATGGCGCAGTTTGTCGAGATAGAGGTAAACCACCGGGGTGGTGTAAAGCGTCAGCACCTGGCTGAAGATCAGCCCGCCGATGATGGTCAGGCCCAGCGGCTGGCGCATTTCCGCCCCTTCGGCGCGGCTCAGCAGCAACGGCAAGGCACCCAGGATCGCCGCCAGGGTGGTCATCAGGATCGGTCGCAAACGTTGCAGGCAGGCACTGCGAATCGATTCCAGCGGTGCCATGCCCTGATGCCGCTCCAGCTGCAACGCCAGGTCGATCATCAGAATGGCGTTTTTCTTCACCACGCCGATCAGCAGAAACAGCCCCAGCAACGAAATCAGGCTGAACTCGCCGCCCAGAGCATAGATCGACAGCAACGCGCCGACCCCGGCGGACGGCAGGGTGGACAGGATGGTCAGCGGATGAATGTAGCTTTCGTACAGCACACCCAAGACCAGATACACCGCCACCAGCGCCCCCAGAATCATCCACGGCTGACTTTTTTGGGTCGCCGCGAAAGCGTCGGCTGTGCCGGCCATTTTCGCGATCACCTCTTCCGGCAGCCCGACCTTGGCAATCGCCCGCTCGATGGCAGCACCGCCCTGCTCCACGGTCACGCCTTCAGCCATGTCGAAGGCAATGCTTTCCGAGGCGAACTGGCCTTCATGGCTGACCCGGTCGTTTTCCAGGCTGTTTTCGTAATGGGCGATGGTCGACAGCGGGATCCGCGCGCCATCGGCAGTGATCACCTGGACCTGCTTGAGGGTGACCGGGTCCTGGGCGTATTTCGGGTTGACCTCCATCACCACCTGATACTGGTTGAGGCTGTCGTAGATGGTCGAAATCTGCCGCTGGCTGTAGGCGTTGTTCAGCACCGCCGTGACCATGTCCATGTCGACACCCAGGCGCTTGGCCTGGTCGCGGTCGACGATCAGGGTCACTTGCCGGGCGCCCCGGCCTTCCCGCGCATCGATGGCCGTCAGTTCCGGCAAGGCCTTGAGCGCGCTGACAACTTTCGGATACCACTCGCGCAATGCCCCGAGATCCCCGCTTTGCAGGATGTACGAGTATTGCGAGGTGGTCTGCTCACGGCCGCCACCGAACTGCAGGTCCTGGTCCGCCATGAGCATCAGCTGTGCGCCGGGTACCTTGGGCATTTCCTTGCGCAGGCGTTCGATGACTTTCTGCGCGGAAATGTTGCGCTCCTTGATCGGCTTCAGGCGTACCAGCATGAAGGCGTTGTTGGTGCCGTTACTGCCGCCTATGAAGCCGGCGACGCTTTCTACCGCCTCATCCTTCAATACAGCCCGACGGAAAATCTCCATCTTCGGCTGCATCACGCTGAACGACAGGCCGTCGTCGCCGCGCACGAAACCGATCAGTTGGCCGGTATCCTGCTGAGGTAAAAATGTTTTAGGAACAACGATATACAGCGCAATATTAACGCCGATTGTCACGAACAGACTGAGCAACGTCAGGCGTTTGTGGCGCAGCACCCAGTCGAGGCTGATGGCGTATTTGCCAACCATCCAGTCGTTGGCCCGCCGGCTCCAGCGTTGCAGGCGGTTCTCCTGCCCCGGCGTGTGCGGCTTGAGCCAGCGGGCGCAGAGCATCGGGGTCAGGGTCAACGACACCAGCAGCGAAACCACGATGGCCGCCGCCAGGGTGATGGAGAATTCGCGGAACAGGCTTTCAATGATCCCGCCCATGAACAGGATCGACAGGAACACCGCCACCAGCGACACGTTCATCGACAGCAGGGTAAAGCCGACTTCCTGGGCGCCGAGGTAGGCCGCCTTCATCGGCCGCACGCCTGCGTCGATGTGCCGGGAAATGTTCTCCAGCACTACGATGGCATCGTCCACCACCAGCCCGGTGGCCAGGATCAGAGCCATCAGCGACAGGTTGTTCAGCGAAAAGCCGTAGAGGTACATCACGGCAAAGGTACCGACCAGCGACACCGGCACCGCCAGGGTCGGGATCAGCGAGGCGCGGAAGTTACCGAGGAACAGGAACACCACCAGGATCACCAACGCCACGGCAATCAGCAAGGTCATTTCCGCTTCATGCAGCGTGGCCTTGATCACCGGAGAACGGTCCATGGCCAGGTTCAGCTTGACGCTGGCCGGCAACACCGCCTGCAACGCCGGCAACTGCGCCTTGATCTCGTTGACCGTCTCGATGATGTT
Organism: Pseudomonas sp. PDM32; assembly: GCF_019219225.1. Classification (NCBI taxonomy): domain Bacteria; kingdom Pseudomonadati; phylum Pseudomonadota; class Gammaproteobacteria; order Pseudomonadales; family Pseudomonadaceae; genus Pseudomonas; species Pseudomonas sp. PDM32. The sequence goes on from NZ_JAHUWE010000010.1 coordinate 7,521, forward strand.
GGCCCCGGCCTGCCGGTTGATCACCAGCAGCACCGCCGCGTCGTCGTTGAAGAAACCGCTGTTGTAGCGGTCTTCGACGCCGTCGCTGACCTTGGCCACGTCCTTGAGGCGCAGGGCCGCGCCGCCGTTGTAGTGGATGATCAGCGACTCGTAGTCCTTGGCTTTTTCCAGCTGGTCGTTGGCCTGGACCTGCCACAGCCGCTGATCGTCTTCCACCGAACCCTTGGGCCGGCGCACGTTGGCATTGGCGATGGTATTGCGCACATCGTCCAGGGCCACGCCGTACTGGTTAAGCGCCTGCGGTTCGAGCTCGATACGCACCGCCGGCAGCGAACTGCCGCCGATCTGCACCTCGCCGACGCCCTGCACCTGGGACAGGCTCTGGGACAGGATCGTCGAAGCCAGGTCATAGAGCTGACCTTTTTCCAGCACATCCGAGGTCAGCGACAGCACCATGATCGGCGCCTGGGACGGGTTGACCTTCTTGTAGGTCGGCATGCTGCGCATCCCGCTGGGCAGCAGGTTGCGCGAGGCGTTGATGGCCGCCTGCACTTCCCGCGCCGCGCCGTTGATGTCGCGGTCGAGGTCGAATTGCAGGATCACACGGGTCGATCCCTGGCTGGACCTGCTGCTCATGGTGTTGACCCCGGCGATGGCGCCGAAGGAGCGCTCCAGCGGCGTGGCCACGGTCGACGCCATGACTTCGGGGCTGGCGCCGGGCAGGCTGGCCTGGACCACGATCACCGGAAAGTCCATTTGCGGCAGCGGCGACACGGGCAGCAAACCGAAGCTCACGCCACCCAGCAGCATGATCGCCAGGCTCAGCAACATGGTCGCGACCGGGCGCTTGATGAAAGGTCCCGAGAGATTCATCGATGACTGCTCCCGGCACCAACCCGCGAGCCCTGCAGCCCCTCGGTGGGAGCGGGCTTGCTCGCGAAGAGGACCTTGCATTCAACATCCCTGTCGACTGACCGGACGCCTTCGCGGGCAAGCCCGCTCCCACAGGTTATGCAGGCATTCATACCGCCGTCTCCTGAGCGCCGGTCTTGCCAAAGCGCCGACCGAGACGATCGAAATACAGGTAGATCACCGGCGTAGTGAACAGGGTCAACACCTGGCTCAGCAATAGGCCGCCGACCATCACCAACCCCAGCGGCTGGCGCAGTTCCGCGCCGGAACCGGTGGCCAGCATCAACGGCACGGCACCAAAGAGCGCGGCCAGGGTCGTCATCAGGATCGGCCGGAAACGCAGCAAGGCGGCCTGATAGATCGCCGTTTGCGGGTCCATGCCCTGGTTGCGCTCGGCGTCGAGGGCAAAGTCGATCATCATGATCGCGTTCTTCTTGACGATGCCGATCAGCAGGATGATGCCGATGATCGCGATCATGCCCAGGTCGTTGCCGCTGAGGATCAACGCCAGCAAGGCACCCACCGCCGCCGACGGCAAGGTCGAGAGAATGGTGATCGGGTGGATGTAGCTCTCATAGAGCACGCCCAGCACGATGTACATGGTCACCACCGCCGCCAGGATCAGCAGCAAAGTGCTCGACAACGAAGCCTGGAACGCCTCTGCCGCGCCCTGGAACTGTGTCTGCACGCCAATCGGCATGCCGATGTCCTTCTGCACCTGCTCGATGATCTCGACCGCATGCCCCAGCGCCACGCCGGGCGCCAGGTTGAAGGACATCATCACCGCCGGGAACTGGCCGATGTGGGTGATCGCCAGTTGCGCCTGACGTTCCTCGATATGCGCCAGGCTGGACAGGCGTACCTGACCGCCATCGGTGGTCTTGACGTGAATCTGGTTTAACGCATCCGGGCCGATCTTCTCGCCGGACTGCGATTGCAGGACCACGCGGTACTGGCTCGCCTGGGTGTAGATCGTGGAAATCTGCCGCTGGCCGAAGGCGTCGTACAGCGCGTCGGTAATGTTCGACACCGACACCCCGATCCGCGACGCCGCATCGCGGTCGATCACCAGATAGACCTGCAAGCCCTTGTCCTGCAGATCGCTGGCCACGTCGGTCAGCTCCGGGCGGGCGGCCAAGGCTTCCACCAGGCGCCCGCTCCACAGGCTCAGCAGCTCCGAGTCCGGTGACGACATGCTGAACTGGTACTGCGTGCGGCTGACCCGGTCCTCGATGGTCAGGTCCTGCACCGGCTGCATGAACAGACGGATGCCGACCAGCTTGTCCAGCTCCGGTTGCAGGCGGGCAATCACTTGCGTTGCACTCAGGTCACGGTCGTGGTGCGACTTGAGGTTGATCAGTAAACGGCCGCTGTTGAGGGTCGAGTTGTCGCCGTCCACGCCAATGTAGGAAGACAGGCTCTCGACAGCCGGGTCGGCCAGAATCACCTTGGCCAGCTCCTGCTGACGCTCGCTCATGGCGGCGAAGGAAATCGATTGCGGCGCTTCGGAGATACCCTGGATAACCCCGGTGTCCTGCACCGGAAAGAAGCCCTTGGGCACCACCATGTACAAGAATACCGTCAGCGCCAGAGTGCCAATGGCCACCATCAAGGTCAGGGGCTGGTGCTTGAGCACCCACTGCAATTTGCGTCCGTAAGCAGCGATCATCCAGTCGATGAACGCACCGCTGGCGCGATAGAAACGCCCCTGCTCGGCTTCCTTGGGTTCGCGCTTGAGCAACCGCGCGCACATCATCGGCGTCAGCGTCAGAGAAACCACCAGGGAAATCAGGATCGCCACCGCGAGTGTAATGGCGAACTCGCGGAACAAGCGCCCGACCACGTCCGCCATGAACAGCAGCGGGATCAGCACGGCGATCAGCGACAACGTCAGGGAAATCAGGGTGAAACCGATCTGTTTGGCGCCCTTGAGCGCCGCGTTCAGCGGGCTGTCGCCCTCCTCGATGAAGCGCGCAATGTTCTCCAGCATGACGATCGCATCGTCCACCACGAAACCGGTGGCGATGGTCAGGGCCATCAGGGTCAGGTTATTGACCGAGAACCCGGCCAGGTACATCACGCCGAACGTGCCGATCAACGACAGCGGCACGGCCACCGAAGGAATGATCGTGGCGCTGGCGCGACGCAGGAACAGGAAGGTGACCATGACCACCAGGGCGATGGCGATCAGCAATTCGTGCTGCACGTCCTTGACCGAGGCGCGGATGGTCTGGGTGCGGTCGGTCAGCACCACCACGTCGAGGCCGGCCGGCAGGTTGTCGGTGATGCTCGGCAGCAAGGCCTTTATTCGGTCCACCACCTCGATCACGTTGGCACCCGGCTGACGCTGGATGTTGAGCAGCACGGCCTGGTTCTCGTTGGCCCATGCGGCGAGCCGTTCGTTCTCGGCGCCGTCGACAATTTCAGCCACGTCCTTGAGCCGCAACGGCGCGCCGTTGGCATAGGCCAGGATCAGGTTGGCGTAGTCCTTGGGCGAGGTCAGTTGATCGTTGGCATCGAGCATCGAAACCCGGGTCGGGCCGTCGAAGTTACCCTTGGGCTGGTTGACGTTGGAGGCACCGATCAGGGTGCGCACGTCCGACAGGTTCAAGCCGTTGGCCGCCAGGGCCTCCGGGTTGACCTTGATCCGCACGGCCTGGCGTTGACCACCGGCGATGCTGACCATGCCGACGCCGCTGATCTGGGCGATTTTCTGCGCCATGCGCGTATCGACCAGATCGTTGAGCTTGGGCAGCAACATGGTTTTGGAGGTGATGGCCAGGGTCAGCACCGGCGTATCGGCCGGGTTGACCTTGTTGTACACCGGCGGTGCCGGCAGGTCCTTGGGCAGCAGGTTGGTGGCCGCGTTGATCGCCGCCTGCACCTGTTGCTCGGCCACGTCCATGTTGATGTCGAGGCTGAACCGCAACGTCAGTACCGACGCGCCGCCGGAACTGGTGGAAGCCATTTGCGTCAGGCCGGGCATCTGCCCGAACTGCCGTTCAAGCGGCGCGGTCACCGCGCTGGTCATGACATCCGGGCTGGCGCCGGGGTACAGGGTCATGACGCGAATGGTCGGGTAGTCGACCTGGGGCAGCGCCGACACCGGCAGCAGCCGATAGGCAATCACGCCTGCCAGGATAATCGCCAGCATGCTCAGCGTGGTGGCTACCGGGCGAAGGATGAACAGCCGCGAGATGTTCATGCGCCACCCTTTTTCGCCTTGTCGGTGGTCGCGGGCTCAGCCGCGTTGACCGCCGACTTGCCTTGCAGGTGTTCGGTTGGCGTGGTCGGCACGTCCTGGCTGTCGTTGACCACCTCCACGTCGCTGCCGTCTTTCAGGCGGTCGGTGCCTTCCAGTACGACCCGCTCGCCCGCGGACAGGCCTTCGGTGACCACGGTGTTCAGGCCGTCACTGGCGCCGACTTTCAACTGACGGATCCTGACCTTCTTGTCACCGTCCAGGACATAGGCGAATGTGCCGTTGGTGCCGAACTGGATCGCGGCGGACGGTGCGAGCACCACGTTTTTGAGGGTGTCGGCCAGCAGGCGCACATTGACGAACTGGTTCGGGAACAGCGACTGATCGCGGTTCTCGTAACGGGCCTTGAATTTCAGGGTGCCGGTGGAGACGTCGATCTGGTTGTCCAGGCTCTGCAGCACGCCAGTGGCCTGCAATTTGGTATCGCCGCGATCCCAGGCTTCAGCCGGCAATTGGGCACCGCTGCGATAACGGGCGAGCACGGTGTCGAGGCTGTTTTCCGGAAGGGTGAAGGCCACGCTGATCGGTTGGGTCTGGGTGATGATCGCCAGGGCGGTGGTGTCGTTGGCCGCCACCAGGTTGCCGACGTCCAGCTGACGCAGGCCCACGCGACCGGTGATGGGTGCGCGGATCCGGGTGAATTCAAGGTTGAGTTTGGCATCGTTGACCGCTGCCTGATTGGTCTTGACCGTGCCCTGGAACTGACCGACCAGCGCTTCGGCGGTGTCCAGGGTCTGCTTGGCAATACTGTCTTCGCGGTACAGGCCGCGATAGCGCTCGACATCGACCTGGGCGTTTTTCAGTTGCGCCTGATTCTGCAGCAAGGTGCCTTCGGCTTGCAGCAAGGCGTTCTGGTAGGGGCGCGGGTCGATTTCGGCCAGCAGGTCGCCGGCCTTGACCATCTGCCCTTCTTCGAAAGAGATCTTGACCAGCTCACCGCCGACGCGGCTGCGCACGTTGATGGTGTTCAGCGCCGTGACCGTGCCCAGCGCCTTGAAATACAGCGGGAAGTCACCGGTAACGGCCGGAGCCACCCGCACCGGTACCGGCCCTGACGCACCGCCGAATCCCGGACGCATGCCACCCGATCGACCAGTATGCCCGGCAACGGCTTTCTGCCCCGCCGCCTCTTTGGGTGCAGCGCTGCCCGGCCAGAATTTCCAGCACAGGGCGGCGATGACCAACAGGACAAGCAGGCCGAACAGCCAGCGACGGGGACTACGGGAAGCGGAGGATTGCATTGAGTGATCAACCATTGGGCGCGTGGGCTTTTTTACATGAGGCTGAACGATAAGCACTGGCGGGTTTTAAGCAAAGCGCCTTTACCGGCAATTTACTTTCGGCTTACGTAACAGGAGTTTTGTGTAAGACACTGAAGCACAAATGAAAACGGCCTGGACAGGGCCAGGCCGTTAATAAGTGTAAAGGTACGCTTATTTCAGAACAGCAAGTGCCGCTTCGTAGTTCGGCTCGTCAGCGATTTCGCCAACCAGTTCGCTGTGCAGCACGTTGTCGTTCTCGTCCAGAACTACCACGGCACGAGCGGTCAGGCCCTTGAGCGGACCGTCGGCGATGGCCACGCCGTAGTTCTGGATGAACTCGGCGCCGCGCAGGGTCGACAGGTTCTGTACGTTTTCCAGGCCTTCGGCGCCGCAGAAGCGGGCCTGGGCGAACGGCAGGTCAGCGGAGATGCACAGCACAACGGTGTTGGCCACGTCGCTGGCCTGGGCGTTGAACTTGCGTACCGAGGTGGCGCAGGTCGGGGTGTCAACGCTTGGGAAGATGTTCAGCACTTTGCGCTTGCCGGCAAAGTCTTTAAGGGTGACGTCGGACAGATTGCCGGCAACCAGGGAAAAGGCTGGCGCCTTGGAACCGGCTTGTGGCAGTTGGCCGTTGACTTGAACCGGGTTGCCTTTAAGAGTGACTTGAGCCATGAACGGAGTCCTTCTGAACGTTGTGGTGGAGAATTTTGACGAGGCCGAAGTTAACCACGAAATTGTCCTGCGACCTACGGTCAAACATAAATTGTCATGTAACAGGGCACAAAACTGGATACAACCCGTAACCCTGTGGGAGCAGGCTTGCTCCAGGCGGCGATCCGACGAAAGCGCAATGTCATGCAACATCGCTGGCGACTGATCTGACGTCATCGCGAGCAGGCTCGCTCCCACAGGGTTCGCTTGTTAGCCGAACAAGTCGGCAAAAGTACAGAGTACGCCCTCACCCGCCGCTTCCCGATGTACATGACGAAAGGTACGCGACAGCTCATCGACGAAAACTTTTGTTAACACTCTGTCGAATTGCTCCACCGTCGTTCGACTATAAATCGAACCACTCAACTGCAACGGAGACGAGACCATGCGATTCATGATCATCATCAAGGCCAGCCAGGAATCCGAAGCCGGCGTCATGCCCAGCCAGGAACTGCTGACCGCCATGGGCAACTACAACGAAGAACTGGTCAAGGCCGGCATCATGCTCGCGGGCGAAGGCCTGCATCCGAGCAGCAAGGGCGCTCGAGTAAAGTTTTCAGGTGACAAACGCACGGTGATCGACGGCCCCTTCATCGAAACCAAGGAACTGATTGCCGGTTTCTGGTTGTGGAAAGTGAAATCCAGGGAAGAAGCCATCGAATGGGTCAAGCGCTGCCCCAACCCGATGCCGGGCACCGAGGCCGAGATCGAGATTCGCCAGGTGTTTGAAGCCGAAGACTTTGGCGCCGAGTTCACGCCGGAACTGCGCGAGCAGGAACAGCGGGTTTGGGAGCAGGCGAAGAAGAACTGACGGATTCGACCTTTTCCTCTGTTTCCTGTGGGAGCACGCCCGCTCCCACATTGAACTAGATAGCCACTCAACTTGCTTGGGCAAGCCCTTGATCCATATTAACTTTTTAGTACATAAAAATAACGAGAATCCACACACAAAACGAAAGAATTAATCCACAGGACTGGCCAACCCATGGTTAACTGCTAACTTCATCCGATAAGTCCTACAGGCTTGATCGGAAAGGGATTACGCAGTTACGGCCAAACTTAAGGGCCGTCTGCCCAATCAGCCACCAGGGAGCCGGGGGATTAATGTCAAAGCAATTGTGGAAGTACGCCTTCGTCTGGGTGACTTCGCTCGCGCCTGCTTTTTGTGCTCACGCCGATAACGCCGAGACGGCCAACAAAAGCAACAACCCGCTGAACTTGGCGCCCGGCGTCAACCTTCAGGACTACTACACCCCGAAGTTGTTCGACACCAACGCTCATACCAATGACGCACTGCTGCGTGGCGCGTTGCCCATGGCGCCGAATGATTTCATTGGTGTCCCGCAACTGTTGCGCGTCACCCTTCCCGTCAGCACCCGCCCGGATCCCCACAACGGCTACAGCACCGGCATCGGTGACCTGAACCTGTTCGATATTTTCCTGCTCAAGACCGAAGGCGTGCAGTTGGGCGTCGGCCCACAAATCACTGCACCGACCGCTGAGCAGGATGAGTTGGGAACCGGCAAATGGCAGGCCGGACTGTCCGCCATCGCCATCGACTCCTCGCCGCGTGGGCTCCTCGGCGCACTGGTGCAGTACCAGAGCTCGTTCGCCGGTGATCACGACCGCCCCCATGTCGAGTCCGCCACTTTCCAGCCGTTCATCATCCACAACCTGGAAAAAGGCTGGTACCTGCGCTCCACCGGCATCTGGACGTTCGACCTGAAGAACAACACTCACTACATCCCACTCGGTTTGGGTGGCGGCAAAGCCTGGAAGTCCGGGTCCAATATCCTCAATGCCTTTATCGAGCCACAGTGGACCGTTGACCGAAAAGGCGATGGCTTGCCGCAATTCACACTGTTCGCCGGGATCAATGTCACCTTCGGTAAATAAGGACTTTTGTATGCACGGTGCACTTCGCGCAGCCGGTTTCAGCCTGATGACAATGTTCGTCAGTTGTGGTGCAGGGGCCAGTGTCGACTTCACCGCCACCCCGGACGAAGCCCGGGCCATTGCCAAGGAAGCCTATCTGTACGGTTTCCCGGTGGTGGAGATGTACAAGACCCTCTACACCCAGGCCGTGGACAGGAAGAGCCCGAATTTCAAGGCACCGTTCAATCAGATCGGCAATACCGCCAAGGCGTTTACCGCGAAGGACACGGCGTTCGTCACCCCGAATTCCGATACGCCCTACTCCTTTGTCTGGATGGATTTGCGCGCCGAGCCGTTGGTGCTGACCCTGCCGCCCATCGAAGAACACCGTTACTACTCGGTGCAACTGATCGACGCCTACACCCAGAACTTTGGCTATCTGGGCACTCGCAGCACGGGCAACAACGGGGGTCACTACATGATTGCCGGTCCAAACTGGCAGGGTCAGCAACCGGTCGACATCGACCGCATGGTCCGCAGTGAAAGCAACATCGCTTACGCGCTGTACCGCACGCAATTGTTCGATGAAAAAGACCTGGCCAAGGTCAAGCAGATCCAGAAAGGCTACAAGGTCGAACCCCTGAGTCACTACGTCAAACAGAAAGCTCCGGCTGCCGCGCCGAAAATCGACTGGCCGAAACCGACGCCGACCATGAGCGAGACCCCGGACCTGTTTCGCTACCTGAATTTCATGCTGGCATTCACCCCGGCCCAGGACGTCGAAAAAGACCTGCTGGCGCGCTTCGCAAAAATCGGCGTCGGGGCCGAAAAACCCTTCAAGCTCACTGATCTCAGCGCCGAACAACGCAAGGCACTGGAAGACGGCATCAGTGACGCGAGGGCCGAGTTCGCCGAATTCAAGAAAACCAAAGTCGACACCCATGAGATCAGCAGCGGTGACCTGTTCGGCAGTCGCGACCACCTCAAGGGCAACTACCTGTACCGCTATGCAGGCGCCAACATGGGGATTTTCGGCAACTCTGCCGAAGAGGCGAACTACTTCGGCTATTTCATCGACAAGGACGAAAGTCCGGTCGATGCGTCGAAAACCGACTACACCCTGCATTTTGACAAGGACGCCCTGCCCCCGGTCGATGCGTTCTGGTCCCTGACCATGTACGACGGCAAAAACAAATTGCTGGTGGCCAACCCGCTCAATCGCTACTTGATCAATTCGCGGATGTTGCCCGACCTCAAGCTCGATGCCGATGGCGGCCTGACCCTTTACGTGCAGCACAAGGCACCGGCCAAAGCATTGCAAAGCAACTGGCTGCCGGCACCGAATGGTCCGTTCTACGGCGTTCTGCGCCTGTACCTGCCAAAACCGGAAGTCAACAACGGCCAGTGGAAACTGCCGCTGTTGACGCCGGCCACCCCACAACAATAAGCGGAGTCGTTCATGATCAGGCCTTTCGTAGTGCGCCCCTTGTTGGCGCTGTGCATGGTCAGCGTCAGTCCATGGGGCCTGGCGGCCGAAGGCGGTGTCGGTCGCCCGATCACCGGCCAACAAGTATTTTCCGATGCCGGGATCGTGCCCCCGGAGCCGGGTTGGGTCATGTCCCTGACCAGCATCTGGTACGACGGCGACCTCAAGGGCAACGCTCAGGTGCCGATCGTGGGCGCCCTGGGTACCGGGCTGGACATGAAAGTGTCTTACACCATGGCCAACTTCACTCGCGTCTGGGACACGGGCAAGGGTCCCTGGAACTACGCCTCGGCCATCGGTGTACCGGTGCAGTACACCGACATTACCGCAAGCATCACCGGCCCTCGCGGCAGGACCCTGGGCTCCGAGGATACCGGCACCCAGTTCGCCGACATGCTGGTGACGCCGATTGCCGCCGGTTATCACTTCGACGAGCTCAACCACATCGCGTTCTCGCTGCCGATCTACGTGCCGACCGGCGCCTACAACGACGATCGCCTGGCCAACCCCGGGCAGAACACTTACACCTTCATGCCGACCGTGGCGTTCACTCACCTGGACGGCAAGGGCGGCGAGTTCACCCTGTCGAGCGGCCTGGAGTTCTACACCGAGAACGACGCCACCGATTATCGCAACGGCAACATTTTCACCCTCGACGCCCTGTGGACCCACGGCTTCGGCAACGGCTGGAACGCCGGCTTGGTGGCAGGCTATATCCAGCAGGTCACCGATGACTCCGGATCCGGCGCAACCAGCGGTTTTCGCGGGCGCTCGGTGGGTGCGGGCCCGACGGTAGGCTGGAGCGGCAAGTTTGCCGACGCCCAGGCCAACATCAGTGCCCGTTGGGTGCCGGAGTTCGACACCAAGAACCGGCCCGAAGGCAATGGCATCAGCGTCAACCTGACCCTGGCATTTTTCTAAGAGGTAGCCCGGGATGGCCATCAGTACTCGTTTGACCTTTTGCAGTGTCCTGTTCAGCGGCTTCGCCTGCGCCAGCGGTGAATTGCCCACGCTTACTGACGCGCCGGCGCAGGCCGCCGCCAAAGGTGACCCCGAGACTTGTCACCGGCTGCAACAGGACTTCGACATCGACCTGAAAAAAGTCGTGGCGGCCGGCTGCGACCCGTCGACCGAGCAAATCGCCAAGTTGATGGATAACCCGGTGGGCAATCTGGTGTTGCTGTTCAATCAGTTCGACTACACCGCACTCAAGGGTCCGCACAGCAACGGCACACGCATGTTGGGCAAGTACAGCTTCATGCCGACCTTCCCGATTTCCATCAGCGAAGACTGGAACCTGATCAACCGCCTGCCCGTCAGCTACGTCAGTGCGCCAGTCAATCACAAGGCGGGCAATCTGATCGGCATGGGTCCCAGCGATATCCTCAGCGACCGTGGCGACTTTGCCTCGGTCGTGCAAGACCCATTCGACCGCACCAGCGGTTTTGGCGATCTGGCCTATGTCGGTGTGTTCTCGCCCAAGGAGCCGGTGCGCTTCGCCGGGGGCGGCAAGATGGTCTGGGGGTTCGGCCCGACCGCGATGTTTCCCACTGCGGAAAAAGACGTCCTGGGCACCGGCAAATATTCCCTGGGCCCGGCGTTCGTCGCCGCGTATCTGGGCGAAGACTGGACCCTGGGCCTGTTCCCGCAACACTGGTGGTCGGTCGGTGGCGACAGCCAGCGCAAGGATGTGAGCCTGACCAACATTCAGTATTTCATCCAGCGCGCCATTCCTGGCCCCGAGCAATGGCGGATCGGCATGACGCCCAACGTCACTGTGAACTGGAAAGCCGAAGGCGGCAACAAAGTGACCTTCCCTGTCGGCCTCGGCGCCGGGCGGATATTCAACTTCGGCAAGCTGCCGGTGCGTATTTCCGGGGAGATCCAGTATTCGGCGATTCACCCCGACGACCTCATCAGCAGTCGCTGGAATTTCCGACTGTCATTCATTCCGGTCATTCCGACCTTCATGCTTTGAGCGAGGAAACTTTCATGACCGCTCTCAACGACCTCAACGCCCTGCAAGCCAGCATCGCCGAAGCGGTGCTCGGCCAGGACCAGGTCATTCGACAAATCCTTGTGGGCCTGCTGGCCAACGGTCATCTGCTGCTGGAAAGCCTGCCCGGCCTGGCCAAGACCCGCACGGTGAAAGCACTGGCCAAACACCTGGACGCGAAGATGAGTCGCATCCAGTTCACCCCGGACTTGCTGCCGTCGGACATCACCGGCGCCGAGGTACTGCATCAGGTCGAAGGCAAGAACGAAATCCGCTTCCAGCCCGGCCCGCTGTTCGGCAACCTGATCCTGGCCGACGAAATCAACCGTGCGCCGGCCAAGGTCCAGGCGGCGTTGCTCGAAGCCATGGAAGAACGGCAGATCACCGTGGCCGGCAACAGCCATGCCCTGCCGGAACTGTTCATCGTGGTGGCGACCCAGAACCCGATCGAACAGGAAGGCACGTACCCGCTGCCGGAAGCGCAGATGGACCGCTTCCTGATGAAAGTGCTGCTCGATTACCCGAGCGCGGAAAACGAAAGCCAGGTCCTGCGCCTGCTGCGCGAAGAAGAGCAGGCACTCGGCGCCAAAACGGCTGCGGTGCAGGGGTTCGCCCTGGCCCAGGACGTGATCTTTGCCGCGCGCCGGGAAGTCAGTGCGGTGCACGTGTCCCCGGCCATCGATCGCTACCTGATCGACCTGATCAACGCCACGCGCCATCCGGCCGACTACGACGCCGATCTCGGGCGCTGGATCAGCATCGGCGCCAGCCCTCGCGGCGGTATCGGCCTGGACCGGTGTGCCCGGGCCGACGCCTGGTTGCAGGGCCAGGATTTCGTGTCTCCGGACAACGTCCGCGCCGTGGTGCACCCGGTGCTGCGCCATCGTCTGCAACTGAGCTACGACGCGGTGGCCGATGGCGTGAGCGCAGACCAGGTGCTCGACCGTCTGCTCGATAAAGTCGCGATCCCGGCCTGATGCCCATGAACAGCGTCGACGGCCTGGTGTATGTCTCTCTGGCGCAGTTGATGGCCCTGGAGTTCAAGGCCCGTGACCTGAGTTTTGTCGCTCGCCAACCTCAAGGCAGCATCCTCGCGGGCAATCACGCTTCACGCTTGCGTGGCCGCGGCCTGAACTTCGATGAACTGCGCCGTTATCAGCCGGGGGACGATTTGCGTCATCTCGACTGGCGCGCCTCCCTGCGCACCGGCAAACCGGTGGTACGCACATTCACCGAAGAGCGCGACCGCCCGGCGCTGATCCTCGTCGACCAGCGCATGTCGATGTTCTTTGGTTCGCAACGCAGCTTCAAATCCGCCGTCGCCGCCCAACTCGGCGCCCTGGCGGCATGGATGGTGTTCAACGCCGGCGACCGCGTTGGTGGGCTGGTATTCAACGATCAACGCATCGACAGCATCGCCCCACTGCGCAGCCGCAAACGCGTCGAGGCGCTGTGCAGTCGCATAGCCCAACAAAACCAGGCACTCAATGCGGGCAACCCGGATGCTGAAGGCGCAGACCAACTCGACAAGGTCCTGCAGCATTGCCTGGCCGTGGCCGGTCACGATCACCTGATCTGCATCGTCAGTGATTTTGCCGGGGCCGGCGAACGCACCTTGCAGCTCATGCGGCAACTGGCGGCCCATAACGACGTGATCGCCATGCAGGTCTATGACCCGCTGGCGCTGAACCTGCCGAAAAACGGCCGCGTGCTGATCACCCAGGGGCAATTACAGGTGGAATTGGCGGTGGATCGGCAACAGGTGCATCAGCCCTTGGGGGATTTTCTCAGCGGTCGGCTCAAGGACGTCGCCACTTTGCTGCGCCGCAGCCAGGTGCCGTTAATGATGTTCAGCACCGCCACCGAAGCCCACGAACAACTGCGCGCCGAACTGGGCAAGCTCGCCGGGAGACGCCGATGAACGCCGCTATCCCGAGCATCGACCAACTCAAGGAAATGGCCCTGCCGGCTCCGGTCAGCTATGCGCCGCAGACCTGGGGTTGGTGGGCATTGCTGACATTGTTGGTGCTCAGCCTGTTGCTGGTCTGTGCCCGACGTTACTGGCAATGGCGGCGCGATCGCTATCGGCGCGAGGCGCTGGCACGGCTGGCGGAGTTGCAGCAACGCAGCAACGACCTGAATGCATTGCGCGAACTTCCGGAGTTGCTCAAACGCGTGGCCCTTTCCATGCCCGCCCCCCATGCCCCCTGTAGGAGCTGCCGAAGGCTGCGATCTTTTACCGCTGAAGATCAAAAGATCGCAGCCTTCGGCAGCTCCTACAGGGGGACGGTTGCGGCGTTGGGGAAAGAGGAATGGCAGGCGTTTTTGCAGCGGCACAGTAAACAGCCCTTACCGGCCGATTTCAGCCAACAACTGGCGCGGCTTGCCTATGCGCCGGACGCTGCCTTGCGGGACATGCCCAGCGAACAGCGACAGCAACTGTTCAGTACCTGCAAAACCTGGGTGGAGCGTCATCATGTGGCAGCTTGATTACCCCTGGTTGCTGATCCTGCTGCCATTGCCATGGTTGGGTTATCGCTACCTGCCCGATTACCGCGAGGCGCGCAGTGCCGTGCGCGTACCGTTTTTCGGCGCCATGAGCCGTGCTGTCGGCCAGGCACCCAGCCAGGCCGGTACCCGCAGCAACGGCTGGCAGTTGCTGCTGAACCTGCTGGTCTGGACACTGTTGCTGCTGGCGGCGAGCCGGCCGGTGTGGGTGGAACAGCCCATCGAGCGCCAGCAGCCGGTGCGTGACCTGATGCTGGCCATCGACATTTCCCAGTCGATGGAAACCACCGACTTCACCGACGCCAACGGCCAGAAAATCAACCGCCTGGCCGCCGTCAAGGACGTAGTGCACGGGTTCATCGACAAGCGCAAGGACGATCGAATCGGACTGATCGTGTTTGGCACCGGCGCCTATCCGCAGGCACCCTTGACCCTCGATCACGCCAGCCTGTCACTGCTGCTGGACGACACCGGCATCGGCATGGCCGGCCCCAACACCGCCATCGGCGACGCCATCGGCCTGAGCCTGAAACTGCTGGAGCAGGCCCACGAGCAGGAAAAAGTGCTGATCCTGCTCACCGACGGCAACGACACCAGCAGCGCCATCACCCCGGATCATGCGGCCGCCATGGCTGCCGCCAAGGGGGTGGTGATTCACACCATCGGCATCGGCGACCCGAACGCCGAAGGCGAAGCCAAGGTCAACCTGCAAGGTTTGCAGGACATTGCCCAGGCCACGGGCGGACGCTTCTTCCGTGCCGAAGACCGCAACGCCCTGGATCAGGTCTACAGCACCCTCGACAAACTCACCCCGCATCAGGTGAAAACCCTCAGCCACCAGCCCAAACGCGATCTGTTCTGGTGGCCACTGGGCGCGGCCCTCGCGCTGCTGGCGATGTATCACCTGGGCGCCCTGCTGCTTCCACGGCTGATGCTCGCCCGTCAACGGCAGGAGGACTGAGATGGACATCAACCTCGGCGACTTCCACTTCCTGCGTCCTGTGTGGCTGTTGCTCGCCGTGTTCGGCGCGCTGCTGCCAGTGCTGTGGCGACATAGCCAGGATTTGCAACGGCGCTGGCGCAGCAACATCGCGGCGCACCTGCTGCCGCATCTGCTCATCACCCCGCAAGACCGGCACCGCCTGCGCCCGGTGCATCTGCTGTGTGCGCTGTTGGTACTGGGCGCCCTCGCCGCCGCCGGGCCGACCTGGGAACAGGATCGTCCGGACTTTCTGGAAAACCGCGCGCCGCTGATCATCGCCGTCGACCTGTCGCCGTCCATGGACGCCAGCGACGTTCCACCCAGTCGCCTGGAAGCGGTCAAGCACAAGCTTCACGACCTGGTCCAGCGCCGCGCCGGTTCGCGCAACGCCTTGATTGCCTACGCCGGCAGCGCGCATCTGGTGTTGCCCGCCACCGATGACCCGGCCCTGCTCGATACCTTCATTCAGGCCCTGAGCACCGACCTGATCAACAAACCGGGGAAAGATGTCGGTGCGGTCATCGATCAGGCCAAGCGCCTGCTCGCCGCCGAGAAAACACCCGGTACCCTGCTGCTGATCACCGATGGCGCCGACACCTCGACACTGGCCGGGCTGGACAAACGACTGGCGGACAGTGCCTTGCAAGTGCTGATTCTGGCGGCCGGCAGCAGCGACGGCGGGATCATCCGCGATGCCAGCGGCCAGCCACGCATCGACAGCAATGGTCGCCCGCAACTCGGCAGTTTCGACCCGGACGCCCTCAAGCAGCTTGCCTCAACGCTGGATGCCCCGCTGGGCAGCCTGACCCTCAACGATGACGATCTGGACTGGATCGAACTGCACGCCGAGCAGCACTACCAGTCAGCCAGCGACGAACAGCGTGAATTGCACTGGAAAGACGCCGGCTACTGGTTGTGCTGGCCGCTGCTGCTGTTCGCTTTCTTCAGCGTACGCAGGGGCTGGAGCGTGAACTGGATGGCGGGATTGCTGCTGGCGGTGGGCCTGGGCCTGCCACCGGCGCCGGCACAGGCCAACGCCCTGACCGACGCCTTTTTCACCCGCGACCAGCAAGGCCGCTGGGCCTTCGAACACCAGCACTACCCCCAGGCGGCGGCGCTGTTCGTCGATCCGTACTGGAAAGGCGTGGCCGCCTACAACGCGGCCGATTTCGACCTGGCACTGGCCAGCTTCGCGCGGCTCGATACACCACAGGCGTATTTCTACCTGGGCAATATCTACGTGCGCCGGTTCAAGTTCGATCAGGCCATCGCGGCCTATCAGCAAGCACTGAAGCTGCAACCGCAGTTCCCGGAAGCCGCGGCCAACCAGGCCTTGGCCATCGCCTTGCAGAAAGACACCGAAAGCGCCGAGAAAAACACGCCTGAGGTCAAACCCGACGAAATCAAGATGGATAAAGCGCCGGGCAAGGGCCAGAGCAAACAGGTGCAGACCCAACAGGCCGCCTCGGATGAGCAATGGTTGCAGAACCTGACCACATCGCCGGCGAAGTTTCTCAAGCAGAAGTTCAGCCTGCAGGATCAGGCGGGGGCCAAGCCATGATCAGCCTTAAAAACCGCGTCGCGGTGATCGCGAGCAGGCTCGCTCCCACATTTGATCCAGGCGCACCACAAATCCCCTGTGGGAGCGAGCCTGCTCGCGAAAGGGCCCGACCACTCACCACAAATCTCGGAGCCCTGCTCATCGGCCTGATCAGCCTCAACACATTCGCCGCCGACCCTCAACTGAAAGTCCAGGCCACCCTGCAACCCACCGACCCCGTCATGGTCGGCAGCCTGGTCGAACTGCAACTCGATGTCTTCACCGACACCTGGTTCACCAGCGCTCCCACCCTGCCCGGCCTGAAGTTGCCCGGCGCACTGGTGATGCCACCGGACGGCCATGCCGAGCACATCAATCAGACCTTCGACGGCCAATCTTTCAGCGGCATGCGCTACAGCTACCTGATCACCCCGAGCCTGGCCCAGGGCTTCGACATTCCGGCGCTGACGGTACAAGCCACACCGGCTCAGGCCAGCCACGAACTCAGCGCCCAAAGTCAGCCATTGCACTTCAACGCCGCACAGCCGCCGGGATTCCAGCCCGGGGAGGCGGTGCTGGTGGCTCAAGGGCTGCGCTTCACCCAGAAGACCATCAATTCAGCGACACCGCTGAAGGTTGGCGACAGCATCACCCGGGAACTGACGCTTCAGGCCGACGGTGCCCTGGCCATGTCACTGCCGACACCGACGCTGGACGCGATCAAGGGCCTGAGCCGTTACCCGAAAGCAGGGCAAATCCGCAATCTGGATGACGGTCGCGGCAACTTCATTGGCGGCCAGCGCATCGACAGCGTGACGTATCGAATCGACACCGAAGGCCACTACAGCCTGCCAGCCGTCGAACTGAAATGGTGGGACGCCAGCAGCCGGCAAACCCGCACGGCCACGGTGCCTGGCGTGACCTTCGACGCCGCGTCCAACAGCGCCTACAAGCCGGTGTTTTCAATCACCGAAGACCTGAAAAAACTCGGCCAGCACAATCGTTTGCACCTTTCCGGGCACTGGTTCGGACTATTGGCACTGGCGTTGGCGGTGGTGGCCCTGGGCTGGTTCAGTCGCCCGCTCGTACGCCGCGCGCACCTCAACTGTCAGGCCCGACGCCGCGCCCGACACGCCGCCTGGCTCGAGTCCGCCGACTACGCATGGCAGCAGATTCCGGCACAACTGGAGGGCAAACCGACGCAATTGAGCGCCCTGTACCTGTTGACCCGACGCAGCCGCCGGGGCCTGAAATTGACCGGTCTCGGCCCGCGCCTGCAAAGCTTCCTGCGGGCCTGTTACGGCCGCGAAACGGACAAAGAGCAGGCCCTGCGCCAAATCAGGGAATCCTTGTCTACGCTGCATAGTCAGGCCGAGCGCAACAGAGAATCAGTCTCTTCTGCTCTTCATCCGCTCAACCCCGTTCACGAGAAGGGTTTCCCATGACCAATTCGAAATCGTTACACCATCAACGCCTATTCAGCTTCCTGCTGACTCTGGCCTTGAGCCTGCCGCTGCTGGTCCAGGCAGCCGAACCGCTGCCCTCGTGGAACGATGGTCCGTCGAAAAAGCAGATCATCGAGTTCGTGCAGGCGGTGACCGATCAAAGCAACAAGGACTTCGTCAAACCCGAAGACCGCATTGCCGTGTTCGATAACGACGGCACCTTGTGGAGCGAGCAGCCGATGTACTTCGAATTGCTGTTCGCCCTCGAAGAAGTCAAGCGCACCGCGGCGCAGCACCCGGAATGGAAAACCACCCAGCCGTTCCAGGCCGTGCTGGAAAACGACCACAAGGCACTGGCCGCCAGCGGCATGGAAGGCATGATGAAGATCTTCGGGGCGACCCACACCGGCATGACCAGCGAAGCATTCGATGACTACGCCAAGACCTGGCTGAGTCAGGCCAGACACCCGAAAACCGGCAAGCCGTACACCGAAATGGTCTTCCAGCCGATGCTGGAGATGCTCGACTACCTGCGCGGTAACGCCTTCAAGACCTACATCGTCTCCGGTGGCGACACCGGGTTCATGCGTGCCTTTGCCGAGAAGGTCTACGGCATTCCTCCGGAACAAGTCATCGGCACCACCTTCGTCACCGCGTTCCAGTACAAGGACGGCCAGGCGTCGATCCTGCGCACGCCGAAACTGGCCCACAACGACGATGGCCCGGGCAAACCGGAAAGCATCAATGCCGTGATCGGCAAACGACCGATCCTGGCGTTCGGCAACTCCGACGGTGACCTTCAAATGCTCCAGTGGACCGCCGCCGGTCCCGGCAAACGATTCATGGGGCTGGTGCATCACACCGACGCCAAACGCGAATGGGCTTACGACCGACAGTCGCAGATCGGTCGCCTGGACAAAGCCCTGGACGAAGCGAACAAGCGTGGCTGGACAGTCGTCGACATGGCGGCCGAATGGCGCCGGATCTATCCGTACGACGCCGCCACACCCGAGCAAGCGCAGTAAAAAAGACGTAACGCAGGACAGCAGTAAACGTTTGTCGCATTCGGCGACGCAGTGAAAAGGAGCCAGTCAGATGACTCGCATAGGTAAGTGGCTACCGAAACTCGCCCTGGTGGCAGCCTCGGTGATGGCGATTTCGGCAACAGCCGGAGCCGCTGATAAACCCAACATTCTGGTGATCTTCGGCGACGATATCGGCCAGACCAACATCAGCGCCTATTCCATGGGCGTAGTCGGCTACAAGACGCCGAACATCGATCGCATTGCCAAAGAAGGCATGATGTTCACCGACTATTACGCGGAGAACAGCTGCACCGCCGGGCGTTCGTCGTTCATCACCGGCCAGACGCCTTTGCGTACCGGTCTGTCGAAAGTCGGCATCCCGGGCGCACCGGTGGGCCTGCAAAAGCGTGACATCACCATCGCCCAGGCCCTCAAGTCCCAGGGCTACGCCACCGGCCAGTTCGGCAAGAACCACTTGGGCGACAAGGATGAATACCTGCCGACCAACCACGGTTTCGACGAGTTCTTCGGCAACCTGTACCACCTCAACGCCGAAGAAGAGCCTGAACGTCCGTACTGGCCAAAAGACGATGCCGAGTTCGTCAAGGCCAACACCCCACGTGGCGTGATCCACAGCTTCGCCGACGGCAAGATCGAAGACACCGGCGCGCTGACCACCAAGCGCATGGAAACCATCGACGATGAAACCACGGCGGCGGCGCAGGCTTTCATCGAGAAACAGGCGAAGGCCGACAAGCCGTTCTTCGTCTGGATGAACACCACGCGCATGCATCTGTTCACCCACGTACGCGACTCGATGAAGGGCCAGAGCGGCATGCCCGGCAACGATTACGCCGATGGCATGCTGGAGCACGACGGCGATGTCGGCAAACTGCTGAAGACCCTCGACGACCTGAAGATCGCCGACAACACCATTGTCGTCTACACCACCGACAACGGCCCGAACCAGTTCTCCTGGCCGGACGCGGCGACCACGCCGTTCCGTAACGAGAAGAACTCCAACTGGGAAGGCGCCTACCGCGTGCCGGCGATCATTCGTTGGCCGGGCAAGATCAAGGCCGGTGAAGTCTCCAACGAGTTGTTCTCGGGCATGGACTGGTTCCCGACCCTGCTCGCCGCAGCGGGTGAAACCGACGTGAAGAACAAGTTGCTCAAAGGCTGGGCACCGACCTCGGGTGGCAATAACTTCAAAGTGCACCTGGACGGTTTCAACCAACTGCCCTACCTGACTGGCCAACAGCCTAAAGGCGAGCGCAAGGAGTTCTACTACTTCAACGACGACGGCGTGCTGGTATCGATGCGCTTCGATAACTGGAAAGTGGTGTTCTGCGAGCAGCGCGAGCCGGGTGGCTTTAAAGTCTGGAGCGAACCGTTCGTGTGCCTGCGCGTACCGAAAATCTTCAACCTGAGGATGGACCCGTATGAACGGGCCGACGTGGTTTCCGATCAGTATTACGATTGGCAGACCAAAAACGTCTACCTGGCCGCTCAAGCCGTACAAAAAGCGGCCGGGTTCCTGCAAACGTTCATCGAATACCCGCCAAGCCAGAAACCGGCGAGCTTCAGCATCGACCAGATCCGTGCTGCGGTAGATGCCAAGATCGCTGAAAAAATGAAAGCTGCACAGTAAGACCGCCGCTCGCCCTCACCGGCGAGCGGACTTTTTTGTAGCAAACACTATTCTGTGGCGAGGGGGCTTGCCCCCGTTCGGCTGCGAAGCAGTCGCAAACCAGGCGATTTGATTTGCCTGAAACAACGCATGGGGCTGCTTCGTAACCCAACGGGGGCAAGCCCCCTCGCCACATTGGTTTTTGTAAGGTTTGAAATTATCTGACTGACTCAGATCCAGCAGTCACTGTTTTAACGTACCAGTACAAGGCAATCTGCAATGACCTCACGTGTCGCCAGCAAGTCGTCGGCCATACCTGCCCCGCAAGTCGCCTCCCCGGCGCTGTTGATCCCCGCCCTGCTGCTGTTTGTCTCCGGCGCTGCGGCGCTGGTGTATCAGGTGCTGTGGATCAAGCAGCTGTCGTTGGTCGTAGGCGTCGAGGTCTATGCCATCACCACCGGGATCAGCGCATTCTTTGCCGGGCTGGCCTTGGGCGGCTTGCTGTTCGGCCGTTGGGCGGACCGGATGCAGCACCCGGTTGTGCTCTACGCCATTCTGGAAGTGCTGGTGGCGCTGCTGGGTGTCGCTGCGACCTTCGCCATGAGCCTCGCGGCCAGCCCGTTTGCCTGGCTGGAAGCGCACGTGGGTTTGCTGGCCTGGGTGCTGCCGTTCGCGCTGGTGGGCATTCCCGCGCTGTTGATGGGCGGCACCCTGCCGGTGCTGGTTCGCTCCCTGGCCACCGACCCGCAACACCTGGGCAAGGCCGGCGGGCAACTGTATGCGGCGAACACCGCCGGGGCCATCGCCGGCACCCTGCTCGCCGCGTTCATGCTGATTGCCACCCTCGGCGTGCGCGGCAGCGCGCTGGCCGCCGCCATGCTGAACCTGCTGGCCGCCGCAGGCGCCCTGTGGTTCCAGCGCCGGCGCGTGGCCCCCGTCGATGCGGCGGCAAAACATCACGTTGAAAAAGCCCCCGACCGCCTGGCCCTGTGGCTGTACGCCATTGCCGGTGGCGTAGCGCTGGGCTACGAAGTGGTGTGGTCGCAATCGATCGTGCAGTTCATGAGCACCCGTACCTACGCCTTTGCCGTGGTGCTGGCGACCTACCTCACCGGGTTGTTCCTGGGCAGCATGCTGCTGGCCCGTCGGGTCGATCGCCTGCGCGATCCCTGGGGAGTGTTCGGTTTGCTGATTGCCGCAGCCGGGGCGATTGCCTTGCTGGAAGTGGCGTTGCTCGGACGCTGGCTGGTGCTCGCCCAGACCCTGGCCGAATCCTGGGTATTGTCATGGGGCGGCAGTGAACTGGCGGGCATGAGCACGCGCTTTGCGGTAGCAGCCTTGAGCATTGTATTTGTACCGACCCTGCTGCTGGGCGCGGCGTTCCCGTTGGCCCTGCGCTTGAGCGTCGGCGGCGCGCAGGTGGGGCGTAACGTTGGCGAAGTCGTCGCGTTCAATACCCTTGGCGGGATCATCGGCGTGATGCTCTGCGGCTTCGTCCTGATCCCGATGCTGGGTCTGGTACGGACCCTGGGCCTGCTGGCAATCATCGCCGCCGGTATCGGGTACCTCGCCGTACGCAAAGGCCATAGCGTGAAGAAAGGCCGGCGCCAGGCGGTGATTGCCATTGGCCTGGTGTCCCTGGCACTGGCCGTGTTCACGCCGGTCAACAAGCTCGCCAGCCTGCTGCCGGGCGCGCGCAATGGCACGCTGGCGTTTTACGAAGAAGGCCGTGGCGGGACCGTCGCCGTGGTCACCCAGGGCAAGGGCGAACGGGCGTTCCAGCGTTTGTATATCCAGGGCGTGTCCAATACCGGCGACGCCATGCCGTCCCTGCGCTACATGCGGGTTCAGGCGCTGCTGCCGTTGTTGATCCACAACGGTGAACCGCGTTCGGCGCTGGTGATCGGCTTCGGCACCGGCATCACCGCCGGCGCCCTGACCCGCTACCCCGCCCTGGATCATCGTGTGGTCGCCGAACTGCTGCCCTCGGTGGTCAAGGCGGCACCCTTGTTCAAGGGCAATTTCAATGCTGCGGCCGATCCGGGTGTCGATGTGCGCTTGCGCGACGGTCGCCAGGAACTCTTGCGCAATCCACAGCGCTACGACCTGATCACCCTTGAACCGCCACCGCCCTCCGCTGCCGGCGTGGTCAACCTGTATTCCCGGGACTTCTACCAACTGGCCGCCAGCCGTTTGCAGAAACAGGGCCTGGTCGCCCAATGGCTGCCGCTGCCGACGCAGAACATCGACGACTCGCGCTCACTGGTGCGCAGCTTCCTCGACGTGTTCCCCTACGCGACCCTGTGGACCAGCGAGTTCCACGAGATGCTGCTGGTGGGTTCGATGGAGCCGATTGAGCTGGATGCGGCGAAGATCAACGCACGCTTCCAGCAGGACAGCGTCCGCAGCACCTTGCAGGATGTCGGCATCGGCTCAGCCGCAGCATTGCTCGCCACCTGGGTGACTGATCGTACGGGGCTGGAACGCTTCGCTGGGCAAGCGCAACCGGTGACGGACGATCAACCGCGAATCGAATACGCGCCGTGGGTGCGGGCCAAGGAGATCACACGGGTACTGCCGGCCCTGCTCGACTTGCACCAGCCGCCCGCACTGCTGAACGCCGATGCCGGGTTCATCGAGCGCATGAACACCCAGCAACAACGCCTGATGCAGTTCTACCGGGCGAGCCTGCATGCCTATGAGGGTGACCGTGAGGGCTGGGCCAGGGATATGCGCGAGGTGATGCGTGGGGATGCCGGGAATCCGTATTACCGGTGGTTTGTCGGGGATTGATTGGCCTGCTCGCGAAGGGGCCATCAGCTTCACAACATCAGTTATTTGACAGACGCCGACCATCCGGCAAAGCTGCATCAAGCTTCAACGCGCGCCTGACGGCAATCGCACCTGGACCATGGAAGTCGTAATGCCCAAATATAAAAACAAAGCTGCACAGCCAAACCCTGATTCGCAACCGACCCTGATCAACCGTTATCTGTTCCCCGTCACCATCGGCATCCTGTTGCTGACGGTGGCGGGTATTGGCTGGTTTTTGCTGAGCAGCACACCCACGCCGCCCAAGCCGGTCACCGTCAGCCCCCCTGCTGTTCAACCGGCCAAATCGCAACCTGTGGCCATCGCGCCTGCAAAAATGGTCGACGAGCAGCAATGCCAGGGCTGCCACGGCGAGCAGGTCAAGGACTGGCAAGGCTCCCACCACCAGTTGGCGATGCAGCACGCCAACGCCGACACGATGCTCGGCGACTTCAACAACGTCACCTTCAAGGCCGAAAAGGAGACCACGGTGTTCTCGCGCAAAGGCGACGAATTCTGGGTCAACACGCCGGGTACCGACGGCAAGAATGCCGATTTCAAGGTGGCCTATGCCTTTGGCATCGCCCCCTTGCAGCAGTACCTGATTGAGGTCGGTGAAGGCCGGTTACAGGCCCTTGGCATTGCCTGGGATACCGAAAAGCACCGCTGGTTTCACCTCTACCCGGGCCAGGGCGTGAACTTCAAGAACCCGCTGCACTGGAGCAAACCGAGCCAGAACGCCAACTTCATGTGCGTCGAATGCCATACCACCGGCTTCAAGCGCAATTTCGACGCGGCAAAAAACACCTTCGACAGCCACTGGAACAGCCTGGGTGTCGGCTGTCAGGCCTGTCATGGCCCCGCATCCAATCACCTGGAGTGGACGGCGAAGAAGACCGACCTGATCCATGCCGGCTTCGCCGTCGACCTCAAGGACAAGAACGCCACCGTCGAAATCGAAACCTGCGCCCGCTGCCACTCGCGCCGCGCACCTCTGGATGACGGTTATACGGTCGGCAAGCGGCTGATGGACGACTACCTGCCGAGCGTCCTGACCCGCGAACTGTACGCACTGGACGGCAAGATCAAGGACGAAGTGTTCGAACACGGCTCCTTTGCCCAGAGCAAAATGTTCGACAAGGGCGTGCGCTGCAGCAACTGCCACAACCCGCACAGCACGCAATTGAAAGCGCCAGGCAACGGTGTCTGCCTGCAATGCCACAACACCGCCGGCAAAACCACCGTGGAAGGCGTCGACGGCAAGGGCCTGCAAGCAAAAAACTACGACTCCGTCGAACACACCCGCCACACCCTGGGCCAACCGGGTTCGCAGTGCGTGGATTGCCACATGCCCGGCAAGTTCTATATGGGCAATGATTTCCGGCATGACCACAGCTTCAGCATCCCCAACCCTGAGCGGGCAAAGAAACTCGGTACGCCTGATGCCTGCCTGACCTGCCACCAGGGCAAGGCCGGCGACAAAGTCACCGAGCAGTTCAAGCTGTGGAACACGGCCAACGCCAGCGCAGTACAAGCCCCTCGCTACGACGAAAGCCTGTGGTTGATCCGCAACGGTCAGCCCGGTGCCGCACAGGCCTTGATCGAGCAACTGCAACGCAGCAACCTGCCGGCGATCCAGCGCGCGACGCTGCTTGGCGACTTGGCGCAGTATCCGAGCGAGCAAGCGTTGAAACTGGCCACCAGGGACCTCAACAACCCGGCGCCGCAAGTCCGTGAGAGCGCCATCCGCGCACTCAGCGCATTCCTGCCGCCAGCGGAACGTGCGCCACTGCTGACACCCTTGTTGAGTGACCCTGTGAGAGCCGTGCGCATCGCCGCCGCCCGTGATCTGCTCAGTGTCGCGCACAACGGCCTGGGCACGGCCCAGAACAGCTGGAATGCCGCCATCGCCGAATACGAGGCGGTGCAGAAAAACCTGCTCGAACGCGCCGAAGCGAACCTCAACCTGGCGATGCTGTATCAGGCCAGCGGTCGCAACGCAGAAGTCGAAGGATTCCTGCGCACGGCCCTGCAGCGCGATCCGGACTTCTACCCGGCGCTGGTTACCCTGGTGCAGTGGCTGGAGGCCAACGGTCGCAGCCAGGAAGGTCATGCCCTGCTGGCGCAAAGCCTCAAGGACCATCCTGACTCGGGCCTGCTGCAATACACCCAGGGCCTGGCGCTGATTCGTGCCGGCCAGGCGGCTCAAGCCATGCCGTACCTGCGCCAGGCCGCGAAACTGGAACCGCAGAGCGGGCAATTTGGCTACGTACTGGCGGTGGCTCTGCATGACAGCGGCAAAATTGACGAGGCCTGCGCAGAACTGGAACGGCTGTTGAAAGAGCAACCAGCCAACCGCAATGCCCGCTTGTCGCTGATCCAGTATTACCTGGCCAATGGCCAGGAGCCCAAGGCCCAGGTGCTGTTGCAGGGCTGGAAGAAGATGAACATGGGGGACCCGGCGTTGAAGTGACGGGAGACTCCTGTAGGAGCGAGCTTGCTCGCCATGGCGTTACAGACGACGCGTTTATCCAGAATGTTCGTGTTTTCGTTAACGTCCATCGCGAGCAGGCTCGCTCCTACAGGGGAGGTATTGGCTCTATCACCACCGCATATTCAGCGGATTTGTCTTAACGCACGGCAAAGCTGTCGAAACCGCATTTGTAGGAGCGAGCCTGCTCGCGATGGCGTTACAGACGACGCGTTTATCCAGAATGTTCGCGTTTTCGTTGACGTCCATCGCGAGCAGGCTCGCTCCTACACGGCGTCTGAACAACGGCCGCGGCTCAATCACTGAGCGCCCGTACAACACGCTCATCCCCGCCAATCCCTTCAATGCATCTTCCGCGGATTTGTCTTCACGCACGGCAAAGCTGTCGAAACCGCATTGGCGCATGTGGCTGAGTTGATCGCGCAAGACATCGCCGATGGCACGCAACTCGCCGGCCCAGCCCAATCGCGTGCGCAGCAGATACGCCTGGCTGTACCCGCGGCCATCGCGAAAGCTCGGAAAATCCAGGGCGATCAAGGGTAGTTGGGCAAACCATGGCTGCAGGCTTTCCACTTCATCGTCCGGCCCCAGCCACACGCCGTTTTGCGACGGGTCTTCCCGCCAGCGGCTCAGCGGCAGAATCGCGGCCCCCATGGGCAGCGGTGCTTGTGGGTCGCGCACGAGCTGCCACGGATCATCCGCGACAATCCGCGCCACGCCCTCTTCCAGCCGCAACAGATTGTTCATGCCGACACCTGCGGCACTTTCCCGTAGACCGCCTCCTTGAACGGCTCCAGCCCGATCCGCTGGAAGGCGTCGACGAACAGTTCTTCGCTCTCGCGATAGCGCACGAAGGTGTCGACGATGCGCTCGATCACCCCGGGTACTTGCGCGGCGCTGAAGGACGGGCCCATGACCTTGCCTAGCGCACTGTTCTTGCCCTGGGCACCACCCAGGGTGATCTGGTACCACTCGGCGCCGTTCTTATCGACGCCCAGAATACCGATGTTGCCGATGTGGTGATGACCGCAGGCATTCATGCAGCCGGAGATATTGAGGCTGATGTCGCCCAGGTCGTGCAGGTAGTCGAGGTCTTCGAAGCGTGCGGCAATGGCCTTGGCGATGGGGATCGACTTGGCGTTGGCCAGCGCGCAGAAGTCGCCACCGGGGCAGGCGATGATGTCGGTGAGCAATCCGGCGTTGGCGCTGCCCAGATTGTGTTCGCAGGCCAGGTGCCACAGGGTGAACAGATCGGCCTTGGACACGTCCGGAAGGACGATATTCTGCTCATGGGCAATGCGGATTTCACTGAAGCCGAAGCGTTCGGACCACTCGGCCACCGCCTCCATCTGTTCGGCAGTGACATCCCCCGGTGGCGCAGCGCTGCCGGGCTTGGTCGACAACACCACGCTGGCATAGCCCGATACTTTGTGCGGCTGCACGTTACGCTGCACCCAACGAGCGAACGTCGGGTTTTCGGCCAGGTGCGTGCCGAAATCGAGATGGGTGTCGGACAGATGACGATAAGGCGGTGCGACGAACGCACTGGCCACACGCTCGAACTCGTCGAGGGTCAGTTGCGCCGGGCCGTCCTTGAGGTACAGCCACTCTTGCTCCACTTCCCGGGCGAAGGCCTCGATGCCCAGGGCCTTGACCAGAATCTTGATTCGCGCCTTGTACTTGTTGTCCCGCCGGCCATGGCGGTTATACACCCGCAGCACCGCCTCTACGTAAGACAGCAGGTGCTGCCACGGCAAGCCTTCGCGGATCTGCAAGCCGAGGATCGGCGTGCGCCCCAGGCCGCCGCCGACCATGACTCGCAGGAGCATGTCCCCATCGGACCCCGGGTAAAGATAAAGGCCGATGTCATGCATCATGATCGCCGCGCGGTCCTGCTCGGCCGAGCAGATGGCGATCTTGAACTTGCGCGGCAGGAACAGGAATTCCGGGTTGATGGTCGACCACTGCCGCAGAATTTCCGCCAACGGTCGCGGGTCGATCATTTCGTCGGCCGCCACCCCGGCAAAGGCTTCGGTGGTGATGTTGCGCACGCAGTTGCCGGAGGTCTGGATCGCATGCATTTCCACCTCGGCCAGGCGTTCGAGGATGTCCGGCACCTGGGCCAGTTCGATCCAGTTGAACTGCATGTTCTGCCGGGTGGTGAAATGGCCGTAGCCGCGATCGTAATCCCGGGCGATGCTCGCCAACGTACGCATCTGCCGGGCGCTCAGCGTGCCGTAGGGAATCGCCACCCGCAGCATGTAGGCGTGCTTTTGCAGGTACAGGCCGTTCTGCAGGCGCAATGGCAGGAACTCTTCTTCGCTCAGCTCGCCGGCCATGAAGCGCTCGACCTGATCGCGAAACTGCGCAACCCGTTCGAACACCAGTGCCCGGTCGTAATCATCGTACTGATACATATGGCAACCTCATCAGGATTCACCGCATTCCCCTGTGTAGGAGCTGCCGAAGGCTGCGATCTTTTCAAGAGCAAAAGATCGCAGCCTTCGGCAGCTCCTACAGGTCGGTGGGTGCAGTTGTTGTGTGAGGTCGACTATGGACTTGCGGCTCAGCGCATTACAGATTCACCTGACTGCATAAAAACCGTATCAGAGCGCGGCAGATGGCCGCAGGCGGCACTCTAATCTGATCCGCCTAAATGAAATATTCCTGAGCCTGTTTTGTTTCCATCGGGGTTTCTACAGTGCACGGCATTGCAACCGTGGAAGCATTGAGCATGAGCACAACTACTATCAGTCAGGCCTATAACTACAAGGTCGTGCGCCAGTTCGTGGTAGCGACCGTCTTCTGGGGCGTCGTGGGGATGGCGATGGGCGTGTGGATCGCCTCGCAGCTGGTGTGGCCGCAGATGAATCTGGATCTGCCGTGGACCACCTTCGGCCGCTTGCGTCCGTTGCACACCAGCCTGGTGATTTTCGGTTTTGCCGGCAGCGCGCAATTTGCCGCCAGTTACTACGCGGTACAGCGCACCTGTCAGGTGCGGCTGTTCTCCGACAAGCTTGCCGCGTTCACCTTCTGGGGCTGGCAATCGGTGATCGTGGTGATGCTGATCACCCTGCCGCTGGGCTACACCACCACCAAGGAATACGCCGAGATCGAATTCACCGGCGCGGTGTGGATGACCGTGGTCTGGGTGGCATACGCCGTGGTGTTCTTCACCACCCTGGTGCAACGCAAGACCAGGCACATCTACGTCGGCAACTGGTTCTTCGGTGCATTCATCGTGGTCATCGCCATGCTGCACGTGGTCAATCACTTGTCGATTCCGGTGGACTGGTTCAAGTCCTACCCGGTGTATTCCGGGGCCACCGACGCCATGGTCCAGTGGTGGTACGGCCACAACGCCGTGGGTTTTTTCCTGACCACCGGCTTCCTGGGGATGATGTATTACTTCGTGCCGAAACAGGTGGGCCGCCCGGTGTATTCCTATCGCCTGTCGATCGTGCACTTCTGGGCGCTGATCACCCTGTACATCTGGGCCGGTCCTCACCACTTGCACTACACCGCACTGCCGGACTGGGCGCAGTCCCTGGGCATGGCCATGTCGCTGATCCTGCTGGCGCCGAGCTGGGGCGGGATGATCAACGGCATGATGACGCTCTCGGGCGCCTGGCATAAGCTGCGCACCGACCCGATCCTGCGCTTTCTCGTGCTGTCCCTGGCGTTCTACGGCATGTCGACCTTCGAAGGGCCGATGATGGCGATCAAGACGGTCAACGCCCTCTCCCACTACACCGACTGGACCATCGGCCACGTACACGCCGGCGCACTCGGCTGGGTGGCGATGATCACCTTCGGCGCGACCTATCACATGGTGCCGAAGGTATTCGGACGTGATCGGATGCACAGCACGCCGCTGATCAACCTGCACTTCTGGCTGGCGACCATTGGCACCGTGCTGTACATCGCCTCGATGTGGGTCAACGGCATCACCCAGGGCCTGATGTGGCGCGCGATCAACGATGACGGCACGCTGACCTACTCCTTTGTCGAAGCCTTGCAGGCCAGCCATCCGGGATTCGTCGTGCGCTTTGCCGGCGGGGTGTTCTTCCTCAGCGGCATGCTGCTGATGGCCTACAACGTGTGGCGCACGGTGCGGGTAGCGGACGTGGCGATGGCCGAACGCGAGGCGCAGTTGGCCTGATGATTGAAGTCATGTTGAACATGGCGGGGGTGGCATTTTTGTGGTTCGCCATCGAGTATTGTCTGCGCCACCAGACCGCCGAGAGCCTGGACGACGCGAGCCTGATCCCGTTTGCCGACGACCCTGAGGTGGCTCGGCGAGTAGAGGCGGCTACCGGGAAGACCATCAACGCAGTGGCGCCCGAAGAGGCGAAGCCAGGCTGGGGAAACACCGATTTCTGATACTGTGGGAGCGGGCTTGCTCGCGAAGGGGGCGTGTCAGTCGACATTGATGTTGAATGTAGATCCGCCTTCGCGAGCAAGCCCGCTCCCACCCCCTCAGCCACGATCCCGGGGGATCAAAACCTGTAGCTGCTGCGCCAGAAAATCCGCATTGAATGCAAAGGTATCCGGGTCTTTCAAGCCATTGGTCTTGCGCCACTGCCAGCCAGTGGATGGCGGCAGGCACACCAGTGACACGCTGCCATAACGTGCTGCGGTAAAGCCCATCACCGCCACGGAAATCTGCCCGCCGACACCCATCACCTCCGGCACGAATTCCACCGGTTTGCCCGCGATCAGGATGCTCAGCTTTTCAGTCTTGAAGGGCGAGGTCTCCACCGGAACACTGGGCCCCGACGCGACATACACTTCACGGTTCACTTCAAGCAGGTCAGGTGCCTTGACCGGTTCCAGCCACTGCTGGATCTCATCGAACAGCGCACCAATGCGCTTCGCCCACTCGGCCGACTGCGACTCGAACACTTGCTTTTTGTGCGCTTCGCTTTCGGCGTAGTGGCGAAGCATTTCGCCCAGTTGCTGTACATCGTCCATAGCGGTGTTCCCTGAATAGACCGGTGTTGCGGACCTGGAGCATGGCAGATGCCCGCACGCTGCGTACGACTAAAACCTGACGACAGTTTGCACCGTCGCGTAAACGCGGGCACTGCAGGTGCACACTTCACCTGACAAACGGAGTACGGCATGGGCCCTGGACGAGTGATTCAGCAGACCCTGGGCGTGCGACGCAGGCGCGCCATGCTCAAGGTGTCCACCAGTACGCCGTCGCGAACGGCGTAATCACGAAACAGGCCCTCGGTTTCGAAACCGAACTTGCGGTACAGGGCAATGGCCGCTTCGTTATCGGCATACACCGAAAGCTCGACGCGCTGCAGGTTCATCCAGTTGTCGGCGATATCCAGCGCCGTCGCGAGCAGCTTGGAACCCACGCCCTTGCCCTGCCACTCGACCGCAACGCCCATGCCGAAACTGCCGGCATGGCTGCGACGAATGCGCGAGAACTGCTCCAGGCCAATGTTGCCGATGACCGTGCCTTGATGCAGGGCCACTACCTTCACCAGGCGTTCGTTATCCGGCGCCAGGCGACTGCGCCAGAGCTCGGTGGACTGAAACGGCATTTGCAGGGTCTGCCGGGCGATGGCGGGATCGTTGTACAGCGCCGTAATGCCTTCGATATGGGATTCGTTGAAGCGCTCGAACGTGATAACGGGTTCGGTGGTCGGCATGGGTGAATCATCCTTGAAGCAGACATGGCTGCTCACTCTATAACGCTACCGCCCAGTGTGGCGAGAACCAATGTGGGAGCGGGCTTGCTCGCGAAAGCGGTTGACCAGTCACCTTCAATGTTGAATGTGATGACGCCTTCGCGAGCAAGCCCGCTCCCACATTTTGATCGCGCTCAGCTTTCGAACCACTCCCGACGCTCGCTGAAGGTGTTTTCAATCAACTCGACGACCGTCCGCACCTGTGCTTCACCCTGTGACGCGGCGTTGACCGCCATCCACACCTGACGCCGCATCGGCCGCTCGAACAGGCCCGGCAAGGCAACCAGGCCGCGGTCGAAGTGGCTCATGTAGTGCGGCAGCAGGCCGACGCAGGCGCTGCAACGGATCATCTCCAGCATCAGTTCGTAGGATTGCAACTGCACCGCTCCGGCCAGGCGCTGGTACACCAGTGCATTCCATGGCCGCAAGCTTTCAACTTGGCAGTCCTGCTGCCATTGCACAAGGAGGAAATCGGCCAGTTCCTCCAGGCATTCCGGCCTGGAAGCCACCCGTGAGTAACGCTTGGCAATGTGCGGCAGGTACTCCAGTTGCGCCAGAGACCGGGGTTCGGTGGTGGCAAAGCTCGGACCCGGCAACGGCGATCCGGTTTCGCCCAGCCACACCACCACGTCGGCGCTGACCGCTTGCAGGGACAATTCGCTGTCGAGCGTCTTGATGTCCAGGCGCACGCTGGCATTGCGCCGCAGCAGCGCCACCAGGTCACGCCCGAGAATGTCATGCAGGATCGAATCGGCCACGGCCAGGCGAATCAACGGCTGCTCGATCACCGGCAAATCGCGCTCATGGGCCAGGGCGATCAACTGTGCGTGCAGGCGCAAGCCATCGCGGCTGAGGCTCAAACCATTGTCTGACGGGTTGAACAGCGAGCAGCGCAACTGTGTTTCCAGCAGCGCCAGTTGCCTGCGCAGGCGGGTGGCCTTGATGTTCAGGCTGCGCGCGGCCTGCATGAAACAACCGCAACGGGCACTGACGGTGAAGCACAGCGCCAGTTCGGGGTCGATACCCGCGGCCAACTGGCGCCAGGACGCATTTTTATCGATGACTACACGATACTCGGTAGCGCCCCGGTGGGCACTGGTTTCCATGACTGACATCGAGGACTCCCTGTCGACATGACACTGACAGCGCCATCCTGCGGATCATTGATGAACCTGCTGTGACAATGATTCAGGCGCTGGGTGTCTGGCGAAAGCTCACGGCCAGGCGATTCCAGCTGTTGATGGTGGTGACGGCGATGGTCAGGTCGACCATTTCGCTTTCACTGAACTGCTCCCTGGCCAGCGCGTAAACATCGTCCGGTACGTGGCTTTGCGAGAGCAAAGTGACGGCTTCGGTCCAGGCCAGCGCGGCTCTTTCCCGCGGGTTGAAAAAGTTGCTGTCGCGCCAGACCACGATGGAGTAAAGGCGGCGGTCGCTTTCGCCGAGGCGCCTTGCATCCACCGAGTGCATGTCGGTGCAGAAGGCACAGCCATTAAGTTGCGAGGCGCGAATCTTGATCAGGTGCAGCAGGCCCTGCTCGATGCTCAGGCTGCTGGTCAGGGCCTCCATGGCGATCATGGCCTTCATCGCTTTGGGGGACGCGCTGTAGTAATCCAGGCGGGGCTTCATGGAGCGTTCTCGTGCGGCCTTGAGTTGATTTTCACGGTAATCGCTGGCGCGGGAGCGTGACAGATCCAATTTCGCGATTTCCCCGTGGACCAAGGCCTGCAGACCAATTAACGGTTTTTCCACTGCGCAACTTCTGCCGAGCGAGCGGATAAGGGTAATCTTGCGCGACGCACACGCGCCTCAACAGCCCCGGAGTCTCGCCGGCATGGAACTACATGTTGTCATCAACGGCCGCAAGGACCTGGCCGGCCAGTTGTATAACCAACTGCGCAGCGCCATCGAGTCCGGACGCCTGGCCGCCGGGACGCAACTGCCGCCCAGCCGCTTGCTGGCCGAACAATTGGGCATTTCACGCAAGACCATTTCCGATACCTACGCCCAGTTGACCTACGAAAACTTCCTCACCGGGGTGGTCGGCAAAGGCACTTACGTCAATGCGCGCTCGTCGAAGGTGCAGCGTAAACAGAACTACACGGAGCTTGGTGGCTTCGAGGTGATCGAGTCCTGGCGCAACCTGCCAGTGTTTCTGCGTCATCCGACCCTGGAAGGCTCGCTACGCTACGACTTCATTGGTGGCGCCACCAGCAAGGGCCAGTTTCCCCAGGATGACTGGCGACGCTGCACCTCCCACGCGCTGCGACAGATTGCCGGCTCCAAGGGCCTGTACAGCTTGCCTGAGGGTTTGCCCGCCCTGCGCAACGCCATTGCGCGGCACATCGCGTTCTCCCGCGGGGTCAATTGCCAGGATGAGGATGTGGTGGTGTGCAACGGCGCGCAGCAGGCCCTGGACCTGATTGCGCGGGTGCTGATCAGCCCGGGCAGCCTGGTCGCCATGGAGGACCCCGGCTACCCGCCGGCCCGGCTGCTGTTCGGCACCCATGGCGCCACGGTGATCGGCGTGCCGGTGGACGCCGAAGGCATTGTGGTGGAGCAGATTCCTCGTGGCACGCGCCTGATCTACGTCACCCCGTCGCACCAGTTCCCGCTGGGCATGCCGATGAGCCAGGCGCGCCGGCAAGCACTGCTGGCCAAGGCCCATGAGCTGGGCGCGATCATCATCGAGGACGACTACGACAGCGAATTCCGCTACGAAGGCCGCCCCACCGACTCCCTGCAAAGCATGGACGAACGGGGGATCGTCGCTTACGTCGGGACCTTTTCCAAAACCCTGTTGCCGGAATTGCGGCTTGGCTATGGGATCCTGCCGCCAGCGATCCTGGAGGCCGTGGTGCGCGCCAAACAGCTCACCGACCTGCACACATCGACCCTGCCGCAGTGGGCGCTGGCCAAGTTCATCGCCGAAGGCTGCCTGCTCAAGCACATCCGCCGCTGCCATACCATCTATGCCGGGCGCCGCGAGCGGATCCTGACGCGCGTGGCCGGCGACCTCTCACCCTGGCTGGAGGCGGTGCCCTCCACCGCCGGCTTTCACATGGTGGTGATGTGCAAAGTGCCCATGGATATTCCATTGGTGATCGAACTGGCGAAAAAAGTCGAAGTCGGGCTCTATGCCATCGACAGCTTTTTCTATCAGCAAGCGCCCAAGGCCGGGTTTTTCCTCGGTTTTGGCGCCATCGAGACCCTGGACATCGACACCGCCCTGGACCGTGTGCGCGACATTTTGCAGCAGGTGGCCTGACGGATTGGCCTGCGGCTTTATCTGGCGATTGGCTATTGGCGGTCCTCAGGGTCAGGCCTATCCTGCATAGGCGTTAACCCTCAATGAGCAGGATTCGTCCGGCCTGATTCAGGAGTGTGAGCAATGTCCCATGAAGTGATCAATACCGTACAGGTACGTGCCGTCGCCGGCCGCTCGGATGAACTGGGTAAGCAACTGCAAAAGATTGTCGAAACCCTGCGTGAACTACCGGGCTGCGAATCCTATATGGTCGACCGCTGCCCAGAGGACAGCAATCGCTGGACGGTCAGTGCCCGCTGGCAATCGGAAGCGGCCATGAAATCGCATTTCAACTGCCCCGAAGTCCAGGGTTTCATCGGCCTGATCGACAGCCAACTGGCCAATGCCGTGGACTTCAACAGTTTTCCGATCGTCTGAAAACAAGATCAAGAGATCGCAGCCTGCGGCAGCTCCTACATGGGCTGCGATCTTTGCTTTGGTCTCCTCGCCTTCCGGAGTATTGGCTGTTTAACCTATACCGCTTGCGCACTACTGTGGTTTGCAACAACTAACCACCGCAGGTAAAGAACCATGAACATGTTGCGTTTGCAGGCTGCCTTCCTCGCCGCCCTGGCCATGATTGTGTCCGCGTCGGTCTTTGCCCATGACACTTCGGAAAAGGTCACCGTTTTGCAGGACCAGATGCTGCAAAATGCCCCGGGCAAAAAGGCTTTGATGATCGAGGTCGACTACCAGCCAGGCCAATAGTCCATTGCCCACAAGCACGACGGCACGGCCATGGCCTATGTGCTTTCGGGGGCGATCACGTCTCAGGTGAAAGGCGAAAAAGCGGTCACCTACAAGGCTGGTGAGTACTGGTACGAACCCGCGGGTTCGGAACATCTGGTCTCGAAAAACGCCAGTACAACCAAGCCGGCGAAGCTGTTGGTGTTCATGGTATTGGCCCCCGACGAGAAAGTGTTGATCCCATTGGAAAACTGATGGCTGAACGTACAGCCATAAATAAAAAGGCTCGAATGGCGAATTCGGGCCTTTTTATTTCCCGAGGCAATTAACCGAAGACTGTTAAGCCAAACAAAACTATTGGCCAACGGATAAGTTCGGACATTGGCTATTTAAATAAAACAGTCAGGGTTTAGTCTTGAGTCACCGCCGGCACAACACCGGCAATTTAAACTTCCGACCAAGCTGTTTCACTGGAGAAACACCATGAAACTTGCACTTGCCAGTACATTGACCTTAACGTTTGTTTTAACCGGTTGCTCGATCCCTACTGCGCCCACGGCGGTCTCTTCACTCAATGGCATTTTCACCGAACCGGTAGGCCGCAGCGGTGCCACCCTGATTAACAACGGCAGCCAGGTCTCGTTGGGCATCGTCTACAGCCAGAATACCCAGACGAACCGTGCCTATCTGCGGGACTACCAGGCCAACGCAGGCACTGGTTTCGGCCAGAGCCTGCTGGTGCAGCCAATTCATGAAGCCTATGTAGCCACTTCCAAGCCAGACCTGGCCGTGGATTGGGTCAAGGCCTCCCTGCAGCGGCAATTCGGTTCGGTGACCGTGTACCCGGACATGCAGAGCCTCAGGGCGGCGAAGCCGGACGTGATGGCGGTGGTCGACACCCGCAGCCAACTGATTACATCGCGCAGTTCAGATATCCAGTCAGATGTCAGTGCGGATTTCTACGACAAGAACTTTAACTATATCGGCACTGCACAAGGGCATGAGGCCAAAGCACTCAGCCCCGTGTGGGCTGACTACAAACGTAGCGAAGAGATCGTTGCCGACATCAATGAACAACAGAATGTGCAAGTCAGGGCGCTGCAGAAGTTTGACCAGTCGCTCAATAGTTTGCTTAGCAAACCGACTAGCCTCTCGATGATTGACAACACGCCAGAGCAAAACCGCTACTGATGTTATCGCCCCCCAGACTTTCTGACGCCTAAAGGCACGCTCAAGCTCGCTCCCACAGTAGATCAGGAAATGGGAGCGGGCCGTGTAGCACTGCGAAACAAATAATCAAGGTAAAACAAACCAATTAAAGTTATTTTAAGTTCGGCACGGAACAGCCACCTTTTTAACTTTAAATAATGGATTGATATATGAGCAAAGATCAGGAAAGATCCTTCATAGCGTGCTTGACCTGCGAAGGGAGCCCCATGACTTTTTTCGAAAGGGTATTAAGCGACAGGCATTTTCAGCACGACGATGAAGATGGCCCGCACAAACACTTGATTACGACTGCGGAAGTCTACTTCGCTGATTTAAAGAAAATGGTACCCTTGGCCGTCACCTCTAAAAATAAAAACAGCATAGGGATAGTGGTGCATTTCAGGTGCTATGACGACTATTACAATCTGCAGATTTTAAGCGAGTCCTACTACAACAAGTACTTCAGCAAGAGCACCCAGGGTTTCCTCGGAGCGCTTCCGGCGGCGGGAGGTGATACGACTTCTTTTAACTTGCTGAATGACAGCTTCAAGATTGTCACGCTCGATGATTTCGACAGCGATAACCTGACAGTTTACTTGCAAGCACGCAATGCAGGCGTTATCAAAAAAACCCTATGGGGTGGAGAGGTGAACCGTTATTGCTTCCACGACCAAATCGGTCACCAGGTTTTATTCAAACTGCAAATTCTTGAAAGAAATGTGGCCACCCCTCAAAGCACTACGCCCTACACTTGAAAAACAGTGTCTGGTGATTTGACCCAATAAAACAAAAAAAGCCCCGCATCTCTCGATGCGGGGCTTTTTCATTCAACGCCTGATCAGGCCGCCGGTTCCAGCTCGGCGGCGACAGTGGCAGGCACTACCGCTTGACCGCTCAACGCCAGGTCCAGCAGTTCGCGGTTGGCCACCGCGTACATGGCGTAGTCGGTGCCGCTGGCGGCACGGATTTCCACCAGCATGGCGCGCCAGCGTTCGATCATGCCTTCGTGCTGCGCCATCCACAGGGAAAGTCGTGTTTCCACTTCCTGGGTGCCGTCGCCCTGTTGCAGGACCGAGATGGTGATCGCGCGTTGCTGCCAGTCGACGTCATCGCGGAACGCTTCACGGGCCAGGGCCTGCCAGTTGTTTTCAACCGGCAGAGCGCTGATCTGTTGCATGTACCAGGTGATGTCCAGCGCGCTGCCCACGGCGAAGTACGCCTTGGCCACCTCGGCCGGATCCTGGCCGGTCACGTCGGAAGCCTCGATGATCGGCAGCAGGGTGTACAGGTGCGAGGTGCCCGCCACCATACGCGCCAGCAACTCCGGCACACCGGCTTCGACGTAGGCCTGATAACGGCGCTGCCAGGTTTCACGGATCTCGCCACTGAGCAGCTCGTCGAGCTTCAGGCCCAACTCTTTCAAGTGCGGACCAAAGTGCGCGACGTCACGGGCAGCATTCTGCTCGTTGCGACGGGCACGCAGGAACCAGCGCGTAGCGCGACGGCCCAGGCGCATCAGCTCGTCCATCAGCTCCAGTTGAACGTCGGCCGAAACCTGGTAATCCAGGTTTTCGATCTGACGGAACCAGTGCGGGAGATGGAAAA
Source organism: Pseudomonas sp. PDM32 (assembly GCF_019219225.1). Classification (NCBI taxonomy): domain Bacteria; kingdom Pseudomonadati; phylum Pseudomonadota; class Gammaproteobacteria; order Pseudomonadales; family Pseudomonadaceae; genus Pseudomonas; species Pseudomonas sp. PDM32. The sequence continues at coordinate 45,970 of NZ_JAHUWE010000010.1, forward strand.
TGTCACGCACGATCACGTAGGCGCCGGCCACGTTCGCCGGGCTCATGCCGGTCGACTCTTTGAGTCGCTGAACGAAGGTGATGCCCATGTGGTTGACCAGATCGTTGGCGATCTGGGTGCTGACGATCTCACGCTTCAAGCGGTGACGGCGCATGGCCACGGAGAACTTGCTCACCAGGGTTGGCGGGAAAGCGGTTTCCATGTCGCGGGTCAGGTAGTCGTCGTCCGGCACCAGGGAGCCCAGCAACTGCTCCTTGAGGTCGATCTTGCTGTAGGAGATCAACACCGACAGCTCGGCACGGGTCAGGCCATGGCCTTCCGCTACACGCTCGTTGATCGCTTCTTCCGACGGCAGGAACTCGATGGCACGATCCAGCTTGCCACGGCCTTCCAGGTCGTTCATCAGGCGCTTGTATTCGGCAATCCGCGGCAATGCGCGACGGGCTGCCAGGGACAGGGCCTGGGTCTGCTTGTAGTTGTTGCCCAGCACCAGACCACCGACTTCGTCGGTCATGCTCGCCAGCAACTGGTTGCGTTGCTTGTCGGTCATGTCGCCGGCCTGAACCACTTCGTTCAGCAGGATCTTGATGTTCACTTCGTGGTCGGAGCAGTCCACGCCACCGGCGTTGTCGATGAAGTCGGTGTTGGAGCCGCCGCCATTGAGGCCGAATTCCACACGACCCAGTTGGGTCATGCCCAGGTTACCGCCCTCGCCCACGACTTTGCAGCGCAGTTCGTTGCCGTTCACGCGCAGTGCATCGTTGGCCTTGTCGCCGACATCGGCGTGGCTTTCGCTGCTGGCCTTGACGTAGGTACCGATACCGCCGTTCCACAGCAGATCCACCGGCGCCTTGAGCAAGGCGTTCAGCAGTTCGGTCGGGGTCAGCTTGTCGGCCTCGATGTCGAAGCGCTCTTTCATCTGCGGCGAAATCGCGATGCTCTTCGCGCTACGCGAGAAGATACCGCCGCCTTCGGACATGATGCTGGTGTCGTAGTCCGACCAGGCCGAACGCGGCAGGTCGAACAGGCGCTGACGCTCGGCGAAGCTCGACGCCGGCTCTGGATTCGGATCGATGAAGATGTGCAGGTGGTTGAACGCCGCGACCAGCTTCAGCTTGTCGGACATCAGCAAGCCGTTGCCGAACACGTCACCGGCCATGTCGCCGACACCGACCACGGTAATGCTGTCTTCCTGGACATTGATGCCGCGCTCGCGGAAGTGGCGCTGTACGCCGACCCACGCGCCCTTGGCGGTGATGCCCATCTTCTTGTGGTCGTAACCGGCCGAACCACCGGACGCAAACGCGTCACCCAGCCAGAAGCCGTACTCGATGGCAATGCCGTTGGCGATGTCGGAGAAGGTCGCGGTGCCTTTGTCCGCCGCCACGACCAGGTACGGGTCATCGTCGTCATGACGCACGACGTTGGCTGGCGGTACCAGCGCGCCGTCCTTCAGGTTGTCGGTGATGTCCAGCAGACCCGAAATGAAGATGCGGTAGCAGGCGATGCCCTCGGCCGCGATCTCGTCACGGCTGCCGCCCAGTGGCAGGCGACGCGGCAGGAAGCCGCCCTTCGCACCCACCGGCACGATCACCGAGTTCTTCACTTGCTGGGCTTTTACCAGGCCCAGGACTTCGGTACGGAAGTCTTCTTCACGGTCGGACCAGCGCAGGCCGCCACGGGCAACGTTGCCAAAGCGCAGGTGCACGCCTTCAACGCGTGGCGAGTACACGAAGATTTCGAACTTCGGTACCGGCTTGGGCAGCTCGGGAATCAAGTGCGGGTTGAACTTGAAGCTGAAGTACGACTTGTTATGGCCGTTGGCATCGGTCTGGTAGAAGTTGGTGCGCAGGGTGGCCTTGATCAGGTCCAGGTAGCGACGCAGGATGCGGTCTTCGTTCAGTACCTGAACGTCGTCCAGGGCGCTGAGAATCGCGTGTTCCAGACGCTGTTGCTTGTCGTCCAGGTCATCGCTGGTCAGCTTGCGCGCCAGGTAGAAGCGGGTCTTGAACAACCGGGTCAGCTCGCGGGCGATGTCGGTGTGGTTGTTCAGGGTGCTGGCGATGTAACCCAGGTCGAAGCCCAGGCGGATCTGCTTCAGGTAACGGGCGTAGGCACGCAGCAGCGCCACGTCACGCCATGGCAGGCCGGCGGTCAGTACCAGACGGTTGAACGCGTCGTTCTCGGCATCGCCACGCACGATGTGGACGAACGCGTCCTGCAGCGTGTCGTTGAGCTGCTGGATGTCCAGTTCCAGGCCTTCGGCGGCGGTGAACGCGAAGTCGTGAATCCAGAATTCGCGGCCATTGCTGTGACGCAAGTGATACGGGAACTCGCCCAGTACGCGCAGGCCGAGATTTTCCAGGATCGGCAAGACGTCGGACAGTGCCAGCGGCGTATCGGCGTGGTATAGCTTGCAATGCAGCTGGCGCTGACCGGCGACCTGGCCCAGCGGCTGATAGAAACTCATCACCAGCGGGTTTTTGTCGCTCAGGCTCAACAGGTGCTGCATGTCGACCACAGCGGAATGTGCGGCGAAACGCTCGCGGTAACCGGCCGGGAAGCCTTTCGGGAAGTCGGCCAGCACGTTGGTGCCTTGGGCTTCACCGAAGCTCTCGACGGTCAGTGCCGCGTAGTCGTCCTGCCAGCTGCGGCAGGCCTGCACCACTTCTTTTTCCAGCAGCAGCGGGTCGATGTCGAGGCGGTTTTTCGGGTCGACGCGCAGGATCAACTGCACGCGTGCCAGCACGGACTCGGAGAAGAAGGTCCAGAATTCGCAGTCGGTGGCTTTCAGGCGATCCATCAGCACTTGCTGGATCTTCTGGCGCACTTCGGTGGAGTAGATGTCGCGCGGCACGTAGGCCAGGCAGTAGCAGAATCGGCCGTACGGGTCTTTACGCAGGAACACGCGAATCTTGTTGCGTTCCTGGATCTGCACGATCGACATCACGGTGCTGAACAGCTCGTCCACCGGGGTCTGGAACAGATCGTCGCGCGGCAGCACTTCGAGCACCTGCGCCAGTTCCTTGCCCAGGTGGGCCTTGGCCTGGAAGCCGGAGCGGTGTTCGATTTCCTCGACCTTGCGACGAATGTACGGGATCACCCGCACGCTCTCGCCATACACCGACGAGGTGTACAGGCCCATGAAACGGCATTCCTTGATGACCTTGCCGTTGGCGTCGATTTCGCGGATCGACACGTAGTCCGGGTAAGCCGGGCGGTGTACACGGCTTGGGTGCGCGGCCTTGGCGAACGACAGCAGGGTCGGTTCGCGCAGGTAGTTCACGGCGTAGTCTTCGATGCGCAGGTCATCGTAGGTCAGGCCGGCACGCAACAGCTTGGTCAGGCCGAGGAAGGAGTCCTTGTCGTAGACGATATGGCCGCCATCGGCTTCGTCGCTGACCACGAACTCTTCATAACCGAGGAAGGTGAAGTGGTTGCCCACCAGCCACTCCAGGAAGCTCTTGATTTCGTTCTTCTCGTCGCCATCGACGGCGAACTGGCTGTTGTCCAGCTTGGTCAGGATCTCCTGGACCTTGGCCTTCATCGGCTCGAAATCGCCGACGGCCACGCGGACTTCACCGAGCACCTGCTCCAGCTCTTTGCTCAGCACATTGAGCTCGGCGGTGTTGGCGCAGCGGTCGATTTCCAGGTACATCAGCGATTCTTGCTGAATGTCCTCGCCCTGGGTGCCCTTGGGCAGGATTTCCAGCAACTCGCCCTTGCTGCCACGACGCACGCTCAGCACGGTGGTTTGCAGGGTATGGATGCTGTAGCCGCGGCGGTTCAGCTCGGTACGCACCGAGTCCACCAGGAATGGCAGGTCGTGGTGCAGCACTTCGACCGCCGTGTGGGTCGACTGCCAGCCATGGCGTTCGTAATCGGGGTTGAAGACGCGCACTTGCGGTTGCGCGTGATCGAAGCGCTCAAGCAGGCGCCATGCAGAAAGGGTGCAGCCAGCAAGGTCGGACAACCGACGCTGGGTCAGCTCGTCAAGGGAAATGATGCCGAAGAATTGTTCAGCGAACAGCGCCACTTGTGGCAGTGCCTGTTCACTGATGTGCTGCGCCAGTGCCGCTTGCAGTTGGTGCTGGAAGTCGGCTTTGCTGGCTGCGGTGAAGAACGCCATCTGTGGTACTCCGCTTGGGCTTGTTATTGATGAAAGCGTCGCGCGAAACCCCTTTCGGGGCTACGTTTCAAAGCTAGCCGTCACCCGGTTCCTGATTCTCGGGCAGAGGAAACAGGGTGACAGGTGGGTGAAGCTGGACGAGACACTCAGGTCACATTCACCTTCCGTGAATGGGCATCTGCAAAAACGACTGGCCCCGGGTTGCTCCAATGTCTTTACAGGTATCCATTGGTTGCGCAGCTTAACCAGTGCGGCAAGGCCCATGCTTGCGGCGCTGCGACATATTCGGTCATCGGCACGCTGCTCAAGGCATGCGCATCGAACAACACTAGCATCCACACAGAAAAATGACGGTTATCCATCCGGTTTTACGGGACATCCGTACCAGAAATGACCAGTAACACTCTGCCCGTTCACGACCCGGTCACTGCTACGCGAACGAGCAGAAATGTGCGCGGGCTGGCAGAATCGCCCCTTGTTGCGTTTACCACGCCCGTCGAGCCAGGAATTTCCCATGAAAATGAAAACCGCCCTCTTGATCGTCAACCCTTGCGATGACGAAGAAGACGACATGGCCATGCTTTGCTGCCACAGCGAACAGGGCGAAATGTTCCTCATGAGCCGCTACCCGGACGAGGACGAACTGGAAATCACCCTCGACGGCGAGCCTTCGACCCTGGATGGCGTGAAAGTCACCCTCAGCCCTTCCCTGCTGAAGATCGAAATTGCGGCGGCAGATGCCGATGCGCTCAATGGGGACGATGTGCTGGAAATCACCTTTGATGCCGACATGACGGATCTGGCCGAAGTGGAAGAAACCCTGCAGAACATTCTCAAGGGCACCGGCACCTATATCAGCCAGATTTGATGGCGTCTGGGCGGGCGCCTTCGCGAGCAAGCCCGCTCCCACAGTCGACCGCGTTATTCCGGCAAGAATGCGATCAAATGTGGGAGCGGGCTTGCCCGCGAAGAGGCCCGAGAGAACACCCCAACCTGCAACCTGTAGAAAGCTCCTACAACGATTGCCAACCATTTCCTGCACTTTGCGCAAAATGCCGTTAGTCGCCGCCCCCCGCGATGGATTAAAGTAACGCCCCCAGCCCTGGCGTATGTCGAACGTCCTCGGCCACCCTTTTGCAGGAACAGTCATCGATGGAACATCGTGAAGCGCTGCTCGCGCTGCGAACCTTTCTTTCAACGCAGATTCTCGGCCAGGAAAAACTCATCGAGCGCTTGCTCATCGCCCTGCTCGCCGACGGCCACATGCTGGTCGAAGGCGCCCCTGGCCTGGCCAAGACCAAGGCCATCAAAGAACTCGCCGAAGGCATCGAAGCCCAGTTCCACCGCATCCAGTTCACCCCCGACCTGTTGCCGGCCGACATTACCGGTACGGAAATCTACCGCCCGGAAACCGGCAGCTTCGTGTTCCAGCAAGGCCCGATCTTCCACAACCTGGTTCTGGCGGACGAAATCAACCGCGCCCCGGCCAAGGTCCAGTCGGCGCTGCTCGAAGCCATGGCCGAGCGCCAGGTCAGTGTGGGGCGCAGCACCTACGAGCTGTCGCCCCTGTTTCTGGTGATGGCCACGCAGAACCCGATCGAGCAGGAAGGCACCTACCCGCTGCCTGAAGCCCAGCTCGACCGCTTCCTGATGCACGTGAAAATCGGCTTCCCGGACGCAACCGTTGAACGCAAGATCCTGCAACAGGCCCGTGGCGAAGCCCTCAATGGCGAAACCAAGCCCGAACGCCGGGTCAGCCAGCAGGCCATTTTTGCCGCGCGCAAGGAAATCCTCGGTTTGTACATGGCCGACGCCGTGGAGGAATACCTGGTGCAGCTGGTCATGGCCACCCGCATCCCGGCCAAGTTCGACCCGGAAATGGCCGAGTGGATCGCCTATGGCGCCAGCCCTCGCGGTTCGATTGCCCTGGACCGCTGCGCCCGCGCCCACGCCTGGCTGGCCGGCCGCGACTTCGTCAGCCCGGAAGACATCCAGGCCGTGCTGTTCGACGTGTTGCGCCATCGCATCATTCTTTCCTTTGAAGCCGAAGCCGCTGGCATCGATCAGGACCGGGTGGTCCAGCGGATTCTCGACGTCGTAGCCGTCGCTTGACCCCGATGAACGCCAGCCTGCCGCCCGAGCCGGGCATCCGTGTCAGCCTCGCCGACCTGATCGAGATGCGCCATCGCGTGCGTGAAGTGCAATTGTTTTCCACGCCGAGCCAGCGCAGCCCGCTGATCGGCCTGCACCACTCCAAACTGCGCGGACGTGGCGTCGACTTCGATCAGGTGCGGGTCTATCAGGCCGGCGACGATGTGCGCACCATTGACTGGCGCGTGACTGCCCGTACCCAGGAACCCCACACCAAGCTGTTCCACGAAGAACGTGAGCGACCGATCTTCATCATGGTCGAACAAAGCCGCCGGCTGTTTTTCGGCTCGGGCCTGATGTTCAAGTCGGTGCTCGCCGCCCAGGCCGCGAGCCTGATCGGCTGGGCCGCCCTGGGGCACAACGACCGGGTCGGCGGGCTGGTGTATGGCGACAACGAGCACTACGAAATCAAGCCTCGGCGCAGCAAGCAAAGCTTGCTGCAGTTGCTCAACCGGCTGGTGCGGGTCAATCAGTCGCTCAACAGCGAAAGCGAGCCGGACCGCGACGCCTTTGGCATTGCCCTGCGCCGCGCCCGGGAAGTGTCGCGCCCTGGCAGCCTGGTGATCGTGATCTGCGACGAACGCGCCCTTTCGGACAGCGCCGAGCAGCAACTGAGCCTGTTATCGCGCCACTGCGACCTGTTGTTGCTGCCGTTGTCCGATCCGCTGGACCATGCCCTGCCCGCCGCCGGCCTGTTACGTTTCGCCGAACGCGGCGCGCAACTGGAACTCGACACGCTGAATTTCGACCTGCGCCAGACTTACCGGGCCCAGGCCGAAGCACGAATCGCCCGCTGGGAACTGCTCGCGCAGAAACTGCGGGTGCTGATGATGCCGTTGAGCACTCAGAGCGAGATGGTCGAGCAACTGCGCGAGTACCTGAACCCACAGAAACCGGGGAAAGGCCGATGAGCAGCCTTGATCAACTGCAACCGCTGATATCCCCGCCACCGGTGGAGTTCTGGCCTCCGGCACCGGGTTGGTGGCTGCTGCTGCTCGTGGTGCCGCTGATCGGCCTGGGTCTGTGGAAGCTGCGTCGCTTCATTCCGCAAAAACGCCCCGTGGTACGTGCCGAACAGCCGCTCGACCCGGTACGCCTTGCGGCCCTGGCCGAGCTGGCACTGATGCCCAAGCCTTACGACGGTGCGCCGGCGGGTGCCTGGCTGCAGCAACTCAACGGCCTGCTCAAGCGTCTATGCCGCAACCACTATCCCTACAGCCAGAGCCACACCCTCAACGGCCGCAAATGGCTGGCGTTCCTCGACAATCGCTGCCCGGCGGCCGGCCTGACCCGCTGGATGGTGCTCGTGGAAGGCGCCTACAAACCCGAATGCAAACTCGACGACAAGGCCATTGCCGGCCTGACCCAAGCCGTCGATACGTGGATTCGCAAACATGTTTGAATTCGCCTGGCCGTGGGTTTTTGCCCTTGCGCCGCTACCGTGGCTGATGCGCATCCTATTGCCAGTGGCCGACAGTGGTGAACCGGCGCTCAAGGTCAGCTTCCTCAGCGACCTGGAAGGCCTCGCCGGGCGACGCGCCCGGGCCAACCTGCCAGCCTGGCGCCAGCAGGCACCGTTCATCCTGCTGTGGCTGTTGCTGCTGGTCGCGGCGGCTCGTCCGCAGTGGCTCGGCGAGCCCCTGCCGATTGCCGCCAGCGGCCGTGACCTGCTCGTGGCAGTGGACGTTTCCGGGTCCATGGATTTCCCTGACATGCAATGGCAGGACGAAGACATCAGTCGCCTGTCACTGGTCCAGCATCTGCTCGGCGACTTTCTCGAAGGCCGCGAAGGTGACCGGGTCGGGTTGATCCTGTTCGGCAGCCAGGCCTACTTGCAGGCACCGCTGACCTTCGACCGCCACACCGTGCGCGTCTGGCTCGATGAGGCGCGCATCGGCATCGCCGGTAAAAACACCGCCATCGGCGATGCCATCGGTCTGGCCCTCAAGCGCCTGCGTTTGCGTCCGGCCACCAGCCGCGTGCTGATCCTGGTGACCGATGGCGCCAACAATGGCGGTGAAATCGACCCGCTCACCGCTGCGCGACTCGCCGCCAAAGAAGGCGTGAAAATCTACCCGATCGGCATCGGCGCCGATCCGGAACAAAGTGGCACGGTCGGCTTTCTCGGCGTCAATCCGAGCCTGGACCTGGACGAGCCGTCCCTCAAGGCCATCGCCGAAGTCACGGGCGGCCAGTATTTCCGTGCTCGCGACGGCAAAGAGCTGCAGGCGATCAAGGACACCCTGGATCAACTGGAGCCCGTGGCCCAGCAACCCACCCAGGCCCGCCCGACTCAAGCGTTGTACCACTGGCCACTGGCCCTGGCGCTGTGGTTGAGCATGCTGCTGGTGGCCCCCGTGCTCTGGCCGGACAACCCCTTGCAACGTTTGTTCACCAAGGATCTGTTCTTGCAAACCCAACTGCTGCCTGACTGGCGCCAGCGTCTCAAACGCCTGCGCCTGCGGAGGCGTCGATGAGTGCGCTGTGGCCGTACTGGTTCCGCCCCTGGTGGCTGCTGTTGCTGCCGGTGCTTGGCTGGTTGCTCTGGCAACTGTGGCACCGCAAGAAGCGCGCCGGGCGCTGGCAAATGATTCTGCCACCGGCCTTTCACGCCGCACTGCTCAGTGGCGGCAGTGGCCGTGACAGTAAACTGCCCTGGATCGCCCTCGGTCTCGCGTGGCTGTTGACCCTGCTCGCCCTGCTCGGTCCGGGCTGGCAGCGTGTAGAGCAGACCAGTCAAAAGCCCGCCGACCCGCTGGTGGTGGTGCTTGAGTTGACCCCGGAAATGCTCGCCACCGACGTCATGCCCAACCGCCTCGAACAGGCGCGACGCAAGTTGTTCGATCTGTTGCAGATTCGCAGCGACGCGCAAACCGCCATCGTCGTCTACGCCGGCAGCGCCCACACGCTGGTACCGCTGTCGGATGATCTGTCCACCAGCCGCAATCTGCTGGACGCACTGAAACCGTCGTTGATGCCAGAGGCCGGGCATCGCGCCGATCTAGCGGTGATCAAGGCCCTGGCACTGCTCGAACAAGCGGCGCTGGGCGACGGCCGGATCCTGCTGATCGGTTCGTCCTTGACCGAACAGGAACGGCTGGGCATCCGTCATGCGCTCAACGGCAAATCGACTCAATTTCTAATGCTTGGCATCGGCACCGCCGAAGGCTCGCCCATCACCCAGGAGGACGGCAGTTTCCTCAAGGATGAACAAGGGGCCATTCTCGTGCCGCGCCTGGACGAGCCAGGCTTGAAAGCTTTTGCCAACGACCTGGATGGACGCTTTCGCCAGGCACGCCTGGACGACAGTGACCTGCATGCCCTTGGCCTGTTCGACGGCCCACGCAACCTGCGCAACGACGGTCAGACCCTGCGCCTGGACACCTGGGCCGATCAAGGTTACTGGCTGTTGCTACCGCTGCTGTTGCTGGCGGCCTGCGCGGGGCGTCGCGGCTGGCTGCTGTGCCTGCCGCTGTTATTGGCGTTGCCTCAACCGAGCTACGCGTTCGATCTCGTCGACCTGTGGTTGCGTCCCGACCAACAAGGCGTGCACCTGCTCAAGCAAAAGCGCCCGGCCGAAGCCGCCCGGCGCTTCGAAGACCACCAGTGGCAAGGCGTGGCGCTCTATGAAGCCGCAGACTATGCCCGCGCCGCCGAGCGGTTCGCAGAAGGCAACGATGCCCACGCCCACTACAATCGAGGCAATGCCCTGGCCAAAAGCGGTGAGCTGGAGGCGGCCCTGGACGCGTACGAACAGGCACTTGAACGCCAACCGGACTTGCGCCCGGCGCTGACCAACAAAGCGCTGGTGGAAGAGCTGCTCAAGCAGAAAAACAGCCCGCCTGCCCCGGAACCGGACCCTTCCGCCGGCAATGAACCCCAGGCCATGCAACAACAGACTCCACCGGGCGTCTCATCGCAATCTTCGGACAGCGGCGAGCCGCAGGCGCAAGAACCGCCGGCCGACTCCAACACCGCGCAACCGCCGGTGTCGCCGCCCAGACCGGGTGCCAATGAAGTGCCCGGCAGCGAGTTGGGTGACGAACAGCACACCACGCCGCCCTTGCGCCCTGCCACCGACAGTATCGAAGGTGAACAGCGTCAGGCACTGGAGCAGTGGTTGCGGCAGATCCCGGATGACCCCGGCGAGCTGCTACGGCGAAAATTCTGGTACGAACAGCAACAACATCAGGATCAGGAAAAAACTCGATGACCCGCTTCACCGTTTTATTGCTCGCGCTGTTGCACGGCCTGTTGTTCTGCACTGTCCAGGTGCAGGCTGCAGAGCTGGCCGCCAGTGTGGACCGCAGTCGCCTCAGCTCAGGCGAGACGGTCGAGCTGACCCTGGAATCCACCGACGTGACCCAGTTCGGCAAACCCGACCTGACACCGCTGGAGCCCTTGTTCGAAGTGCGCGGCACCCGCCAGGTCAACCAGTTGAACACCCTCAGCGGTGAAAACCAGGCCGCCACGCGCTGGATCATCACCCTCCTGCCGCGGCAAAACGGCAGCGTCGTGATTCCACCCCTGCAACTGGGCGAACTGCAGAGCCAGCCGATCACCCTGCAAGTGGTCGAGAGTGAAACACCGGACAACCCGAACAAACGCGCCCCGGTGTTCATCGATGCCAGCCTCGATCAAACCAGCGTCTACGTTCAGGCCCAGGCAGTCCTGACGCTGCGCATCTACCACTCGGTGTCGCTGTACGACGACAGCAGCCTGCCACCCTTGCAGATACCTGACGCACGCATCGAACAATTGGGCGAATCACGCACCTACGAAAAAGACATCGATGGCCTGCGCCACGGTGTGATCGAAATGCGCTACGCGATCTACCCGCAACACAGTGGCGAACTGATCATTCCGGCACAGGTCTTCAACGCGGCGCTGGTCGACGCTCAGCCGGTACAGGACAGCACTGCCCAGGGGCCGAAATCCGGCAAGCTGATGCGCGTCACCTCGGCCGAACTGCTTTTGACGGTCAAGGCCAAACCCATCACCTGGCCGGCCGAAGCCCCCTGGCTGCCTGCGCGTAGCCTGACCCTGAGCGAAAGCTGGAGCCCGGAACCGGACCACGCCCAGGTCGGCGATTCACTGACCCGCAGCCTGACGGTGACGGCCGAAGGCTTGTCCAGCACCCAACTGCCACCGCTGCCCGGCACCGATGTCGGCGGCCTGCGCCGCTACCCGGATCAACCGGTGCTCGGCAACCAGAACAGCGAACGCGGCCTGGTTGGCAGCCGTGAAGACCGCGAGGCCCTGGTGCCGACACGGACCGGCGCCATCGAACTGCCCACCGTCGACGTGGTGTGGTGGAACACCTTCGAAGACCACCTGGAACACAGCAGCCTGCCCGCGCGCGCGCTGCACGTGGCGGCCAACCCGAGCCTGGTGGTCGACACCCCGGCCGGCGCGTCTGCGGTCGAAGCCGGCGCCGACAGCGAAGCCCTGTGGCGCTGGAAGCTCAGCTCCCTGTTCCTGGCCTGCACCACCCTGCTCGGCTTCGGCCTTTGGTGGCGTGGCCGCTGGCAACCGGCGGTGGCGCGCACTGCCCAAACCGGCCCGAGCCCGCGCACCGTGCTCGACGACCTCAAGCGCGCCTGCCTGGCCAATGATTCCCACGCCACCCGCCAGGCCCTCGACGCCTGGGCCCGGCAACAACCGGAAACCCTGGCCGACATGGCCGCCCGCTTCGTGCCCCTGTCCAACGCCCTCGACGGCTTGAACGGCGCGCTCTACAGCGAAAGCGGCCAGTACTGGCAAGGTGACGAGTTGTGGCGGGCGATCAAGGCGATTCCGATGGCCGAACGGGTGCAGGATCCGGTCGGTGACAGTGGGTTGCCGCCGCTTTATCCGAAATAGAACCCTTCGCCGGCAAGGATGCATTTGTGGCGAGGGGGCTTGCCCCCGTTGGGCTGCGAAGCGGCCCCAAGTTTTTTCTGGCACACCGAGCTGCCCGGATTTACGGCCGCTTCGCGACCGAACGGGGGCAAGCCCCCTCGCCACAGAGCATTCCATCGCGCGACCGGGCATTTTTACCAGTAAACTCTCCCCCCTTTCGCCGCCTTCATTTTTCACGCGGCCACCACCTGTTTTTTGTACCGGAGTCCGCCTTGCGCTTGTTTCACACCTCCGACTGGCACCTGGGGCAAAACCTGCACGGCCAGGATCGCGATTTCGAACATGGCTGTTTTCTCGAATGGCTGTTGCGCCAGCTGAAACTGGATCAGCCGGATGTGCTGTTGATCGCCGGCGACATCTTCGACACGGTCAACCCGCCGGTCAAAGCCCAGGAGCGGCTCTACGACTTCATCGTCAGCGCCCACGAGCAGCAGCCGTCGCTGACCATCGTGATGATTGCCGGCAACCACGATTCCGGCTCGCGGATCGAGCTGCCGGCCCCCTTGATGCGCCGCTTGCGCACCCATGCGCTCGGTCGTGTGCTGTGGCTGGATGACGGACAGCTGGATGCCGAGCGCCTGTTGTTGCCGTTGCCTGACGCCAGTGGTGAAGTCACCGCCTGGTGCCTGGCGCTGCCGTTCCTGCGCCCGGCGGAAGTCACCGGCGCGCATTTGGGCGACAACTACCTGCGCGGGATCGGTCAGGTGCACGAATGGCTGATCGAAGCGGCCAACGCCAGGCGCACGCCAGGCCAAGCACTGATCGCCATCAGCCACGCGCACATGGCGGGCGGTTCGGTGTCGGAAGACTCCGAGCGCAGCCTGATCATCGGCAACGCCGAAGCCCTGCCCGCCAGCCTGTTCGGGCCGAGCATCAGCTACGTTGCCCTCGGTCACCTGCACAAACCGCAGAAGGTCAACGGCGAGGAGCGCATCCGCTACAGCGGCTCGCCGATTCCGCTGTCGTTCTCCGAGATCAGCTATCAGCACCAGATTCTCGATATCAAGCTCGACGGCGAAACCCTGGTCAGCGTCGAGCCGAAACTGATTCCCCGCGCGGTCAACCTGCAACGCATCGGCCCGGCGCCCTTGAGCGAGATCCTGCTGCAGCTGGCGGACCTGCCGGACATCGACCTGTTGGCCGACATCCAGCGCCAACCCTGGCTGGAGGTGCGGGTGCGCCTCGATGAGCCGCAGCCCGACCTGCGCAATCAAGTGGAAACCGCCCTGCAAGGCAAGGCCGTGCGCCTGGTGCGCATCGCCGCCGAGTACGCCGGCAATGGCGGCCGTGACGGTGCCGATGAGGGCAGCGCGCTGATCGAACTGGACCAGCTCACGCCCCAGGAGCTGTTCAGCCGCGCCTGGCAGGACAACTACGGCAGCGAGGTCGACGAGCAAACCCTCAAGGACTTTGCCGAGCTGTTGCAGGACGTGCAGATGGAGAGCGAACAGCCATGAAGATTCTCGCGATCCGCCTGAAAAACCTCGCCTCCCTGGCCGGGCCGTTTGAAATCGACTTCACCGCCGAACCCTTGGCCAGTGCCGGACTGTTCGCCATCACCGGCCCCACCGGTGCCGGTAAAAGTACGTTGCTCGATGCTTTGTGCCTGGCGCTGTTTGGCGCCGTACCACGCCTGAACAACACCGGCCGCGACGCCAAAGTGCCGGACGCCGACGGCGAAATCGGCACCGGCGACCCGCGCACCCTGCTGCGTCGCGGCACCGGTGAAGGCTACGCGGAAGTGGATTTCGTCGGAGTCGACGGCCGCCGTTACCGCGCCCGCTGGGAAGCCAATCGCGCCCGGGACAAGGCCGCCGGCAAGCTGCAGGCCAGTCGCCAAAGCTTGCGTGACATCGATCAGGACCAGTTGCTGGCCAGCCAGAAAGGCGAATACAAGGCTCAGCTCGAGGCCGCACTGGGGCTGAACTTCGAACAGTTCACCCGCGCCGTGCTGCTGGCGCAAAGCGAGTTCAGCGCCTTCCTCAAGGCCGACGACAACGACCGCAGCGAACTGCTGGAAAAACTCACCGACACGGCGCTTTACACCCGCCTCGGTCGTCGCGCCTTCGACAAGACCAAGGAGGCTCGCGAGGTTCACAAACTGCTGCAGGATCAGGCCAGCGGAGTGACACCGCTGGCGCCACATGCCCGTGCGGAACTGGATGAGCGCTTCAATGCCGCGCAGCAACAGCTGAAGTTGCAGCAGGCACAACTCAAACAGCTTGAGCAGCAGCACACCTGGCTCAAGGATTTGCGTCAGTTGCAGGACACTCAACTTGCCGCGACCGAACAACTTCACGGTGCCCAACAGCAGTGGGAAGGATTGGCCGGCGAACGCTTGAAGCTGACACGGCTGGAACAACTCGGCCCGCAACGACATCAGTTCGCCCGCAAAACCGAACTCGATGCACTGCTGACGCCACTGGCCGCCCAGGTTGCTGCCCATACCCGGCAGCAGCACGAACTGACTGAACGCCAGACGTTGCTGGAGCAAAACCTCTCTGCCACACAAATTGCCCTCAGCGAAGCCCTGCAACGACAAACCGACAGTGCTCCGCTACTGCGTCAGGCCTTCGAGGAACAAAGCACCCTCGCCCGCCTGGCCAGGGACACCGCCCTCAGCGCCGACGCGAAGCACACCGCAAAACAAACCTGCATCCAGGGCCAAAGCGCCATTCAAGCCTTGCTGGAAAAGCAGAACCAGGTTGCCGAACGTTTGCAGCGTATCGCCACCGAGCTTGAGCAAAGCGGCCATCTGGCACCGCTCAGCGACGCGTGGAATGCCTATCGGGATCGCCTGCAACAGTTGATGTTGATCGGCAACCGCTTGAACCAAGGCCAGGCCGAGCTGGCGACCCTCGAACAAACCGCCACCCGCTGCGGCGAAGAGCTCGCCTTGCAAAAGCAGCAACTTGAAGTGCTGTTCAAGGAGGCCGGCGCGGAGCCGGACGCCGTGGCCGAGCAGATCGGCATCCTCGGCAACCTGTTGCAGGACAACCGTAAACAGCTGCGCGCCATCGAAGACCTGACGCGGCTGTGGGCCAGCCAGCAGGAACTGGACAAGCGCGGCGCCGAACTGCAACAACGTCAGCTTGCCGCGCAACAGGAACGTGAGCGCCTGACTCAGGACGGGGTGAAAACCAAAGCCGAACTGACGGTCGCCGAACAAACCTTCAACGTCACCCGGGAACTGCTGGAACGCCAACGTCTGGCCCGCAGCGCGAGTGTCGAAGAGTTGCGCACGCAGTTGCAGGACGACCAGCCGTGCCCGGTCTGCGGCAGTCACGAGCATCCTTACCATCAGCCCGAAGCGCTGCTGCAAAGCCTCGGTCGCCACGATGAAAACGAACAGGCCCGCGCGCAGCAAGCGGTCGACCAGCTCAAGGAAAAGCTCACCGAACTGCGCGCAGAGGTGGTGGGCGTCATCGCCCGGCAAAAGGAGCTGCTGCAACAACAGGAGCAACTGGACGCCCAGCAACAAGCCTTGGCACCGAGCCTCGACGCTCACCCACTGGCCCCACAGCTGCTGGATCAGGACACCGAAAAGCGCGACGCCTGGCTGACCCGGCAAAACGATCAGTTGAACCAGAGCATCACTCAGGACGAACAACGTCAGCGCGCCCTGCTCACCCTGCAGCAGGACGCCGCGCGCTTGACCCAGCAATTGCGCCATGCCGAAACCGCGCATCAACAAGCGGCCCAGCACCTGAGCAACCAGCAGCGCGAACTGGACAGCGACCGTCAACGGCTCGACGAGGAACTCGCCGCATTCGGCAGTCTCCTGCCGGCCGAAACCCTCGATGCGCTACGGATGGAGCCTGCTGCAACGTTCATGCAGCTGGATCGGCAGATCGCCGAACGCCTCACACAGCTCGATCAGCAGAAAGAAGAACTTGCCGAGCAGCAACAGCGTCAACAAACGCTAGAGAAAGAACAGGATCGCCAGCAAACCCGCGTACAACAACTGCAAATCGCCGAGCAGCAGTTCAGTGCACTGGCCGAACAGCAAACGGCTTGCCAGCACCAACTTACACAACTGCTGGGCGAGCACGGCAGCGCCGAGCAGTGGCAGCAAGGGCTGGAAAGCGCCGTAGAGCAAGCGCGCAATGCCCAGGCAACAACGGCGCAGGAGCTGCAGCAGGTACGTACGCAACGGGTGCAGATCGCCGCCGAACTCAAGGCACAGCAGGAGCGTTTGCAAGCGCTGGAAAACGAAGATCGCGATCTCACCGACAAGATCGCCGACTGGCGCGGCCGACATCCTGAGCTGGATGACGGTGGCCTCGAAGATCTGCTGCGGGTCGACGACATGCAAGTCAGCGAACTGCGCCAACGCTTGCAACACAACGAAAAAGCCATCGAACAGGCCAAGGTGCTGCTGCAGGAGCGTGATCAGCGCTTGCTCGACCATCAAGCCCAGCACAACGGCCATCTCGATGCCGAGCAACTCGCCACTGCCCTCACCGACCTGCAAAACCAGTTCGCCGTCAGCGAGCAGCACTGCGCCGAACTGCGCGCCGAGCAGGTCGAGGACCAGCGCCGGCAGAACGCCAATCAGGCCCTGGCCCAACAGATTGCCGGCGCCTACAACGAGTATCAACGCTGGGCACGCCTGAATGCGTTGATCGGTTCCGCCACCGGCGACACCTTCCGCAAGATCGCCCAGGCCTACAACCTCGACCTGCTGGTGCATCACGCCAACGTGCAATTGCGCCAACTGGTGCGCCGTTATCGCCTCAAGCGCGGCGGCAGCATGCTCGGGTTGCTGGTGATGGACACCGAAATGGGTGACGAACTGCGTTCGGTGCATTCGCTGTCCGGTGGCGAGACCTTCCTGGTATCGCTGGCACTGGCCCTCGGCCTGGCGTCGATGGCATCGAGCACGCTGAAAATCGAGTCGTTGTTCATCGACGAAGGCTTCGGCAGCCTCGATCCGGAGTCCCTGCAACTGGCCATGGACGCCCTCGACGGCTTGCAGGCCCAGGGCCGCAAGGTCGCGGTGATTTCCCACGTACAGGAAATGCATGAACGGATTCCGGTGCAGATTCAGGTCCGCCGCCAGGGCAACGGCCTGAGCACCCTGGAGGTGAAATGAACACGCTGTATTCCTTCCGCCGCTGCCCGTACGCCATGCGCGCACGCATGGCCCTGCGTTATTCGGCAGTGGCCGTGGACATCGTCGAAGTCAGCCTGAAGGCCAAACCCGCCGAGATGCTCGCGCTGTCGGGCAAAGGCACGGTGCCGGTGCTGAGCGCCGACGGCCGGGTGATCGACGAAAGCCTCGACATCATGCGCTGGGCCCTGGCACAGAACGATCCGCAAGACTGGTTGCTCAAGGATGATCCTGACGCAGCGGCGCAAATCGCCAGCCTGATCGAACAGAACGATCAGGTGTTCAAGGTGCACTTGAACCGCTACAAGTACGCCGAGCGTTATCCCGAGCAGCCGATGGAGGCGTATCGCGCCGAGGGCGAGGTGTTTTTGCAAAGGCTGGATGAGTTGCTGGAGGGACGCGACTATTTGCTGGCCGACCATGCAAGCCTGGCCGACGTGGCGCTGATGCCCTTCGTGCGGCAGTTCGCCCACGTCGACCGTGAATGGTTTGCGCAGACGCCGTATCGGCGGTTGCAGGACTGGTTGCAGCGGTTTCTGGAGTCTGAACTGTTTACCAGTGTGATGCGCAAGTAAGCACACCGACACTGTGGCGAGGGAGCTTGCTCCCGCTGGGCTGCGAAGCAGCCCCAAATCCATTGCACTCAATTCTTCAGGTAAACCATATCAACCGGTTTACGACTGCTGCGCAGCCGAGCGGGAGCAAGCTCCCTCGCCACAAAGGATTCAGTGACCAGCAGAGTTCAAGCCAACACCTCACACATCCCGATCGCCGAGCAATCCACATGGAACGGGCCGAAAACCACGCCTTCATTCCTGATCGGCGGGTTGCCTGCCAGCATGCCCTGCACGTTGGCATTTTCGATATTGCGGGCGATGTTGTGATTGGCTTCGATGGCGCGCGCCACTGAACCCGCCGAGCCCTGTCCGATCCCCAGCAGGGAGGATCCGTTGGTCATGAACGCCAGGAAGGCGATGACCCACAGTCTGTGCCCTTTCATGCGCCGGCGACTCCTGCGAGTTCAGCCTGATCAACGCTGGCGTTTTGCGCGCGGTGATCAAACTGGATGCCGGGATGAGCGACCTGGATCGGCGCTTCGAAGCTGGATTGTGACTGGGCTGACAGGCTGACCCACAGCACCATGGCAAGGTACAGGCCGATCGCTACATAGGCGCCGTGTTTGGCAGAAGTGAGAATTGCGCTGGCCATGATGTTCTCCGCAGGCATGTTTCAATGCCCACAGAATCGATCAAAAAAGCCTGGGTCACCACTCAGGGTTATCCATAGTGATCATCAGCTTCGTTGATCATCAAGCCAGACTATTTCAGTCTTCAATAAAACTCATCAAGCGCTCGCGCGCAGCTTCCGGTTCTCCAGAAACAGCGTCGGATGCCGACAAAATAGGGGTGGAATAGAGAAACAGAAGAACCAATGCCAGACGCGTCACCATGCTGCCGATCCTTGCCGTGAGGAGGAGTCAAAAAATCAGCGTCAATTTAAACGGATGGCCATGTGATATCAAGCGCGACATTGATAGCAAACTGATGCTGTCGCAAATGCGTTATGCAGGAGCGACATCACTCTGATCGTTTTCAACAGCTGTCGATCATCAGTGACTTCGCTCCTGCATAAAGGCAGGGGGGGGAAGTTCAGGCTTGGGTCTTGTGATCCAGCGCGGCGTAGAAGTTGGCACTCTGTTGCAGGTATTTCTGGGTGTAGCTCTGGGTGTGGGCTTTTTTATCGCTGATTTCAACGTTGGCACTGGCTGGCAGCGCAACGGTGGCAGAAATGGCGGAAGCGGCGATGACAGAGAAGATGTTGAAGTTCATGGCGGTATTCCTCGGATTCAGTTGGCTTGCTTGCCCGGTGGGGCCGTGAAGCAAACTTAACCCTCGAGGGTTCATGCCTTGAAATGCTTTGTAGCAGTACCAGATATCAGCGTCATTGATAAAAGCAGGCAGGCCCCATCAACCGGGGCCTGCGGCTTATTGACGCAGCAGAAACTTCAGGTCGCTCGGGGCGTCCATCGGCAGTTTTTGCACGGTTTTACCCAACAGACCGCTCTTGGCGTCGCGTTCGACGACGACAATCTGGTTGCTCTTCTGGTTGGCGATCAACAGGAATTTGCCGCTCGGGTCGAGGCTGAACTCCCGCGGATGATCGCCTTCTACCGCCCGGCGTTGCAGCTCGGTTAGGCGTCCGGTTAGCGGATCAATGGCAAACACCAGCAGTTGATTGGCCGTACCACGGTTGCTGACGTAGAGGAACTTGCCATCGGCCGAGGCATGCAGCGCCGCGGCCGCCTTGTCCGAGACGGATTGCCCGGCAGCCAGGTCGACCATCTGCGTCTGCTCGAGCGTGCCGTCGTGGTAATCGAACACCGCCACCTGAGCGCTCATTTCCATGGTCAGCCAGGCATGTTTGCCATCGGCGCTGAACAGCAAATGACGCGGCCCGCTACCGGGCGGCAGTTGCACGAATGCCGGGTTGGCCGGGGTCAATGGCCGCTGCGGATTGGCCTTGGGGTCGAAACGGTAGGCAAACACCTTGTCGGCGCCCAGGTCGTTGGAGAACACGTATTTACCGTCCGGCGATGGGACGGTCGAATGCACGTGCGCCGAGGCCTGGCGCTCGGGATTGACCCCGCTCGCCGGGTGGCTGCTCATCTGCACCACCGGTTTGAGCTTGCCATCTGCCGCCACCGGCACCACCGCGAGGGTGCCGCCGGGGTCTTCGGCCACCGAGTAATTGCTGACAAACAAATGGCTGCCATCGACGCTGAGACTGGAATGGGTCGGTTCGTTGCCCAGGCTTTGCACCTGGCTGATCAGGCTCAGCCCGTGGGTCTTGGGATCAATCGCATAACTGCTGACGCGCCCGACCGGATCAGCCTGGCCCGGACCGTTTTCGTTGACCACGAACAGGTGTCTCTGGTCTTTCGACAGGGTCAACCAGGATGGATTTTCGCTTTTCACCACTTGCAAGGGAGTGGCGTTGATCTGCCCGGTGGCGCTGTCGAACGCCAGGCGGTAGATCCCCTGGCTTTGCCCGGCGGTGTAGGAGCCCACCAACAGTTGATAGTCCTCGGCGGATGCGGCCTGGACGCCCATCGCGCCGATGCTGCCGGCCATCAACAGTGGCCAGAGGTTACGCATCGTCCTGGTCATCATCTTCGTTGTCACAGCCGACGATATCGCCCAGGCACACCAAACGGTGTTCGCCCGAGTCACCGGTGATCAACCAGCTTTGCAGCGAGGTGTCGAAGGTCGCGGACTGAACCTGCGCCGGAGTGAACTCCCAGTGTTTGGCCGCACGGCCATCCATGCATTCAATGTGCAGGTTATCGAACTCGTCGAGGGCAAATTCGAAGGCATGCAGCCCGTCGATTTCCACCATTCCGCAGTGTTCGAGGGCATTGAGCAGGGTGTCGGTTGGGGCAGTCATGGCAATCAGTCTTTGAATGAGAAAGACGCAATGATAGCTCATCGCACCCCATTTCCCTTGGCTGGAATGATCAACCTGTGGGAGCGGGCTTGCTCGCGAATGGGGGGGGGTAACATTCAACATCTCTATCGACTGACACTCCGCCTTCGCGAGCAAGCCCGCTCCCACAGGGATTGTGGTCAGCCGCTAGAGGGCGTCGCGCGATGGTTGCCCATCCACCAGTCGCTGGATCCGCAGCGGATTGCCGTTCTTCAGCGCGTCCGGCAGCAAGCTGTCCGGGTAGTTCTGGAAACACACCGGGCGCAGGAAACGATCGATGGCCAGTGTGCCCACCGATGTACCGCGCGCATCGGAGGTTGCCGGGTAAGGTCCGCCGTGGACCATCGAGTCGCAGACTTCCACGCCAGTCGGATAGCCATTGACCAGGATTCGCCCGACCTTCTGCTCTAGCAACCCCGTCAGCCCGGCGAACTGCTCGAGGTCTTGCGGCTCACCAATGACGGTGGCGGTCAATTGGCCGTGCAGGCCGTTCAGGGCCGCCGTCAGTTGCGCCTGATCCGCGACCTCGACCATCACGGTGGTCGGCCCGAACACTTCCTCTTGCAGGACTTCATCGCCATCGATCAGCAGGCGCGCATCGGCCTTGAACAGCTGCGGATGAGCCTGATTGCCCTGCTGCGGATCGCCGGCCAGGTGTTGAATTCCCGGATGCGCCAGCAGTTTTTGCAAGCCTTGACCGTAGCTGCCCAGGGTGCCGACATTGAGCATGGTTTGCGCCGGTTGGTCGCCCATCAGCACGGCCACTTGCTGCACAAAGGCACTGAACGACGCCGAGCGAATGCCAATCACCAGACCCGGATTCGTGCAGAACTGCCCGCAACCCTGCACCACCGAAGCAGTGAGGTCCCGGGCAACCGTGTCGGCCCGCGCCTGCAATGCCTGGGGCAAGACAATCACCGGGTTGATGCTCGACATCTCGGCGAACACCGGAATCGGTTGCGCACGTGCCGCGGCCATGTCGCACAGAGCTCGACCACCTTTGAGCGAACCGGTGAACCCCACGGCCCGGATGGCCGGATGCTTGACCAGCGCCTCGCCGACACCGGCGCCGTAGATCATGTTGAACACCCCGGCCGGCATACCCGTTTTTTGCGCAGCGCGAATGATCGCATCTGCCACCTGCTCGGCCGTGGCCATGTGGCCGCTATGGGCCTTGAACACCACCGGGCACCCGGCGGCCAGCGCCGAGGCGGTATCGCCGCCGGCGGTGGAGAACGCCAGCGGAAAGTTGCTGGCACCAAACACCGCCACAGGTCCCAGGCCGATGCGGTACTGACGCAGGTCCGGACGCGGCAACGGCTGACGCTCCGGCAATGCCCGGTCGATTCGCGCGCCGTAGAAATCACCGCGACGCAGCACCTTGGCGAACAGGCGCATCTGCCCGCTGGTACGCCCACGCTCGCCTTGAATCCGGCCTGCGGGCAACGCCGTTTCGCGGCAGACGACAGCGACAAAATCATCACCGAGGGCGTCCAGTTCATCGGCGATGGCATCGAGAAACTGCGCCCGTCGCTCCGCACTCAGGCTGCGATAGGCCGGATAGGCGGCCGCTGCTGCGTTGGCCGCCGCATCGACCTCCTGCGGTGTCGCCTGAAAAAAAACGTGGGGCAATGCCTCACCCGTGCTGGCATCGACACTCTGCAACTTGATGCTGCCGGCGGCGCTGCGTTGCCCGCCGATGTAGTTGTGACCAATAATCCCGATCATGGGCAAATCCTCAAAGTGTGCCGACAGTGCCGGGGTCGAATGCCGCCGGGACCGGGGCGATGCCGTTGATCAATGGTGCGCCGAACTCGGCCTGGGTGATCTCGAACACGTCACCCGGTCGGGTGCGAATGCCGTCGGCAAAGGACAGGGTCGCGGTGCCGAAGAAGTGAACGTGCACATCCCCCGGGCGCAGGAACTGGCTGTACTTGAAATGATGGAATTCCAGGTTGGCGAGGCTGTGGCACATGTTCGCCTCGCCACTGAGGAACTCGTTCTGCCACAGCACTTCGCCGTTGCGCAGGATGCGACTGGTGCCCGCCAGATGCTGTGGCAATTCACCGACCCGCAGTTCCGGACCATAACTGCAGCTACGCAATTTCGAATGGGCCAGGTACAGGTAGTTCCTGCGCTCCATGACGTGGTCGGAGAACTCGTTGCCCACGGCAAAACCCAGACGATACGGCTTGCCGTCGTGACCGATCACGTACAGGCCGGCGATCTCCGGTTCTTCCCCGGCATCTTCGGCAAACGGCGGCAATGGAAACGGCTGGCCCGGCCTGACGACGATGCTGCCATCGCCTTTGTAGAACCATTCCGGTTGCACACCGGCTTGATCCGCCGCCGGCTTGCCGCCCTCCACGCCCCATTTGAATATGCGCATGGTGTCGGTCATCGCGGTTTCGTCGCCGCTTTGCTGGTGCATCTTGTCCCGGGCCGACGCGCTGCCCAGATGGGTCAGGCCCGTACCACTGACCAGCATGTGCGCCGGGTCCGGATGGTCCAGCGGCGGCAGGATGCGCTGTTGCGCCTGCAATTCGGCATAGTCATGGCTGATGCCCAGCCCCAGGCTCTGCACCTGTTGGTCAAGGCTCGCGCCCGCCTCGATCGCCGCCAGTGCCAGGTCGCGAACAGTGCGCGCGCCCTGCACTTCACGAACCAGGCCGTTGTCGACCACGCCGACACGGCGTTCGCCGTTACTCAATTCGAATTGAACCAAATGCATGAGTTTTCTCCTGTAAAACAAAACTTCAAATCACCGCAGAACCAATGTGGGAGCGGGCTTGCTCGCGAAGAGGCCGTCATACCCGACATCACCAGTGACTGACACTCCGCTTTCGCGAGCAAGCCCGCTCCCACATTTGGTCGGTGTGAACTCTCAAAATCAGGTACGGGTGGCCCCACGCGCGCTGGCGGCAAACTCATCGGCCGGCAACACGTGCTTGCGTTCCAGCAAGCGATACACCACACCGGTCAACACCAGCCCGAACACCATCACGCCCGACAGGAAATACAGGCCCGAAGCCAGGTTGCCGGTGTATTCCTTGAGTGCGCCGATCACGAATGGGCCGAGGTAGCCGCCGAGGTTGCCCACCGAGTTGATCAAGGCGATCCCCGCCGCCGCACTGGCGCCGGCAAAGAAGCGGCCCGGCAAGGTCCAGAACACCGCCGTGCAGGAAAACAGGGCGAACGCCACCAGGCACAGCGCCGCCAGTTGCAGCACCGGCACCGACAGCCAGGCGCTGAGAAACAGGCCGATCGCACCCAGCACGTAAAGCATGGCGAGGTGGCCGTAGCGGTCATTCAAGCGGTCGGAACTGCGCGGAATGATCAGCAGGCCGACAATGCCGAAGATGTACGGCACCGCGGAAACGAAACCGGTCACCAAGTCGCTGCCACCGAACTGCTTGATCAGGGTCGGCAACCATAAGCCGAGGCCATAGATGCTCAGGGTCACCGGCAGGTAGAACAGCGCCAACAGCAGGACGCGCTTGTCCTTGAGGGCGTGCAGCGGATTGCCGTGACGGGTCTGGCCGTACGCGTCCAGGTCCTTTTTCAGCTCGCCGCTCAGCCAGTCTTTTTCCGCCTGGTCCATCCACTTCACTTGCTGCGGACCGTCCGGCAACCAGCGCAGCACAGGCCAGGTCAGCAGGATCGCCGGGGTGCCAATGACAATGAACAGCCACTGCCAGCCATGCAGCCCGAGCACGCCATCCATACCCAGCAGGCCGCCGGACACGGGGCCGGTGATCATCATCGCAATGGGTTGCGAGAGGATGAACAGCCCGAGGATCTTGCCGCGATGTCGCACCGGGAACCATTGGGTGATGTAGTACAGGACGCCCGGGAAGAATCCGGCCTCGGCGGCGCCAAGCAAAAAGCGCATCACATAGAAGCTGTTCGGCCCCTGGACGAAGGCCATGCCGATGGTGATGGCGCCCCAGGTGAGCATGATCCGCGCGAACCAGCGCCTCGCGCCAAAGCGGTCGAGCATCAGGTTGCTGGGGATTTCCAGCAGGAAGTAGCCGATGAAGAACAGCCCGGCGCCAAGTCCGTAGGCCGCATCGCCCAGACCGATGTCGGCGCCCATGTGCAGTTTGGCGAAGCCCACTGCGGAGCGGTCCACGTAGGCGATCAGGTACAGCAGGATCAGGAAGGGAATCAGTTTCAGCGTGATGCGACGGATAAGCCGCAGTTCCTGGCTCATGAGATCGGTCTCCGATTGTTGTTGTTATGGAACCTCGGGGGACGCCTCTCGCGAAAAATTCGCCAGGGCCATCCCTCCGTTTGAGCGGACTATATAGTAATACTATTTACTCAACAACACTTCCAAACGTCGCAATTTGAGCTTATGTTACGCCTCAGCTCGAACAATATAGTCATACAATAAGAGAACCGATCATGTCTGATAAGAAACCCACCCTGCGCTCGGCCCAATGGTTTGGCACGGCCGACAAGAACGGCTTCATGTACCGCAGCTGGATGAAGAATCAGGGCATCGCCGACCACCAGTTCCATGGCAAGCCGATCATCGGCATCTGCAACACCTGGTCGGAACTGACTCCGTGCAACGCGCATTTCCGCCAGATTGCCGAGCACGTCAAACGCGGCGTGATCGAGGCCGGCGGCTTCCCGGTGGAGTTCCCGGTGTTCTCCAACGGCGAATCCAACCTGCGTCCTACCGCCATGCTCACCCGTAACCTGGCGAGCATGGATGTCGAAGAAGCCATACGCGGCAACCCGATCGATGGCGTGGTGCTGCTGACCGGTTGCGACAAAACCACCCCGGCACTGCTGATGGGCGCCGCCAGTTGCGACGTGCCGGCCATCGTCGTCACTGGCGGGCCGATGCTCAATGGCAAGCACAAGGGCAAGGACATCGGCTCCGGCACCGTGGTCTGGCAGCTCAGCGAACAGGTCAAGGCCGGCACCATCAGCATCGACGACTTCCTCGCGGCCGAGGGCGGCATGTCCCGCTCGGCCGGCACCTGCAACACCATGGGCACGGCCTCGACCATGGCCTGCATGGCCGAAGCACTGGGCACTTCCCTGCCCCACAACGCCGCAATCCCGGCCGTGGATGCGCGCCGCTATGTGCTGGCGCACATGTCCGGCATGCGTGCAGTGGAGATGGTGCGCGAAGACCTGAAACTGTCGAAGATCCTCACCAGGGAAGCCTTCGAAAACGCCATTCGCGTCAACGCCGCCATCGGTGGTTCGACCAACGCAGTGATCCACCTCAAAGCCATCGCCGGGCGCATTGGCGTGGAGTTGGACCTCGACGACTGGACCCGCATCGGTCGCGGCATGCCGACCATCGTCGACCTGCAACCGTCGGGACGTTTCCTGATGGAAGAGTTCTATTACGCCGGTGGCTTGCCGGCAGTGCTGCGTCGCCTCGGCGAAGCCAACCTGATCCCGAACCCGAATGCCCTGACCGTCAACGGCAAATCCATCGGCGAGAACACCAAAGACGCGCCGATTTATGGCGAGGACGAAGTGATCCGCACCCTCGACAACCCGATCCGCGCCGATGGCGGCATCTGTGTCTTGCGCGGCAACCTGGCACCGCTGGGCGCCGTGCTCAAGCCGTCCGCCGCCACGCCGGCACTGATGCAGCATCGCGGTCGCGCGGTGGTGTTCGAGAACTTCGACATGTACAAGGCGCGGATCAACGACCCGGAACTGGACGTGGATGCCAACTCGATCCTGGTGATGAAGAACTGCGGGCCGAAGGGTTATCCGGGCATGGCCGAAGTGGGCAACATGGGTTTGCCAGCCAAGCTGCTGGCCCAGGGTGTAACCGACATGGTGCGTATTTCCGATGCGCGCATGAGCGGCACCGCGTACGGCACTGTTGTTCTCCACGTCGCCCCGGAAGCCGCTGCCGGTGGACCGCTGGCCGCAGTGAAAGAAGGCGACTGGATCGAACTCGATTGCGCCAGCGGCCGGTTGCACCTGGATATTCCCGATGCAGAACTGGCCGCGCGCATGGCCGACCTGCAACCGCCGCAGAATCTGATCGTCGGGGGATATCGTCAGCTGTACATCGACCATGTGCTGCAAGCGGACCAGGGTTGCGACTTCGACTTCCTGGTTGGTTGCCGTGGGGCTGAAGTGCCGCGTCACTCCCACTGATCACCTCCGTCCCCTGTGGGAGCGGGCTTGCTCGCGAAAGCGGAGTGTCAGCCTACGCATATGTTGCCTGACCCACTGCTTTCGCGAGCAAGCCCGCTCCCACATTTGATCTACGCCCGCCTCAAGTTCGTGCCGCGCCTGCTATCATGCGCGACACCTATTCGCACAGGACCGCGCCGTTCCCCATGGATTACCGCAAACCCTCCGACCGCAAAAGCATGCACTCGCGCATCGTCCAGGAACTGGGCATGCAGATCGTCTCGGGACGCTTTCTACCGGACGACAAACTGCCCGCCGAAGCGCTGTTGTGCGAAGAATATGCGGTCAGCCGGCCGGTGCTGCGCGAAGCCACCCGAGTATTGGTTGCCAAGGGCCTGGTGTATTCCCGCCCGCGCGTGGGGACCGTGGTCAAGCCGCGCAAGGACTGGCACATGCTCGATCCGGACGTGCTGCACTGGTTGATGCAGAGCAGTCCGCAGAACCATTTTTTCGACCTGCTGACCAGTGTACGCAGCATCATCGAACCGGCCGCTGCCGCCCTCGCCGCGCAATTCGCCACCGAGGCGGACATCGCGTCCATCGGTGAGGCCTACCAGCGCATGGAAGCCGCGCCGACACCGGAGGCGTTGTTGCAGCCGGACTTGGACTTCCACAGCCGCATCGCCGACGCCACGCACAACGACTTGCTGGCCAACCTGTGCAACATGCTCTCGGTGGCGATAGCCGAAGCCTTGAAGCATTCGAACCAGCGACCGAACCTGCATGAACTGGCGCTGCCGCGGCACAAGGCGATTCTTACCGCCATCGAGAACCGTGATGCTCTGGGCGCACGGCATGCGACGCTGGTGCAGCTCGATGATGCGCGCAGTGCGTTGAATGTCGTATTGGGCGCCGATCTTTCATAACGACCAAAGAACCCATGTGGGAGCGGGCTTGCTCGCGAAGGGGGACTGCCAGTCACTATTGATGTCGACTGTTCCTGCCCCTTCGCGAGCAAGCCCGCTCCCACATTGGACGGTGTGAAATTCGAATAAAAAAAGCCGCAACCCTGAGGTTGCGGCTTTTTCACTTCTGCATGGATCAGTGAGCAAACAACGAATTACCCTTCTGCCCCGCCAGTTTCTCCGGCTTGATCAGGAACCGCGCCAGTGCCGGCAGCAGCCACAGTGCGCCGAACATGTTCCACAGCAGCATGAAGGTCAGCATCAGACCCATGTCGGCCTGGAACTTGATGGCCGAGAAGATCCAGGTGCACACGCCGATCGCCAGGCACAGACCGGTGAACAGCACGGCCTTGCCGGTGGACTTCAGCGTCTGGTAGTACGCCTCTTGCAACGGCAGGCCGGCGCGCAGGAAGCTTTCCAGGCGGCTGTAGATGTAGATGCCGTAGTCCACGCCAATCCCCACCCCGAGCGCCACGACCGGCAGGGTCGCCACTTTCACGCCGATGCCCATGAAGGCCATCAGGGCGTTGCCGAGTACCGAGGTCAGCACCAGCGGCAGCACGATGCACAGGGTCGCCGCCCACGAGCGGAAGGTGATCATGCACATGACCGCCACGCAGATGTACACCAGGATCAGGATAGTCAGCTCGGACTTCTTGATCACCTCGTTGGTGGCCGCCTCGATCCCGGCGTTACCGGCAGCGAGGATGAACTCCAGGCCTTCCTTGTTGTTTTCCTTGGCGAACTCCTGCACCGCATGCACCGCACGATCCAGGGTCTCGGCCTTGTGATCGTTGAGGAACACCAGCACCGGCGCCAGGGAGCAGCTGTTGTTGTACAGGCCGTCGGCGCGGGCAATGGAGTTGTTCAGCACATCAGGGTTACGCGACAGGGTTTCCCATTTCAGGTTGCCTTCGTTCATGCCCTTGATCATTTGCTTGGATACAGTCACCAGGGAAATCGCCGACTGCACGCCCTCGGTGTTCTGCATCTTCCACATCAACTCGTCGATCGGCGCCATGGCTTCATAGCGCGAGCAGCCTTCGGACTTGGTCTTGACCATCACCACCAGCACGTCGGAACTGGTCGAATAGTTGTTGATGATGAAGTTGTTGTCCTTGTTGTAGCGCGAGTCCGGACGCAGCTCCGGGGCACCCTGGTCGAGGTCGCCGATTTTCAGGTTCTGGCTGTACCACAGGCCACCACCAAAGGCGATCAGCGCTAGCAGAATGGAAACCGGTGCGACTTTGGCGCTGGCGAAATTCGCCAGCAGGCGCCAGAACGGATGTTCGCGGGTGGCGTCTTTCTTGCTGCGGGCCACGGCACGCTTGCTGATGCCGACATAGGAAATCGCCACCGGCAACAGGATCAGGTTGGTGAACACGATCACCGCCACACCGATGGATGCGCCGATGGCCAGCTCGCGGATCACGCCGATATCGATGATCAGCAGCGTGATGAAACCCACGGCATCGGCGAGGATCGCGATCATCCCCGGCAGGAACAATTGACGGAAGGTGCGACGCGCCGCCGTCAGGGCGTTTTCCGCTTCACTCGATTGCAGGGCGATCCCGTTGATCTTCTGCACGCCGTGGGAAATACCGATGGCGAAGATCAGGAACGGCACCAGCATCGAATAGGGGTCGAGCCCGAAGCCGAAGAAGTGCATCAGGCCCAGTTGCCAGACCACGGCCACCAGCGTCGTGCTCAACACGGCGACGGTACTGCGCAGGCAATTGGTGAACCACAGCAGGAGGATCAGGGTAATGACGAAGGCGATGCCGAAGAACATCACGACCATCACCAGGCCATCGATCAGGTCACCGACCTTCTTGGCGAAACCGACGATGTGGATCTTCACATTCGGGTTCTGCGCTTCGAACTTGGTGCGGATCTTGTCTTCAAGCTCGTGGGAGAACTGGCGATAGTCCAGCGCCAGCAACTTGCCCTGGTCCTGCGGGTCCGGGTAGGACTCCAGCAACGGAATATCGACGATGCTCGATTTGAAATCGTTGGACACCAGGCGCCCGACCTGACCGGACTTAAGCACGTTGTTGCGCAGCAAATCGAGGCTGGCCTGGGAGCCGTTGTAGCTCTGCGGGATCACTTCACCGCCGGCGAAGCCCTCCTCCGTCACTTCGGTCCAGCGAATACTGGGGCTCCACAGCGACTTCAGACCGGAACGGTCGACACCGGAAATGTAGAACACCTCGTCGTTGATCTGACGCAGGGTCTCCATGTACTCCTTGGAGAAGATGTCGCCATCGGTGGCTTCCACCGAGATCCGCACGGTGTTGCCCAGGTTCGCCAGATCGTTGCGGTGCTCCATCATCTTCTGGATGAAGGGATGCTCCAGCGGGATCATTTTTTCGAAGCTGGTGGACGGACGGATCAGCGTCGCCTGCCAGAACAGGAAAATACTGACCAGCAGGCAGATCGTGATCACTGCCGGGCGGTTGTTGAAGATCAGGCGCTCGAGGAACGTCGCCTTGTCCTGGTGATGTGTACTCAAGGAAGTCATAGCTCCGCCTTCTTATTATTAACCCGGCTCATTTGCCCGACTCGGTACCGTTTGGCGAGGTGACGCGAACGCCGCCCTGCCCGGCCAGAACCAGATTGCCATTGCCTGCCGCCGCCACTGCCGAGACCGAAATACGGTCCGGACGGTTGACCACCTTGAAGGTTTCGCCATTGTCACTGCTGCGAATCACCGAACCGCCGTTGCCGACGATCACGATCGAACCATCGTCGAGCAGCGTGCCGCCGGACAGCCCGAACTCCAGGTCGCCGCGCTCAGCCTTGAGCTCGACTTGCTCCCAGGTGCTGCCGAAATCCGTGGAGCGATAAAGGTTGCCGCGCAGACCGTAGGCCAGCAGCGTATTGGCCTGCGCCGTGCCGATCACGCCAAACAGCGAACCTTCGTACGGACCTTCGAGCTTCTCCCAGGTCTGGCCCCAATCAGCGGAGCGGAACATGCTGCCCTGCTCGCCAACGATGAACAGCCCAGCATCCTTGACCGCGGCGATCGCGTTCAGGTGGTACTGGTCTTCGTTGTCCAGGCGGTCGCTGGCATCTTCCCAATGCTTGCCACCGTCGGTGGTTTCCATCAGCGAGCCATAAGCGCCCACGGCAAAGCCGCTGTCGACGTCCTTGAACCAGACATCGAGCAGCGGCGATTCACGATTCAAATCTTCGAATTGCTTGGTCCAGGTCGCGCCGCCGTCCTCGCTGGCGAGGATCTGCGCGTCATGGCCGACGGCCCAGCCGTGCTTGTCATCGACAAAAAACACCGACGTCAGCAGGGCCCGGGTCGGCACCTTGGCCTGGGTCCAGGTCGCGCCCTGGTCATCGGAATACAGGATGTGCCCACGATCCCCGACCGCCACCAGGCGCTTGCCGGCGTGGACGACATCGAGCATCAGGCTTTTGGCAGCCTTGGCCGATTCAATGGAATAAACAACATCGGATGCTGGCGCCGCCGCGGCCAGCACAGGTGCCGACAGCATGGCAGAGCCCAACAGCGAGAGCGCTGTAGCCAGCAACGCTAATTTGCGCAGTGCCGGCGGGCGGCAGATACCCACACCCATGACAGGCTCACTCATAGACCTTCTCCCATTATTATTGTTAGGTCGTTCAACCTTTCTGGGCGCCGCAAGGATGCGTGTCTGGACCGGCTGTTTCAGAGCATAGTCCTGAAACCCGCAATCCAGAGCCCCTTCGGAAGCTGGCCTATCCTATCGGTGTTTTTTAATGTCTGACAATCGACGCCACGTTATCTTTTGTTAACCGAAGGGGATGGGGGCTTGGTCTGAATGGTTGGGTATCAGGTGGGGTGATGGGGGGGGATTGCTTGACCAGTTCAAGCTCGCTCCTACAGAGCCCGCCGCCATCCATGGGCAAGAAGATCAAAAGATCGCAGCCTGCGGCAGCTCCTACATTGACCGGGTACACCGCCAATATCGTGGACGGACAAAAATCCCCGTAGGAGCTGCCGCAGGCTGCGATCTTTTGATTTTGATTTTTCACAATGTCTAAAGAGCGGAAGATCAAGATCAAAAGATCGCAGCCTGCGGCAGCTCCTACAGGCCGAGCGTTAGCTCGCCTGCAGCTCTTGATCTTGATCCACCCGCCCCCTCGGAAGGCTGAGTGGAGGCGTTCATCCGGGGGGTAGGCGCGCAGCGCCGTTCGGCGCAGCCGAACACATCGAGAGGAGGTCGAGCGAAGCCGACCGGAGGCGATGCCCCCGGATGAATGCCGGAGCGAAGGAACCCCGAGCTTTAGCGAGGGGCCGTACGTAAGGGGCGAGACCTTTTGGTTCCTTTTGGGGCGTTTGCCAAAAGGGACTCGCCGTAAGGGCGAAACCATAAGCCGCCGTTACCGAAGCAACGGATATGCACTCAATCAACCCATGACCCTGGCCGGCCCGAAGGCCGCCAAGGTCAACAGCAGACTCAAGCCAAACTCTTGCTGACCACCTCAAACACATCACTGGACAACTGCCCCGAAGCCCGAATCCGCTCCAGCTCTCCCTTCATCAAAGCCTGCCGGGCACCGTCATACTTGCGCCAGCGAGTCAAAGGCGCCAACTGCCGAGAAGCAATCTGCGGATTGAACCCGTTCAGCTCAATCACCAGATCCGCCAGGAAGCGATACCCGGAACCATCAGCCGCATGGAAGTTGATCAGGTTTTGCCCGGCAAACGCGCCGACCAACGCCCGCACCTTGTTCGGGTTCTTGATGTTGAACGCCGGGTGCTCCATCAACGCTTTTACCCGCGCAAGTCCTCCCGGCAACACGCTGCCGGCCTGGACACTGAACCACTGGTCCATGACCAGCGGGTTGTCCTTGAAGTGCTCGGCGAAGCTGGCCAGGGCCTTGGCCTTCTCGGCTTCGAACGGCGAGTTGACCAACACCGCCAGCGCGGTCAGGCGTTCGGTCATGTTGTCGCACGCGTCGAACTGCTCCAGCGTCGCCGCCAGAACCTCCGGCTTGCCGCTGAGCATCAGGTACGACAGCGCGATGTTCTGCAAGGCACGACGGGCAAAATGTTCCGCCTCGGCCACGTACGGTGTTTGCTTCGAAAGTTCGCGGTTGGCCTGGTAACGCAGCCACAAGCCTTCGAACAACGCGTCAGCCAGTTGCTTGCGGGCAAATTCGCGGGCGCTGTGAATCGCTTCGACATCCGCCACTTCGCTGATTTCGGTCAGGTACGCTTCGCTTGGCAGCGAGAGCATTTCGGCGACCATGGCCTGGTCCAGCGACTCGTCCGAGAGCACCGTGCGCAGCGCCGACACCAGACGCTGATCGAGCACCAGCGCTTCGCCCTTCTGCTGCTGGGCGATCAGCTCTTGCAGCACCTGCACCGACAGTTGCTGGCCGGCATCCCAGCGGTTGAAGCCGTCGCTGTCGTGCTGCATCAGGAACATCAACTGGTCGCGGTTGTACGGGAAGCTCAGTTTCACCGGCGCGGAGAAACCACGCAGCAGCGAAGGCAGCGGCTGTTCGGCGATATCGACGAAGGTGAAGGTCTGCTCGGCTTCGGTCACGGAAATGACCCGCGAAGTGCCTTGCGCGGCGGCCTCACCGGACAGACGCAGGGTAATCGCTACCCCTTTGGTATCCAGCAGCCCCAGTTCGACCGGGATCACGAACGGCAGTTTTTCAACCTTGTCCGGGGTTTCCGGGCAGCTCTGGCGGAAGGTCAGGCTGTAGGTTTTCGCCGCGGCATCAAAGGACTCGCTCACCGCCAGACGCGGTGTTCCGGCCTGGCTGTACCAGCGCTTGAACTGGGTCAGGTCGACGCCATTGGCATCTTCCATGGCCTTGATGAAGTCATCGCAGGTCACGGCCTGGCCGTCATGGCGTTCGAAGTACAGGTCGCTGCCTTTGCGGAAGCCTTCGGCGCCGAGCAAGGTGTGGATCATGCCGACCACTTCCGAGCCCTTTTCGTACACGGTCAGGGTGTAGAAGTTGGAAATCTCGATGAAGCTGTCCGGGCGCACGGCGTGAGCCATGGGGCCGGCGTCTTCGGCGAACTGGTGGGTGCGCAGGTACGCCACGTCCTGGATGCGCTTGACCGTGGCCGAGTTCATGTCCGAGGAGAAACCGGCATCGCGGAACACGGTGAAGCCTTCCTTGAGCGACAGCTGGAACCAGTCGCGGCAGGTCACGCGGTTGCCCGACCAGTTGTGGAAGTATTCGTGGGCGACGATCGCCTCGACCCGCTGGTGCGCGGCGTCGGTGGCGGTTTCGGCCTTGGCCAGCACGGCGCTGGAGTTGAAGATGTTGAGGCCCTTGTTCTCCATGGCGCCCATGTTGAAGTCGTTGACGGCGACGATCATGAAGATGTCCAGGTCGTACTCGCGACCGTAGACCTCTTCATCCCAGCGCATGGACTTCTTCAGGCTGTTCATGGCGTGCTGGCATTTGTCGATGTTTTCCGGCTCGACGTAGATGCGCAGCGCCACGTTGCGCTCGCTCAGGGTGGTGAAGCTGTCTTCGACGCACCACAGGTCACCGGCCACCAGCGCAAACAGGTACGCCGGTTTCTTGAACGGGTCTTCCCAGGTCGCCCAGTGCCGGCCGTCTTCTCCGGGGCCGGAAGCGATCGGGTTGCCGTTGGACAGCAGCACCGGATAGCTGTGCTGCTCGGCGACCACCGTGGTGGTGAAGGTGCTCATCACGTCCGGGCGGTCGAGATAATAGGTGATCTTGCGAAAGCCTTCGGCCTCGCACTGGGTGCAGAACATCGTGCCGGACTTGTACAGGCCTTCCAGCGCGGTGTTGGATTCCGGGTGGATCCTGACGCTGGTATCGACCGTGAAGGTAGCGCTGGTCGGTTGCAGGGTCAGGTGATTCTCGGTCAGTTGATACTGCGCCTCGGAAAGCTCCTGGTCGGCCAGGGTGACCGACAGCAGTTCCAGCTGCTGGCCATCCAGCACCAGCGGCGGCAGCCCCGGGCCACGCTCGGGGTTGCGGCGCATCACCAGTTGCGCATGGACCAGGCTGTGGTCCTCGTACAACTCGAAGGTCAGGTGTGTTTCGTCGATCAGGTACTCGGGCGCCTGATAGTCCTTGAGGTAGATCATCTTCGGTTGTTCGGTGCGCATGCTGGAGTCCTTACTGATGCACGGCGAGCTGGTAAGCCGTGTATTTACGAATGTTGATCACGCCGGTGTCGAAGATCAGGTATTGGCCCTTGACCCCCATCAGCGTGCCTTCGGCAATCGGGTTCTTGTCCAGGTTGAAGCTGACAATCTTCGCCGGGTATTGCTCGACCGGATAGCGGATCTCCAGCGGTTCGACGCCGGTAACCGTCTGGATCGCCTGCAAGCCGAATCGTTCCTGCAACCCTTGCAAGCCTTCGGCGCAGCTGTCGAACAGTTGATCGCGAACCTCGGCCAGGTTCACCGCCGCCGCATCGCCCTTGAGTAAAGCACGCCAGTTGGTCTTGTCCGCCACCTGGCTGCGAAACAGATCCTCGACGAAGCCCGACTGCTGCCGGGTCGAGACGCGCACGATCGGCAAGGCCTGGCTAGCACCCTGGTCGAGCCAGCGGGTCGGCAGCTGGGTGGCGCGGGTAATCCCGACTTTGATCCCCGACGAGTTGGCCAGGTACACCACGTGATCGGTCATGCAGAACTTCTCGCCCCACTCCGGCTCACGGCAGGTGCCGGCGTCGAAGTGGCAGCGCTCCGGGCTCATGATGCACACATCGCACTGAGCCAGTTTGGTCATGCACGGGTAGCAGTAGCCCTGGCTGAAACTGGTCTTGGTCTTGCGCCCGCAATGGGTGCAGTGGATCGCCCCCAGGTATTCCAGGCGCACCGTGGTCCCGATCAACGGATTGACCGGAACCTCGGTTTCGCCCAGACGGAAAGCGTATTGCACGTTCGGCCCGTCAAGGCGTGCCGACATTTTGCTGATTGCACCGCGGCCAATCTCGATCAATGGATGGCATCCGACTTGAACAGGATATTCGGCACTTCGATCGACTTCGAGGCGCATTCCTGCGGCCCCATGTAGCCGGTACGCTGGTCTTCGGGCAGGTTCTGGATTTCCCAGGCGATCATCGCCTGCAGCGACAGCTCGCGTTGTTCGGCGGTGAGTTTGCCACCGTCGGACCATTTGCCGATTTCCACCGCCAGTTTCAGGCTCTCGTAGATATCGGGGGTGATGTTCTGGATCATTTCGTTAAAAGAGGACATTGGGTCTCCGTCTCTTTATTGCATGTTCTTGAATTAGGCGGCCAGTTTACGGCGGTTATACAAACCGCCCAACAAACCGGTGAAGCATCCGATGAGTAACCCGCTGACGTGGGCCGCGTTGGCGATTTCGCCGAAGCCGATCATCGAGACCAGCCCGGACAGGCACAGCAGCAACCACACCAGCATCATCACCAGCACGCCGCGCGGCAGGCGATAAGCCGGGTTCGGCGCCAGCAGCTGGAAGATCCAGCAATGCCCGAGCAGGCCATACAGTACGCCGGACAGGCCACCGAACAAGGTCGGGCCGCTGAAATAGTACTGGGCGTAGTTGGACACCAGGCTGAACAGCAGGGTCAGGCCGATCAGGTTGATACTGCCCTGGCGCGACTCGATGCGCCGCCCCAACTCCCAGTACCACATGCCGTTCATCGCCAGGTGCAGGATGCCGAAGTGGACCAGCATCGGCGTGAACAGGCGCCACCACTGCCCCGCCGCCAGGCTGTCGGCCAGCGGTGTGAAGTGGAGGTATTCGCCGACTACGCGAAATTCGAGGAAGGTCAGCCAGCGCATCGTTTCCAGGTTGTCACCGAGCAAGGTGACCGCACCGACGAGGATGCTCAGCAGCAATACCAGTGCTGTGGCCCTGGCGTATTTCAGCTGTTCGACAAAGCCCGGACGCTTGATGGTCTGCGCCACCGGAATGTCCAGTTGCTGGTCGGGATCGCCCGCCGGAAACCGTTCGTACAGTGCGCGCACATCTTCACTGATGTTGTCCGGCACCCACAGCACTTGCTCGCCTGCTTCTTCGCTGACCCGATGGGGCACTTGCATGCGCTTGAGCAAGTTGACGAACCCGCTCAAGTCCACTGCCAGGGGCAGACGCAATACCGCTACAGCACTCATTGCAGCACCTCCGGCCGCTCGACATCGACCCAGACGAATTTATCCGGATCGAGGCGGGTTTCCTGATCCAGTCGATAGGCAACCAGTTTGCCGTAGAGTACTGCGCTGTAATCCAGGCAGGCCAGGTTCGGGCGGATCGGTGCCGGCTTGCCGCTGCGCCAGTAATGGCCGACGAACAACAACGGTTCGTCGATGCCATAGCGCAGCAAGCTGTTCTTTTCAGTGGACGTCAGCGGCGTCCGGGCCACGGGTTCAGGCAACGCGTCCGGCTGGAACACGATGTCGCCGTAGGTTTTCGGATCGTCTTCCCAGAACTTGGTGCGGAAGAACGAACGCACCAGGCCGTCGCCGCTGGTCATGGTCAGGCCATGGGGCAAGCGCATGTCGGTGCCGCGCAACAGGCGATCGAACACGGTGCAGGCAAACGAACCCGACTCCGCCGACGCCTGGAGAAAATGCTCGTCGATACAACCGTTGGGGAACAACGCCCGCAGCGGCTCGATCAGCCCGGCATCCCAGCAGGCGTGGACCACGCGAAAACGCCCGGCATCGACGAACAGTGGCAGCTCATAGAACCATTGCTGGAAATCGTGCCAGTCAGCCGGATGGCCTTCGAACTGGGTCAGGGTTTCGTGCAGCAGGCGGGCATGGCGCGGCGTGTGCTCGCGCACGAACTGCTTGCCGCTGCCGGGCAGCGCCGGCGTGCTCCAGCCCAGCGCATTGAACTCATGGTTGCCCATGATGCACAGCGCCTGACCGGCCTCGACCATGTCGTGGACGATGTGCAGCGCCTCGCGAATCCGCGGGCCGCGGTCGATGATATCGCCGACGAACACCGCCATGCGCGAGGCATGCCGCCAGACGCCACCCTGTTTGTGATAACCGAGTCGGTCGAGCAAGTGCTCCAGGGTCAGGGCGCAACCGTGCACGTCACCGATCAGGTCGTAGCTACGCGCGGGATCGAGCATCAGTCGCCTCCACCCCCCAGCTTGCTGCCCCAGCCGAGCTTGGTCCGGCAGACTTCGTAGTAGTTGTGGTCGAGCGGGTGAATCAGCCGCAGTTTCTGGGCTTTTTTGCTGACGGTAATGGTGTCGCCGGGTGCGCAGGTGAAGTGGTTCTGCCCGTCACACGAGACTTGCGGGTAAATCTGCATATCCTTGGACACGACGATTTTCAGCTCACTGTTGCCATCGACCACTATCGGTCTGCCCGACAAGGTATGGGGGTACATCGGCACAATAACAATAGCGTCGAGCTTGGGGTGCATGATCGGCCCGCCGGCAGACAGCGCGTACGCGGTGGAACCGGTCGGCGTGGCGACGATCAGGCCATCGGCCTTCTGGCTGCAGACGAACTGGCCGTCGATGTACAGCTCGAATTCGATCATTCGCGTGGATTTGCCAGGGTGCAGCACGACGTCGTTCAGGGCATCGCCCTGACCGATCGCCTCACCATGGCGGCGGACTTCGGCCTGCAGCAGGAAGCGGTTTTCCACCAGATAGTGGCCGTCCAGCACTTCGGCGACCTTGGCCTCGAGCTCGTCGGGGCGGATGTCGGTCAGGAACCCCAGGCTGCCCCGGTTGATGCCGAGCACCGGAATATTGTGCTTGGCCAGCGCCCGGGCAGCGCCGAGCAGGCTGCCGTCACCACCGACCACGATGACCATGTCGCAGACTTCGCCGAGCATCTTGCGCGACGAGGTTTGCAGGCCGTGCCCTGGCAGCACTTCGGCGATGGTGTCTTCGAGGATCACGTGCAGGTGACGATCGAGCAGAAACCGTTTCAGTCGGCGGACGGTATCCAGCACCTGGGAACTGCCCAGGCGACCGATGATGCCGATATTGCGAAATTGCTCCATGGGGCTCCTGCGGGGATCTGTGTGGCGGCGAAAACCACGATTATGGGCGAAAGCCGCCCGTAGACAAAATCCTTTCAGCTTCAAGGGTGTGCCCGGGTTTCGGGCTATGCTCGCAAGATGATGCTATTTCCGGATCTGCTCCACCTGCCCCATCAGTTACGCCACCCCGAAGTGCGTGACCTGGCGTGGGTCATCCTCGCCCCGCCCATGCTGGACGACACCCCGTGGCCGCAACGTCACCCGTTGGCCGGCAGCGACTGGGTGCAGGCACCGGACCGGCTGGAGCTGTGGCTGCGACAGCTGGACCGGGACAGTTATGGCTTGCTGCACTGGCTGGCCCAGGCCCGCACCCGCCGCCTGGGCCTGTACTACGAACGCCTCTGGCAATTTGCCGTGCAGCATGCGCCGGGCATTGAGCTGATTGCCGCCAACATGCCGATTCGCCGTGAAGGGCACACCCTGGGTGAGCTGGACATGCTGCTGCGCGACCGCGACGGTGTGCATCACCTGGAACTGGCGATCAAGCTCTACCTCGGTCCGCAATCCGGCGACGGGCACGACACCGCCCAGTGGCTGGGCCCGGGCTGCCACGATCGGCTCGACCGCAAACTGGCGCACCTGAGCCAGCATCAACTGCCGATTTCCGCACGCCCCGAGAGCCGTGAAGTACTGGCGGCGCTGGATATCCAGGCCTTCAGTGCCCATTTGTGGCTGGGGGGTTATTTGCTGTACCCCTGGCCCGGACAGGCCGCCCCGCCGTCGGGTGCCCATCCGCAGCATTTGCGCGGTCGCTGGCTGCATCAAAAGGATTGGCCGGCGTTGGTTGCCCAGAGCGCGCCCGGTCGCTGGCAACCCTTGCCCCGCCATGCCTGGCTGGCACCGGCGCACTATTCGGCGGAGCACACCTGGACCCCTGAACAGATGCGGGCATGGCTCAATGACCTGGACCCGTTGGCGCCGGCACAACTGCTGGTACGCCTGACGGAAAATGCCAATGGCGACTGGGAAGAGGCCGAGCGCCTGTTTCTGGTGGCGGATCTTTGGCCGAATGTGCCGGGACAGGGATGAGTTTTTGTATTGCCTGTGCCGGCCCCTTCGTCGGATCGCCGCCCGGACCAAGCCCGCTCCCACAGGGATTCTCAGCGGATACAAAATCTGTATTCGACCGAGATCAAATGTGTGTGGGCTTGCTCGCGAAGAAGTCACCACGGTCTATCCGGGATGCACGAAGACTGCCCGCCTACAACCGAATCACATGCCCCTCGACAGGTGGGACCTGGCCATGGAACAAGCGGGAAATGACACTTTGAGCGGCCTCGTAACCTCGACTTTCAATGACTTCCAGCAAGGGTTTTTCCCGAGCTGTCACCTGCCGAAAAAACCGCAGCAACCCTTCGCCAATATGCTGGCTGACCCCTTCCGGCCCCCATTCGGCATTGCGCTTGCGGATCTGGATCGGCGCAAAAAAGAACACCGGTTGTGGCCCTTCGATAGCCGTCAACCGTGCCTCATCGGTACTTTGCGCAGAACCGGCGAAGCAGCTGTAGACCAGTTGCCCGGCAAAGTGCCGGTGGACCCGATCACGTAGATCCAGGTCGCCGGAAAAATCCATATACAACGTAGGACGGTCGCCGGCAAGGGTCGCCAACTCGGCATAGGACACCACGCGTTCGTAACACCCGAGGTTTTCGACAAACGCTTTGTTGCCGGCAGATGTCAGCGCCACACGTTCCAGTTGCGGATAGCTCTCCAGACACACGGCCGTGCCGTAGGCGGTCTTGCTGGAAGCGCTGGAGAACACCAGGCGGGTCGCTTCGAAAAACCGATTGTCTTGCAGGAAATCCGCCAGCATCGACGAGGTCAGAAACAACGGCTTGAGCAGAATCTGCAGGTTTTCGGTTTCCGGCCTGTAGTACGCATCCCAACCGCAGCGCGTGTATTGGTTGTACGCCGAGGTCAGCCCTAAACGGTGCCCGGCCCCGTCGTAGAAGCCACGTTCGGTGACCCGTTCCGGGCGCATCCACAGGTGACTGGCCAGCGGAAAGTACCCGTAAAAGCGCTCGCCCACCTCGATGCCGGTCACGGTCGACGCAATGACGTCCGCGAATCCCCAGGCCGGAATATGGCCCCAGCCCTCCTCGCCGGCGGGAAAGAAACCCCAGTAGTTCATTGAATTGCCATACGCCGCGTACGTAATGTTGTTGGTGGTCAGTGCGCAACGATCAATCTTCAGGATCACCTCGCCGGCTGCCGGAACCAGGCTACGTCGCTCCTGCGCTATACGGCTCTGGTCCAGGGCATTTTTGCGGGTAATCAGGCGTGTTACCGTGGTGAAATCCTGCATGTTCGATCTCCTGCTGCGACACGGTGGCGGGTCACACAAGGGTAATGACTGCCGATGAAGAGTGGGTTCGGAAACACCAGGGGCGGCTCGCCCATCCTCAACTCCCGCGCCAAGCCGCTGAAACGACCCAGCCAGGCTCGGGCGATCTTCACCGTCGAGGCGATTTACGAGGCTTTTGTTCGGATTTGGCAGCGCAACGGCTGGTCAAGTCTGACCACCCGGGACGTGGCACTGGAGGCCGGCGTGGCGATTGGCACGCTGTATGACTATTTCCCGAGCAAAAAAGCCCTGCTGTCGGGTTACATCCGGCATCGCCTGGATGTACTGCTGGCTCAACTGGATCAAGACGTCATCCAGGCAAACGACCTCGACTGGCTGGCGCGCATCAAGCGACTGGTGCGCCTGACCTGCGACCCTGACGATCCCCGACAACCGCTGTTCAACCATGCCGTGTCGCTCATCGAGCATCAGATCGCCGAACCCAAGCATCACCGAAGGGTGTACGAGGAACTGTCGCAAAAATGGCGGGAAGCCTTCGCGGCCTGCGGCGATTTGCCGACGCAGCCGTCAGCGCCGACTATTGAAGCCTGGGTCATCATGGCCTGGGGCGGACGTCGCTACTGCATCACGGCACAACCGGCGGCGGAACAAACCGCCGCCTGGCTGTCGGAAATGGAAGCACTGGTGTGCAGCCGATTGGCCAGCGCGTCGCGGGACTGAGCGCTGGCAAACGAACATCAGACTTTCTTGTGCTGCTCGACCCATTGCCCATAGGCATTGATGAAACTTTGCAGGAACGGCTTGACCGACTCGGACAGCTTGCCCGCCTCGTCGAACGCCGAACCGGCATTCCCCAGATAGGCCTCAGGTTGCTGCATCAGCGGCACATTGAGGAACACCATGGATTGACGCAGGTTGTGGTTGGCACCAAACCCGCCGACGGCCCCCGGCGAAACGCTGATAATCGCGCCCGGCTTGCCGTTCCAGGCACTCTTCCCATAAGGACGCGAACCCACGTCAATCGCGTTTTTCAACGGCGCCGGCACCGAGCGGTTGTATTCCGGGGTCACGAACAGCACCGCGTCGGATGAACTCACTTGTTGTCGGAAAGTGCTGTAGGCTGCCGGCGGGGAAGCGCCATCGATGTCTTCGTTGTAGAGCGGCAGGTCGCCAATTTCGACGATGTTGAGCTTGAGATTGGCCGGAGCCAGTTCAGCCAGGGCCCGTGCGACCTTGCGGTTGATCGATTCCTTTCTCAAGCTGCCGACCACGACGGCGACCGAATAGACGTTGCTCATGGGAATGTCTCGACTGTCCGATAGGAAGAGCTTGTAGTTATAGATGACGATTCAAGCAGCGGGCGACTGAAAACGCCGTCCCTGACTATTTTTTTCCTGTAGGAAAACTTACCTCACCCAGGCACGGTCTACAGAGCCGCAAATTGAGTGATTTATCTCCAGAGGTTCTAAGCAGATGGCAGCAGTACTCGTCGGTCAGTTCCATGCAAGAGACGCGGAAGGCCGTATTTATTCGGTGCACGAGTTCCAGGAATCCACCCCGGCGGTAGACGGTTCAGGGCCTGTCACTACCTATAAGCTGGCCATTGGCGACCGTGTCAACAAGGTCGACGACAATGAATTCATGCTGGTGCAAACCGGCGTGACCATTACCCGCGAACCGCAAACCGTCATCGCTTCATAACCCGTCGTTATGAGCAGAAGTCATATGCGCGGACTTGGGGTAGGATTCAGCCACTGACTCCTCCACCTGCTGAACATGGACTTCACGCATGCGCTTACGCCATATCGAAGTGATCCAGGCGCTC
This sequence comes from Pseudomonas sp. PDM32, assembly GCF_019219225.1. Lineage (NCBI taxonomy): Bacteria > Pseudomonadati > Pseudomonadota > Gammaproteobacteria > Pseudomonadales > Pseudomonadaceae > Pseudomonas > Pseudomonas sp. PDM32. The sequence continues at coordinate 88,972 of NZ_JAHUWE010000010.1, forward strand.
CTGCAGACCGGTCACCTGGGCACCGCCGCCGAATGGCTGCAGTTGCCAGTGACCGAAGTCGAGCGCTTGCTGCGCGACGCCGAGGATCAGTTGGGGTTCATGCTGTTCGCCAGCGTTCGCGGACGATTGCAGGCCACCCGCGAAGCGCAGCAACTGCAGGTGGAAATTGCCCGGGTCTACGACGCGCTCGAACCGGTGCAGCGTCTGGCCAACAGCCTCAGGCAATATCTGGCGCCGCCGCTGCGCATCATCTGCACCCCGCCCCTGGCCAACCAATTGTTGCCTCACAGCATCGCGGCCCTGCGCCGACGCCTGCCCGACGCGCCTTGCACACTACTGAGCCAGCCGACCCGCGACATCGTCCGAAGCCTGCTGCTGCGTGAAAGCGATCTGGGCCTGAGCCTGCACGACCCCGATCACGCCGACCTCGATTGCCAGGTGATTGCCCAGGGCAAACTTCAGTTGCTCGCCCCCCATGGCTGGCTGCAACCGAAACAGAAATACATTTCACTGCAGGACCTGGCCGGTCAATCGATGATCGGCCTGGAGGGGCACGACCCGCTGAGCCCGGCACTGGAAAACAAACTGCACGGCTTGCGTCCTGCCCCAGTGATCCAGACCCGGGTGCAGACGCACCAGATGATGCGCAGCATGGTCGAGGCCGGCGAAGGCCTGGCCATCGTCGACCCCTTCACCGCCCTCGGCGCCAAAGCCTCGGGACTGGACAGCTGCCCGCTGGCACCCGCCATCCCGGTCAGCCTCTACGCCCTGTCCCTGAAAAACAACGAAGCGTCTCCGGCGGTTCAGGCCCTGTTGGCCATCGTCACGGAACAAGCCGCGGCGATGCTGACGAACTGAGCGGGTTTTCCAGCGGGTTTTCGAATATTCGATACCAGAACAGCGCCACTTCGGCGGTGTTCGGATCGATGCCGCGATAGCGCAGATGGTCGACCCCGCCGATCACGTAACCGCAGCGTTCGTAGAGCCGGCAGGCCCCCAGGTTGTTGTTCTGTGTTTCGAGCATGATGCCTGGAAGTTTCTTCTTGCGGCTCCAGAACTGCGCCACATCCAGCAGGGCCTTGGCCACGCCGTGCCGCCGGGCCGGCGCATGCACCGCCAGTTCGTCGATATGGGCAAAGCCGTTCCAATTGGTGCTGACCACCAGGTGCCCCACAGGCTGGTCATCCAGATAGGCCATGAAAATCGCGCTGTCGGCGGCATCGCGAAAGCTGCTGAACTCCTCCGGGTCGATGCCGTAGCACTTGCGGTAAGGCGTGATCGGCGTCACCGGCCACTGCGCGACCGGTTTGCCGATTTCGGCCGCACCATAGGCCGCGACTTCAAAACTGAAATCACTGCCCCAGATGTAGGCGGCAAAACCTTCATCGGCAACCCGTACCGACAACCCTGGATAATTCGGATTTATAACCGGCTGCATACTGGGAAAGGTCCTCACTCCTTGATGCAATCGACGGTGTAGCACCGCCCACTGCCCTGATCTTCATGTTGCAATCCGTGCACATCAGCAACGAACCCCGGGAAACTGCTATCGAACGTGCGGGCAAACGCCAGGTAATCGATGATCGAGCGGGTCGACTCGGTAAAGCGCTCACCCGGCATGATCAACGGAATGCCGGGTGGATACGGCACCAGCATCACCGCGGCGATCCGTCCGTCCAGCGCATCGATCGATACGGCTTCGACTTCACCGCGCACCAATTGATCATAGGCGTCTGCCGGTTTCATCGCGACTTCCGGCAGAACGGTGTACATGCGCTTGAGGTGCCTGGCAGTGGCATTGCTGCGATAACAGGCATGCAACTGATCGCACAGATCACGCAGGCCCATGCCCTGATACCGCGCGACATTCTCTTGCGCCACGCAAGGCAGGCAACTGGCCAGACTGACGTTGGCGTCATAGCTGCGCTTGAACTCCAGCAATTCGGTGAGCAGCGTACTCCACTTGCCCTTGGTGATGCCCATGGAGAACAACACCAGGAACGAATACAGCCCGGTCTTCTCAACCACCAGGCCACGCTCCCAAAGGAACTTGCTGACCACCGCCGCCGGAATCCCGCGCTCGCTGAGGGCGCCACCGGCCGTCAGCCCCGGCATCACCAGCGTGACCTTGATCGGGTCGAGCAGCACATAATCCTCGGTCACGCCGCCAAAGCCGTGCCAGTCGGCGTCCGGCTGCAGCAACCAGTCCTCGGTGACGACCCGCTCGATGCCTTCCACCGACGGCGGTTGCCAGATCGAAAACCACCAGTCATCAGCGGCAATGTGCTGGCGCAAGTTAGCCAGCGCCCGGCGAAAGCTCAGGGCTTCGTCGAACATTTCCTGCAGCAGCGAACGCCCGGCCGGCCCCTCCATCATCGCCGAAGCCACATCCAGCGAGGCGATGATGCCGTACTGCGGCGAGGTCGAGATGTGCATCATGAACGCTTCGTTGAAGCGATCCCGGTCCAGTTGCCGCGCGCCGCCATCGCGCACGTGAATCATCGACGCCTGACTGAAGGCCGCCAGCAACTTGTGGGTGGAATGGGTGGTGAACACCAACGGACTGTCTTCATCGCGGGACGTGCCCATGCCGTAGCGCCCGGCAAAAAACTCATGGAACGCCGCATAGGCGTACCAGGCCTCGTCGAAGTGCAATACCTCGACACTATTGCCCAGTTGCTGCCTGATCAGTTCGGCGTTGTAGCAGAGGCCGTCATAGGTCGAATTGGTCACTACGGCCAGCTTGACCTTCGGTGCACGCCCCTTGGTCAGCGGGCTGGCGTCGATCTTGGCCTGGATCGATTCGCGACTGAACTCGCTCAGGGGAATCGGGCCGATGATCCCCAGCTCATTACGCTCCGGACACAAGTACAGCGGGATCGCGCCGGTCATGATGATCGAGTGCAGCACCGACTTGTGGCAATTGCGATCCACCAGCACCAGGTCATCGCGAGCGACCACCGAGTGCCAGACAATCTTGTTGGCGGTGGACGTGCCATTGATCACGAAAAAGGTGTGATCGGCGCCGAAATTACGCGCTGCACGGGCCTCGGCTTCAGCCAGGGGACCGGTGTGATCGAGCAAGGAACCGAGTTCCGGCACCGACACCGAAAGATCCGAGCGCAGGGTGTTTTCCCCGAAAAACTGGTGAAACGCCTGCCCGACCGGACTCTTGTGATACGCCACCCCTCCGCCGTGACCGGGGGTGTGCCACGAGTAATTGGAATCCGCGGTGTGCTGCACCAAGGCCTTGAAGAACGGCGGCAACAGGCCATCGAGGTATTTGCGCGCGGCGCGGGCCACCTGCCGGGCAAGAAAGGGCACGGTGTCTTCAAACAGGTAAAGAATGCCGCGCAACTGGTTGAGCTCGGCCATGGCATCGGCGGGCGCGTTTTCCAGGGTCACTTTTTCGCCCAGGGCAAAGATCGGCAGATCCGGCGCACGCACTCGCGCCAGACCGATCAGTTCGGCCATGTTTTGCAACAAATGCGAATGGGTGCTGGCGTCCTCAGACGCTATCAACATGCAGGACAGGCCATGGTAGGTCGACGCCACCAGTCGTCCTTCGGTGTAGTCCACCGCCGAAACGACGCTGAACCCTTCCTGCTCCAGCTCCCGGGCAATCCCCCGCACGCGGTCACCGGCGACGCTATCGGCCTTGATGTCGCGATGGACAATCAGGACCGGGAATTTCAAATCTTTATACATGAGGCTCAGTGTCCTGAGGCGGCAGACCAGAGCCTGCCAATCACCTCAGGGTAGAGTGTTGCAGCGCAAGTGGCGAGCGAGATGCACCAACTTGTGGCGACTAGAGCGCTTCCCTGTGGCGAGGGGGCTTGCCCCCGTTGGGTCGCGAAGCGCCCCCCAACAATCTTTCGGATAAACCGCAGAGAATGGAATTACGTCTGCTTCGCAGCCGAACGGGGGCAAGCCCCCTCGCCACAAAAGCAGTGTCTGCCAAACAGGGGGTCAGGCCTGCGCCTCAGCCTCAGCCAACTGCACCCACAACGCCGGGGCACCAGCGGATTTGCCGATGATTTCCAGGCGCGCCGCGTGGCGGGCCAGGTCGTCTTCGCTGGCGCGGATGATGCGCGTCGGCTGGCGATCCGCCGGCAAACGACGGATCTCGGTGGCCGAGTTGTCCGCCCCTTCACCGGAGCCATTGCCATCGGAGGCGTTACCGGCCAGGGACAGGCTGGTCTGCCCGCCGGTCATGGTCAGGTAGACGTCGGCGAGAATCTCGGAGTCGAGCAAGGCGCCGTGCAGCTCACGGCCGGAGTTGTCGACGCCATAACGTTTGCACAAGGCGTCGAGACTGTTGCGCTGCCCCGGGTGACGCTCCCGGGCCATCATCAGGGTGTCGAGGATCGTGCAGTGCTGCGTGATGTCCGCGCGATCCTGCTGCCCCATCAGGGCGAATTCGTTGTTGATGAAGCCAACGTCGAACGCCGCGTTATGGATGATCAGCTGCGCGCCCTTGATGAACTCGAAGAACTCTTCGGCCACCTCGGCAAAACGCGGCTTGCCCACGAGGAATTCGTTGGTGATGCCGTGGACACCGATGGCGCCCTCGTCACTTTCGCGATCCGGTTGCAGGTACACGTGAAAGTGCCGGCCCGTCAGGCGTCGGCCGATCAACTCGACACAACCGATTTCGATAATCCGGTGGCCGTCGGTCACCGGCATGCCGGTGGTTTCGGTGTCGAGTACAACGGATCTGGTTGCCATCAGTGCTCAGCTCTCAATCGGTATTCGGGCAAAAGCGGTGATGTTATCACGCTTGCAGAGGCTTTCAGATACACCGAGTCGCCGCCTTCGCGAGCAAGCCCGCTCCCACAAGGGATCTGTGGCGCATGGAGATCAATGTGGGAGCGGGCTTGCTCGCGAAGGCCTCGGCGCGATGCATCGGTAGTACCGGAATCAGCCCTGCTTGTACCCGCGCACTTCGTCGACGCCACGGTTGGCCAACTGGTCGGCCCGTTCGTTGCCGTGATGACCAATGTGCCCGCGTACCCATTTCCAGGTCACCTTGTGGCGGTTGACCTGCTCGTCGAGTAATTTCCACAGGTCGGCGTTTTTCACCGGTTCCTTCGCCGCGGTTTTCCAGCCGCGCTTTTTCCAGTTGTCCATCCACTCGTTGATGCCTTTCATCACGTACTGGGAGTCGGTCACCAGCAGCACCTCACAGGGACGCTTGAGCTCTTCCAGGCCACGGATCGCGCCCATCAGCTCCATGCGGTTGTTGGTGGTATTGGCTTCGCCGCCCCAGAGTTCCTTTTCAACGCCCTTGCACACCAGCAGTGCGCCCCAGCCGCCCGGGCCAGGGTTGCCCTTGCAGGCGCCGTCGGTGAACAGTTCTACGCTATCGCTCATGCCAATCTATCCAGAAAATGCGCTGGCCCGCCGATCGCTGATCGACGACGCCCGAAGCCGGGACAGGCCCGGCCGCAAATGAAAAAGTGTGTTACGGTTCGATGTTGCGACGGTTGACCTTGGCCATCGGCAAGGGAATCAACTTGCCCATCGGCTCGCGCCGCTCCTGACGGACCGGTCGCAGGCCCACCACGATCTTGCGTGCCACCAATAAATAGAAGCCGCCGCCCGACAGTTGCCAGTCACCGGCCTTGCGCTCCCAACCGGCCAGGCGGGTCTGCCACGCCGGTGACGCAAGCGGCGGACGATAGCACCCGAAGCGGCGTTTCTCCAGCGCGAAGCCCAGCAGGTTCAGCCAGTCCGCGACCCGTGACGGCGAAATGCAGCGCGCCTTGCGCAGCCCATCCTGGGCAAACACATGCCGCAGGCCCCAACTGCTCCAGGGATTGATGCCGATGATCAGCAAATGCCCGCCGGGCCGCACGCTGCTTGCCGCCTCGCGCAGCAAACCGTGGGGCGACAGGCAGAAATCCAGGCCATGTTGCAGCACCACCACATCGGCGGCGTGTTCGCTCAGCGGCCAGGCCTGCTCCTCACAGACGATCTCGACCCCCGGCAACGGCGCGCCAAGGCGTACGTTACGCTGCACCTGCGGCGCTGACGGCGGGGTCTGGGCCGACGGACCGTAATGCACCAGATAGCCACCAAAGAACCGCCCGAGTTCGTCTTCGAGCATGCGCCGCTCTTCGTCCAGCAGGAATTGCCCGATCGGACCTTCCAGCCACTCGCGGGCCGCTCTGATCAACGCCAGCCAGTCAGGATCAGCCTGTGCGAACGCTTTATCAGTCATTGCATTCTCCAACGCGCCAGGAAGTTCTAAGATGCGCCATTGTTTTCCGCTTGGCGAATCCGACGATGATACAGATCACAGCCCTGCCCGCCTTCACCGACAACTACATCTGGTTGTTACAAGACCACGGCAGCAAACGCTGCGCGGTCGTCGACCCGGGTGATGCCGCCCCGGTACACGCCTGGCTCACGGCCAATCCGGGTTGGGCCCTGAGTGATATTCTGATCACTCACCACCATCATGACCACGTCGGCGGGGTCGAACAGCTGAAAAAAGCGACGGACGCGAAAGTCTATGGTCCGGCCAGCGAAACGATCCCGGCACGGGAGATTGCGCTCAAGGACAACGACCGCATCAGCGTGCTCGGGCTGGATTTCGACATCTTGGCGGTCCCCGGCCATACCCTGGGGCATATCGCCTATTACCACCACGGCTTGCTGTTCTGCGGCGACACCCTGTTTGCCGCCGGCTGCGGGCGGTTGTTCGAAGGCACGCCCCAGCAAATGTACAGCTCGCTGACACGTCTTGCGGAGTTGCCGGAAGACACGCTGGTCTACTGCACCCACGAATACACCCTGAGCAATCTGAAGTTTGCCGCAGCCGTCGAGCCGAACAATCCGGATACGGCCGAACGCCTGGCCAAAGTCACCCGCCAACGGGAATCCGGGATCATGACGCTGCCGTCGACACTGGCACTGGAAAAGCTCACAAACCCGTTTTTGCGTTCCGCTGAAACATCCGTTAAAGAAAAAGCGGACGAACGGACCGGCACCGATAACTCGGCGCCCGATATGGTTTTTGCTGCGCTTCGAGCGTGGAAAGACACGTTCTAAAGGGGCCCCACAAGGCTGCAACAATTCTGAAAGGTTGACCGCGCAGGGTGCGCTTTCTAGAATCGCCCGACATTTTTGCCCGGAACTTACTTCCAGCCAATGTCGTCACCTATTCGCAAAGCCATCAGTTCAGACGCATTGACCCGCTTGGCTCAAGCCATTGCGGTGGCTGTGTCCGCCACCCTGGCGGGCTGTTCCAGCCATGCGCCGCAGACCGATGCGGCGCACACGCCGAACATCGCCGCGCGCGCCAAGCAGAAGCCGATCTGGCTCAGCGAAAAGCCCAGCCCGCAAATTCCACAGGACGTCTGGGAGCGTATGCGCCAGGGCTTCCAGTTGCAGGACGGGCTGGGTGTCAACCCGCGCATCGAGCAGCAGCGCCTGTGGTTCGCCAGCAATCCGTCTTTCCTCGAAAACGCCGGTGAACGCGGCAGCCTCTACATTCACTACATCGTCGAGCGCCTTGAAGAGCGCAACATGCCGCTGGAACTGGCCCTGCTGCCAGTGATTGAAAGTGCCTACAACCCGATGGCCTACTCCCGGGCCGACGCGGTGGGTCTTTGGCAATTCATCCCGTCCACCGGGCGTTACTTCAACCTGCGCCAGACCCGTTTCTATGATGGCCGTCGCGACATCACCGCGTCGACCACCGCCGCGCTGGATTACCTGACTCGCCTGCACGACATGTTCAACGGCGACTGGATGCTGGCCCTGGCGGCCTACAACGCCGGCGAAGGCACCGTCAGCCGGGCCATCGAGCGCAACGAGCGTCTCGGCCTGCCGACCGACTACTGGAACCTGCCGCTGCCCTCCGAAACCCAGGCCTATGTGCCGAAGTTGCTGGCACTGTCGCAAGTGGTGATGGCGCCTGAAGCCTACGGCGTGAACCTCAACCCGATCGCCAACCAGCCCTATTTCCAGGTCGTCGAAATCAACCAGCGCATGGACCTGTCCAAGGTCGCTGAAGTGGCCAACATCGACGAAGACGAACTGTTCCAGCTCAACCCGGCCTTCAAGCAGCGCACCACCATCGACGGCCCGCAGCACCTGCTGGTGCCGACCTCCAAGGCGCAACTGCTGACCAGCAGCCTGCAGACCATGCGCCCTGAAGAGTTGATCAGCAAGAAATCGCTCAAGCCGGTCTTCGAAGGCGCCGACGACACCCAGGTCGCCAGCGCCAGGCGCTCCTACCGGGTCAAACGGGGTGACAACCTCGGCTCCATCGCCAAGGCCAACAACGTTGACGTGAAGGACCTGCAACGCTGGAACAAACTGACCGGCAAGAACCTCAAGCCCGGCCAGACCCTGGTCATGCAGGACACCAGCAAACGCAGCTCCGGACGCGTCAACACCGTGATTGCCGCCAACTCCAAAAAACAGCAGACCAAGTACAAGGTCCAGCGAGGCGATTCGCTGGCCATCGTGGCCAAGCGCTTCAACGTCGAGATGCAGCACCTCAAGCGCTGGAATCCTCGTGTCGGCCAGGCACTGAAACCCGGCCAGATGTTGACGGTGGCCAATCCGCATTAAAAAGAGCCCCTGATTCCAGGGGCTTTTTTTGTGGCGAGGGGGCTTGCCCCCGCTGGGTTGCGAAGCGACCCTAAAACTGTTTCGCACACTGACAAATCCACCTGTTCAGTCATTTTTTCGCCTGCTTCGCAGTCGAACGGGGGCAAGCCCCCTCGCCACAATTTTCGCGCTCGACAAATCATCACCCAAGCAATTAACCGTGCATTAATCCCCCGTCTTTTTCCTGTCCATACAAGCTGTTACTGTACGGTCCACAAAGCCCAAGCCGCCTGGATCGGATCTCCTATTTGAAGCGTCCCCTGCCCCTGCTCCTGATCAGCCTGGCCTTGAGCTCCACCGCAAGCGCGACGATCAGCGAAAGCCATGGTTATGCGCAGTTCGGCACGCTCAAGTACCCGGCCCGATTTACCCACTTCGACTGGGTCAACCCGCAAGCGCCTAAGGGCGGTACGTTGCGGGTGATGGCGTTTGGCACCTTCGATACGCTCAACCCGTACACCTTCAAGGGCACCAGCCCGGTCACCACACCGAACTTCCTGCAATACGGCATCAACGAACTCAACGAACCGCTGATGGTCGGCACCGGGCAGTACGCGCCTTCGGGTGACGAACCCGCGTCCAGCTATGGCCTGATCGCCCAGTCGGTGGAGTACAGCGAGGACCGCAGTTGGGTGGTGTTCAACCTGCGTCCTGAAGCACGCTTCCATGACGGTACGCCGATTACCGCCTTCGACGTTGCGTTCTCCTATCGCACGCTGCTCAAGGAAGGGCATCCGCTGTACCGCACCAACCTTCAGGAGGTGCTGCGGGTCGACATCCTCAACCCGCAGCGCATCCGTTTCGTGTTCAAGCGTGCCGGCAATCCGCTGCTGATCCTGCGCCTGGGTGAAATGCCGGTGTTGCCACAGCACTACTGGAAGGGCCGTGACTTCAAGGCCACCACGTTCGATCCGCCACTGGGCAGCGGGCCGTATCGCATCACGTCGGTCACGCCAGGACGCCAGATCGTCTTCGAACGGGTCAAGGATTACTGGGGCAAGGACCTGTCGGTCAATCGCGGCAAGTACAACGTCGACCGCATGGAAGTCGAGTTCTACCGCGACAGCGACGTCGCGTTCGAGGCATTCAAGGCCGGTGAGTTCGACATCTATATCGAGCATCAGGCGAAGAACTGGGACACCGGCTACAACTTTCCCGCCATCCGCCGCGGTGACGTGATCAAGGCACAGATTCCCCACCAGATCCCGACCCAGACCCAGGGCCTGTTCATGAACGGCCGCCGGCCGACGTTCTCGGACGCCAGGGTCCGTGAAGCACTGGGGTTGATGTTCAACTTTGAATGGACCAACCGCGCGCTGTTCAGCGGTGCCTACAAACGCGCCATGAGCTATTACCCCAACAGCGAGTTCTCGGCCAGCGGCTTGCCGGTCGGGCATGAGTGGCTGTTGCTCAAGCCCTACCGTGAACAGCTGCCGGCCAGGCTCTTTACCGAGCCGTTCAGCCTGACGCAGACCGATGGCCGCGCGATCCCCCGGGAGACTTTGCGCAAAGCCCTCGGCCTGTTCGCCGAAGCCGGCTGGAAGCTCAATGGCCAGCACCTGCAAAACGCCACAGGCCAACCCTTGCGCCTGGAGTTGTTGCTGGTCAACCCGAACCTGGAACGCATCCTCCAGCCCTACGTCGAAAACCTCGCCAGCATCGGCATCGATGCGCAGCTGCGCACCGTCGATCGCGCGCAATACAAGCAGCGCCTCGACCAGTTCGATTTCGACATGATCCTGATGACCCTCAACCAGACCCTGAGCCCGGGCCTGGAACAATGGCAGTACTTTCACTCCAGCCAGGCCGGGGTCAAGGGCAGCAAGAATTACGCCGGCATTGCCAACCCGGTGGTCGACCATCTGCTCGAACAGTTGCTGGCCGCCCAGACCCGTGACCAGCAAGTCGCCGCCGGCAAGGCCCTTGACCGCGTGCTGCTGTGGCAGCACTACATCGTTCCCAACTGGTACCTCAATTATCACCGTCTGGCGTACCGCAACCGGCTCGCCTTTGTCACCACGCCGCCTTACACCCTGGGCCTGAATGCGTGGTGGCTGAAATCTTCGGAGAAAGATTAATGAACCCCATCCGCACCCTGCTCCTGCAGGCCAGCGGCCTGTTGTTCGCCGGGCTGGCCTGCGCCGCCCCGCAACACGCCGTGACCCTGTACAACGAGCCGCCGAAATACCCGGCCGACTTCAAGCACTTCGACTACGTCAATCCCGACGCGCCCAAGGGCGGGATCTTCCGCCAGGCCGGGTTCGGGGGCTTCGACAGCCTCAACCCGTTCATCAGCAAAGGCGTGCCGGCGGATGATATCGGCATCATCTACGACACCCTGGCCAAGCAAGGCCTGGACGAACCGTTCACCGAGTACGGCCTGATCGCCCGGCTGATCGAGAAAGCCCCGGACAATGGCTGGGTGCGCTTCTACCTGCGCCCCGAAGCTCGCTTCCATGACGGCCATCCGGTACGCGCCGAAGACGTGGTGTTCAGCTTCCAGATGCTGACCAAGGACGGCGCACCGATGTACCGCGGTTACTACAACGACGTGGCCGAAGTGATCGCTGAAGACCCGCTGACCGTGCTGTTCAAGTTCAAGCACACCAACAACCGCGAGCTGCCGCTGATCCTCGGCCAGTTGCCGGTGCTGCCCAAGCATTGGTGGGCCGACCGCGACTTCAACAAGGGCAACCTGGAGATCCCGTTGGGCAGCGGCCCGTACAAGGTCGGCGAAGTGAAGGCCGGGCGCTCGGTGCGCTACGAGCGAGTCAAGGATTACTGGGGCAAGGACCTGCCGGTCAATCGGGGTTTCTATAACTTCGACGTGATGACCACCGATTACTACCGCGACAACACCGTCGCCCTGGAAGCGCTCAAGGCCGGGCAGTTCGATTACTGGCTGGAAATGACCGCGAAGAACTGGGCCAACGCCTACAACATCCCGGCGGTCACCGAAGGCCGACTGGTCAAGGAGCAGATTCCCAACGGCAACCCGACCGGCATGCAAGGCTTCGTGTTCAATCTGCGCCGCCCGGTGTTCCAGGATGTGCGCGTGCGCCAGGCCCTGTCGCTGTTGCTGGATTTCGAATGGACCAACAAGCAACTGTTCAACGGGGCCTATGTGCGTACCCGCAGTTACTTCGAGAACTCGGAAATGGCCGCCACCGGCCTGCCTGACACCGATCAGGTGGCGCTCCTCGAGCCGTTCCGCACCAAGCTGCCACCGCAGGTGTTCAGCGAAGCCTTCCAGAACCCGACCACCGACGGCAGCGGCATGATCCGCGCCCAGCAACGGCAAGCCTATCAACTGCTGCAGGAAGCGGGCTGGCGCATCGTCGATGACAAAATGGTCGACGCCACCGGCAAGCCGGTGGTCATCGAATTCCTGTTGGCCCAGACCGAATTCGAACGGGTGCTGCTGCCGTTCAAGCGCAACCTGAGCGACCTGGGTATCGACCTGGTGATCCGCCGGGTCGACGTCTCGCAGTACATCAACCGCGTGCGCTCCCGGGACTTCGACATGATCGTCGGCAGCTTCCCGCAGTCCAACTCACCGGGTAACGAACAACGGGAATTCTGGATGTCGGCCGCCGCCGACAAACCCGGCAGCCGCAATTCCATGGGGCTCAAGGATCCGGTGGTCGATCAACTGGTCGAGCGCCTGATCAACGCCGATTCGCGCAAAAGCCTGGTGGCCCATGCCCGCGCGCTGGACCGCGTTCTGCAATGGGGCTATTACGTAATACCCAACTGGCACATCAAGACCTGGCGCGTGGCGTACTGGAACCACCTCGGCCACCCGAAGGTCTCGCCCAAGTACGACATCGGCACGGCCACCTGGTGGGTCAAGCCCGACATCAAGCCGGCGATAGAAGTCGAAACCATATTGCAGGCCGATCCTGCGGGCACGGAGTAATCAGATGCTGGCGTACATTTTTCGTCGACTGTTGCTGATCATTCCGACCCTGTTCGGCATCTTGCTGATCAATTTCGTGATCATCCAGGCCGCCCCGGGCGGACCGGTGGAGCAGATGATCGCCAAGCTCGAAGGCTTCGAAGGCGCCACCAGCCGCATCGCCGGCGGCGGTGCCGAAGTCTCGGTGGCAGGCTCAGCCTATCGCGGCGCCCAGGGCCTGGACCCGGCGCTGATCAAGGAAATCGAGCACATGTACGGTTTCGACAAGTCGGCGCCCGAACGCTTGTGGATCATGGTCAAGAACTATGCGTCGCTGGATTTCGGCGACAGCTTCTTTCGCGACGCCAAGGTCATCGACCTGATCAAGGAAAAGATGCCGGTCTCGATCTCCCTCGGTCTGTGGAGCACCCTGATCATGTACCTGGTGTCGATCCCGCTGGGGATCGCCAAGGCCACGCGACACGGCAGCCATTTCGACGTCTGGACCAGTTCGGCGATCATCGTTGGCTACGCGATCCCGGCGTTCCTGTTCGCCATCCTGTTGATCGTGGTGTTCGCCGGCGGCAGTTATCTGGACTGGTTCCCGTTGCGCGGGCTGACCTCGAACAACTTCGATGAACTGAGCATGGGCGGCAAGATCCTCGACTACTTCTGGCACCTGGCGCTGCCGGTGACCGCGCTGGTGATCGGCAACTTTGCGACCATGACCCTGCTGACCAAAAACAGCTTCCTCGACGAGATCAACAAGCAGTACGTGATCACCGCCAGGGCCAAGGGCCTGACCAACCACCGCGTGCTGTACGGCCACGTGTTCCGCAACGCCATGCTGCTGGTGATCGCCGGTTTCCCTTCAGCCTTCATCGGTATCTTCTTCACCGGCTCGCTGCTGGTGGAGGTGATCTTCTCCCTCGACGGCCTGGGCCTGATGAGTTTCGAAGCGGCGATCAACCGCGATTACCCGGTGGTGTTCGGCACGCTGTTCATCTTCACGTTGCTGGGGCTGGTGGTGAAACTGATCGGCGACCTCACCTACACCTTTGTCGATCCGCGTATCGACTTCGAAAGCCGGGAGCATTGAGATGAACCTGTCCCCTCTCAATCGCCGACGCTTCGAACTGTTCAAGGCCAACAAGCGTGGCTGGTGGTCGCTGTGGCTGTTCCTGATCCTGTTCGGCGCCAGCCTGGGTGCCGAGTTGATCGCCAACGACAAGCCGCTGGCGGTGCATTACGACGACAACTGGTACTTCCCGGCGCTCAAGCGCTACCCGGAAACCACCTTCGGCGGCGAATTCCCGCTGGAAGCCAACTACAAGAGCCCGTACATCCGCGAACTGCTCAAGGCCAAGGACGCCTGGGTGCTGTGGGCGCCGATTCCCTACAGCTACCAGAGCATCAACTACGACCTGAAAGTCCCGGCCCCGGCCCCGCCCTCGACGGACAACCTGCTGGGCACCGACGACCAGGGCCGCGACGTGCTGGCCCGGGTGATCTACGGTTTCCGCATTTCGGTGCTGTTCGCCCTGACCCTGACCGTGCTCAGCTCGATCATCGGCGTGATCGCCGGGGCCTTGCAGGGTTTCTACGGCGGCTGGGTGGACCTGGCCGGGCAGCGCTTCCTGGAGATCTGGTCCGGGCTGCCGGTGCTGTACCTGCTGATCATCCTCGCCAGCTTCGTGCAACCCAACTTCTGGTGGCTGCTGGGGATCATGCTGCTGTTCTCGTGGATGAGCCTGGTGGACGTGGTGCGCGCCGAGTTCCTGCGCGGGCGCAACCTGGAATACGTGCGCGCCGCCCGCGCCCTGGGCATGCAGAACGGCGCGATCATGTTCCGCCATATCCTGCCCAACGCGATGGTCTCGACCATGACCTTCATGCCGTTCATCCTCACCGGCGCCATCGGCACATTGACCGCCCTGGACTTCCTCGGTTTCGGTCTGCCGGCGGGCAGCCCGTCGCTGGGTGAACTGGTGGCCCAGGGCAAATCCAACCTGCAGGCGCCCTGGTTGGGCATCAGCGCCTTTGCGGTGCTGGCCCTGATGTTGAGCCTGCTGGTGTTCATCGGCGAATCCGCTCGCGATGCCTTCGACCCGAGGAAGTGAAATGAATCAGGAAAATCTGATCGAAGTGCGCAACCTGTCCGTCGAATTTGTCGTCGGCAATCGTTGTCAGCGGGCCGTCGAAGGCATCAGCTTCGACATCAAGCGCGGCGAAACCCTGGCCCTCGTCGGCGAGAGCGGTTCCGGCAAATCGGTGACCGCGCATTCGATCCTGCGCCTGCTGCCCTACCCACTCGCCCGCCATCCCTCCGGCACCATCGAATATTCCGGGCAAAACCTGCTGGACCTGAAGGAAAAAACCATCCGCCACATACGTGGCAACCGGATTGCGATGATCTTCCAGGAGCCGATGACCTCGCTCAACCCTCTGCACTCGATCGAGAAGCAGATCAACGAAGTGCTGGGCATCCACAAGGGCCTAAGCGGCAAGGTCGCGACCAAACGCACCCTGGAGTTGCTGGAGATGGTCGGCATCCCCGAGCCGCACAAGCGCCTCAAGGCCCTGCCCCACGAATTGTCCGGCGGCCAGCGTCAGCGAGTGATGATCGCCATGGCCCTGGCCAACGAACCGGAACTGCTGATCGCCGACGAGCCGACCACCGCGCTGGACGTGACCGTTCAGCTGAAAATCCTCGAATTGCTCAAGCAATTGCAGGCGCGACTGGGCATGGCGCTGCTGCTGATCAGCCACGATTTGAACCTTGTGCGAAGAATTGCGCATCGCGTATGTGTCATGCAGCAAGGTTGCATCGTCGAACAGGCATCGTGCGAAGAATTGTTCCGCGCGCCGCAGCATCCGTACACTCGGGAACTGCTGGCAGCGGAGCCCGGCGGCAAGCCCGCAAGCAACGTGATCGGCCCGCCATTGCTGGCGGTCGAGGACCTGAAAGTCTGGTTTCCGATCAAGAAAGGCTTGCTCAAGCGCACGGTGGATTACGTCAAGGCGGTCGACGGCATCAACTTCAGCCTGCCCCAGGGCCAGACCCTGGGGATAGTGGGTGAAAGCGGTTCCGGCAAGTCGACCCTGGGCCTGGCCATTTTGCGGCTGATCGCCAGCAAAGGCGCCATTCGCTTTGAAGGCCAGCCGCTGGACAGCCTGACGCAGCAACAGGTTCGGCCGCTGCGGCGGGAGATGCAAGTGGTGTTTCAGGACCCGTACGGCAGCCTGAGCCCGCGGATGTGCGTCAACGACATCGTTGGCGAAGGCCTGCGGATCCACAAGATGGGCACCGAGGCGCAACAGGAACAAGCGATCATTGCAGCACTCAAGGAGGTAGGCCTGGATCCGGAAACCCGGCACCGCTACCCCCACGAATTTTCCGGCGGGCAACGGCAGAGAATCGCCATTGCCCGGGCATTGGTGTTAAAACCGGCGTTGATTTTGCTGGACGAGCCGACTTCGGCCCTCGACCGCACGGTACAACGCCAGGTAGTGGAGCTTTTGCGTTCGCTGCAAACCAAGTACAACCTGACGTATCTGTTTATCAGCCATGACCTGGCTGTGGTGAAAGCGCTGAGCCACCAGTTGATGGTGGTCAAGCATGGCCAAGTGGTCGAACAGGGAGACGCGCAAAGCATTTTTGCCGCCCCCCAACATCCGTATACACAGCAGTTGCTGGAAGCCGCTTTTTTGGCTCCGGCCACTGCGCAATAACCTGAAAGAGGAGCAACACATGGGTTTTCTCGCCGGTAAGCGCGTACTGATCGTCGGTGTCGCCAGCAAGCTGTCCATCGCATCCGGCATTGCTGCCGCCATGCATCGCGAGGGCGCTGAGCTTGCCTTCACTTATCAGAACGACAAACTCAAGGGTCGTGTCGAAGAGTTCGCACAGAGCTGGGGTTCGAACCCTGAGCTGTGCTTCCCGTGCGACGTGGCCAGCGATGAAGAAATCGCCAAGGTCTTCGTTGAGCTGGGCAAGAAGTGGGACGGCCTGGACTGCATCGTGCACTCCGTGGGCTTCGCCCCGGGCGACCAACTGGACGGCGACTTCACCGAAGCCACCACCCGTGAAGGTTTCCGCATCGCTCACGACATCAGCGCCTACAGCTTCGTGGCCTTGGCCAAGGCCGGCCGCGAAATGATGAAAGGCCGCAACGGCAGCCTGTTGACCCTGTCGTACCTGGGCGCCGAGCGCACCATGCCGAACTACAACGTGATGGGCATGGCCAAGGCTTCCCTGGAAGCCGGCGTACGTTACCTGGCCGGCTCCCTGGGCCCGGACGGTACTCGCGTCAACTGCGTATCGGCAGGTCCCATCCGCACCCTCGCCGCTTCCGGCATCAAGAACTTCCGCAAGATGCTGGCAGCCAACGAAGCGCAAACTCCGCTGCGCCGCAACGTCACCATCGAAGAAGTCGGCAACGCCGGCGCCTTCCTGTGCTCGGACCTGGCGTCCGGCATCAGCGGTGAAATCATGTACGTGGACGGTGGCTTCAACACCACGGCCATGGGCAGCCTCGAAGAGTAATCTTCGGTCAGCCAATAAAAACCCGCCTCTTTTTGGCGGGTTTTTCATGCCTGTGATTTCCGCCATGACTCGATCAAATGTGGGAGCGGGCTTGCTCGCGAATACGGTGTGTCATTCAGCATTTACATCGACTGACACTACGCCTTCGCGAGCAAGCCCGCTCCCACAGGGTCAGTGTTGTGCCAGGCATTGAGCGAACAACTGCTGAATCGGTTGTTGCCGCTGGCTGTACCGCTGCAACAACACAATCTCCCGATAAAACGTCAACTCGCCCAAGGGGATGACTCGCACCCCGGCCCCATGCTCAAGCCACAACCCCGCCTGCGGCAACAACGAAATCCCCAACCCACACTCGACCATTTTGACAATCGCCTCCAGCTCATCCAGCTCCAGTGCCCCGTGCACCTCGATCTGCTGTTCGCGCAAAAACCGCGTCACCAGTCGCCCGCCAAACGAATTGCGGTCGTAGCGCACATGCGGGTGCTCGGCGAGCAGTTGCAACGGATCATCGCCGTCCAGGTCCGCCGGTACGATCAGCACGAACGGTTCCCGGCGTATCACCTGTGCGGACAACTCCTTGGGCAACTCGAATGGCGGCTTGATCAGGATCGCCAGGTCCACTTCTCCGGTGTCCACCTGACTCAACAGGTTCAGTGACACACCCGGCACCAGCCTGGGCTCCAGCAAGGGCGCCTGCTGGCGCAATCGCAGCAGCGCCTGGGGCAGCAGCCCGGTCTGGGCGGTCGCCACCGCGCCGATTCTCAACTCGCCACGGTACTCGCTGACATCGTCACTGACCGCCATGCGGTTGAAGGTTTCGAGCATTTCCCTGGCCATCGGCAACGCACGCTGCCCCGCCGCATTGAGCAGCGCCTGGCGGCCGGTGCGGTCGAACAGACGGATGCCCAGGGCCTGCTCCAGGTTACGAATCTGCGCGCTCACGGCCGACTGCGTCAGGCCGATATGCATGCCGGCCGCGGCGAACGTGCCGTGACGCGCCACGGCGACAAAGGTTTTCAGTTCTCGCAGCATGGCGGCCTCGATTGATCGAAATTATTTGAGCTCGACGCAAAAATTATCGTCTTTCAATCAAAAAGCACAGGACTAAACTCAACACACGCCCACTCACCACCGAGGTTCGCCCGATGCAACTCTCCCCTTTTCACCTGGCCATTCCGGTCTACGACTTGCCCGCCGCCCGGCACTTCTATGGCGCGGTGTTTGGCCTGGAAGAAGGTCGGTCGAGCGACCATTGGGTCGATTTCAATTTTTTCGGCCATCAACTGGTGATTCACCTGGCACCGAAAAACCCTTCGCAAGAAGCAGCCCACACCAATGCCGTGGATGGCCACGATGTGCCGGTGCCGCATTTTGGCGTGGTGCTCGGGATGGCGGAGTGGGAAGCGCTGGCCGAGCGATTGAAGTCGCTGGGAACTCGCTTTGTGATTGAGCCGGGGATTCGTTTTCA
The DNA here is from genome assembly GCF_019219225.1 of Pseudomonas sp. PDM32. Classification (NCBI taxonomy): domain Bacteria; kingdom Pseudomonadati; phylum Pseudomonadota; class Gammaproteobacteria; order Pseudomonadales; family Pseudomonadaceae; genus Pseudomonas; species Pseudomonas sp. PDM32. Next base: position 107,509 of record NZ_JAHUWE010000010.1, read on the forward strand.
GGGGCTGGTGGGGGAACAGGCGACGATGTTTCTGTTTGATCCTTGTGGTAATGCGCTGGAGTTCAAGGCGTTCAAGGATATTGGGCAGTTGTTTGCCAAGTGAGGATATGCGCTGCCTGTCAGGCCGCCTTCGCGAGCAAGCCCGCTCCCACAGGGCATTGTGGTCATCCGGTCATTTGAGAACAACGCCGGCCATTGTGGGAGCGGCGGTGCGACGATTCGACTTGCCCGCGAAGAGGCCCGCCAACACAACACAGCTCTAACGGCTCATCACACTTTCAGCCTCCTCCAGCAGTTCCTCGATCGAGCCATGCACAACCGGGTCATATTCGACCTGCACAACGCTGAAGTGAATGTCATAACTGCGATGCGCCGTGGCGTTGCGCTCATCGAGTATCTCATTGAGTCGTGCCTTGATCGCTGCAATCTCAACGCTGCCAGACCCGGTCAGCAGCGCCACGAAGCGGTCGCCTTCGAGCCGGCCGACCACATCGTTTTCTCGAAAGCCGATACGCAGGACATCGGCGAAGGTTTTGAGCGCATCGTCACCTTTGGCCCGGCCATACAGATAGCTGATGCGTTTGAACTCATCGAGGGAGAAGTACAGCAGCGTCGCCGGCGTCTCCAGTGCCCGGCAAGCCTCCAGCCCGAGCCGGGCCAGCGCGGTGAAGCCATGGCGATTGGACAGCAGCGTCAGCTCGTCCATGCTTGCCATTTGCACGCCTGCCAGCTCTCGCTCGGCCTGGCGCGCCATTTCACGCAGCCGCTCCCGTTCTTGCTGTGGCGTGAGCAACGGGCTCGCGGAACGGCCCGATTTGCCCGTTTTGCCTGAGATCAACATCGTTCACTCCCATTGCAGGTATGCACGTTAGAGTCGCCCATACCCGCATTGACTCCCTGCAAGCGCGCCGTTGGTCAGCTACCCGTCACCGGGCACGGCCCTCCTGCATCGGCCCAGCGTTTGAATTGGCTGACGAAGAGGTCGTGCGGCACCGGCACCGGCGCGCGATTGCCGCCCGGGTTCCAGCCCCACAGCACCAGCTTGTCGTCGCTGACGTGCTTGATCAGCGCGGCGAAATCCCGGTCGCCGTTGCTGGCGCGATCCTTGATCATCGCGCACAGCCGGTCGGCCGGCAGGCCGATCCAGGCCATCCGCTGCGCTGCCGGCGGCAGGCTCCAGTGTGGCGCCCCGGGCGGCGCATGAGGACCATAACTGGCCGGTGGATTGCTTTGCGCATGGCAGGTTGCACAGGGCAACCCGGCCGCGCCCTTGCCGTCCATGCCGCGAACCACATTCATGGCGTGAGGCACGCCGGCATCGAATTGCAGCGGCGAATCCCCGGGAATGTGGCAGTTCTGGCAACGCGGGCTCTGGAAGACCTTCTGCACGGTGTCGAATGCCTGCAAGGCCTCGCGGTCATCGGCGAACACGTGCGATGCATAGGCGATGAGACAGACCAGGATCACCGCCCCAAGCAACCAGTGATGACGTTTCATCTCACACCCCCGACAGCTGCAAGGGCAGCTCGCGCAGGCGCTGCCCGGTCAGGGCAAACACCGCGTTGGCCACCGCCGGCGCCGTGGGTGGCACACCGGTTTCGCCGATACCGCCGGGTTTCTCATTGCTGGGCACGATATGCACTTCGACCACCGGCATTTCGTTGAGCCGCAGCACCTGATAGTCGTGATAGTTGGACTGCACCACCTGCCCGTCCTTGAGCGTCAGCTTGCTGTGCAAGGCGAAGCTCAGGCCAAAGGTGATGCACGACTCCATCTGCGCAGCGATGCTCTGCGGATTGACCGCAATGCCGCAATCCACCGCACACACCACCCGGTGCACGCGGATCGCGAGATTATCCTCGGACACCTCGGCCACCTGGGCCACGTAGCTGCCGAAGGATTCATGCACCGCCACACCCAGGGCATGACCATCGGGCAGCGGCGCCTTCCAGTTGGCCTTCTCCACCGCCAGGTTCAACACACCGAGGTGGCGCGGATGGTCCTTGAGCAAGGTGCGCCGGTACTCCACCGGGTCCTTGCCGGCCGCCGTGGCCAGCTCATCGATCAGCGACTCCATGACAAACGCGGTGTGGGTGTGTCCCACCGAACGCAGCCACAGCACGCTGATCCCGGTTTTCGGCGAGTGCAGTTCGATCTGGTGATTGGCCAGCCCTCCGATGTAGGGGCTGTCTGCCACGCCTTCGACCGAGGTCTTGTCGATCCCGTCCTTGACCATGCTCGCTTCAAGCGAGGTCCCGGCCATGATCGACTGCCCGACCATCACGTGCTTCCAGGCCAGCGGCAGACCGTCGGCGCCCAGCCCGATACGCGCATGGTGCAGGAACGCCGAACGGTAATAACCGCCGCGGATGTCGTCCTCCCGCGCCCATACGGTTTTCACCGGCATACCGGCGGCCTTGGCGACATGCACCGCTTCGCTGACGAAGTCCGAGGTCGGATTGGCCCGGCGCCCGAAGCCGCCGCCGAGAAACTCGGTATGGATTTCGACCTGTTCGGGTTTGAGCCCGGTGATTTGCCCGGCGACCATCTGGTCCAGGGTCTGGAACTGGGTGCCGGTCCAGATTTCGCACTTGTCCTTGCTGATGCTCACGGTGCAGTTGAGCGGTTCCATCGGCGCGTGGGCCAGATAAGGCACACTGTATTCGGCGTCGATGGTCTTGGCCGCTTTCGCCAGCGCAGCCTGGGTATCGCCCGCCTGACCGGCGTTCAGGCCAGGGGTGGCGGCGAGTTTGCGGAAGCTTTCCAGCAGCGCCTGGCTATTGAGCCCCGCGTTCGGCCCCGGGTTCCACTCGACTTTCAGCGCATCGCGCCCCAGCTTCGCCGCCCAGTAATGATCGGCAATCACCGCAATGCCCGTCGGCACTTGCACCACTTTGTGCACGCCGGGAATCGCCAGCGCCTCGGCGCCTTCAAAGGATTTGACGCTGCCGCCGAAGGTGGGCGAACGGGCGACCATCGCCGTCATCAGCCCCTCGAATTGCACGTCCATGCCGAATTTGGCCCGGCCGGTGATTTTCTCCGGTGTGTCCAGACGCTGGGTGGGTTTACCGATCAGTCGCCAGTCTTTCGCGTCCTTGAGTTTGATCGAGGCCGGGTCCGGCGGTGGCAGCTGTCCGGCGTCATCGGCCAACTCGCCGTAGGTGGCACGATGCTCACCGGCAACCACCACGCCCGACTCTGTATGAATTTCGGAGGGAGCAACGTTGAAACGCTTGGCCGCGGCATCGATCAACATCAAGCGTGCCGCCGCGCCGGCCTGACGATAGCGATCGAATTCCATCCAGGTCGAGGTCGAGCCGCCGGTGATCTGCATCCCGCCAAACCCCGGCATGCCGTAATCGGCGGCCGATGCCGGGGAATGCTCGACGCGGATCTTCGACCAGTCGGCGTCCAGTTCCTCGGCAATGAGCATGGTCAGGCCAGTCCAGATGCCCTGGCCCATTTCCGAATGGCCGAGCAACACGGTGACGCTGTTGTCATTGCCAATACGCAGGAAAGCGTTGGGCGCAAACACCTTGCCCTGATTTTCCGCACCCATGGCGAACCGGTGGGTGCCGGGTATGACAAACGCCACCACCAGCCCACCACCCAGCACAGCACTGCCCTTGAGAAAACCCCGGCGCGATAACGCGTTGGTGCTGTTCATGGCCACCTCAACCCAGCTCGGCGGCGCGCTTGACCGCCGCGCGAATCCGCGGGTAAGTGCCGCAGCGGCAGATGTTGCCGGACAGCGCCTGATCGATGTCGCTGTCGGTCGGTTTGGGAATTTTCGCCAGCAGCGCCGCCGCCGACATGATCTGCCCGGACTGGCAGTAACCGCACTGGACCACGTCGAGCTCCGCCCAGGCCTGTTGCACCGGATGCGAGCCGTCCGCCGACAGGCCCTCGATGGTGAGAATCTTTTGTCCATGGGCGACGGCGGTGGCCGGTGTGATGCAGGCGCGTAGCGGCGCGCCGTCGACGTGCACCGTGCAGGCGCCACATTGGGCCATGCCGCAACCGAACTTGGTGCCGGTGAGGTGGGCGACATCGCGCAAGACCCAGAGCAACGGCATGTCGGCGGGGACATCCAGCTCCTGATCCTGGCCATTGATGTTCAGGGTGAGCATGGCGCGGTTCCTCAGACTCACGGTGATCTGAAGGGGCGTCGCTGCAGTTTTGTACAACCTGCGCGCGCCTCGGGTTATCCCTTCAGCTAAGCGCAGATTTGCCGCCAGACCTCGGTGCATCGACCACCGGTCATGCAAAGGCCGCCTCAATGGGCGGCCCTGGAACCCTTCGCTAGAGCCTTGGCCCCAATAAAATGCCGGTGTAGCGCCAGACAAACAGCGCAAAAGCGCTACACCACAACAGCGCCGACAGCGCCAATCCGAGACTGGAAAAAGGCACCAGCCCTACCCGGCACGCACCCGCCAGCAACACCAGGACAAACCCCGCAACGATCGCCCCGGACGGCTGCAGCAAACGCCCGGTATGTCCCAGGCTGACCCGCGCGATCATCGCCAGAACCAACCCGCCGATACCGCCGACGGCCAGCGCGTGGGTGGCCAGGCTTTGTTGCGCCAGCCAGCCCAGGTGCCACAGCGCCATGGCCAGTGTCGCCACGGCGAGCCAGGCGTAAGCCAGGTACAGCGACCACAGCAGCGGCACGCGCCACAGGCCGCGGTCATGCCAGCGCCACAGGCGCAGCAGGTGCAAAACGCTGATCAACGCAAACAGCAGTGCCAGCCACACACGGGGGACGTCATTCAATCCGGCGGCAAAGGACAGCGCCGCCAGCATCGCGCTGACCAGCAGCACCTTGCCCGGCAACGGATGGGCCACAGCCGTTGCCGGGCGGTTCAAGCCGCGCTGGATAAAGAACGGAATCACCCGCCCGCCAATCACGCTCATCAGCGCACCGACCAGCCACAGGGCAGCCAGCACGCCATGCCGCTGCAGGTTGCCGTCATCAATGGCAATCCCCAGCAACGTCAACGCCTGACACCCGGCCAGCAGCGACACCATCAACAGAATCGGATAATTCTCGCGCTTGCCCGCGGCCACCAGGTCGCGCCCCAACGCCCACGCCAGCAGCGGCAGAAAAGGTACCTGCAAGGCCAGCAGCAAGAACGCAGGCATCGGCAGCCACCAGGCCAGTCGCGCCAGCAGCCACACCAGCACCAGGCCGATCAGCGGCCAGCCCTTGAGCCCCGGCCAACCTGTCCAGTTCGGCACCGCGGTCAGGAGGAACCCGGCAATGATGGCCGCGGCAAATCCGAAGGGCATTTCATGTCGATGCCAGGCCAGCATGCCGCCAAGGGGGTGCGCTTGGGGTAAACGGCCGTACAGCCAAACTGCCCAGACCGCCACGGCGAGGGTGGCGAACCCGGCTCCGGCCAGAAAGAACGGGCGAAAACCAACACTGAAAAGCGCTGCAGCGCCAAGCTTACGCATCAAGCCACCACCTGGAGCAGGCTTGGGCTCTGGCAATATCGATGAAGGTTGCTTAAGAAGTCGGACATTTTGCGTTTTCCTGAAGGCGTTCAGTTATACGCAACCTGCATCATGTTTCGTGCCAACGATAAATGTCTTTGTAAATCAATAACCTCAGACTATCGCAGTCAATTTGACTCATAGAAAAAATAGTCATTATGACTCACACACGAGTCATATCGACCGCAAACTCATTCTAACCCGGGTCAAACCTGATAAAAGCAAACCAATATCATTTGCACAGTCACAGGCCTTTTGCTTTAATCGCGATCAATTCTTATTTGCATAGGCGTGCCGATCGCCCTTGGACATGTGCTCACGATGACGGTTGCCGATTCCTCCTGCGCCCAGAACCTCTACGCCAACCACCACCACTGGCTGCACGAGTTGCTGCGCCGACGCTTGAACAATGCGTTCGATGCCGCAGACCTGGCCCATGACACCTTCATTCGGGTGCTCAATCGTCCGCAGGTGTTTGACGGGGAAACCCACGAACGCTCTTATCTGGCGACCATCGCCCGAGGCCTGTGCATTGACCATTGGCGTCGTCGCCAGCTGGAACAGGCCTGGCTCGAGACCCTGGCCGCGCAGCCCCAGGCCGTCCAGCCTTCACCAGAGCAGCGGGCGATCATCGTCGAAACCCTGTACGAAGTGGATGCCATGCTACAGCGCTTGCCCCAACGGGTGCGCGATGCGTTCGTTCTGGCGCAGGTGCATGGGCTGCCCTACCGAAACATTGCCGAAGAAATCGGCGTGAGCGAGCGCATGGTGAAAAAGTACCTGGCCCAGGCGCTGATGCATTGCGCAATGCTCGAAGCCGAACTCGACGGCCTGCTGATTCAATGACCCGCGCCGCCGCCAACGCCATCAGCCACGCCAGCCTCGAACAGGCGGCCAGTTGGTACGTGCAACTCAACGATCACCACGCCAGCGAGCAGGAACGCGAGCATTGGCAAGCCTGGCTGGCGCAAAGCGGCGAGCATCAGGCCGCGTGGCACTATGTCGAGCGCGTGAGTCAGCGCTTTGCCGCGCTACAGGACAATCATCAACAAGCGGCCGGCCACGTATTACGCAACAGCGGGCGCGCTTCCATCAGCCGCCGCCAGACGGTCAAGAGCCTGCTGGTCCTGGTGTCGGGCAGTTGGCTCGGCTGGAGCGCATGGCGGCAAAGCGCCCTGCCGCTGACACTGGCCCGATGGACCGCCGACCTCTCCACCGGCACCGGCGAAACCCGGGAAGCCCGGCTCAGCGATGGCAGCCGGATCTGGCTCAACGCTCTCAGTGCGGTGAATGTACGTTTCGACACCGCACAACGGTTACTGCTGTTGCAGGCCGGAGAGGTGTTGATCGCCACCGCCAGCGACACCAGTCGCCCGCTGCTGGTGCAAAGCGTCGAGGGCCGCCTGCGCGCGCTAGGTACGCGTTTCAGCGTGCGCCAGGAAGACCGGCAAACGCTGTTGAATGTCTACGAAGGCGCGGTTGAAGTCCGCACCACCCAGGGTCAGGTGCAGGTGGTCAAGGCCGGACAGCAGCTGTGTTTTACACAAGACCATACGCCGGCACCGACCGCTGCGTCGGCCGGCCGCGAAGCCTGGCGCCACGGCCTGTTGCTGGCGGACAACCTGCCGCTGGGGCAGTTGCTCGAAGAACTGAGCCGCTATCGTCCCGGGCATCTGGGATGTGACCCGGCGGTGGCCGGGCTACCGGTCATGGGCGCGTTCCCGCTCAAGGACACCGATCAGGCCTTGCGCCTGCTGGAAGCGGCATTGCCGGTACGGGTGCAGAAGCCGTTGGAGTGGTGGGTCAACGTAGGCCCGAAAACCTGATGAGCGTTTTTTCCGGCGCGTCGGTTCCCTTTTGCCTTTTTCGCTCGGTTAATCCTTCAAGCACTACGAATGCAGATTGATCCGACTTCCGGGAACTCCATGCCGCGCGCCCCCCTTACTCGCCAGTGCTTCGCCTTGCATCCGCTGGTGCTGGCGCTGGCGCTGGTCTTGCCGGGCCTGGATGTGTCGCGCAGTCAAGCCGCCCCTCTGGTCGAGAGCGAACAATCCGGCAGCCAGACACGCCATTACGCAATCGCTGGCGGATCGCTGGTGAGCGTTCTCAACCGCTTTGCCGAACAGGCCGGGATCTTTCTCGCCGGACACAATGAACTCGCTGCCGGCAAACGCAGCCCGGGGCTCAACGGTGTCTACAGCCAGCAGCAAGCCTTGCAACGACTGCTGCAAGACAGCGGTCTGCAAGCGCAACGCCAGGGGAACGGCGGGTATGTGCTGCACGCCGCCCTCGTGGCACAAGATGTGCTGGAACTGGGGGCGACCAACATTTCCGGGCAGGCACCCGGGACCATCAGCGAAGACTCCCGTTCCTACACCGCCGGCTCGACGTCTTCAGCCACCGGCCTGCCGCTGTCCCTGCGTGAGACCCCGCAATCGGTCACGGTCATCACCCGCCAACTCATGGACGACCAGGGCGCCACCAGCATCGTCGACGCCCTGCGCCGCGCGCCCGGCATCAGCGTGCAAAACTACGACAGCGAGCGCTGGGAGTTTTCCAGTCGTGGCCTGCCGATCACCAACTTCCAGTACGACGGCGTCAATACCGACTACGACGGTGTCTACGACTACGGCACCACCAGCACCGACATGGCCCCCTATGACCGCGTCGAAATCATCAAGGGCGCGACCGGCCTGATGACCGGGGCGGGTGATCCCTCGGCGACCGTCAACCTGATTCGCAAGCGCCCGACCCCGGCATTCAAAGCCTCGGTCAGCGGCACCGTCGGCTCCTGGGACACCTATCGCAGCGAGGGCGATATATCCGGTCCGCTGAGCGCCAACGGAAATGTCCGCGGGCGCCTGGTCGGGGTCTATCAGGACCGCAGCGCCTACATCGATCACTACCGCAACACCAGAAACATCGCCTACGGCATTGTCGAAGCCGACTTGACCCCGGACACCCTCGTCACCCTCGGTATCGACCAGCAAGACACCCGCTCCCGGGGTGCCAGCTGGACCGGTTTCCCGATGTACTACAGCGACGGCTCGCGCACCGATTTCTCCCGTTCCTTCAATCCGGCCACCGACTGGAGCCGTCGCGACTTCACCAACCAGACGCTGTTCGCCACCGTGCAGCAACAACTGGCCAACGACTGGGCATTCAAGGTCAGTTACGACCGCAAGCACCGCCAGCACGATACCTTCCTCGCCTCCGCCAGTGGCGGCAACCCGGACCCGGTCAGCGGTGACGGCATGTTCATGTACATGGGCAAGTTCAAGGGCGACCAGGTGCAGGACAACATCGACGTCAACCTGAGCGGTCCGTTCACCCTGGCAGGTCGCGAGCACGAACTGATCGCCGGGTTCATGTCGATGAACACGCGCCAGGACATCCCGGTGTACGGCTCAGTGTATCCGCCGGTGGACGGCAGCCTCTTCGACTGGCGCGGCGAGTTTGCCAAACCCGAGATCCCGCGGGTGGGCACCAACGACATCGTCCAGCGCCAGACCGGCGCCTACCTGGCCGCCCGGCTCAAACCCTTCGACGACCTGGCGCTGATCCTCGGCGCGCGCGTCAGCAACTTCAGCGGACACGACGATCTGGACTACAGTGACCCGCACAGCGCCGACCTGCGCGACAGCTATCGCCAGAGCGGTGTCGTCACGCCTTACGCCGGGCTTGTCTATGATCTCGACGACACCTGGTCGGTGTACACCAGCTACACCAGCATCTATCAGCCGCAAATGAGCAAGGACGCCAACGGGCAACTGCTCGATCCGGTACAAGGCAAAAGCCTTGAAGCGGGCATCAAGGCCGAATACTTTGGCGGGCGCCTGAACGCCAGCTTCGCCCTGTACCGCATCGAACAGGACAACATCGCCGAACATGTCAGCGGCGTTGATACCGAGTCGGTGTACCGCGCCGTCCAGGGCGCCACCACCCAGGGCTTCGAGTTCGAACTGGCCGGCGAGTTGCGCGACGGCTGGAACCTGTCGGCCGGCTACACCTACAACCACACCCGCGATGCCCAGGGTGATTACGTCTACGGTTCGGTGCTGCAAACCACCGCACCGGAACAGCTGGTGCGGGTCTTCAGCACCTACCGCCTGCCAGGTGCGTGGGACAGGCTCACCGTCGGCGCCGGCGTGAACTGGCAAAGCGAATTCTTCGGCAAGGTGTTCCGCCCCGACCCCGCCGATACGGTGAACTTCGGTCAGTACACGACGATCACCCAACCGGGCTACACCCTGGTGGACGCGATGGCGCGCTATCGCTTCAACGAGCACCTGAGCACTACGCTGAACGTGAAGAACCTGTTCGATAAAACCTACTACACCGGGCTGGGCAACTTCGGCACCGGGTTTTATGGCGAACCGCGCACCGTGCAACTGACCACCCGGTGGGCGTTCTGATCGCGTCCTGAAACGGCTGTTTGGCGATCTACGGTACTGCCGACCCCACTCAGGCTGGCTACGCTGTATTCCTGCATGCATAACCTGCCGAGGAGTGCCCGCCATGCAACGCGTACAAAAACTCACGCCCTGCCTGTGGTTCGACGATCAGGCCGAAGCAGCGGCGAAGTTCTATTGTTCGATCTTCGACCATTCGAAAATCACCGCCATCACCCATTACGGCCGCGCCGGTTTCGAATTCCACGGGCGGCCCGAAGGCTCGGTCATGACCGTCAGTTTCGAGCTCGACGGCCAGAGTTTCACCGGCCTCAACGGCGGCCCCCTGTTCAAGTTCACTGAGGCGGTTTCGTTTCAGGTCAATTGCCTGACCCAGGAAGAAGTCGACCATTACTGGGGCAACCTGTCGGCCGGTGGCGCGCCCGAGGCCCAGCAATGTGGCTGGCTCAGGGACAAGTTCGGGCTGTCGTGGCAGATCGTCCCCGTCGCGATGATGGACATGATCAAAGACCCCGACACGAAAAAGTCCCAGCGGGCCATGCAGGCGATGATGCAAATGAAAAAACTCGATATCGTCACACTGCAACGAGCCTTTGACGGCGAGAGCTAATACACTCGGACGCTGACCTGCCGAGGAGTGAGCATGAAGCACGCCGTTGCCAAGAACACCGACAAGGCCCCGCGCTTCTGGCGCGATGACGCCCTGCCCTTCATCGAAGCCCGCGCCATCGCCGACGGGCGCGAGGTCTGCTACACCCGGCACGCCCACGAACACTTTTCCATCGGGGCGATCACCGCCGGGCGCAGCACCTATCTCCACGAGCAGTCAGCCTTCGAGGTCAGCGCCGGCACGGTGGTGCTGATGAACCCCGGCGACGTCCACGCCTGCAACCCGATCGAAGACCAACCCTGGTCGTACCTGATGTTGTACGTCGATACGCCGTGGCTGACCGATTTGCAGCATCAGCTCGGGTTCAGCGATGACGCGGCGTTCCGCCGCTTTTCAGCGACCCATACGCGCGATGCCAACCTGTTTGCCGGCCTCGCGCAGTTGTATGAAGTGTTGGTCGACCCGCAGCAGGATGTCCTGCGCAAGCACAGTGTGGCCGTGGAGTTTTTCACTGACGTGCAGCTGCGACTCAACCCGGTTGATCAGCCGCTGCGCGAACCCAACTTCAAGCTCGAGCGTGCCGCCGATTACATCCGCGACCACTGCACCCAAACCCTCAGGCTCGAAGACATTTGCGAGGCCGCGCAATTGTCACCGTCCTACCTGATCCGCGCCTTCAAACAGCATTACGGCATGACACCCCACGCATTCCTGGTGAACCGGCGCATCCAGTTCGCCCGGGATCAATTGCGCAGCGGCAAGCTGATCGCGGACGTGGCACTGGAAGCGGGGTTCGCCGATCAGGCGCATTTTCAACGGGCGTTCAAACAGCATTTGGCGGCGACACCGGGGCAGTATCGGGGGTGATACCCAGGTTTACCTAGATCTGTGGTTGGGTTAAATCTGTGGCGAGGGGGCTTGCCCCCGTTCGGCTGCGAAGCGGCCCCCGGCGTTCTTTCAGACATACTTTGCATTCAGGTTTTACGACGGCTTCGCCGCCGAACGGGGTGGTGCGGCATTCCGACCAGCCCCCTCGCCACAAAGTGCTCTCTCGCCACAAAACCTGCAGTGGCTGCCATTACGGCAGCAACAGGTACACCGCAATCACCACCAGCAACAACGCCATAACCCGATTGAACAACCGCATCCCCACCGGGTTGTTCAGGAAGCCGCGCAAAAACGTCCCGGCATAGGCCCAGCAACCCACCGACGCATAGCAGATCACCAGATAAATCGCGGCGAGTACCTTGATTGCCAGTTTTTACGCGTAAACATCACCACACCCGCTCGGGAAACTCGGCTTTGCTCAGCGCACGCGCGCTTTCCGGCAATGGGTTTGTCCGCCCGTTGAGCTCGGTCAATCCCTGGAACACCTCACCGTTCTCGCCGACCAGCCGATAGAAATACGACGGCAGCTTATTACCCCATTCGTCAACAATGAGGTAGCGCCCAAAACCAGGTTGATCGGGCTCGGGAAGCCAATCGGGCAATAGCTGTGGACGGCGGCCTGGACAGTTGGCATAACGCCAAACATCGAAACAATCGCGGTCGCGCCCAGTGCGGATCATTTGTAGTTTCAGAAAGTCCGGCTGCGATTGGCCATCTGCCACGACGCTGCCGTCCGGATACGTGAAGGTGGTGTGATTACCTTTTTTCTTAACCTTCGGTTGGGTGGAGTAAACCGTAAAGTCGCTATGCAGTATCGGCTCAAAGTACACTTGCCGCGCCTGCAACGCCTGATAGCTGAGATAAATACTTCCCTCTCCCACGAGACTGATACGCTTACTGTATCCGCCCAAAAAGTTCTCTTTTAACCAAGGGTAGTATTCCTTCTTGATCGTCAAATCCCCATCGACTTCAATCCCCGCACCTCCTCGTGGTGAATTGTTGTAGTCAAATATCACCACTACACCGCCCCCTGCCCCGGCGGTCACATTCTCGCCAAAGCGAGTCGGATCGGCATAAGTGACCCCAAAGATCACATTGGCCAAATGCCAACGGCATGCCCCGCCGCCATCCTTCGGCAGCTTGACTTGATAGAGATCGCTCTGCCCCTGACGCTTCAGTTGCACATCAAATCCGTGATGGCCGTCCGATTCAAGACGCTGGCCGCTCGGCCCCTGAGAGATGCGTTTGCAAGTGGCTGAGCGGTACATGACCTGCATGGTCTCCGCTTTCAGTTCCTTAGGGACCTTGACCGTCACGGTAATCTGTTCACTGTCCGCCGGCGGGGACAGGCTGTAATCCTGACCGCAGCCGTTCAAACTGAGCGCAAGAACAGTCAAAGCACTGGTATAGACCGAGGTCATTTTTTGTGCTCCGCAGCCAGGCGTATAGCCTGCAATTTGCGGAAGTCGGGTTGGGCTCGTGCTATGGCCTCTACAGTTCCATCTGGATAAGTAAAAACTGCATAGTTACCCTTTTCCTTTACTTTAGGTCCTACCGAATGAACCAGAAATCCGGAATGCAGAATCGGTTCAAAGTACACGTCTTTCGCCTGCAGTGCCTGATAGTTCAAGTAGTAAGTCCGACTCTCGCCTAGCAGGCTAATATCTTTTTCATACCTGCCAATAAATGACTCAATTATCCAAGGGTAGTAGTCCTTCTTGATCGTCAAATCCCCTTTGACTTCGATCCCTGTTCCTCCACGTGGCGAGTTTTTGTGATCAAAGACCACGACCACTCCTCCTCCCCCTCCAGTGGTCACGCTCTCGCCAAAGCGGGAGGGGTCAGCATAGTCAACGCCAAAGGTCACATTGGCCAGATGCCAACGGCATGCACCGCCACCATCCTTCGGCAGCTTTACTTGATAGAGATCGCTCTGCCCCTGACGTTTCAGTTGCACATCAAATCCGTGATGGCCGTCCGACTCAAGGCGTTGGCCGCTCGGCCCCTGAGAGATGCGTTTGCAAGTGGCCGAGCGGTACATGACCTTCATGGTTTTCGCTTTCAACTCCTTGGGGACTTTGACCGTTACGGTGATCTGTTCACTGTCCGCAGGCGGCGACAGGCTGTAATCCTGACCGCAGCCACTGAGACTGAAAAACACAACGAACAAACCAACAGAAATCCTCAGGGGCATGCTTTTTTCCTCTGCCGTATTGACGGGCTTATCCGAAGGTTTTTTCGTAATAGGCCTTTGGGTCGGCGATGGCATCGAAGCGCTGTATCGCCTCACCGCCGCCCTCGGCTTGCAGCGTCACCTGCAAGGCGCGGTCGATCAGTTTCTGCAACTCGAGGAACACGCTGTTACGGGTGTATTCATCCTCGGGAATGCTGCCGTAGTGTTCCTGCATCTGCCGTTCGAACTTGCGCCGCTGCACCTGCCGCTCCAGCAACGGCTCGCGTTCGGGATTGATCGACTCCAGCAACTGATTGTGGATATAGGGCTGGTACTGCGACATGAAGTGGTCGCCAATGCGCAGCATCCGGCCCACCGCCGGGTTGCTGTACTGTGGAAAAAACCTCGCCCGGCTTTCGGGATTCAGCGACGCGTTCAGACGTTCCTGGGCTTGTTCGGCCTGCTGCTCTTCGGCCTCGCCCAGGCTGGGCACAAGGTACAACTTGGCCTTTTCCTGCAGCTTGACGGTGATGGTGCTGCGATAGGGCGCGCCCTGTGGATTGCGGTAGGCGGGATACGGCGTGATCTGTTCCTCCCGGTGTTGTTCGGTCCTGAAAAACATGGCGACTTCGCCGTGATGGCTGAAGGGGTCGCCGTGTTTGAACAGTGCACTGACCAGCGCCTGGCGGGCCGACCAGCCCAGGCCCATCAATGTGCCCATCGGGCCGTGGAGGTCATACAGATGATTGTCCAGCGCCGCCTCGGGGGGGACGCGAGGGACGACGTCGGTGTCGTTGACATGACGGAAATGCCATAGCTCATTCAAGGACTGTACGGCCTTGAGGGTGAAGGTGCGCGGCATGCCGTAGGTGTATAGGAGCGGATTGCGTTCTTTCAGCGAAGCTGCATGAATCAGACCTAAGGCCCCGCCTAGGCTGTGGCCGCAGATAAACAACTCCTTGTCGAACGCATTTTCCAGAATCATCTCTCCCAAATCTTTCGCATAATTCCTTGTGGCTACCTCGAAGGCATCGCGAAAGCCCATATGCACGCTGCCTGCTGGGGTCAGGTCGCCACAGGGCACCTTGGGCTCACAATGGGCCGCAACCTTCGGCTCGGTCGGACGGAAGGTGACATCGGTGATGAGATCGGACAGACCATTCGTTTCGGTGCCACGCCAGCCAACCAGCACCTGGGTGGCACTGATGGCATAAAACAGTTGGGTATCACCTTCCGGTGGCTCTGCTTGAGCTGTGTTGATGGGTTTAATCGTTATATAGCGCTCACTGAAGGGCACGTCAGTAACCAAGCAGGGCCACGCCTGACCGTTATCCCAGACCCGAGGTGTGCGCGACAGATCCTGACATTGGTCTTTAAAAAGTTCCTCGACAGATCCACGTTCCTTTTTGGGCTGATTGCTGTAAGCCAAGATGCTCATCAGCCCCAAGTTGTAGGCGTTAGCCAGGCTGTACTCCGCCTGGTGATGCAACACCAGCGACCAGGCGCGAAACGGGCAAACTTCCAACACATGCCGGCGATCCAGTTGCTCGTCACCAATGGTAAAGCCACTGAATGTCCGGTCCGGAAAATGGAAGGCCGGGAGCTGATCAGGGTCTTCCAACGGCGGCACAAAAGTCGGACGCTGAGCGCACAACTGCCCAATGCGCAGGTAGTGATAGCCATGACCCTCCACCAGCGCCTGTCGCTCGATCGGCGAGAAGCCCGAGCGCTGCGGACCATACAGTGGCGTGCGATCCCCAAAACCGGGTTGCGGTGGCTCGGCCCGTACGGCACGCAGGCGCCGACCCTGCAGTTGTTCCGCCAATGGATCGGCCTGCATCTGCAGGGTGATGGGTAACGGGTGCAAACCCTCAATGCGGATCACCCCCAGGGCATCGCTCTGCCCGGCATATTCGGCAGCGATGCCGCATCGAGTGGCCTCATTCACCGCGCGCCAAGGCAGGTTCGCCAGGGGCTCACCCTGCTCGTCCAGCAACTGGAACTCGATCCAGTGCCGTTTTTGTGCGCCGCAAGTAACGGTCTTGAAAGGGTTCAGCGTGTCCGTACGGTGCAAGGTGTCGTTCATATCAGCCCTTTTACATTGGGTTACTCGACA
Source organism: Pseudomonas sp. PDM32 (assembly GCF_019219225.1). Classification (NCBI taxonomy): domain Bacteria; kingdom Pseudomonadati; phylum Pseudomonadota; class Gammaproteobacteria; order Pseudomonadales; family Pseudomonadaceae; genus Pseudomonas; species Pseudomonas sp. PDM32. The sequence continues at coordinate 123,204 of NZ_JAHUWE010000010.1, forward strand.
GCCAGGGATGTTTGTCTTTTTCAACCACACGTTTTGCAATTGACCGTTTTTCGCCCTTGAGGGCGAGAACGGCGTCAACACCGTGGACGTGTCGTCTATCGCTGCTGGGGTCGAAGAAGGGCCGCAGGGGGTTGAGCAAATCCAGACATCCTTGGTCTGTATGAGGGATAAGGGAGACTGGAGGTCCACCCTCGTTCAAACGCTCGCAAGCTTTTACGAGGGTGACGAGGATGGAAATAAGCTGTTTCTGATAAGTGCGTAGGGCATTTCTGCGAATAGCATGAGCATCAAAAAACGTCTGCTATCAGTGCATCTCTGGCAACACCAGATACACCGCACTCACCACCAACAACGCCGCCATCACCCGATTGAACAACCGCATCCCTGCGGGATTGTTCAGAAACCCGCGCAAAAACGTCCCGGCATACGCCCAGCAACCGACCGACACATAACAGATCACCAGATAAATCGCGGCAAACTGCCAGACCAGACGAGCCTCGCCATCGGCGACAAACGCGCCCATGCCGGCCACGCAGGCAAGCCAGGCCTTGGGATTGAGCCATTGCATGACGGCGCCATACAGCATCGACGGGGCCTGCGCCGATTCACTGGCTTGCACCTGCCCATTGTCGGCCGCCAGCTTGAAGGCCATGTACAACAGAAAGGCCACGCCGGCCCATTGCACTCCCTGGGTCAACGCCGGCCACTTTTGCAACAGCTCATGCAGGCCCAGCCCCATCAGCACCAACAACAGGACAAACCCCAGCGTGGCCCCGGCCACGTGACGCTGGCTGGCCCGGAAGCCAAACCGCGCGCCGGCGCTCAACGCCACAATATTGACCGGCCCCGGGGTGATGGACGCGACCAGCGCAAACGCCGCCATGGACATCATCAGACTCATTGCACACCTTCTTCCATCGAGTTGAACAAGGCCCTCAAGGTAATGAGCCGAGCGGCTCGCGTATTGAACAAAACTGCCCTGCAGCGCTATGAGTAATAACCGACGACGCTTTTCACTTTGCCCAGGGCAATGCGCAGCGAGTCCATGTCCACCGAGCCCAACGCCAGGCGTATCGCGTGGGGAACGTGGGCTGAAATCGCAAAGGGCTCGGCCGGCGACACCGACACTTGCTCGCGCATCAGCGCCATGGCGATCTGGTCGGCCCGGGCGTCTTCCGCCAACGGCAACCAGATGAAGTAGGAATTCGGGTGACTGACGGTCCTGAGTCCCGCCAACACCTCACGGGCCAGGGTTTGCCTGGCCCGGGCGTCCGCACGTTTTTGCGCTTCCAGCTGGAGGACGGTGCCATCGTCGAGCCAGGCCGTGGCGATGGCGGTCATCACGCCGGGGGTGTTCCAGGTGGTCGCCATGATGGTGCGTTCGAAGGCAGCGATCCATTGCGCCGGTGCCGCGATAAAGCCGACGCGCAAGCCGGTGGCGATATTCTTCGACAGACCGGACACGTACACCGTTCTCTCCGGCGCCAGCTCGGCCAGCGGAGGCGGCACGTTTTCGGCCAGGAACGCGTAGGCGGCGTCCTCGATGATCGTCAGGTCATGCTGGCGCGCTATCGCCACCAGTTCCTCGCGCTGCCCGGCGTCCATCACCCAGCCCAGCGGGTTATGCAGGGTCGGCATCGAATAAACGGCGCGCACCGATCGGCTGCGGCAGAGTCTTGCCAGCGCGGGCAGATCAGGCCCGGTATCGGTGACCGGAATGGGCAAGACTTCCAGATGCAGGGTTTCGGCCAGCGTCTTGAAACCGGGATAGGTCAGCGCATCGGCGGCGATGACATCGCCGGGCTTGAGTAGCGTCATCATCGTCACCGCCAGGCCATGCTGGGCGCCGCTGACGATCAACACCTGCTCGGCCGGCACGTTCAGCCCGCGCTCGTCCAGATGACGGGCGACCGAGGCCCGCTCATGCAGGCGCCCCGCGTGGGGCTGGTAACGCAGGAGCGCCTCCAGGTCACCGGACAACGCCAGTTGACGCAGGGCATGGCGCAGCAGATCGGCCTGGCCGGGCAATGACGGGTAGTTGAAATTCAGGTCAATCATCCCCGCCGCCACCACGTGCTGCGAAATGCCCTGCCCCGGCGGCAGCGAGGTCTCCCTGACAAAGGTCCCGCGACCGGTTTCACCACTGACCAGGCCCATGCCCTCCAGCTCGGCATAGACCCGGCTGGCGGTGACCAGCGCCAGACCGTGCTCGGTTGCCAGTTGCCGGTGCGTCGGCAGGCGCGTGCCCGGCGGCAAACACCCGGAACGGATGTCGGCGGCAAAGGCATCCACCAGCGTTTTATAACGGGATCGAGGCATGTCGAGATGTATCCATGACAATTTTTTGATTGTATCGATACTCGCTCATACGATGGGTTTCGTGCAATCAGACAATGAGCGTGAGCCAAATGGAACGGACTTCGAACCTGCAACACCGGACGCTGGAAACCACTACCAGCGGCTGGATCAACGGACTGATCGGCGTGGTGATTTTCAGCGGCTCGCTGCCGGCGACCAGGGTGGCGGTGCTGGAATTCGACCCGGTGTTCCTGACGGTTGCGCGGGCGACCATCGCGGCGATCCTGGCGCTGTGCCTGCTGGGAGTATTCAAGGAAAAACGTCCGGCGCGCCAGCAACTGGTCCCGCTGATCATAGTCGCCCTCGGCGTGGTCATCGGGTTCCCCCTGCTGACAGCCCTGGCGCTGCAATACGTGACGTCCGCGCACTCCATCGTCTTCGTCGGCCTGTTGCCTCTGGCGACGGCGGTGTTTGGCGTGCTGCGCGGCGGCGAGCGACCACGGGCGGCGTTCTGGATTTTCTCGGTGCTGGGTAGCCTGTTGGTGGTCGGCTTTGCCCTGTCCCAGGGGCTGAGCGCCTCCCCGCAGGGCGACATCCTGATGCTGCTGGCGATCCTTGCCTGTGGCCTGGGTTATGCCGAAGGCGCGAAGCTGTCGCGCACCCTCGGTGGCTGGCAGGTGATTTCCTGGGCGCTGGTGCTGTCGCTGCCGGTCGTGGCGCTGCTCAGCTGGATGCGCATGCCGGCTTCGTTCAGCGGCATCAGCACCCCAGCCTGGTTCAGCCTGGCGTACGTCTCGCTGTTCAGCATGCTGATCGGTTTCGTGTTCTGGTATCGCGGCCTGGCCCAAGGGGGTATCGCCGCGGTTGGGCAGTTGCAGTTGCTGCAGCCGTTTTTCGGGTTGACCCTGGCGGCGACCCTGCTGCATGAACAGGTCAGCCTCGGCATGCTGGGTGTGACCGTCGCCGTGATCCTGTGCGTCGCCGGGGCGAAAAAATTCGCCAAATGAGCCCTGATACGGTGGTTTAAGCCCATCACTGTATGGGTCTGACCACCGCCTGGCTGTGATAAAAATAGCGCTCTTGCTTCAGGAGCCGACCATGGACCTCGCCACCCTCACCCTGTTTCTGCCGGCCTGCTTCGCCCTCAACATGGCACCCGGCCCCAACAACCTGCTGTCGGTCAGCAATTCGACCCGCTATGGCTACCGCACCGCGTGCGTGGCCGGCATCGGCCGGTTGCTGGCGTTCGCCGGGATGATTGCCCTGGCCTCGGCGGGGTTGGCGGTGGTGCTGCAAACTTCAGAACTGTTGTTCTACGCTATCAAGATCCTGGGGGCGGCGTATCTGCTCTACCTCGCCTGGCAGTTGTGGCGCGCCGATCCCACTGTCGAGAACCTGGTCACCAGTGCGCCAGCGGGCACCTTGGCACTGGCCCGGCAGGAGTTCCTGGTGGCGGCCGGCAACCCCAAGGCGATCCTGATCTTCACCGCGTTCCTGCCGCAATTCGTCGACTCGACCCAGGCCATTGCGCCGCAGTTCGTCGTATTGGGCGCGCTGTTCCTGGTGCTGGAATGGATCGCCATCGGCGCCTATGCCTACATGGGCCTGCACATGCGCCGCTGGTTCGCCAGGCCGTCCGGCAAGCGCCTGTTCAACCGCTGCTGCGCCGGGTTGCTGTCGGCGGCGGCCTCGGTACTCCTGATGGCCAGACGCGCCTGACCCTGTAGGAGCTGCCGCAGGCTGCGATCTTTTGATGTTGCTTTTCAAGATGAAGATCAAAAGATCGCAGCCTGCGGCAGCTCCTACGGATCGTTGCAAAAATCGGAATTCGCTGTCGATTTTCCGGTGGAGGCCACCCATGACGCCCTCTATGCTGCGCCCATGAACCTACAAAAAACGCTGCTCCCGCCCCGCGCCGAGATGGTTCGCGCCATGCTCGAACGAGACACCTCCTACGAGGGCGTGTTCTTCACGGCGGTCAAGACCACCGGCATCTTCTGCCGCCCCGGCTGCACCGCCCGCAGCCCGAAGCCTGAGAATGTCGAGTTCTTTGCCAACGCCGAGCAATGCCTGGCGGCGGGCTACCGCGCCTGCCTGCGCTGCAAGCCACTGGACACCGCCGCCAGCGCGCCGGACTGGGTGCAGAGCCTGTTCAAATCGGTAGACGCCGACCCGGAACAGCGCTGGACCGACGTCCAGCTACTGGCCGCAGGCATCGAACCGCTGAAGCTGCGCCGCTGGTTCAAGCAGCATTTCGGCATGACCTTCCACGCGTGGCTGCGCGCCCGGCGCCTGGGCATGGCGTTGGGCGGGATCAAACAGGGCGACTCCATCGACGCCGTCGCCTTCGATTCCGGCTACGAGTCCCTGAGCGGTTTTCGCGATGCCTTTCAAAAGTCGTTTCACATCACTCCGGGTCGCGCGGCCAACAGCGAGCCGCTGCTGTTCACCCGCCTGACCACCCCGCTGGGGCCGATGATCGCCATGGCCGAACGGCGCGGGCTGGTGCTGCTGGAGTTTCTCGATCAGGCCTCACTGACCCCGTCGATCGAAGCGCTGCAAAACCGTTTCGGTTATGCCGTGGCCCCGGGGCACAACACCCATTTGCAGCAGATCGAAGCGCAATTGTCGGCGTATTTCGCCGGGACGCTGACTGAGTTCAGCGTTACCCTGCACATGCCCGGCAGCGAGTTCTCCCGCCGCGTCTGGGCGGAACTGGCGAAGATCCCCTACGGCCAGACCACCACCTACGGCACCCTTGCGGCGACGTTGGGCAAGCCCGGTGCCAGCCGGGCGGTAGGCCTGGCCAACGGGCATAACCGCCTATCGATTGTCGTGCCGTGCCACCGCGTGATCGGCGCCGACGGCTCGCTGACCGGCTACGCTGGAGGCCAGCCGCGCAAGGCGTTTCTGCTCAGGCTGGAAAACGCTGCGGTGCAGCTCACGGAGCAGTTGACGCTCTGATCCCCCCACAGGCTTTTCATAAGGAAGGAAACTCGATGGACAGGCTCGACCATCAACTGCACCAACTGCATCACGAGGGTTTGCTGATCCTCACCAACGTCGCCGATGCCGCCGGGGCGCGGCTGGTGGAGCAACTGGGCAACAAGGCGGTGGCCACCAGCAGCGCCGCGGTGGCCTGGGTGCATGGCTATCCGGACGGCAACACCCTGCCCCTTGAGCGCTTGGTCTCGACTGTCGAGTCGATTGCCCGGGTCATTTCGGTGCCGCTGACGGTGGACATCGAGGCCGGTTACTCCGATGACCTGGAACGGGTGGCACAGGTGGTTGACGCGGTGATCGCCGCCGGCGCGGTCGGGATCAATATCGAAGACGGTTCCTCGCCGCCGGAGTTGCTCGTCCGCAAGATTGAAACCGCGCGCCAGGTGGCCGATCGACGTAACGTGAACCTGTTCATCAATGCGCGCACCGATGTCTACCTGCGCGGCCTGGTGCCTGCCGAAGACCGCGTCGCCGAAACCCTCAGGCGCGCCGCGCTGTATCAGGCGGCCGGTGCCAATTGCCTGTTTGCGGCGGGCGTTACCGCCGAGTACGAGATCAAGGCGCTGTGCCACGGCACCTCGCTGCCATTGAATGTGCTGGGGTTCCCGGGCCTGCCGTCGCCCGAAGCGCTTGAAGCGCTCGGCGTACGCCGTCTGAGCGCCGGTTCCGGCATCGCCGAATTCCTCTACGGTGCCATGGCCGGTATTGCCCAAAGCTTTCTGCAAACCGGCAAGTTCGATAGCCACAACCTGAAGGCTTTCACCTATGGCGAAATCAACGCCCTGTTGAAACCGTCCGGGAAAGCCTGAGCCATGGCCGACGGCTATCGGGCTGCCAGTGAGTTCCTGGCCGCCATCGATGACGACTGGCGCCGCCACATCGACGCCATCGGCCCCTGCCTGCACCAGCCGCATGCGGCGCGTGATCCGTATGAGTCGCTGGTGCGGGCGATTGCCTATCAGCAACTGCACGCCAAGGCCGGCGATGCGATTGTCGGCCGGCTGCTGGCGCTGTTCGGTTCGGGTGCCTTTCCCCGGCCTGAACAGATCGTCGCCACGGACTTCGACCGATTGCGCAGTTGCGGGTTTTCCGCGAGCAAGATCGCGACCATCCAGGGTATCGCCCAGGCATCACTGGACGGTGTGGTTCCGGATTACGCCACGGCGCTGGCCATGGACGATGAGGCACTGATCGAGCGGTTGATCACATTGCGCGGCGTCGGGCGCTGGACCGTGGAGATGCTGCTGATCTACAGCCTGGAACGCCCGGATATCCTGCCGGCCGACGACTTTGGCGTGCGTGAAGGTTATCGACGGCTCAAGGGGCTCCAGGTGCAGCCGACACGCAAGCAGATGATCGAGATCGGCTCGGCGTGGACCCCTTACCGGACGGTGGCGGCGTGGTATTTGTGGCGGGTGCCCGGGCGGTAGACCGCGTTATCGTTCTTCGCGAGCAAGCCCGCTCCCACATTTGAAATGCAATCCCCTGTGGGAGCGGGCTTGCTCGCGAAGACGTCAGCCCAGTCAACACAGCATCACAACCCCGACTTCAACCGGCTGAACGCCCGGATCAACGCCCGGTTGAACGCCTTGCCATTGTCATTCTTGCTGTACAGCGAAGCCTTGACCGCGGCCGGTGGATACGTCCCCGGATCATTGCGGATCGCCGGGTCGATCAAGCCATCCGCCGCCGTGATCGCATTGGCGTAATGGATGGTGTCGGTGATCGGCGCAATCACTTGCGGGGTCATCAGGTAGTCCATCAATGCCAGGCCGGCCTTCGGATGCGGCGCATCCTTGGGAATGACCATGGCATCGAACCAGATCAACGTGCCCTCCTTCGGAATCCGGTACTTGAGCGAATAGGGTTTGCCCGCCGCCTCGGCCTGGCCCGCCGCGATGCCCACGTTGCCGTTCCACGACATCGCCACGCAGGTGTTGCCGTTGGCCAGGTCGCTGATGTTCAGGTCGTTGTCGAAGTAGCGGATGTACGGCCGGATCTTCGCCAGTTGCTGCTCGGCGAGTTTCAGGTCGTCGAGGTTCTGGCGGTTGATGTCCAGCCCCATGTACTTCATGACCGCCGCGAACACTTCATTGGGATCATTGAGCAGGCTGACCCCGCAATCGGCGAATTTCGAGACCACGGCCGGGTCGAACAGCATCGCCCAACTGTCGGTCGGCGCGTCGGCCAGGCGCTGCTTCACGGCCTGCTCCTGATAACCCACGCCCGTGGTGCCCCAGGCGTAGATCCCGGCATAGCGGTTGCCCGGATCGAACACCGCCATGTGCTGGCGGAACTCCTCGCCGACGCCGGCGAAATGCGGCAGTTGCTGCTTGTCGACCGTCTGCACCGCGCCACTCTCGATGGCGCGCGACAGGTGCTGCCCCGCCGTCAACACCAGGTCGTAGCCACTGCGGCCGGTGAGCAGCTTGGTCTCGACGGTTTCCAGGGAATCGAAATGATCGACCACCACATGAATGCCGGTTTTTTCCTCGAAGTTCTTCAGGGTATCCGGGGCCAGGTACTCGCCCCAGATATACAGGTTGACCACCGGCTTGGCGGTGTCGGCGGCCTGCACACACAGGGGTGCAAGCACCAGCAGTATTGCTTGAGTCAGTTTGTGCAGGCCCATATTTAAACTCCCTTTTTGTTGCAAGCAGTGCCGGCGTACTGCGGCATGGTGATGCACGCGACGTTGCCGCCGCCGAGGAGGATCTCCCGGGAGTTTTCGATGCCGACGATGCTGTGTTTCGGAAACAGCTCGGCCAGGGTCGCCAGCGCCACCTTGTCGTTGCGATCACCAAACAGCGGTACCACGATGGCGCTGTTGCCGGCGTAGTAGTTGATGTACGACGCGCAGATCTTCGTCCCGGCCTGGCGGGTATGGGTGCTGTCCTGCTGGTCCAGACCTTCGGCTTCTTCGGCCGTCCATTCCAGCACGTCCGGCTGCGGCAGCTTGTGCACGATCAGCTCGCGGCCGCGACTGTCGCGGGTGCTGCGCAGGATGTCATAGGCTTCCTGATAGATTTCCCACTGCGGGTCGTCGCGGTTGTCGGTCCATTGCAGCACCACTTCACCGGGGCGCACGAAGCAGGCGAGGTCGTCGACGTGGCCATCGGTTTCGTCGAACTTGCAGCCCCGCGGCAGCCAGATCACCTGTTCGGCGCCGAGGTAGTCGGTCAGGCGACGGGTGACTTCGTCCTTGCCCAGATGCTGGTTGCGGTTGCGATTGAGCAGGCATTGCTCGGTGGTGAGGATGCTGCCCTGGCCGTCGCTCTGGATGCCACCCAGTTCGGCAATCAAGGGGGCGCGATAGCGGTCGAAGCGTTCGATTTCGAGGATCTTGCCCGCGATCTGGTCGTCCTTGTCCCACGGGTAGTACAGGCCGCCGTCGAGCCCGCCGTAGGCATTGAATTCGAAGTCGACACCGCGCACTTCGCCGCTCTGGTCATTGACCACAAAGCACGGGCCGCTGTCGCGGAACCAGGTGTCGTTGCAGGTCATTTCCACCACACGCACCTGCGGCGGCAACTGGCGGCGCGCGGTGGCGAACTGTGCCGCCGAGGCGCACACGGTGACCGGTTCGCTCATGGAAATGGCGGTGACGATCTGCACCCAGACTTTCTGCGCAGGCTTGGCACCGTTGCGCCAGACGTCGGTGCGCTCCGGCCAGCCGAGCCAGCAACCGGACTTGGCTTCGAATTCGCCGGGCAGACGGAAACCGTCCTGTTTGGGAGTGGTGTCGAGCAAACGGGCCATGGTCAAACCTCTTCAGCAGGGATTGGAATGACCACAGGCTAAGGGCGTTGGCGACTGGCTCGCCAACGATGATTATTTCGGAATACTTGAATTCAACTCATCAATCGAGCAATTGATCGTTGAACCATTCCAGCATCTGCGCCACGGCCGGACGCTCCAGCCGCACCCGCTCGCACACCAGCGCGTATTGGCCCAGGGCAGTCATGCTCGAGGTAAACGGCCGTACCAGGCGGCCGCTGAGCAAATCTTCCTGGGCCGTCAGGTTGTCGCCCATGGCCACGCCCTGCCCTTGCGCCGCCGCCTCCAGCGCAAGCCCGGCATGGGCGAAATACAACTGGCGGTCGGGGCGCAGGTCACCGGCATGGCCGGTGAGCCACGCGGTCCAGGTCTTGCCGTCCTGGTCGTCGTGCAGCAGGCAGTGACGGACCAGGTCCTTCGGGGTTTTCAGCGTGCCCTGGTTGAACAGGCCAGGGCTGCACACCGGGAAGAACTGCAACGCCGGCAGCGGCCGGACGAAATACGCGCTGCTGTCCACCGGGCCGGTGCCGTAGGTGATCGCCAGGTCGATGTCTTCCCCCGGCGCCGTGGCGTCGATCGGTTGTTCGTACAGGTGCAGGGTGATATGCGAATAGCGCGCATAGAAATCCGTGAGACGGCTCATCAGCCACTTTTGCGCCAGCTCGGCGGTCACCGCCAGACGCAGCACCGCGAGCGATGAAGGATCGCGCAGTTCATCGCAGGCATCGCCAATCAGTTCGAACGCCTGCTGCAAACTCTGCATCAGGCGCCCGGCGGCCAGGGTCGGGCGAATCTGCCGGCCTTCGCGCACGAACAGCGGCACACCGAGCTGCTCCTCGAGCTGGCGAATCTGGTGGCTGACCGCGCTGTCGGTGACACACAACTCGGCTGCCGCCCGGCCGAAATGAGCATGGCGGGCGGCGCATTCGAAGGTTCGCAGGGCTGCCAGGGAAGGTAATCGTCGCATCAGGTCGTGTCCCGGTTTCGAGGGGGACATGCTGACTTGGCCTTTGCCGGGCGTCCAGTGGGACTGCGTTATCGTTCTTCGCGAGCAAGCCCGCTCCCACAGGGGATTGCATTCTAAATGTGGGAGCGGGCTTGCTCGCGAATGGGCCGGTCCATTCACCACAAATCCACCCGCCCATCACCTTCCCTTATGGATCATGACATCCACCCGCACCCGGCACATGCTGGACGTGACCCGCGCACAAAGCGGCGAAGCCGAACTCACCCTGGCTTTTCGCGCCTGTCGAGTCACGCTAACGGTCTAGGCTGTTCCGGGTACGCTCAAGACAGCCGGAGGCTCCCATGCAACTCGAAGGTTCCTGCCATTGCGGCGCGGTGTCGTTCAGCCTGACCTGCGCCCACCCCTACCCGTACCAGCGTTGCTACTGCTCAATCTGCCGCAAGACCCAGGGCGGTGGCGGCTATGCGATCAACCTCGGTGGCGATGCCGCCAGCCTCAAGGTGCGCGGGCGCAAGCACATCACGATTTACCATGCGCGGCTCAAGGAAGAAGGCGACAAACGCGCCCACAGCAGCAGCGCCGAGCGGCATTTCTGTGCGGTCTGCGGTTCGGGCCTGTGGCTGTTCAGCCCGCAGTGGCCGGAATTGATTCACCCGTTCACCTCTGCCATCGACACACCGCTGCCGGTGCCGCCGGAGCACACGCACCTGATGCTCGGCTCGAAAGCGCCGTGGGTGGAGGTCCAGGCGCAGCCCGGGGATCAGCAGTTCGATCTGTACCCTGAAGAATCCATCGCCCAGTGGCATCAGCGTCTCGGCCTGGTTCGCTGAGAATAATTATCAATTTTTTTCAGACGGCAGTTCCCCTTTGCATGTTTCGTTCGGTTAACCCCTCAGAAGCACTTCAACTACCGATCGATTCGATGCAAAGGGATCCCCATGTCGCACCCGCTTGTCGCCCGTTTCCGTTTTGCCCTGTGCCCTCTGGCCCTGCCCGCCGCCCTGCTGAGCCTCGCCGCCCACGCCGCTGATACCGATGCCGAGAAGAAGCCGGCGAAGGACGACGGTGTACTGCAGCTAGGCGCAACGAACATTTCCGCCCAGGCGCTGGGCGCCACCACCGAAGGCACCCACTCCTACACCACCGGTTCAACGTCTTCGGCCACCGGCCTGCCCCTGTCGATCCGGGAAACGCCGCAATCGGTGACCGTCATCACCCGCCAACAGATGGACGACCGCGGCGTGCAGACCATCGGCGACGCGCTGCGCAACACCCCCGGCATTTCGACGCAGAAGTACGACAGTGACCGCACCGAGTTTTCCGCCCGTGGCTTTGCCATCACCAACTTCCAGTACGACGGCATCAACATCCCGTATGACGGCGTCTACGGTGAAAACCCCAGCAACAGCGACGACGCCTCCAGCCTGGACCGCATCGAAATCGTCAAGGGTGCGACCGGCCTGATGACCGGATCGGGCGACCCGTCCGCCACCGTCAACCTGATCCGCAAGAAGCCGACCAAGGAATTCAAGGCGTCGATCAGCGGCACCGTCGGTTCGTGGGATGCCTATCGCAGCGTCGGAGACATTTCCGGCTCACTGAACGATTCCGGCAGCGTGCGTGGCCGTTTTGTCGGCGCCTATTCCGACAAGAACGCCTACCAGGATCACTACAGCCAGAAGAAGGACCTGTTCTACGGCGTCCTCGAAGCCGACCTGACTCCCGACACCCTGCTGACCTTCGGCATCGACAAGTCCAGCGCCACCCCGCGAGGCTCGTCCTGGACCGGCAACCCGGTGTACTTCTCGGACGGCGGCCGTACCGACTTCCCGCGTCACTTCAACCCGGGTGCCGACTGGAGTCGTCGCGACTTCGACGACATCACCTACTTCGCCTCCCTGGAACAGGCCCTGGCCAATGACTGGACGTTCAAGGCCACCGTCGACCAGAAAACCACCGATCACGACACTCGCCTGGCCTCGGCCAGTGGCGGCAACCCGGACCGCGCCACCGGCGAAGGCATGTTCCTGTACTGGGGTCGCTGGGAGGGTCACCGCGTGCAAAACACCGCTGACGTGAACGTCACCGGCCCCTTCTCCCTGGGTGGCCGCGAGCATGAACTGGTGGCCGGCTTCATGGCCTCCCACTCGCGCCAGACCGGCGCAACCTTCGACACCAGTGCCTTCGCCATGGTCCCGGGGAGCATCTACGACTGGAATGGCGATCTGCCGGAACAGGACTTCCCGAAGAACGGCAAGTACGAACGCACCCAAAGCCAGAACGGCCTGTACCTGGCCACGCGCCTGCACGCGACCGATGACCTGTCGATCATCCTCGGCAGCCGCTTGAGCACCTTCAAGTACAGCGAAGACTATTCGTACTATCCGGGTGCGGGACTCGATGACACCCATGCCAGCTACAAGGAGCATGGTGTGGTCACGCCTTATGCCGGTGTGGTCTATGACCTGGACGACACCTACTCGGCCTACGCCAGCTACACCAGCATCTACCAGCCGCAAACCTACAAGGATAGCAACGGCTCGACCCTGGCACCGGTCGAAGGCGACAGCTACGAAGCCGGCCTGAAAGCCGCCTACTTCGACGGGCGCCTGAATGCCAGCCTGGCCTTATTCCGCATCGAGCAAGACAACCTCGCCGAATCGATCGGCACCAACCCGGTGACCAACGAAGGCATCTACAAAGCCGTTGACGGCGCGACCACCAAAGGCGTGGAGCTGGAATTGGCCGGTGAACTGGCCGAAGGCTGGAACGTGTCGGCCGGCTACACCTACGCCCGCACCCGTGACGCCGATGAACAGCGCATCTTCGGCTTCCCGCTGTCCACCAGCAAACCGGAACACGTCGTGCGTACGTTCACCACCTACCGCCTGCCCGGCGCTCTGGACAGGGTGACCGTCGGCGGCGGCATCAGCTGGCAGAGCGCGTTCTACGGCAAGATCTACAGCCCGACCGTGGGCGACTACACCCGCATCAAGCAAGGCGGATACACCCTCGTCGACCTGATGAGCCGCTACCAGTTCAACGAGAACCTGAGCTTCACCGTCAACGCCAACAACGTCTTCGACAAACGCTACCTGACGGGCCTGGGCAACTTTGACACCACGTACTACGGCGAACCACGCAACGTGATGGTGACCACCACGTGGGATTTCTGAAGCTGAAGACCTGACAAAAAAGCCAGTCAGTCAAGCACAATACCTGTGGGAGCGGGCTTGCTCGCGAAAGCGGTGTGTCAGGCAGCATCAATGTTTACTGTTGCGCAGTCTTCGCGAGCAAGCCCGCTCCCACACTGGATCCCGGCGTTTATGAGATCCCATGTGGGAGCGCGTCGGAACCACACCAGCTGATCAGGCTGCGGCCGGTACGCCGCTATGGAAACGGAATTCCACATCCGGGGATTCGATCAGTTCCTGTTCGGCGGCGCGGACCTTGTCGATCACCTGGGCGATGTCCCTGGCGTCGCCATACTGGTAGGCCAGTTTCAGGTAACCCTGGAAATGCCGGGCTTCGCTCTTGAGCAGGCCGAAATAGAACTTGCCCAATTCTTCGTCCAGATGCGGCACCAGCGCTTCGAAACGCTCGCAACTGCGGGCCTCGATGAATGCGCCCACCACCAAGGTGTCCACCAGTTTCACCGGCTCGTGACTGCGCACCACCTTGCGCAGGCCCGACGCATAACGCCCGGCGGACAGCTGGCGCAGGGCAATCTTGCGGCGCTTCATCAGGCGCATGACCTGCTCGTGGTGCACCAGTTCTTCCCGGGCCAGGCGCGACATCATGTTGATCAGGTCGACGTGGGAATGGTACTTGGCGATCAGGCTCAACGCAGTGCTGGCGGCCTTGAATTCGCAGTTCTTGTGGTCGATCAGCAAGGTTTCCTGATCGGCCAGCGCGGCTTGAACCCAGCCGTCGGGGGTGCGGCAGCCAAGGAACTCGTGAATTTCGGGAAGGATCATGGGGCTCACGGACAAATAGGTTCAAAACGAAGGGCGCCGATTATACCGGCCTGCCCGCAGACCACCAGTCGCCAACCGTTGATATGCATCAAGACCCCGAATCGCAGGCAGCAACTATAGTTGTGCAACGCCGTGCTTTTTTATTTTCAGGAGATCGCGCTCATGCAAGCCGTACGCAGCATTCTGGTGGTCATCGACCCCGAACACTCCGAAAGCCTGGCGCTCAAGCGGGCGAAGCTGATCGCCGGGGTGACCCAGGCGCAGTTGCATCTGCTGGTGTGCGACCCCAAGCATGATCACAGTGGCCTGTTGGGTGTGCTCAAGGCCGCTTTGACGGAGGACGGCTATAGCGTCACCACCGAGCAGGCCTGGAACCACAGCCTGCATCAAACCATCGTCGAGGTTCAGCAAGCCGAAGGCTGCGGTCTGGTGGTGAAGCAGCACTTTCCCGACAACGCCCTGAAAAAGGCCCTGCTGACACCCGAAGACTGGAAATTGCTGCGCCAATGCCCTTCCCCGGTACTGCTGGTGAAAACCGCTGGCTCATGGAAAGACAAGGTGATCCTGGCCGCTGTCGACGTCGGCAACACCGACCTCGAACACCGCCACCTGCACGACACCATCATCAATCATGGCTATGAAATCGCAACGCTGGCCAAGGCCCGTTTGCACGTGATCAGCGCCCACCCGTCGCCGATGCTGTCGTCGGCCGACCCGACGTTTCAACTCAGCGAAACCATCCAGGCGCGCTACCGCGACCAATGCAAGTCGTTCCAGGCCGAGTACGACATCGACGATGAACACCTGCACATCGAGGAAGGCCCGGCGGATGTGTTGATTCCGTTCATGGTGCGCAAGCTGCAGGCGGCCGTGACCGTCATCGGCACCGTGGCTCGTAGCGGGTTGTCAGGGGCGTTGATCGGCAATACGGCGGAAGTGGTGCTCGATGCGGTCGAGAGCGATGTGCTGGTGCTCAAGCCGACGGAGATCGAGGATCATCTTGAGGAGATTGCCGGCAAGCATTGAGGGCAGATCAAAGGATCGCAGCCTTCGGCAGCTCCTGCATTGATCGTGTTTTCCTGTAGGAGCTGCCGCAGGCTGCGATCTTTTCAGCCGCCAAAAGCATCTTTCAGGAACCCCGGCGCAATATAGCGCTGGTAATGCGCCTCGGAGAGTAGGAAAAACTCCCGATCAATGGCATCGCGCAATTCCGGCAGGTTCCAGTCGCGAAACTCCGGCAGCAACACCATCCCGTAGGCTTCCAGGTTGTTGATCACCCGCGCGCCCCGGGCGATCAACTGGTAGGCCCAGCAATACTCCGACTGATGGGGCACGAAACGGATCTTGCGTTGCTCCAGCTGCATCCGCAGCTGCGCCGGATCGAAAACTTCCACCTTGGCGGCCATCACTTGCGACAGCAATTGCTCAAGACGTAGCCATACAGCGCGCTTTTCCTCCTCGTTGTAACCGTTCCAGTGGATCACTTCGTGATGGAAACGCTTGCAGCCACGGCACACCAGGTCACCGTAAACAGTGGAGCAAAGGCCGACGCACGGCGTCTTGATGGTCTGATTGGGCATAGGTAGGCAAAACGCGAAAAAGCAGAACAGGCCGGCATGTTAGACCTTTGTCCACCATTGATCACCCCTCAAAGTTCAGGGCCATGGCTAAATCGGCGTTTACCGGCCGCCACCAAAGTCCAATAAAACCTGACTTACCTTAAATTTTTTTTTGCCGTAGAATCAGCCTGCCTTTTTAGGCGCCAATGTCCGTTAGAAGCTGTTTTCAAAGCGTCACGAGCACAGTCGTTCCTTCAGAGCGGTGTTGGCGAGGGGTTTTTCCAGCGGGGAAAAGCCCAACGCCAACCCTCATCAGCTCCCGTTCTGCAGGCGTAAAACTTTGAAAGCAGCTTCTGTAAGGAATTGTCGGTAATTCTGGCTAAGTGGCTCACAACGCCATGCAGCGCATGAGTACGGCAATTTCGGGATGAGCGTCCCGGACACCCATTTGGGACCACTGATGAGGGTAATAACTGTGCTTGAAGCCTACCGCAAACATATCGAAGAGCGCGCAGCACTGGGTATCGTTCCCCAGCCGCTAAACGCCGAACAAACTGCAGGCCTGGTCGAGCTGCTGAAAAATCCCCCGGCTGGCGAAGAAGCATTCCTCGTTGACCTGATCACCGATCGCGTTCCGCCAGGCGTGGACGAAGCGGCCTATGTCAAGGCCGGTTTCCTGTCCGCCATCGCCAAAGGCGAAGCCAAATCCCCCCTGATCGACAAGAAGCGCGCTGTTGAACTGCTCGGCACCATGCAGGGCGGCTACAACATCGTGACTCTGGTGAACCTGCTGGACGACGCCGAACTGGCGCCAGTAGCTGCCGAAGAACTCAAGCACACCCTGCTGATGTTCGATGCCTTCCACGACGTCGCTGAAAAAGCCAAGAACGGTAACGTTCACGCCAAAGGCGTGCTGCAATCCTGGGCTGACGGCGAGTGGTTCGTGAAGCGCCCGACCCTGGCCGATAAGATCAGCCTGCGCGTGTTCAAGGTCACCGGCGAAACCAACACCGACGACCTGTCCCCTGCGCCTGATGCCTGGTCCCGTCCGGACATCCCGCTGCACGCCCTGGCCATGCTGAAAATGGCTCGCGACGGCATCGTGCCTGACGCACAAGGCGTCACCGGTCCGATGAAGCAGATCGAAGAAATGCGCAACGCCGGCTTCCCGATCGCCTACGTCGGCGACGTGGTCGGTACCGGTTCTTCGCGTAAATCGGCCACCAACTCCGTACTGTGGTTCTTCGGCGACGACGTTCCTTACGTGCCGAACAAGCGTGCCGGCGGTTTCTGCTTCGGCAGCAAGATCGCTCCGATCTTCTACAACACCATGGAAGATGCTGGCGCACTGCCAATCGAATTCGACGTTTCCAACATGCACATGGGCGACGTGATCGACCTGTACCCGCATGCTGGCAAAGTCTGCAAGCACGGCACCGACGAAGTCCTGACCACCTTCGAAATGAAGACCCCGGTCCTGCTGGACGAAGTTCGTGCCGGCGGCCGTATTCCGCTGATCATCGGCCGTGGCCTGACCGAGAAGGCTCGCACCGAGCTGGGCCTGCCACCTTCGACCCTGTTCAAGAAGCCTGAAGCACCGGCTGAAAGCACCAAGGGTTTCACCCTGGCGCAGAAAATGGTCGGCAAGGCTTGCGGCGTGACCGGCGTTCGTCCGGGCACCTACTGCGAACCTAAGATGACCACCGTGGGCTCCCAGGACACCACAGGTCCAATGACCCGTGACGAACTGAAAGACCTGGCGTGCCTGGGCTTCTCGACCGACCTGGTGATGCAGTCCTTCTGCCACACCGCGGCTTATCCAAAGCCGATCGACGTGACCACCCACCACACCCTGCCTGACTTCATCATGACCCGCGGCGGTGTTTCCCTGCGTCCGGGCGACGGCATCATCCACTCGTGGCTGAACCGCATGCTGCTGCCAGATACCGTCGGTACCGGTGGTGACTCCCACACCCGTTTCCCGATCGGCATCTCGTTCCCGGCCGGTTCCGGTCTG
The DNA here is from genome assembly GCF_019219225.1 of Pseudomonas sp. PDM32. Lineage (NCBI taxonomy): Bacteria > Pseudomonadati > Pseudomonadota > Gammaproteobacteria > Pseudomonadales > Pseudomonadaceae > Pseudomonas > Pseudomonas sp. PDM32. The sequence continues at coordinate 140,802 of NZ_JAHUWE010000010.1, forward strand.
GTTGCGTTCGCCGCAGCCACTGGCGTCATGCCGCTGGACATGCCTGAGTCGGTCCTGGTTCGCTTCAAGGGCGAACTGCAGCCAGGCGTCACCCTGCGTGACCTGGTTCACGCCATTCCTTACTACGCGATCCAGGCTGGCCTGCTGACCGTAGAGAAGAAAGGCAAGAAGAACGCCTTCTCCGGTCGCATCCTGGAGATCGAAGGCCTGCCTAAGCTGACCGTCGAGCAAGCGTTCGAACTGTCCGACGCCTCGGCTGAACGTTCGGCTGCCGGTTGCACCATCCAGCTGTCCAAAGAGTCGATCGCTGAATACCTGCAGTCCAACATCACCCTGCTGCGCTGGATGATCGGCGAAGGCTACGGCGATGCCCGTACCCTGGAGCGTCGTGCCCAGGCGATGGAAGCCTGGCTGGCCAACCCTGAGCTGATGGAAGCGGACAAGGACGCCGAGTACGCCGAAATCATCGAGATCGACCTGGCCGACATCAAGGAGCCTGTGCTCTGCGCGCCGAACGATCCGGACGACGCCCGCCTGCTCTCCAGCGTTGCTGGCGAGAAGATCGACGAAGTGTTCATCGGTTCGTGCATGACCAACATCGGTCACTTCCGCGCTGCCGGCAAATTGCTGGAGCAGGTCAAGGGTCAGCTGCCAACCCGTCTGTGGCTGTCGCCGCCGACCAAGATGGACGCTCACCAGTTGACCGAAGAAGGCTACTACGGCATCTACGGCAAGGCCGGCGCGCGCATGGAAATGCCGGGCTGCTCGCTGTGCATGGGTAACCAGGCACGTGTAGAGCCGAACTCGACCGTTGTGTCGACTTCGACCCGTAACTTCCCGAACCGTCTGGGTGACGGCGCGAACGTCTACCTGGCTTCGGCTGAGCTGGCGTCCGTGGCTTCCATCCTGGGTCGCCTGCCGACCGTCGAGGAGTACATGGAATACGCTGGCAAGATCGACAGCATGGCGGCCGATGTCTACCGCTACCTGTCCTTCGACCAGATCGCCGAGTTCCGTGAAGCTGCTGCGAACGCCAACATCCCGGTCGTTCAAGCCTAACGTTGCAACGCAATGAAGAACGCCGCCCATCGTGAGATGAGCGGCGTTTTTTTATGCCTGAAAACTCGCCAGTGAAGTGAGAGCTTTTTGTGGCGAGGGGGCTTGCCCCCGTTGGGGCGCGCAGCGGCCCCGGTATTTCCATGGCTAAACAGTGTTTACCGAATTTACGACTGCTTCGCAGCCGAACGGGGGCAAGCCCCCTCGCCACAAAGGCCTGCACCTAGCAGTCATGTGTTCAGCTCAAGGGCCTGCTGCACCGCACCATCCACACTCAGCCCACTGAGCACCACCCCGTTAGCCCCCACCTGCGGCAATGCCGCCAACGCCGCTTGTGCGTCGTCTTTCAGACGCGCCAGGGTCAGGCACTGGCCTTCCTGATGCACATGCACGAAAAACGCCTGCAACGCCTCAATGCTGGTGCCATCCAGATCCGGCGACTCCTCCAGGCTGAGAATCACCGTATGAATCGGCGTTTGCGAATGTCGGATCAAGTGCAAGGCAGCGCCGAGAATCCGCTCGACATTGGCAAAGAACAACGCTTCACCCGGCCGCACAATCAACACGCCAGGCACGGCTTGCGCCGTTGGATGGCGTTGCAGGTCGACAAAGTCGTGACCGCCATCGATGCGCCCGAGAATCTGGATATCCGCCGCCGACAGTTGCTTGAGCATCAACAACACACTGATCGCCACCGCCACCAGCAAACCGTCCAGCACACCCAGTAGCAATACCGCACCCACGGCGCAGATCACCAGCAAGCGGTCACGGCGCCAGATGAAATAGCGTCCCAGGGGTTGCAGGCTCAAGCCACGCCCCAACGCATGGATAACGATGGCGGCGAGAATCGGTTCCGGTGTCAGGGCGATGTACGGCAGCACTGTCAGGACAATGAGCAGCACCACCAGCGCCGCCACGATACCGGCCAGGCGTGAAGTGGCACCGGCGGCCTCATTGGCCGACGTCGCCGAATACCCCGCGCCCGCCGGCATGCCGTGGAACAGACCGGACAGCAGGTTGGAAGCCCCCAGCGCCAGCAGGTCGCGGTTCGAGGTGACGCGATCACCGTGCTTGAGCGCATAGGCACTGATCGAGCCATACGACTCGGCATACAGAATCATCACCATGGCGAACGCCAGCTCACCCAGACGCAACCAGTCGGCAAACGGCAGTACCGGCAGCTTCGGCACCTCCAGGCTCAGGTCGATCAAGCCGATCAGTTTCACGCCATAGGCCGGCAGGTCCAGCCACTGCCCCGCTGCGATGCCGATCACCACCACCAGCAAACCACCCGGCAGGTGCCGGAACCGCGCGAACAGCCATAACAAGGTCAACGCCACGGCGCCGACCGTGGCTGCGACCCAGTTCCATTGCGGCAGTTGTTCCAGCAATTGCGGCAGAAAGCCCACCAGGTTGGCTTCGGTCAAATGCACGCCCACCACGCTGGCGACCTGCTTGAGAATGATGGTCAACGCCAGGCCAAAGGCAAAACCACGCAGCACCGGCTTGGCGATGAACGAGGTCACGCTGCCGAGCTTGAACAGCCCGGCCAACAGGAAAAACGCCCCGGTCACCAGCACCAGGCCGATGGCCAGGGTCGAGCGAAGCTCAGGGTCGCCATTGGCCAGGGTGGCGGTCGCGGCGGCCAGCACGGCGGCGGAGGATGAAGTGGCCGAGACAATGGCAAAACGGCTGGTACCGAACAAGCCATAGCACAACAACCCGGCGAACAAGGCGATCACTCCGGCCTGAGGCGCCACTGCGGCGATGCTTGAATAGGCGACGGCTTCGGGCAACAACAGGCCGGCTATCGACAACCCGGCCAACAGGTCCTGCCAGCGGTTGGGTTGCTCGGTGGGGGTTGCGTTGGGGGCGCTCGACAATCGAATGTCTCCAGGCAAAAAAAAGCCGCTGCACGTATCACGTGCAGCGGCCACTGTAGCTGAAAATCAAAGGATCGTCCGAACGCGGCCCGAGCCTGTAGGAGCTGCCGCAGGCTGCGATCTCCTGGTCTTACGCGCTCAACGAATAAATCAACGCGGTAATCGCCACCAGGCCCACCGCCGTCACAAAGACGTTGGACGCCTGACCGCGATAGCGTGCCATCGCCGGCACCTTGCGAATGGCGTACATCGGCATCAGGAACAGGATCGCCGCGATCACCGGGCCACCGAGGGTTTCGATCATGCCCAGGATGCTCGGGTTCAGCGTGGCGACGATCCAGCACACCACCAGCATGAACGCGGCGGTCATGCGGTCCAGGGCCTTGGCGGACGGACGCTGGCCGCTCTTGACGATCAGCCCCTTGAGACCTTCGCTGGCGCCGATGTAGTGCCCCAGGAACGACTTGGAAATGGCCACGAAGGCAATCAACGGCGCCGCAAAGGCGATGGTCGGGTTGCTGAAGTGGTTGGCCAGGTATGACAGGATCGACAGGTTCTGCGCCTTGGCTTCAGCCAGTTGCGCTGGCGACAGTGTCAGCACGCAACTGAAGACGAAGAACAGCACCATCACCACCATCAACAGGTGCGCCCGGGACAGGATCTGCGAGCTGCGCTCCTCGGCGTGATCGCCGTAGCGACGCTTCTGGTCCACGGCGAAGGCCGAGATGATCGGTGAATGGTTGAACGAGAACACCATCACCGGAATCGCCAGCCATAGGGTGTGCAACAGCGCCGACGGTGCCGGCACGCTGCTGGCGGTGGTCAGGATGCCGCCGTTCCAGTGCGGAACCAGGTACACCGCCAGGAACAGCAGGGCGACGATGAACGGATAGACCATCAGGCTCATGGCCTTAACGATCAGTTGCTCACCGCAACGCACCACCGCCAACAGGCCGAGGATCAGCACCAGCGACAGCACGGCGCGCGGTGGCGGCGTGATGTGCAGTTGATGCTCGAGGAAGCTGCCCACGGTGTTGGTCAGGGCCACGCTGTAGATCAGCAGGATCGGGAAAATGGCGAAGAAGTACAGCAAAGTGATCAGCGCGCCGGCCTTGATGCCGAAATGCTCTTCCACCACTTCAGTGATGTCGGCGCCTTCGCGACCGGACAACACAAAACGGGTCAGCCCGCGGTGCGCGTAGAACGTCATCGGAAACGCCAGCAACGCCAGGATCAGCAGCGGCCAGAAACCGCCGAGGCCCGCATTGATCGGCAAAAACAGGGTGCCCGCACCAATCGCCGTGCCAAACAGGCCCAGCATCCACGTGGTGTCCTGGCGATTCCAGCTCGAAAGCGTTGCGGGTGTTGCTGCTACATAGCGTTTGTTGACGCTATTGGCCTGATCATTCATCCGGTGGGATCTCCACATTCCGGTCACTTGCCACCCGGTCAGAACGCGTCGGAATACCCGACAGGCAGCGCCCTGACTGGAACAGGGACGCGATTCTGGAGGATTAGTGAACAGAAGCAAAGACTTAGGTGAGGAACGGTGGTACCAGATTGACGAAAAAATCCTGTGGGAGCGGGCTTGCTCGCGAAAGCGGTGTGTCAGACACATCAATGCTGAATGTGCCGCCGTCTTCGCGAGCAAGCCCGCTCCCACAGGTTTTCTGTTTGTTTTCGAGATCGCCATCGGCATTTCATCATCCACACTTGATAAAGGTCTACCATCATGTATTTTTAAACAACCTGCATTCCACCTGGAGTCTTCCCATGCCACTGGTTCGCGTAGACATCAAAAAACATCAGGACCCCACCCACGCCAAACGCATCGGCCAACTGATCTACGCCGCCATGCACAGCACCATCGGCGTGCCGGAGAACGATAATTTCCAGATACTCGCCGAACACGATGAGCAGCATTTCATCTTTGATCCCGGTTACCTGGGTATCGACCGCACGGACCAGTTGGTGGTGATCCAGATCACCATGAGCGAAGGGCGAACCGTCGAGCAGAAAAAAAACCTCTACAAAACCATCGCCGAAAGCCTTCACACAGAGCTGGCCGTGCGCCTGGAGGATGTTTTCATCAATCTGGTGGAAGTCAAAAAAGAGAACTGGTCGTTCGGCAACGGAATTGCCCAATACGCCCTCTGATATTCAACCTGCATCCGAGAAAGCCCCATGCCCCGCGTTTCCCGCAAACAAGCCGACCTCAACCGCGAGACTATCGTCGATGCCGCCACGCGGTTGTTCCGCGAACGCGGTTTGCATGGGATCAGCGTGGTCGATGTGATGGCCGCCGCGGGCCTGACCCACGGCGGCTTCTACGGGCACTTCGAATCCCGCGAAGCGCTGGCGCAAGAGGCCAGTGGCCGCGCCTTCGAGCAGGCCGCGCAACGCTGGCAAGCACGGGTGGCCGATCAGGAGAGCAAGGACACCGCCCGCCGCGCCGTGGTCGGAACGTACCTGTCCAGCGAAAGCCGGGACAATCCGGGTGACAGCTGCCCGGTGGTGGCCTTTGCCGGGGACATGTGCCACGAGGCCGCCGAGAGCGGTTTGCGTCAAACCTATCTGCAGGGCCTGAACAACCTGCTCGACTCCCTGGGCTCACTGCTCGACACGGAGGACGAAGCCGACAAACGGCAGCAGGCGCTGGTGCAGTATTCACTGATGTTCGGCGCACTGATGTTGTCCCGAGCGACCCGCGGCGATCCACTGTCGGATGAAATTCTCGAGGCGGCACGGGCAGCACTCTCAGCGTCGTCTTTAAGCATTCCCGGGAAACCGTAGGAGCCAGCTTGCTGGCGATGGACTCCAGTGCGCCGCGTTCATCCAGGTCACCCGCGTTATCGTTAACGACCATCGCTGCGATGCGGCGACCCGACAAGCCAGCTCCCACACACGCAGTTCCATATGAAATGGCGCAGGTCGCGATCGCCGGCGGTTGCCAAGCTATCCTGAAATCAGCAATCTCAAGCGACGTTCGAGCCGATTTTCCGATGCCCACAGGGAGCCAAGCATGCCTGTAACCGTTCTGGTACTGGTTGAAACCATCAATGATTACCTGCCTATCCTCGAACATCAGGGCTTCCACCTGATACTGGCCCCGACGCCCGCCGAACGCGCCGAAGCCATCGCCCGCCACGCCGGGCAGATCGACGCCGTCCTGACCCGGGGTCCATTGGGACTGTATGCCGATGAAATCGCCGCGCTGCCCAATCTCAAGATTATCTGCGTGATCGGCGCCGGCTACGAACACGTCGACTTGCAGGCCGCCGCCGACCGGGGCATCACTGTCACCAATGGTGCCGGGGTCAACGCCTCGTCCGTCGCCGACCATGCCATGGCGCTGCTGCTGTCGCTGGTACGCGACGTGCCACGCTGTGATGCCGCCGTTCGGCGCGGCGAGTGGCCGAAGATCATGCGCCCTTCCCTCGCCGGCAAGCGCCTGGGCATCCTCGGCCTCGGCGCGGTCGGCATGGCCATCGCCAAACGTGCCGGCACCGGCTTCGACATGAGCATCGGCTATCACAACCGTCAACGTCGCAGCGATGTCCCCTACACGTTCTGCTCCACCCCGACCGAACTGGCGCGCGCCTCGGACTTCCTGATCGTCGCCACGCCCGGCGGCCTGGGCACCAAGCACCTGATCAATCGCCAGGTGCTCGACGCCTTGGGGCCCCAGGGATTTATCGTCAACATCGCCCGGGCCAGCGTGATTGCCACCGCCGACCTGGTCACCGCCCTGGAGCAACGCCGGATCGCCGGCGCCGCGCTGGATGTGTTCGACGCCGAACCGAAGGTGCCGGATGCGCTCAAGACCCTGAACAACGTGATCCTCACACCCCATGTCGCCGGACTGTCCCCGGAAGCCACCCAGGGCACCGTCGAACTGGTGGGCCAGAACCTCGTGGCGTTTTTCTCCAGCCAACCGGTGCTGACGCCGATCGACTTGCCACCAGCCATGAGCCGGGTCGTTCATTGATGGCAATTCAAACAGCTGTATCAAAAACAATGATTGGCCGGCAACACGCTCACCTATAAGAGCCGATCGCGGTTGTAGGTGCGGGGTGTGCGCATTAGATTAGCCAATAGTTTCAGGCCTCCAGAATAAGCAGAAGGGATAAGCATGGCGCTTACTGACCAGTCCACCCGTATCCGCACCGGCGAAGAGCTCGATGCCAGCCTGATCGATCCCTACCTCAAGACCCATATTCCGGGGCTCAGCGGTTTGCCGAAGATCAGCCAGTTCCCGGGCGGCGCTTCAAACCTCACCTACTTGCTGGAATACCCCGAACAGGAATTCGTCCTGCGTCGCCCGCCCTTTGGCCACAAGGCCAAGTCGGCTCACGACATGGGTCGTGAATTCCGCATCCTCAATCAACTGCGCGACGGATTTCCGTACTGCCCGAAAGCCTACGTACACTGCACCGACGAATCGGTGATCGGTGCCGAGTTCTACGTGATGGAACGGGTCAACGGCATCATCCTGCGCTCCGACCTGCCGCCGGAACTGGGGCTGGACTCAGCGAAAACCGAAGCCCTGTGCAAGAGCTTCATCGACAAGTTCGTCGAACTGCACCAGGTCGACTACAACGCCTATGGCCTGGGTGACCTCGGCAAACCCGAAGGCTACGTGGCGCGCCAGATCAAAGGCTGGAGCGATCGCTACGAGAAGGCCCTGACCCCCGATGCGCCACAATGGGAAAAGGTGAAAGCCTGGCTCAACGACAAGATGCCGGCCGACCATCCGACCTCCAGCCTCGTGCACAACGACTACCGCTTCGACAACGTGATCCTCGACCCGGCCAACCCGATGCAGATCATCGGCGTGCTCGACTGGGAGCTGACCACCCTGGGCGATCCGCTGATGGACCTGGGCAACACCCTCGCCTACTGGATCGAAGCCGATGATCCGGCACCGGTGCAGATGATGCGCCGCCAGCCAAGCCACGCGCCGGGCATGTTGACCCGCCGCGAGTTCGTCGATTACTACGCCCAACGCTCGGGCATCCAGATCGACAATTTCGATTTCTACTACACCTACGGCCTGTTCCGCCTGGCCGGTATCGTGCAGCAGATCTACTACCGCTTCTACCACGGCCAGACCCAGGACAAACGCTTCGCCCAGTTCATTCACATGAACAAGCTGCTGGAGCAGATGAGCTTGCAGGTGATCCAGAAATCCAGCCTGTGACCGTACGCGATCCCTGTAGGAGCGAGCCTGCTCGCGATGATCGTGAACGATAACGCGCACTGACTGGCCTCAACTCAACAGCATTGGCCGCACCCGGCATTTGACTCGATAACAAGACTTTTCATAAGGGAATCCCATGTCCAAGACTCAGTTGTTCGACCTCGACGGCAAGATCGCTTTCGTCTCCGGCGCCAGCCGTGGCATCGGTGAAGCCATCGCCAAACTGCTGGCCCAGCAAGGCGCCCACGTGATCGTCTCCAGCCGCAAGCTTGAAGGCTGCCAGCACGTCGCCGACGCGATCATCGCCGCTGGCGGCAAGGCCACCGCCATCGCCTGCCACATCGGCGAAATGGAACAGATCAGCCAGGTCTTCGCCGGCATCAAGGAACAGTTCGGCCGCCTCGACATCCTGGTCAACAACGCCGCGACCAACCCACAGTTCTGCAACGTCCTGGACACCGACCTCAGCGCTTTCCAGAAAACCGTCGACGTGAACATCCGCGGCTACTTCTTCATGTCGGTCGAAGCCGGCAAGCTGATGCGCGAAAACGGTGGTGGCAGCATCATCAACGTCGCCTCGATCAACGGCGTCTCGCCGGGGATTTTCCAGGGCATCTACTCGGTGACCAAGGCGGCGGTGATTAACATGACCAAGGTATTCGCCAAGGAATGCGCGCAGTTCGGGATTCGTTGCAATGCCCTGCTCCCGGGCCTGACCGACACCAAGTTTGCTTCGGCGCTGGTGAAAAATGAGGCGATTCTGAATACTGCGCTGCAGCAGATTCCGTTGAAGCGCGTGGCGGATCCGAGTGAGATGGCGGGGGCGGTGTTGTATTTGGCCAGTGATGCTTCGAGTTATACGACTGGGGTTTCGTTGAATGTGGATGGGGGGTTTTTATCCTGATTGCATCTTGGGCGAAGACAGCCGCTTAGCTCAAGGCTAAGGGAGATGCAGCACTGTAGGAGCCGACTTGCTGGCGATAGTGGTTCGTTAGGCGACATCTTCGTCGACTGTTATCCGTCATCGCCAGCAAGCCTGCGCGCCTACCTATTCACTATTGATGATAATTGTCTGCGTACCCTGCTTGTTCTTCATAAGCATTCAATAGCCTTAATTGACGGGACTCAACAAAAATTCCAGCTCCAGATCAGGCAGCTCAGGCTCGATAAATTTCAATAACATTGAAAAAGTACCTTCATCCGCTGACATGTTGCCACAGTACATTCTCCAGCTGGCCCCAGTAATTGAGTCCAACGGCTGCGAAACTTTAATATCCGGACTAATCCATACAGATGCAGGCGGATGTTTACCCCAATCCACTGTTACTAGCGCCTCCTTTATCAAACTACTTGATTTAAGTTTCAATGCCAACGTCGAATAACCACCCTTAATTGGAAAAAAATTTCCCCTGGATCGCGTAGTTTATCGTTGAATCGCAGTTCGAGCTCAGTAGCAATATTTCCTAGTAGCTGGAGAGCTGGAGTTCTTATCTCGGCCTTTCCAGCATCGACCGATGCAACCAAGTCAAATGTCCCCCATTTTCCCTCTGCCCCCGTAACTGTCCATTTATGGACAGGGACATCCAGCAAAAATGGTGGATCACTTAAGACATCATCTGGACCAAGACCTGTTTTTGGAACCATAATCAACTTCAACGGCACACCAGACAAATAACCACCATTTTTGTATCTCAAGCTCAACTCCTTTGGCCTCCCTGCATAAAAGTTCACTCCATCGGCTGGAATAATTGTTCCGTCAAGAAAAATATCCGCCTCATCCAGCAAGTCACTCGATAGTAATTTACTGACCTTCAGGGAAATTCCAGTCATACCCCGCACCCTTTCCAGATACACATTGAGCGTAAAGGTATACTCCGAGGTGGTGTCGTCATACCGACTGTAGACCTTGGCCGTAATCGTATGCTCCCCCTCTGCGGTAACTACATGGTCGAACTTGCTCCACCCCGAGCCCGTTGTCGGCTCAGTACGCACGATTTTCCCGTCGAAGTACCATTCGACATCCACACCTTCCAGTTCCTTCTCGATATAAAACGAACCGACCTGAATCTCTGCTGATACTTCATCGCCCACCACCGGCGCACTGATAGGATCCCGCTCATTCAGAATTTTTCGCCGGTAATCCCCCAACTTGAAAGGAAACTGATAGGGCACTGCAGTAAATTCACTCTGCACCTGAAGATTGAAATCGATGTCCGTTCCTTCAGCCGGGCATTTGAGCTTCCACTCGCCCCCCTCCGCCAGAAGTGGCTGATATTGACCGAATTCAGGTTCGGTAGTGATGTAAAGTGTTTCTCCGGGAATCGGATTGACGCTGGCGCCCTGGTTGATCCAAGGACTGTCCTCGACTGCCGCAAACTTTAAATCATGTTCAGCACCACGGCAGATATATAGCGGTTCAGCAGCCATCACTCCAGAATTACGATTACCAGCCATAACGACATCTCCCGATCATTGGCACAACGTGAAAATTATGTGTTTTCACTACCTGAGAAATGTCGGCTGGCGACCACTGTCAGAAATGACAGATCGAAAGATCATTCGGCGATAAAAACAGACTGCCTGATATCAACTTTTATTCAATAAAGAAGGCCGCGCCGTTCATCAGTGCGGCCATTGCACAGACTCACTGAGTAACACAGCGAGTCGTGGTGGTGGTTCGGGTCACCTCGCCGTTTTCAGCCCGCACATCGCCCAGTACATCGGTTTTATCCATGGCCTGGCAGGTGCGTACAGGTGGGGGTGGCGTGACCGCTGGAGGGGGTGGCGGGCTGGAACAGCCGCCGAGAATCGCTACGCACAATGCCAGCGACAAGGATGAGATAACGCGTTTCCCAAGAGTTTTCATAGGTTGACCCGCGATAAGTGATCGACACATTTTTGTGACAACAAAACCGGCGCGCAAAATCCATACACCTGTCACAAAAATAAATATCTGCGAATCACTTATAGTCCAGCCGGTGGTCAATGCCAGTAAAAGCTGGCAGTTCTTACATCACCGGGTCAGGGCGTTGCAGGGAATTGCACTGCAGTTCATAGCGCAACTCTTCGATCAGCGAGGCGACCGACTCTGCTGTTTGTAGTGTGCTCATGTTCAGGCCGCTGACCACCAGGTCCACCTGACCCGACACCGGGTGATAGAGCTTCACGGTCAGCCAGTGGTCGCCGGTGATACTGCATTCACAGGCCAAGGGTGAAAAACTGCCTTCGATCAGCAGCCTCAACTGCGCCAGCGTAATCATTGCGACGGACCCTGGCGGCCTGATGCAGGGGGTAACGGGCTCATGGGGCTATTCCTGTTGGCGGTTTACGCAAGGGGCGCGCAGGTGACTTCAAGTCGCCTGCTGCATCACCAGCCTAAGATCCATCACAGCGAGTCGACACATGAATTTGCACCCTGCGCCTTAGTGCAATTGCACCTTAACGCTGCCCCTTGGGCCGCCACTCGCTGGAGAACAGTCCCCGCTCCCGCGCCCAGACAATCGCTTCGCTGCGACTGTGTATAGCGAGCTTGGAATACACCGCAGCCACATGGTTGCGCACCGTGTTCGGCGCCAGTTTCAGGCGCGCGGCGATTTCCTTGTCGGCCAGGCCTTCGCAAATCAGTCCCAGCACATCGCGCTCACGGGCGGTCAGCTCAGTGAAGGACACGCTGGGCAACTTCGGCGAATTCACGCTTTTTACGTTGGCCAGTTTTTCGATCAGCGTGCGGCTGAACCAGGAGGCGTCCTTCATCACTTCCTCGATGGCCGCCACCAGCTCCAGCTCGGTGCGCTTGCGCTCAGTGATGTCCATCAACACCAGCAGATAACAGGGTGTGTCCTGAATGTTCACGGTGTCCGCCGACACTGTGCAATCGATCAGCCCGGCGTCTTTTCTACGCACACGCACATCGATGCGGTCCAGGCTGCCGGTTTTCTCCAGGGCGGCGAACAGCTGGATGCGTGCATGCCGGTCTTCGAAGAAGTCGATCTGCGTTATGCCGATCCCACGCACCTCTTCACCGGAATAACCCAGGGTATCCAGGAACGCTTCGTTGAAATCCAGCACCATCTGATCCGCCGCGCCGCATACCAGTATCGGCACCGGCGAGAGGCGAAAGGCCTTGGCGAAACGTTCTTCGCTTTGGCGCAGGGCGATTTCAGCCTTGTGCCGGGGCTCCATGTCGACAAAGGAAAACAGCATGCAGGCCTCGTCGTTGAGCTCCAGCGGCTGGCCGGCCACGATCACTTGCTTGCTGCCACCGTCGGCCAGGCGCAACTCGGCCTGCATCTGGGGAATGGTCACCCCTTCGCACAGACGCTGCCTGGCCAGTTCCTTGTGCTCGGCCTGGTCCAGCACGTCCAGCTCATAGGTTGAAGTGCCGATCACCTGGTCACGGGCATAGCCGGTCATTTCGAGGAAACCGGGATTGACCTTGATGTAGCGCAAGTCACTGAGGCGGCAGATCACTGCCGGCGCCGGGTTGGCGGCGAAGGTTTTCTCGAAGCGTTGCTCGGCGCTGGCCCACTCGGTGACGTCGTCCATGATCAGTACCAGCGATTCCGGGTCGCCACGGCTGTCAGCCAATACCAGGCTGCGCACGCGATGGACCCAGGTACGCGTTTCGTCCGCCGCCGGCGTCACTTGCACCAACACATCGCTGAACGTCTCGCCCCGCGCGACCCGGTTGATCGGGTAGCTGTCGATTGCCACCCCGTGATTGTTGCGATAGCGCAAGGCGAAGCGTTTGGCATACGCCCCGGCGTTGGCACCCAGGTCGCTGACTTGCGCAACACCGTGCATGGCCAGCGCCGCCTCGTTGGCCCACAGGATGCTCTGGTCGGGATCGAGCAGAATCACCCCGTCGGACAGACCGGCGATGATCTGCTGCAACTGGCGGCGATTGGTTTCAGTGCTCAGGACGTCCTGGCTCATTGCATCTCCACAAGAATGGCGACCCTGTGAGAATACGACCGCCCGGGCTTGCAATAGTGCAAAGAGACCTTGTGGGAGCGAGCCTGCTCCGGGCGGCCGTTTGACTAGTACAGATTCAACGATGCCTCCCGCCCTGCCAATTTGGTGACATAAAAGCAAAGATCGCAGCCTGCGGCAGCTCCTACATGAGAACGCATTCCCCTGTAGGAGCTGCCGAAGGCTGCGATCTTCTGATCTTCAAGCCGCCAATTCACCACTGGCCACCGCCGCCGAAGCCGCCAGCATCGCCCGCAACAACACCGCACACCCGGCCGCCAGATCTTCCGGTGCGGCGTTTTCGATTTCGTTGTGGCTGATACCGCCTTCGCACGGCACAAAGATCATCCCGGCCGGGCCGAGTTCGGCGAGGAAGATCGCGTCGTGCCCTGCTCCGCTGACGATATCCATGTGCGACAGGCCCAGGCCTTGGGCAGCGCCGCGCACCGCCTCGACGCAGCCCTTGTCGAAGTACAGCGGCGGGAAGTCGGCAGTCGGAGTGAGTTCGAAGGTCAGGCCGTGTTCGTCGCAGGTGGTTTCGATGACTTCGCGCACTTCGGCGATCATCGAGTCCAGGCGCGCCGGTTCCAGGTGGCGGAAGTCCAGGGTCATGCGCACTTCGCCGGGAATGACGTTGCGCGAGCCGGGATAGGCTTGCAGACAACCGACGGTGCCACAGGCATGGGGTTGATGGCTGAGGGCGGCGCGGTTGAGCGCACCGACGATCACCGCGGCGCCGACCAGGGCGTCCTTGCGCAGGTGCATCGGGGTCGGGCCGGCGTGGGCTTCGACGCCACGCAGTTTCAGGTCGAACCATTTCTGCCCGAGAGCGCCCATGACCACGCCAATGGTCTTGCGCTCGTCTTCCAGGATCGGGCCTTGCTCGATGTGGGCTTCGAAATAGGCCCCGACCTTGTGGCCGCTGACTTTACGCGGGCCGGCGTAGCCAATGGCATTCAGCGCCTCACCCACGGTCACGCCATCGGCATCGACCTTGGCCAGGGTTTCCTCGAGGGTGAATTTTTCCGCGAACACACCGGAACCCATCATGCAAGGAGCAAAGCGCGAGCCTTCTTCGTTGGTCCAGACCACCACCTCCAGCGGTGCCTCGGTTTCGATGTTCAGGTCATTGAGGGTGCGCAGCACCTCGACGCCCGCCAATACACCGAAGCAGCCATCGAACTTGCCGCCGGTGGGCTGGGTGTCGATGTGGCTGCCGGTCATCACCGGTGGCAGGTCGGGATTGCGCCCGGGGCGACGGGCGAAGATGTTGCCGACCGCGTCGATGCTGACGGTGCAGCCGGCATCGATACACCATTTGACGAAGATGTCCCGGGCCTGGCGATCGAGATCGGTCAGGGCCAGGCGACACACCCCACCCTTGACCGTGGCGCCGAGTTTGGCCAGTTCCATGAGCGACTGCCACAGGCGGTCGCGGTTGATGTGTTGATGGCTGGACTGCAGAACGTCGACGGCCGCGTTCATGATGATCTCCTCTGGCTGTTCTTGTGTGTTTCTTCAGGCAGTGCTTTGGTGATTGTGCGGCCGCCTTCGCGAGCAAGCCCGCTCCCACAGGGGGAATGCATTCCAAATGTGGGAGCGGGCTTGCTCGCGAAGAGGCCAGCCGCTACACCGCAGATTTCGCAACAGATGGGCTGGGCCGCATCACACTCAACCCGTAATAAATCACCCCGCCCAGGATCGAACCTGTAAACCAGCCGTAGCTGTAGAACCAGCTGAACGCATCGCTGCCCAGGGACGCCAGCGTCAACACCACCGGCACGCCGAAGGCCATGAAACCGCTCCAGTTCCACGCCGGATACACGTCATCGCGGTACAGGCCGGCAAGGTCCAGTTGCTGTTTCTTGATCAGGAAATAGTCCACCACCATGATCCCGGCGATCGGCCCGAGCAGGCTGGAATAGCCGAGCAACCAGTTGGAATAAACGGTTTCCAGGCTGAGATCAGAGACAATCAGGCCAAGCTTTTTCAGCAGCTCATGGGCCATCAAAGCCAAGCCGACGAAGCCGGTCAGCAGCACGGCGTTGGTGCGGTTGATCACCTTGGGGGCGATGTTCTGGAAGTCATTGGTCGGCGACACGATATTGGCCGCGGTATTGGTCGACAGCGTGGCGATGATGATCAGCGCCATGGCCAGTGCGACCCACACCGGGCTCTGGATATGGCCGATCAGAGTCACCGGATCGGAAACCGTCACGCCCACCAGCTTCACCGAGGCCGCGGTCATCACCACACCCAGGGACGCAAACAGGAACATGGTCAGCGGCAGGCCGATGATCTGCCCGACAATCTGATCCTTCTGGCTTTTCGCGTAGCGGCTGAAGTCCGGAATGTTCAGTGACAACGTGGCCCAGAAGCCGACCATCGCGGTCAGCCCGGCGGCGAAGTAACTGGCCACCCCGGCGCCTTCGGGACGCTTGGCCGGAATCGCCAGCAACTCGGTCATCGACACGTTCGGCATGGCCCAGACCAGCAGCCCTGCGCCCACCAGTACCAACAGCGGTGCAGACAGGGTTTCCAGCCATTTGATCGACTCGGCGCCACGTATCACCACCCACAGGTTCAGCGCCCAGAACACCATGAAGCCGATGACCTCGCCGGTGCCGCCCAGGGACTTCCAGCCCTCGAACACCGAGCCGAGGAACAGGTGAATCGCCAACCCGCCGAACATGGTCTGGATGCCGAACCAGCCGCACGCCACCAGCGCGCGGATCAGGCACGGAATGTTGGAACCGAGCACGCCGAAGGACGAGCGCAGCAACACCGGAAAGGGAATGCCGTACTTGGTGCCGGGAAAGGCGTTCAGGGTCAGGGGAATCAGCACGATGATGTTGGCAAACAGAATCGCCAGCAGCGCTTCGCCGACAGTCAGGCCGAAGTACGCGGTCAGCACGCCACCGAGGGTGTAGGTCGGCACGCAGATCGCCATGCCCACCCACAGCGCGGTGATGTGCCATTTGTTCCAGGTGCGTTCGCGCACCTTGGTCGGGGCAATGTCGTGGTTGTAACGGGGACTGTCGAGGACATCGCTGCCGGCTTCCAGCTCAAACAAGCCGTCGCGCTCGGTCACTTGCGATCTGATCTGTTGCATGGCCGCTCCACTGTTCTTTGAATTATTTTTTTGCTCATCGGGGGCTGACGGCATCAATAAACGTGCCGGGCACCCCGATTACGCATCGGGCAGTTCCATAAACACATTGCAACCAACTGATGTTTATCGGTTTTATTCGCTGACTCGACTAGTTGTCAGGTCACTCCGGCCAAATGCCAGGCAAGTTGTCCGGACAGTCAGGACTCAAACTGGTGCGTTGATCTTTTTTTCAATGGTTGCGCATCAACCATAGACCATACTCAAACAGCTGATTTCACATAAGAAATCTTGACTATTTTTCGATCCTGTCAAGTGCGTCAAAATGGTGAGGTCGCTCACCATTTTGGTGATTCTTGTATTTAATCGTTAAATATCAATCAGTTAATAACTGCATAAGCTTATAAAAAATATTCTTGCCGATTCGAATAACTGCAGCTAGCGTTTAATCCTGACAGCACTGACAGGAATACACCTGTTGACACTGGCGTCATATAAAACATCTAGAGCCGGCACAAGCCGGTCATTGCCTGCGAGGAACTCGGAATGTCTCTGTTGATCCGTGGCGCCACCGTTATTACCCATGATGAAAGTTATCGCGCCGATGTGTATTGCGCAGACGGCGTGATCAAGGCCATCGGCGAAAACCTCGATATCCCTGCAGGCACGGAAGTGCTCGACGGCAGCGGCCAGTACCTGATGCCCGGCGGCATCGACCCGCACACCCACATGCAACTGCCCTTCATGGGCACCGTGGCCAGCGAAGACTTCTACAGCGGCACGGCGGCGGGACTGGCCGGCGGCACCACCTCGATCATCGACTTCGTGATTCCCAACCCGCAGCAATCCTTGCTTGAAGCCTTCCACCAGTGGCGCGGCTGGGCCGAGAAGTCGGCGTCGGACTACGGCTTTCACGTCGCCATCACCTGGTGGAGCGACCAGGTCCGCGAGGAAATGGCCGAACTGGTCAGCCAGCATGGCGTCAACAGCTTCAAGCATTTCATGGCCTACAAGAACGCGATCATGGCCGCCGATGACACCCTGGTGGCGAGTTTCGAACGCTGCCTGGAACTGGGCGCGGTGCCGACCGTGCATGCGGAAAACGGCGAACTGGTCTATCACCTGCAACGCAAGCTGATGGCCCAGGGCATCACCGGGCCGGAAGCGCATCCGCTGTCGCGGCCATCACAGGTTGAAGGCGAGGCCGCGAGCCGGGCGATCCGCATCGCCGAAACCCTGGGTACGCCGCTGTACCTGGTGCACGTCTCGACCAAGGAGGCCCTCGACGAAATCACCTACGCCCGCGGCAAGGGCCAGCCAGTGTACGGCGAAGTACTGGCCGGGCACCTGCTGCTGGACGACAGTGTCTACCGTGATCCGGACTGGCAGACCGCCGCCGGTTACGTGATGAGCCCGCCGTTCCGTCCTCGCGGCCATCAAGAGGCGCTCTGGCATGGCCTGCAATCGGGCAACCTGCACACCACCGCCACCGACCACTGCTGCTTCTGCGCCGAGCAAAAAGCCGCCGGCCGCGACGACTTCAGCAAGATCCCCAACGGCACCGCCGGCATCGAAGACCGCATGGCAGTGTTGTGGGATGAAGGGGTGAACAGCGGGCGCTTTTCGATGCAGCAATTCGTCGCGCTGACGTCCACCAACACGGCGAAGATCTTCAACCTCTACCCACGCAAAGGCGCGATTCGCGTGGGGGCCGATGCCGACCTGGTGCTGTGGGACCCACAAGGCACGCGGACCATTTCCGCCAAGACCCACCATCAGCAGGTGGACTTCAACATCTTCGAAGGCAAGACCGTGCGCGGCGTGCCCAGCCACACCATCAGCCAGGGCCTCGTGGTCTGGGCCGACGGCGACCTGCGGGCCGAACGTGGCGCCGGGCGCTACATCGAACGGCCGGCGTACCCGGCTGTGTTTGACTTGCTGAGCAAGCGGGCCGAGCTGCACAAGCCGACGGCAGTGAAACGCTGAGAGCGGCCTTCGCTCCCACATTTGGAATGCGATCCCTGTAGGAGCTGCCGAAGGCTGCGATCTTTTGATCTTGATCTAAAAAACAAAGTCAAAAGATCGCAGCCTTCGGCAGCTCCTACAGGAGATCGAGTTGAATCAATGCCCATTCAGAGGCAGCACCTCAAATAACCGTGAGGCCAACACCGTGATCAAGACCCTGGACCACCTACCGCATCCCGTCGAGAATGCGGCCGCCCTCGCCGGCCATTTCACCGATCTGGCACCGCCACTCAATGAGCGCCAGGCTCAGCTCGAAGCTTCGCGCTGCCTGTATTGCTATGACGCGCCCTGCGTGAATGCCTGTCCGAGCGAAATCGACATTCCCTCGTTCATCCGCAATATCCAGCAGGACAACGTGCAAGGCGCCGCGCAGAAGATCCTCTCGGCCAACATCCTCGGCGGCAGTTGCGCCCGGGTGTGCCCGACGGAAATCCTTTGCCAGCAAGCCTGCGTGCGCAACAACGCCCACGAATGCGCGCCAGTCATGATCGGCCTGTTGCAGCGCTACGCCGTGGACAACGCCCATTTCAGTACTCACCCATTCCAGCGTGCGGCCGCCACCGGCAAACGCATCGCCGTGGTGGGCGCCGGTCCGGCGGGGTTGTCCTGCGCCCACCGCAGCGCCATGCACGGGCATGACGTGGTGATTTTCGAGGCGCGGGAAAAGGCTGGCGGCCTCAATGAATATGGGATCGCCAAATACAAACTGGTGGACGACTACGCGCAACGGGAGCTTGAGTTCCTGCTGGAAATCGGCGGAATCGAAATCCGCCACGGGCACAAGCTCGGGGACAACCTGACCCTCAGCGAACTGCATCAACAGTTCGATGCGGTGTTCCTCGGCCTCGGGCTCAACGCCAGCAAACAACTGGGCCTGGCCCACGAAGACGCGCCCGGTCTGCTCGCCGCCACCGACTACATCCGCGAACTGCGCCAGGCCGATGACCTGAGCCAATTGCCCCTGGCCGACCATTGCATTGTCCTCGGCGCAGGCAACACCGCCATCGACATGGCCGTGCAAATGGCCCGTCTCGGCGCCCGTGACGTGAATCTGGTGTACCGGCGCGGCGTCGAAGACATGGGCGCCACCCATCACGAACAGGAGATTGCCAAGGCCAATCAGGTGCGGCTGATGACCTGGGCGCAACCTGAAGAAGTGCTGCTCGATGACCACGGCCGGGTGCGCGGCATGCGTTTCGCCCGCACCCACCTGGTCGAAGGTCGCCTGCAAACCACCGGTGAAACCTTCGAGCTGGCTGCCGACGCGATCTTCAAGGCCATCGGCCAGTCCTTCGACAGCGACGCCCTCGCCGATCCGCTGGCACGCGAACTCAAGCGCCAGGGTGAGCGCATCGCCGTCGATGAACAGCTGCGCACCAGCATCCCCGGCGTGTATGCCGGCGGCGACTGCACCAGTCTCGATCAAGACCTGACGGTGCAAGCGGTGCAACACGGCAAGCGCGCCGCCGAGGCGATCAACACTCAACTGATGCTCAACGTGGAGGCTGCGTAAATGGCCGATCTGTCGATTGTCTTCGCCGGCATCAAGGCACCCAATCCGTTCTGGCTGGCCTCCGCGCCACCCACCGACAAAGCCTATAACGTGGTCCGCGCCTTCGAGGCCGGCTGGGGCGGCGTGGTCTGGAAAACCCTGGGGGAAGATCCGGCGGCGGTAAACGTGTCCTCACGCTACTCGGCGCACTTCGGGGCGAACAGGGAGGTGCTGGGCTTTAACAACATCGAGTTGATCACCGACCGCTCGCTGGAGATCAACCTGCGGGAAATCACCCAGGTCAAAAAGGACTGGCCGGACCGTGCGCTGATCGTGTCCTTGATGGTGCCCTGCGTCGAGGAATCCTGGAAACACATCCTGCCGCTGGTGGAGGCCACTGGCGCCGACGGCATCGAACTGAACTTCGGTTGCCCCCACGGCATGCCGGAACGCGGCATGGGCGCGGCGGTCGGCCAGGTGCCGGAATACGTGGAACAGGTCACCCGCTGGTGCAAGACCTATTGCTCGCTGCCGGTGATCGTCAAGCTCACGCCGAACATCACCGACATCCGCGTCGCCGCCCGCGCGGCCCACCGTGGCGGTGCCGATGCGGTGTCGCTGATCAACACCATCAACTCTATCACCAGCGTCAACCTCGAACGCATGGTGGCCAACCCCATAGTCGGCAGCCAAAGCACCCATGGCGGTTACTGTGGCTCGGCCGTCAAGCCGATTGCCTTGAACATGGTCGCCGAAATCGCCCGTGACCCGCAGACCCAAGGTCTGCCGATCAGCGGCATTGGCGGCATCGGCAACTGGCGCGACGCCGCGGAATTCATCGCGTTGGGCAGCGGCGCGGTGCAGGTGTGCACGGCGGCGATGCTGCATGGCTTCCGGATTGTCGAAGACATGAAGGACGGTTTGTCACGCTGGATGGACAGTCAGGGCTACGCCAGCGTCGCGGAATTTTCCGGGCGCGCGGTGGGCAACACCACGGACTGGAAGTACCTGGACATCAACTACCAGGTGATCGCGAAAATCGACCAGGAGGCGTGCATCGGCTGTGGTCGTTGCCACATTGCCTGTGAGGACACCTCGCACCAGGCCGTGGCCAGCTTCAAGCAAGCGGATGGCACGCACAAGTACCAGGTGATCGATGAGGAGTGCGTGGGCTGCAACCTGTGCCAGATCACCTGCCCGGTGCAGGACTGTATCGAGATGGTGCCGGTGGAGACTGGCAAGCCGTTCCTGGACTGGAATCATGATCCGAGGAATCCGTATCACGTCAGCCCTTGATATTAGCGGCGCCTGAACCGACGCCTTCGCGAGCAAGCCCGCTCCCACATTTGAAATGCATTCCAATGTGGGAGCGGGCTTGCTCGCGAAGAGGCCGGCACAGTCACCACAAACCTCAAGGCTCCAACCCTATCCCCCGCAAAATCACACTGGTCACCGTCTGCACCGCTTTTTCAAATTGCATGTCCGACAGCGGCTGGTGGTCGTTGAGAATATTCACCTGGTGATCGAAGTCGGCATAGTGTTGGGTCGAGGCCCAGATCATGTACAGCAGGCTCGACGGCTCCACCGGCAGGATGCGTTTGTCGTCCACCCACTGGCGGATTTTCGCTTCCTTCATCTTGGCCCAGTCGTACAGGCTCACATCCAGCGCTGCGCCGAGGGTCGGTGCGCCGTGGATGATTTCGTTGGCCCAGACTTTCGAACCATGAGGCCGGCTGCGGGAATGGTTCATCTTGGCGCGGATGTAGCTGCTGAGCACCACGCGCGGGTCGTCGAACATCTCGAAGCACAGCGCGTCCTGCTTCCAGACTTCCAGCAAATCGAACAGCACCGCGCTGTACAGTTCGGTCTTGGTGCTGAAGTAGTAATGCAGGTTGGAACGCGGCAGTTGCACTTCAGCGGCGATGTCGGCCATGGCCGTGCTGCCGAAGCCCTTTTCAGCGAAGACCTTTTCCGCCCCCAGCAGGATTTTTTCGACGTTACTGCGACGAATCTCGATCTTGTGATTGCCCATGCGGGTCCCCGACAACAGCGTTGAGCAAGACTAGCATCCGCTCTGGACTGCGGCGACAGGGGAAAACGAATCTTCGTACAGCCGCTGTCGGAAAGCTAAACTCTGCGCACTTGGAAACTGCCAGAGGTACCCACGATGCTGCTGAAGAAAACCCTGACCGTCGCTGCCCTGCTCGGCTCGCTGCTCGCCGCTTCTTCGGTGTTGGCCCACGCCCACCTGAAAAGCCAGACACCGGCCGCCGACAGCACCGTGACCGCGCCAATGCAGTTGCGCCTGGAGTTCTCCGAGGGTATCGAGGCCAGTTTTACCAAAGTCACCCTGACCCGGGATGGCGCACCCGTGACGGTCAAAGCACTGACCACCGAAGGCAGCGACAAGAAGACCCTGATCGTCACCCCGGCCGCGCCGTTGACCGCCGGTACCTACAAGGTCGAATGGCACGCGGTATCGGTCGATACCCACAAAAGCGAAGGTGCCTACGACTTCAAGGTTGGCCAGTAACTCATGGCGAGTGCGCTGGTGCTGTGTCGCTTCCTGCATTTCATCGTGGTGCTGATGCTGTTCGGGGCCTGGCTGTTCAGGCCCTTGCTATCCAGTGACGAAAACACACTGGATCAGCGCCTGGCACGCACCTGCCGTTGGCTGGCCGTGGTGGCGCTGGCCAGCGGGGTCTGCTGGTTGTTGCTGATTACCGCGAGCATGGCCGGAACCTGGGACGCGGCCTTCGATCCGTCGACCCTGGGCCTGGTGCTGGGCAATACCTTTTTCGGCCAGGCCTGGCGCTGGCATTTGCTGATCAACCTCGCGCTGGTGGCGTTGCTGCTGACACCCTTGCGCGCAAGCCTCGCACTGCGCCTGAGCCTCAGCGGCCTGCTGCTGGCCACCCTGGCCCCGGTCGGCCACGGCGCCATGCTCGATGGCAGCGCAGGCCAGCTGCTGATCCTCAATCAACTCATTCACTTGTTCTGCGTGAGTGCCTGGCTCGGCGGCCTGTTGTTGCTGGTGATGATTCTGCGACAGCCTGCGGGGCATTCGATCCGCATGATGTTGCAGCGTTTCAGCGGCGTCGGTTACGGCCTCGTCGCCGGGCTGCTGATCACCGGGCTGATCAATGTAAGGGTGCTCACCGGGGCGTTCTGGCCGACGCCGTTGTTCAGCGGGTTTGCGCTGATCCTGTTGATCAAGGCAACGTTGGTGGCCACGATGCTGGGCCTGGCCTTGTTCAATCGCTTGCGGATCAATGATTGCGAGCAGCGCCTGCAAGCATTGCGCACCAGCGTGATGCTGGAGTGGATGCTGGGGCTTGGTGCAGTGGCGGCGGTCTCGCTGCTGGGTACCCTGCCCCCCATGATTTCCAGCTGACAATCCATTCCTCTGTGGGACCCACCTTTTGTGGCGAGGGGGCTTGCCCCCGCTCGACTGCGAAGCAGTCGTAAATGCGAACTCCTCGGTATGCTTGAAAAATCACAAGGGGCCGCTGCGCGCCCCAACGGGGGCAAGCCCCCTCGCCACAAAAGCTCGCATCCACAACATGTCATCCATCCGGCACCAAGTCATCGTATAACTTCCGATTGACAACCCCCCAAAATCCCGCAAATATCGCCCCCAATGTTGTACGACGACGTATGACAACAATAAAAACAAGAAACAAAGGAGCGTCACAGTGAGCAAGCTCGTCCGTAATTCGTCCGCCCGTTCTTCGCGTGCAAACCTTTCTCGTCGTCATACCCTGAGCCTGATCGGCTGCAGCGGGCTGGCCCTCGTCTTGCCCATCAACGCCCAGGCCGCAGGTTTCACCGACGACACCAAGGCCACGCTGAACCTGCGCAACGCCTACTTCAACCGCAACTACACCAACCCGGCCTACCCCCAGGGCAAGGCTGAAGAGTGGACGCAAAACTTCATACTCGATGCCAGGTCCGGGTTCACCCAGGGCACCGTGGGTTTCGGTGTCGATGTACTGGGCCTGTATTCGCAGAAGCTCGATGGCGGCAAGGGCACTGGCGGTACGCAACTGTTGCCGATCCACGACGACGGCCGCCCCGCCGACAATTTCGGCCGCCTGGGCGTGGCGCTCAAAGGCAAGATTTCGAAAACCGAGTTGAAAGTCGGTGAATGGATGCCGGTGCTGCCGATCCTGCGTTCCGACGACGGTCGTTCGCTGCCGCAGACCTTCCAGGGCGCCCAGGTGACGTCCGCCGAAATCAGCGGCCTGACGCTGTATGGCGGTCAATTCCAGAAAAACAGCCCACGCAATGACGCGAGCATGGAAGACATGTTCATGAACGGAAAAACGGCGTTCACCTCCGACCGTTTCAACTTCGGCGGCGGTGAATACGCGTTCAATGAAAAGCGCACGCAGGTCGGCGTCTGGTACTCGGAGCTCAGCGACATTTACCAGCAGCAATACTTCAACCTGACCCACAGCCAGCCCGTCGGCGACTGGACCCTGGGCGCCAACCTGGGTTACTTCATCGGCAAGGAAGACGGCAGCGCCAAGGCCGGTGACCTCGACAACAAGACCGCGTTTGCCCTGCTCTCGGCCAAATATGGCGGCAACACCTTCTATGTCGGCCTGCAAAAACTCACCGGCGACGACGTGTGGATGCGGGTCAATGGCACCAGTGGCGGCACCCTGGCCAACGACAGCTACAACTCCAGCTATGACAACGCCCGGGAGAAATCCTGGCAGGTGCGCCACGACTACAACTTCGTCGCCCTCGGCATTCCCGGCCTGACCCTGATGAACCGCTACATCAGTGGTGACAACGTGCACACCGGCGCCATCACCGACGGCAAGGAATGGGGCCGCGAATCCGAACTGGCCTACACGGTGCAAAGCGGTGTGCTGAAAAACCTCAACGTGAAATGGCGTAACGCGAGTATCCGCAAGAGTTTCAGCACCAACGAATTCGATGAAAACCGCATTTTCATCAGCTATCCGATCAGCCTCCTGTAAACACAGAACCACTGTGGGAGCGGGCTTGCTCGCGAAGGCGGAGTGTCAGTCGATATGTTGTTAACTGACACTCCGCCTTCGCGAGCAAGCCCGCTCCCACAGGAGGGTATTTCAGTTCAGCGAATAGGAACGACCCTCCGTCAATTTCCACCCATGCCGCGTTGACAAGCAGCGGAGACCCTAACGATACTTCATCCAAGTCATACGACAACCTACAACAAACCAATAACAGCGCACCCAGGATTCCCATGACGACCACAGCAACCGCCCGCCCCCCTTTCAACCGCCTGCTGCTGACCGGCGCCGCCGGTGGCCTCGGCAAAGTCCTGCGCGAAAGCCTGCGCCCTTACGCCAATGTCATTCGCCTGTCGGACATCGCCGACATCGCGCCCGCCATCGATGATCGCGAAGAAGTGATGCCGTGCGACCTCGCCGACAAGCAAGCGGTGCATCAACTGGTCGAAGGCGTGGACGCGATCCTGCACTTCGGCGGCGTGTCGACCGAGCACTCGTTCGAAGAGATCCTCGGCGCCAACATCTGTGGCGTATTCCACATCTACGAAGCCGCGCGCCGCCACGGGGTCAAGCGAGTGATCTTCGCCAGTTCCAACCATGTGATCGGCTTCTACCGGCAGGACGAAGTCATCGACGCCCACTCCCCTCGCCGCCCCGACAGCTACTACGGCCTGTCCAAGTCCTACGGCGAGGACATGGCCACGTTCTACTTCGACCGCTATGGCATCGAGACCGTCAGCGTGCGCATCGGCTCCTCGTTCCCCGAGCCGCACAACCGGCGGATGATGAGCACCTGGCTGAGTTTCGGCGACCTGACGCAACTGCTCGAACGCGCCTTGTACACCCCGAACGTCGGCCACACCGTGGTCTACGGCGTGTCCGACAACAAGAACGTCTGGTGGGACAACCGCTACGCTACAGCCCTGGGTTTTGTCGCGCAGGACAGCTCCGAACAGTTCCGCGATAAAATCGAAGCCCAGCCGATGCCTGCCGCCGATGACCCGGCGCGGCTGTATCAGGGCGGCGCCTTTTGCGTAGCCGGCCCGTTCGGTGACTGAACCTTCACGCCCCGCTTGATCCCCACAACAAAAGCCAAGGGAATGAGTTGCCATGCAAGCTGAATTGATTGTCGACGCCCGTAACGCAGTCGGTGAAAGCCCGGTCTGGGTGCCTGAGGAAAGCGCTCTGTACTGGGTCGATATTCCCGCCGGTGGTTTACAGCGCTGGAGTGCCGACACCGGGCGGGTAGATACCTGGAAAACCCCGGAGATGCTCGCTTGCATCGCGCGTCATGCCGACGGCGGCTGGGTCGCCGGCATGGAAAGCGGGTTCTTCCGCCTGCATCCGCGCAACGACGGCAGCCTCGACAGTGAACCCTTGGCCCACGTCGACCATGCCCGCGCCGACATGCGCCTGAACGACGGCCGCTGCGATCGCCAAGGACGCTTCTGGGCTGGCAGCATGGTGCTGAACATGGGCGCCAACGCCGCCAACGGCAGGTTGTACCGCTACAGCGCCGGGCAACGCGGGCCACTCGATTCCCGGTTGGGCGGGTTCATCGTGCCCAACGGCCTGGGCTTCAGCCCGGACGGGCGCACGATGTATCTGTCCGACTCCCATCCGCAGGTCCAGCAGATCTGGGCCTTCGACTACGACATCGAAACCGGCACTCCTTCCAACCGCCGCATGTTCGTTGACATGAACCGGCACGAAGGTCGACCCGACGGTGCGGCGGTCGACGCCGATGGCTGCTACTGGATTTGCGCCAACGATGCCGGCCTGATTCACCGTTTCAGCCCCGATGGACGCCTCGACCGTTCCCTCGCCGTACCGGTGAAAAAACCCAGCATGTGCGCCTTCGGTGGCAGTCGGCTGGACACCCTCTTCGTGACCTCGATTCGCCCCGGCGATGACCATGACGTTCAGTCGCTGGCCGGTGGCGTGTTTGCCCTTGATCCCGGGGTGAAGGGATTGCCTGAGCCTTTGTTCAAGTCCTGACGGATCGCAGCCTCGTTGCACCTGTAGGAGCTGTCGAGTGCAACGAGGCTGCGATCTTTCCCACCCTTCCAACGCAGAACGAAAAACAATGAATCTGCTCGAACTCGAAGACGACCTCACCCACCTCACCCTCGCCCCCGACATTGGCGCCAGTATCGTCAACTGGACCGTGCGCAGCAGCGGCCAGCCCTTGCTGCGCCACGCCGATGAGCACGCCCTGAACACCGGCCTGCCCGGCAAGCTCGGCTGCTTTCCCTTGGTGCCCTGGTCCAACCGCATCGCCGAAGGCGGCTTCGACTGCCCCGATGGCTGGCTGGCACTGACACCCAACAGCCTCACCGATCCCCTGCCGATTCACGGCAGCGCCTGGCAGCAGGCGTGGGATGTGGTTTCCCGGTCGGAAAATGAAGTGGTCCTGCAACTCGACAGCACAACCCCCTTCGCTTATCGAGCCCGACAACGTTTCCATTTGAACGCGGGCAAGCTGAGCATCGAATTGAGCGTCACCCATCTGGCCGAACACGCGGCCTGGCATGGACTGGGCCTGCATCCGTATCTGCCACGCACCACCCACACCCGACTGCAGGCCACGGCCCGCGAGGTATGGTTGTGCAATGAGAAAAAACTACCGACGCAACTCAGCGCATTGCCGGTCGAGTGGGATTTTCAGCAGCTCAAGCCATTGCCCGAATCGCTCGTGGACAACGGCTTCTGCGAATGGAACGGCCACTGCCTGATCCGCCAGCCTGACCTCGGATACGAACTGGACTGCCAGGCCACCGGCAGCGATTACTACCTGCTCTACTGCCCCGTGGGCCTGGAATTTTTCTGCATCGAACCGGTGAGCCACCCGGTCAACGCGCACCACCTGCCCGGCCGGCCGGGGTTGCGCTTGCTGGAGCAAGGTCAAGCCATCGAACTGGGCTTGACCCTGCAGTATCGGCCGTTTCAGGCTGATGCCCCCAACAGTTGACTCAGCACCGCTCGCAACTTGCCGGGCTTCACCGGTTTGTTCAACAAGGGCGCGTTGAGCCGCTGCAACGCACGCCGACAATGGTCGGTGCGGTCGGCAGTAATGATCACCGCGGGAATGTCCTGGTGGAAATGCTCACGCAAATGTCGCACCACATCACAGCCGACCACCCCGTGATCGAGGTGGTAGTCCGCGAGAATCAGTTCCGGCGCCTGCCCGCCTAACGCCGCCAGCGCAGCCGCTTCATCGGTGGCGACCAGAACCTCGCAGCCCCACTGCCCGAGCAACGCGCCCATGCTCTGGAGAATGCTCACTTCGTTGTCGATCACCAATAAACGGCGTCCCGGCAACGGGTTGCCGGTGCCCGGCTGTGGCACCGCCTGGCTCACGGGCAATGGAACCTCATCGGATAACGGCACCTCGATGCTGAACATCGAACCCCGCCCCGGCAACGAGTGAACGCCAATCCTGTAGCCAAGGATCTTGGCGATGCGCTCGACAATCGCCAACCCCAGGCCCACGCCCTTGCGGTCGGCAGCGCGGCCGACGTCCAGTTGGTTGAACTCGAGGAAGATCGAATCGAGCCGGTCGGCGGCGATGCCACGCCCGGTGTCCCAGACCTCCAGGCGCAACATCTCGCCCCGACGCCTTGCCGCCAGCAGGATGCTGCCGTCATCGGTGTAGCGGCAGGCATTGCTGAGGAAGTTGCGCAGGATCCGCGTCATCAGGCGCAAGTCGGTGCTGATGGCGTAATCGGCCATGTGCACCCGCAGATTCAAGCCGGCGGCCTGGGCGACGGACTGGAACTCCGACACCAGAGGCCCCAGCAGTTCGTCGAGGCGGTACAACGCGATGTCCGGCTTGACCGCGGCCTGATCGAGCCGGGAAATGTCCAGCAGATCCGTCAGCAGGTCTTCGGCCCCTTCCAGGGCCTGGTGAGTGCGTTCCACCAGCACCTGCTCGGCTTCCGGCAACTTGCGTTCGCGCAAAGTCGAAATCAGCAACCGCGCGGCGTTCAGCGGTTGCAGCAGGTCGTGGCTGGCGGCGGCGAGGTATTTGTCCTTGCTGTGGTTGGCGGCCTCGGCGGCATCGCGGGCATCGCGCAAGGCCTTGGCAATCTGTTTACGCTGGGTGATCTGCTGCTGAAGGTTACGGTTGGCTTCGAGCAATTCATCGGTGCGCGCGACGACGCGCTGCTCCAGTTCGTCGTTGAGTTGCTGCAGGCGTCGCTGGGCCAGCTTGCGCTCGGTGATATCGGAGACGAACCCCTCCACCAGGCCTTCCTGGCCGGGCTTGAGCAGCAGGTTCATCAACACATCCAGGTGACTACCGTCCTTGCGCCGCAAGCGGGTTTCATAGCCGTGCAGGCTGCGCTGGTGCCTGAGGATTTCGCCGATGGCTTCCAGTTCCTGCGCGCCGTCCACGAACAGGGTGCTGCCCAGGTCGGTCAGGGAGAACAGCACCTCCTGCGGGTCCTGGTAGCCGAGCATGTGTGCCAGCGCCGGGTTGGCGGCGCGCATGCCATCGTGCAGGCTGGCCTGGAAGATCCCGTGCACCGCGTTTTCGAACAGCCACTTGTAGCGGTTGCGCTCGGCTTCCAGATCATCCAGGCGCGCGGCCAGTTCCGGATAATGACTCTTGCGCGCCGAATGGCTGCCCAGCCCCAGCAGCCCGGTCAGGGCCCGTTGTTGCTCGTCAGAGGGCTTCGCCATAGACGACCTCGACATCGCGCTGGCTGGATTCGCGCGGGTTGGTCAGGATGCACGGATCGTGCATCGCATGCTGCGACAGGAACGGAATGTCCGAGGTCCTGACGCCATGCAAACCGAGGGTTTCGTGAAAGCCGATGGCGTGCTTGAGGGCGATCAGGTGTTCGACCAGGCGCCCGCAGATCTGCCGGTGATTCAGGCCCCGGCAGTCGATGCCGAACGTCTCGGCGATTACCTTGAAGCGCTCCGGCGCCGAGTTGTAATTGAAGGCCACCACATGCTCGACCAGCACCGCGTTGCACAGGCCGTGGGGCAGATCGAGAAAGCCGCCGAGGCTGTGGGACATGGCATGCACGGCGCCCAGGATGGCGTTGGAGAACGCCAGCCCGGCCTGCATGCTGCCGAGCATGATCTTCTCGCGCAGGGCAATGTCGCTCGGGTTGGCGATCATCTGCACCAGGTTGCCATTGATCAGGCGCATCGCCTCCAGCGCATGAGGATCGGTCAACGGCCCGTGGCCGGTGGACACGAAGGCTTCGATGGCATGCACCAAGGCGTCGATGCCGGTGCAGGCCGACAGGAACGGATCCATGCTCAGGGTGGTTTCCGGGTCGATCAGCGAAACGTCCGGCACCACGGCCTTGCTGACGATGGAGAACTTCATGCGCTCCTGCTGGTTGGAAATGATCACGAATTGCGAGACATCGGCCGAGGTGCCGGCAGTGGTCGGAATCAGGATCAGCGGCGGGCTGGGCACGCGGATGGTGTCCACGCCCTCGAAATCGAGAATGCTGCGGCCATGGGCGACGACAATGCCGATGCCCTTGCCGCAGTCCATCGGGCTGCCGCCACCCACGGCGACGATCACGTCGCAGTGGTTTTCCCGGTACATCTCGGCACCGAGCATCACCTCTTCAACCCGAGGGTTCGGCGAGACATCGCTGTACAGGCAGTACTCGATGCCCAGCGCCTGCAGGCTGGCCTCGACATCGGCGACCCAACCGGCGGCGATCACGCCGGGATCACTGACCACCAGGACCTTGCGTGCGCCAAAGGTCTTGGCGTAATTGCCGACACTGTGGCGGCTGCCGGCACCGAAGATGATTTCAGGAGAAACGAACTTGCGCAGCTGGTTGAGACTCTGGCTCATTGGAAAGCCTGTTTTTATTGTTTTGGAAGGTAGAAACCACACTAAACCATCCTGCTGTGAATGCAATCAGACCAATGGGTAGCACTGCCAGGAGTGTACTCACATTCGAATTCACCGCAGATCCCGTGTGGGAGCGGGCTTGCTCGCGAAGAGGCCTTAACATTCAACATTTATATTGCCTGACCCACCGCTTTCGCGAGCAAGCCCGCTCCCACAGAGGATCTGTGTCGCCAGACTAGCTGCGGTAGATCAGCTGCGAAGCCTTCGCGTTGCGCAATGTCAGATGCTCCATCCCCAGCCCCGGCGCCTCCGCTTCCTCGCGGGCCTTGAGGATCACCCCGTGGTGCGGGGACTTGCTGCACACCGGGTCGGCATTGGCGGCATCGCCGGTCAGCATGAAGGCCTGGCAGCGGCACCCGCCCAGGTCCTTGTGCTTTTCGTCGCAGGAGCGGCACGGCTCCTTCATCCAGTCGTCGCCGCGAAAACGATTGAAGCCGAACGAGTCGTTCCAGATGTGCGAGAGGCTGTGCTCGCGCACGTTGGGAAACGCTACCGGCAACTGCCGGGCGCTGTGGCAAGGTAAGGCCGTGCCGTCGGGGGTGATGTCGAGAAACAGGTTGGCCCAGCCGTTCATGCAGGTCTTGGGACGTTCCTCGTAGTAGTCCGGGGTGACGAAGATCAGCTTGCACGGGTGGCCCTGGGCTTCAAGGCGTTCGCGGTATTGGTTAGTGATGCGCTCGGCACGCTGCAATTGTTCACGAGTGGGCAGCAGGCCGACGCGGTTGAGTTCAGCCCAGCCATAGAACTGGCAGGTGGCCAATTCGACAAAGTCCGCTTCCAGCTCCAGGCACAGCTCGATGATCTGCGCGATCCGGTCGATGTTGTGCCGATGGGTGACGAAGTTCAGCACCATCGGATAGCCCTGGGCTTTCACCGCACGGGCCATGGCGAGCTTCTGGGCAAAGGCCTTGCGCGAACCGGCGAGCATGTTGTTCACCGCTTCGTCGGCGGCCTGGAAGCTGATCTGGATATGGTCCAGCCCGGCCACCTTGAAGTCGCGCACCTTCTGCTCGGTCAGGCCGATGCCGGAGGTGATCAGATTGGTATAGTAGCCCATGTCCCGGGCGGCCTTGATCAGTTCGGCGAGGTCCTGGCGCACCAATGGCTCACCGCCGGAAAAGCCCAACTGCGCGGCACCCATGTCCCGCGCCTCGCGGAATACGCGAATCCATTCTTGTGTGCTCAGTTCCTCGCCGTGCCGGGCAAAATCCAACGGATTGGAGCAATAGGGGCACTGCAACGGGCAGCGGTAAGTAAGCTCGGCGAGCAGCCACAACGGCGGTCCGGGCAGCGTCTCACTCGATCCAGAATTGCGCATGGGCCACCTCCAGAAACGCCAGCACATCTTCGTCGATCCCGGGTACGCCGGGGAAATTCGCGCTCAATCGCTCAATGATCGCCGCCACACTGCGCTGGCCATCCACCAGGTCGAGAATCTGCCCGGCACTGGCGTTGAGCTTGATCATGCCTTCGGGGTACAGCAGCACATGGCAGTCCTGACGGGGCTCCCATTGCAGACGAAAACCGCGACGCAAGGCCGGTGACTGCTGGCGGTCGATCAGGCTCACAGGGCGATCCCCCGGTGCCAGACATTGTCGCCGGTAACCGTGTGATACGGCGGGCGCGCAAGTTCGTAGGCCATGCTCATGGCATCGAGCATGCTCCACAGCACGTCGAGCTTGAACTGCAGGATCTCCAGCATGCGTTGTTGCCCCTCGGCCGTCACGTAGTGCGCCAGGGTGATGCGCAACCCATGCTCGACATCGCGCCGCGCCTGGCTCAGGCGCGTGCGGAAATAGTCGTAGCCGGCGGCGTCGATCCACGGGTAATGGGTCGGCCAGGCGTCGAGTCGAGACTGATGGATCTGTGGGGCAAAGAGTTCGGTCAGCGAGCTGCTGGCCGCTTCCTGCCAGCAGGCGCGACGGGCGAAATTGACGTAGGCGTCCACCGCGAAACGCACGCCAGGCAGCACCAGCTCCTGGGAGAGGATCTGCTCGCGATCAAGGCCCACGGCTTCGCCCAGGCGCAGCCAGGCTTCGATTCCGCCCTCGCTGCCGGGAGCGCCGTCGTGGTCGAGAATCCGTTGCAGCCACTCGCGGCGCACGTCGCGGTCCGGGCAGTTGGCGAGAATCGCGGCGTCCTTCAGGGGAATGTTGATCTGATAGTAGAAGCGATTGGCGACCCAGCCCTGGATCTGCTCGCGGCTGGCGCGGCCGGCGTACATGGCTTGATGGAAAGGATGGTGGATGTGGTAGTAGGCGCCCTTGGCGCGCAGGGCGGCTTCGAATTCGCTGGGGGACAGGGGGGTGTCGGTCATTGCGGGTCTCCGGGGAATCTTCGGTGTCTGATCCGGCCTCTTCGCGGGCAAGCCCGCTCCCACAGGGTTCGGCAGTGTCCACAAAACCTGTGGGAGCGGGCTTGCCCGCGAAGGCGTCCTTCGCTACAGCTCAATACTCATGCCGTCGTATGCCACTTCGATCCCCCGCCGCTCCAGCAAAGCCCGCTCGGCCGAGTCTTCATCGAGAATGGGATTGGTGTTGTTGATGTGGATCAGCACCTTGCGCTGGCGGTTGAAACCCTCCAGCACGTCCAGCATCCCGCCGGGGCCGCTTTGCGGGAGGTGCCCCATTTCGCTGCCCAGGCTCTGGCCGACTTCGCACAGACGCATCTCGTCGTCGCGCCACAGGGTGCCGTCCAGCAGCAGGCAATCGGCACGCTGCATCCAGCCCAGCACTTCATCGTCGATTCGGCCAAGGCCCGGCGCATAGAACAGCGACGCGCCGCTGCGCAGGTCTTCAACGAACAGGCCAATGGTGTCGCCCGGTTGCGGGTTGCCGCGATTGGGCGAATACGGCGGCGCGTTGCTCACCAGAGGAATCGCGCGAAATTGCAAATGCCCGCAGGCCGCTATGCCGAACGGCTGGCGATCGAGGCCGATCGGTTGCCATTGCAGACCGCCGTTCCAGTGGCCGAGCATGTTGAACAACGGGAAACCGCTGCTCAGGTCTTGATGCACGCGCTCGGTGCACCAGACGTCATGGGGGCAGCCTTCGCGCAGACTGAGCAAACCGGTGCAATGGTCGATCTGGCTGTCCAGCAGCACGATGCCGGCGATGGCGCTGTCACGCAGGCGCCGCGCCGGTTGCAGTGGTGCAAAACTTTCGAGTTGCGCGCGAATGTCCGGTGACGCGTTGCACAGCACCCACTCCACACCGTTGTCACTCAAGGCAATCGACGACTGCGTACGACGCTGGGCCCGCAGGCTGCCATTGCGCACACCGGCGCACTGGCGGCAGTTGCAGTTCCACTGCGGAAAACCACCGCCAGCGGCGGAACCGAGAACGCGGATGTGCATGGCGGATGCTCCAGGAGGCAGGTCCGGCCAACCCATCGGCTGGCCGGGTGATCATTCAACGGTTGGCGAAATACATCGTCACTTCGAAGCCAATGCGCAGATCGGTAAACGCGGGTTTAGTCCACATGGGTCATTCCTCTTCTTGTGCCGGGTGATTCCGGTAGAGCCATTAATACACGGTGGGTCGGGGGGCCGAATGCTACTTTCGAAGGAGGTTTGGGGGGGATTTGGTAGGGGGTAACCGTATACATGAAACACACACAAACCCCTGTAGGAGCTGCCGAAGGCTGCGATCTTTTGATTGTGTATTCCAAGATCAAAAGATCGCAGCCTTCGGCAGCTCCTACAGGGATTGTGTGCATTCAGTGGGTTAGAAGAACCCCAGCGGATTGATGTCGTAGCTCACCAGCAGGTTTTTCGTCTGCTGATAGTGATCGAGCATCATCTTGTGGTTTTCCCGGCCGACGCCGGACTTCTTGTACCCGCCGAACGCCGCATGCGCCGGGTACAGGTGGTAGCAGTTGGTCCACACCCGTCCGGCCTTGATCGCCCGGCCCATGCGATAGGCGCGGTTGATGTCGCGGGTCCACAGGCCGGCGCCGAGGCCGAACTCGCTGTCGTTGGCAATCGCCAGGGCTTCGGCTTCGTCCTTGAAGGTGGTGACACCCACCACCGGACCGAAGATTTCTTCCTGGAACACGCGCATCTTGTTGTGGCCCTTGAGCAGGGTCGGCTGGATGTAGTAACCGCTGGACAGGTCGCCTTCCAGGCGTTCGGCCGCGCCGCCGGTGAGCAGCTCGGCGCCCTCCTCCTGGGCAATGGTCAGGTACGAGAGGATCTTGTCGTATTGCTGCTCGGACGCCTGGGCGCCAACCATGGTCTCGGTGTCCAGCGGGTTGCCGCGCTTGATCCTGGCGATCTTCTTCATCACCTCGGCCATGAACGGCTCGTAGATCGACTCTTGCACCAGTGCCCGGGACGGGCAGGTGCAGACTTCGCCCTGGTTGAAGAACGCCAGCACCAGGCCTTCGGCGGCTTTTTCGATGAACGCCGGCTCCGCGTTCATGATGTCTTCGAAGAAGATGTTCGGCGACTTGCCACCCAGTTCGACGGTGCTCGGGATGATGTTCTCGGCGGCGCAATGCATGATGTGCGCGCCCACCGGGGTCGAACCGGTGAAGGCGATCTTGGCGATGCGCTTGCTGGTGGCCAGGGCCTCGCCGGCTTCGCGACCGAAGCCCTGGACGATGTTGAGTACGCCCGCGGGCAGCAGGTCAGCGATCAGCTCGGCGAACACCATGATCGACAGCGGCGTTTGCTCGGCAGGCTTGAGCACGATGCAGTTGCCGGCGGCGAGCGCCGGGGCGAGTTTCCAGGCGGCCATCAGCAGCGGGAAGTTCCACGGAATGATCTGCCCGACTACGCCCAGAGGCTCATGGAAGTGATAGGCCGTGGTCAGCTCGTTGATCTCGGCAGCCCCACCTTCCTGGGCACGGATGCAGCCGGCGAAGTAACGGAAGTGGTCGGCCGCCAGCGGTACGTCGGCGTTCAGGGTTTCGCGCACGGCCTTGCCGTTGTCCCAGGTTTCGGTGACGGCCAGGACCTCAAGGTTCTGCTCGATGCGGTCGGCGATTTTCAGCAGCACCAGGGAGCGGTCCTGGGCCGAGGTCTTGCCCCAGGCGTCGGCAGCGGCATGGGCGGCGTCGAGGGCCTTGTCGATGTCGGCGGCGCTGGAGCGCGGGAACTCGGCGATCACTTCACCATTGACCGGCGAGGTGTTGGTGAAGTACTCGCCATTGATCGGGGCAACGAACTCGCCACCGATGAAGTTGCCGTAGCGCGGTTTGAAGGTAATGACGGCGCCTGGGGTTCCGGGTTGTGCGTAGATCATGGTGGGCCTCTGTCTGGGTCGATGCCTGTCGTACTGACAGGCGATGAGCCGATACTAGAGAGCCCCGCGTGCCAGACGAATGCGTCGTTGGCAGGAGGGGCTCTCGTTATTTGGTCGTAGGTTTCACACAGATCACTGTAGGAGCGAGCTTGCTCGCGATGAACCCGAGAACGCCGCGGGGTATCAGGTTTCCAGCGTTATCGTTGACGAACATCGCGAGCAAGCTCGCTCCCACAAGGGATCAGTGTTTGGCTACAAGGTCCTTGGGCAGCTTGAAGGTCCAGAGCATGCCGCCCTGGTTGAAGTCCTTCACCCGCTTGGCCACTTCGCCGCCCCACAGCGGTACCGCGCCGCCCCAGCCGGAGAGCACCGAGACGTACTGTTCGCCGTCCATTTCCCAAGTGATGGGCGAGCCGAGCACGCCGGAACCGGTCTGGAATTCCCAGACCTTTTCGCCGGTCTTGGCGTTGAACGCCTGCAGGAAGCCTTCAGGCGTGCCGGTGAACACCAGGTTGCCCTTGGTGGTCAGCACTCCGCCCCACAGCGGCGCGTAGTTCTTGTGGCGCCAGACTTCCTTGCCGGTTTTCGGATCGATGGCCCGCAGCACGCCGATGTAGTCTTCGTTCAACGGTTTGATGGTGAAGCCGGCACCGAGGAACGCCGCGCCTTTCTTGTAGGCGATGCCTTCGTTCCAGATGTCCATGCCCCATTCGTTGGACGGCACATAGAACAACCCGGTGTCCCGGTTGTAGGCCATCGGCATCCAGTTTTTCGCACCGAGGAACGCCGGTGCTACGAATACTGAGCTGCCCTTGACTTCCGAACCCGGGGCGCCGGGACGGCTGGCTTCGTTGTAGATCGGCCGGCCGTCCTTATCCAGGCCGGTGGCCCAGGTGATCTTGTCCACGAACGGGAAGCCACGGATGAATTTGCCGTTGGTACGATCCAGCACGTAGAAGAAACCGTTACGGTCGGCCGTGGCCGCCGCCTTGATTTCCTTGCCGCCTTCGCTGTAGTTGAACGACACCAGCTCGTTCACGCCGTCGTAGTCCCAACCGTCGTGGGGCGTGCTCTGGAAGTGCCATTTGATGGTGCCGTCGTCCGGGTTGAGCGCCAGGCGCGACGAGGAGTAGAGGTTGTCGCCAGGGCGCAGGTGCGAGTTCCACGGCGCCGGGTTGCCGGTACCGAACAGCAGCAGGTTGGTTTCCGGGTCGTAATACCCGCCAAGCCAGGGGGCTGCACCGCCGGTTTTCCACAGATCGCCCGGCCAGGTCTTGCCCGCCTCGCCGCCGGAGATGCCGTTTTCCACCGCTTTGCCGTCCTTGTAGACATAGCCCATATGGCCTTCGACCGTCGGCCGGGTCCACAGCAGATCACCGTTTTTCGGATCGTAGGCCTCGATCTTGCCCACCACCCCGAACTCGCCACCGGCCACGCCGGTAATCAGCTTGCCGTTGATCACCAGCGGCGCGGCGCTGATCGAGTAGCCTTCCTTGTGGTCGGCGACTTTCTTGCTCCACACCACCTTGCCGGTGTCCTTGTTCAGCGCCACGAGTTTGGCGTCGAGGGTGCCGAAAATCACCAGGTCGCCATACAGTGCGACGCCACGGTTGATCACGTCGCAGCAAGGGCGGATGTCATCGGGCAGGCGCGCATCGTATTGCCAGAGTTTCTTGCCGGTACGCGCATCCACGGCGAAGACCCGGGAGTAGGAACCGGTCATATACATCACGCCGTCCTTGACCATCGGCTGCGCCTGCTGGCCCCGCTGTTTTTCACCGCCGAAGGAAAACGCCCAGGCCGGGCGCAGTTCCTTGACGTTGTCGACGTTGAGAATATCCAGCGGGCTATAGCGCTGCCCTTGAACGCCGAGGCCGTTGGTCACGACCTGTTCCGGGTTCTTCGGGTCCTGGAGAATGTCCTGGTCGGAAACCCCGGCCAATGCCTGGCCGGACAACAGCATGGCACTGAGCAGCAGGCTCAGGACGAAGGGCTGGCGACGTGCGGGTTGAGTCATGACGGCTTCCTCTGCGGATTTTTGTTATGTCCGGAAATTTTCCCGGTCTGGTGCAGATTCTTGGGCGCAGCCGCCCTGGCAACAATTGCCCGCAATGAGGAGATTGCTAGTTCCTTGGTACAGGGTGGGAGAGATGAGCAACGATTTTGTACCTGACGCAGCCCCCCCTGTGGGAGCGGGCTTGCTCGCGAAGAGGCCGGCACATTCAACATCAATGTCGCCTGACACTCCGCCTTCGCGAGCAAGCCCGCTCCCACATTAGATCGGGGTGGGTCAGTTGTTTGCGGGGGAATCCACCCGCGTCATCCGCTCGCGCTCATAGCGCGGATACAGATGACTGACGCTGCGGATCAGTTCATAACGGCTCAGGTTGATCCCGGCGAAGCGTTCGGGGATGGGGCTGCGGATCATCTCGGCCATATCACTGCCATTGGCCGCGCCGTCGCGCATGAGCTGATCGAGCCAGGTCAGGTAATCGCGCATCTGCTCGAAGGGTTGACGATCGCTGGCCACCGGCCCATGGCCCGGCACGACCTGCGTCCAGGGCAAACCTTGGAGGGTCGCGATGTCCGCCAGCCACACTGACAGCCCCGGACTGTTGGGCGTGGTCAGTGCCCGCTGATAAAACACCAGGTCCCCGGCATACAGCACGCCGGTTTGCTGGTCGAGAATAGCCAGATCCGCGCCCGTATGCCCACCCAGGCTCAGCAGACGCAGATCGTGATTCCCAAAACTTTTCACGCCGGGTGTCAGCGTCTGCGTCGGCAACACCACTTCGGTGCCACGCATCCAGTCGCCGACCATCCGGTACATATTCTCGGCCATGGCATCGCCTTGCCGGTGCAACAGCTCGGTGGTGCCGGCCAGGGCGCCGATCGGCACGTCGGTGAAGGCCTGATTGCCCAGCACATGGTCCGGGTGGTGATGGGTCAGCAAGACCTCGATCACCGGCTTGTCGGTGGTGGCGGCGATGGCCTTGCGCATCGCTTCGCCGTAACGCC
Source organism: Pseudomonas sp. PDM32 (assembly GCF_019219225.1). NCBI lineage: Bacteria > Pseudomonadati > Pseudomonadota > Gammaproteobacteria > Pseudomonadales > Pseudomonadaceae > Pseudomonas > Pseudomonas sp. PDM32. Next base: position 179,698 of record NZ_JAHUWE010000010.1, read on the forward strand.
GGGACGGCCCGGTGTCGATCACCACCACACCGCGTTCAGTGACGATAAACGCGGTGTTGACGATGTTGCCGCCATTGGCCTTGGCGAAATTATCGGTGCTGCCTTCCAGCAGCCAGGTGTCCCGGGCGATCTGCCGGGGCTTGAGTGAGTAGTCGAGATCGGCCAGGGCCGGCAGACTGACGCTTAACACCATCAACAGGATCCAGCGCATGCCACGCTCCTTGGGGTCAGGGGATCGACGCATCGAACTCATTGCCGCTGTTGTCCCGTAGTAACAGACGCGTTTGCCCTGCCCCCTCGATGTCAAAGGCCAGGTTGGGGTTTTCGCTGACGGCGGGGAACAGCTCCAGCCGGGCCAGCACGTGCTCGTTGTGGTCGCGCAGCTCGGCATGGTTGATGAAGAATTCCGGAATGCCGCTGACCATGCCGTTGTCCATGGGATGGGCCACTTGCATACGCACTCGGCTGAACCCGTCCCGGGGATAGCGCCCGCCGAGCACTTCGCCGATGTGCTCCTCCCAGCCCGGCTGGGTGCGCACCACACTCGGCGCGGTGCAACCGCCACCTGCGGCGTCAATCAGGGTCGAGCCGACATGCCACAGCCCGTCACGGGTCAACACCGCCGCACGCAGGGGTGTGGCCTGTTCGATGCGAATGCGCAACGACAGCCAGGGCAAAACCGAATCCAGCGGCTGGAAGTCGACGATTTTCGGCAACGGATTCAGTTCTGCCCAGGCGAGGATTCTTACCACTTCGCCCTTGAACGCGCGGGCGTCGATTTCCAGCGGCACCTGCCGGGCGTCTTCGGCAAACGGCGGCGCCAGCAACTTGACCCGCTCATCGAAAACGAACGGCGCATTGCCCAGAAACTGCTGGTGATAGAAAGCCCACATCACCGATGGCACCGGGTCTTTGCCGGGATCGATCGCGCCAGCCTGTGCCGCCAGGCTCAACCAGCAGGCCAACAGACAACTCCCTCGCCATTTCATCGCCTGCTCCTTATTGATACATCTCGGGCACGTCGTAACGCAGGCCGTAATGGCCATAGATGGTCTTCACCGAACCCTCACGGATCAGGCCTTCGAGCGCCTCTTCCACGGCATAGGCCAGTTGCCGGTTGCTTTCGTGCACCGCCATGCCGATTTCCCAGAGCTGCTTGCCCATGTTCGGGTAAGCGTTTTCTGCCAGCGCCAGCTGCGGGTCGGCCGCTTCGTGCACTTGCCAGTCGATTTCGCCGCGCATGGCCATCACCGCGTCGACCTCGCCGGCCTTCATCGCGGCAAACGCCTGGGGCACGCCCGGATAGTGATGGGTCTTGCCGGCAAGCATGCCGTTGAACACCGAGGTCAGGTAGAACGACGGCACGCTGTCGACTTCGACACCAATCGGGTGCTGCTCGAACACCGCGACGCTGGCGACCTTGTCCAGCCTTCGGCGGTCATAGGCCACCTGCCATTGTTCGTTCTGGTAGGGACCGAACATCACCACATGGCCGTTGACCAGCTCACCGAGCTCGTTGCGCTTCTGCGCGTAGTCATGGTCGTAGGGTACGCGCATCATCAGGTCGGCCAGTTGCTGGTTGTGCAAGGCACTGGCACGCCAGATGTAATCGCGCAGGTCGTCGTCGAGCTTTTCCCCGGCTGGCGCCCAGATCAGCGTCAGGCGCACGCCGAGCGCCTTGGCCACGGCTTCGGCCAACTCGACATCGACACCCTGGGGTTTGCCGGCACGTTCAAAGCTGTAGGGGGCGAAGTCCTTGTAGACCGCAACCTTCAGCTCCCCGGCGGCGATCATTTCGTCGTAGTTGCGAACCTGCGCCTGCGCCGCCTGGCAGCACAGCCACAGAGCGCTGATCAACACCGCGAACAGGCGCATAGGTCACTCCTCGACGTGCACAGTGTCCAGATAAGTGCGCACCGCCCACAGAGCTTCCTGGCTCAGGTAGTCGGCCATCTTCGGCATGTACACGCGACCGTCGCGTACCGCACCATGGCGCACCCGTTCGGCGAACCATTCATCGCCCGCCTCGCCGACATCGAGCATGCGCAAATCAGGGGCGATGCCGCCGGACTTGGCCTCCAGGCCATGGCAGGCCGCGCAGTTCTGGGTGTAGGCCGAGGCACCGATTTCTACTGCCTTGTCGTGTTCCGGGGCGGTGCGATACGGGTTCACCGCGGCCCAGCCATCGGCATCGAGTTGCACACCGGCTTCCTTGATCGGGGTCAGCCCCGGGGTGGCCACGGCTTGTGGGACCACGTTGCCGTGGGCCCAGACGGAACCTGCGCTGATCAAACTGGCCAATAGCCCGGTCACGAGCAAGGCGTTGCATTTTGTTGTCATTGTCATGCCCTCTGGATTGCACGCAAAACCTCTTGGCAGAGGCTATGGCAGCCATCTTAGAAAGCCCTGCGCCCAGACCCCATGCTGCTTTGGTGGTCGCCACCTACTCCCTTGGTCGTAAGGCGATCGTTGGACGCGGGACGCGGGCCCTGGAGCCGGTCGACGCCGATCAGGGTCAGGATCAGCAGAAACGGCAGGAGCAGTGCTTTGACGATACGCATGGTCAATCCCCTCCAGATCATTGGCCGTGGTTACCCATGCTAAAACCGCGCCGTGTGTGGCGGGCTACTACCTTGGTACTGGCCCTTCGGTACTTTCTGCATATTTTCACCGCACCAAAGGCTTCCTATGCTGGCGCTAACGGTCATGGAGAGCCTTATGCGCCAGCTTGCCCCTTACGCCCTGATCTACCTGCTGGCGATTGCCTGCGCCGCCGGCCTGGCCACCCAAAGCCAGGCCGCCGATGCACCCTTGCAGGTGCGGATCGGCTACCTGGGTTATCGCCCCGACCCCGGCCCGTTGCTGTCCAACGTCATTCCCGAACCCACCGATGCCGGGCTGCGCGGCGCCGAACTGGCGATCACCGACAGCAACAGCACCGGGCGCTTTCTCAACCACGGCTACAGCCTGGTCAGCGCCAGCGTCGACAGCCCCGAAGCCTTGCTCGAAGCGGCGAAGACTCAGCACGAACAAGGCCTGCGCCTGTTTGTGGTGAATGCCCCCGCGACCAGCCTGCGCCAATTGAGTGCGGCACTGCCCGACAGTTTGCTGTTCAACGCCGGCAGTGCCGATGACAGCCTGCGCACCACCGCTTGCCTGCCGAACGTGCTGCACACCTTGCCGAGCCGGGCGATGCTCGCCGATGCACTGGCGCAGTTTCTGGTGTTGCGCAAATGGCAGCGGGCGCTGCTGATTGTCGGCCCGACGCCGGACGATCAAGCCTATGCCGCCGCCCTGCGCCGCGGGGCCAAGCGTTTCGGCTTGCAACTGGTGGCGGAAAAAACCTGGAGCTTCGATAACGACCAACGCCGCAGCGCCCAGGCCGACATGCCGCTGTTCACCCAGACCGCCGAGTACGACGTAGTACTGGTGGCCGATGAACGCGGCGATTTCGGTGAATACGTGCCCTACCAGACCTGGTACCCACGCCCGGTCGCCGGCACCCAGGGCCTGACCCCGGTGGGTTGGCACAAGACCGTGGAAACCTACGGCGCCGCGCAGCTGCAAAAACGCTTCGAAGCCCTGACCGGACGCTGGATGAATGACCGCGATTTCGCCGCCTGGATGGCCGTGCGCAGTGTCGCCAGCGCCGTGAGCAAATTGCGCCAGGCCGAGCCGATGGCGATCCGTACGCTTGAAATCAGCGACCAGTTGCCCCTCGACGGTTTCAAGGGTCGCAAGCTCAGCTACCGACCATGGAACGGCCAGTTGCGCCAACCGATTCCCATCGTCCAGCCCCGGGCGCTGGTCAGCACCTCCCCCCAGGACGGCTTTCTGCACCCGTTCAACGAGATGGACAGCCTGGGCTACGACAAACCCGAAGTCAGCTGCCGCTTTCCCTGATCCGAACATCACAACAACAAGGAATCCGCCATGCGCCGCACCCTGCTCTCGTGCACCTTGCTGCTCGCCGCCGGCCATGCCGTTGCCAGCACTGCCTGGGTCTCCAATGAAAAGGACAACAGCCTGAGCCTGATCGACCTGCAGACCCTGCAAGTCACCGATACCCTGCCCGTCGGCCAGCGCCCTCGCGGCCTGCTGCTGTCCCATGACAACAAGCTGTTGTACATCTGCGCCAGCGACTCGGACCGGGTCCAGGTGATGGACGTGGCCACCCGCAAGATCATCAAGGAACTGCCCTCGGGCAAAGACCCCGAGCAATTCGCCTTGCACCCGAACAACCGCTGGCTGTACGTCTCCAACGAAGACGATGCGCTGGTGACGGTGATCGACACCGAGACCTCCAAGGTGCTCGGCCAGATCGACGTCGGTGTCGAGCCCGAAGGCATGGCCGTCAGCCCTGATGGCAAGTGGGCAGTCAACACCAGCGAAACCACCAACATGCTGCACTGGATCGACACCAGCACCCAGACCCTGGCCGACAGCACCCTGGTGGACCAGCGTCCGCGCTTCGTCGAGTTTTCCCCCGATGGCGCGAAGCTCTGGGCCTCGGCGGAAATCGGCGGCACCGTGACCATTCTCGATGTGGCCAGCCGCACCGTGCTCCGGACCCTGAACTTCCAGATCAAGGGCGTGCACCCGGACAAGGTCCAGCCGGTCGGCATCAAGCTCAGCGCCGATGGCAAGTACGGCTTCGTCGCACTGGGCCCGGCCAATCATGTGGCGGTGATCGATGCCAGGACTTACGAGATACTCGATTACCTGCTGGTGGGTCGACGAGTCTGGCAGATGGCGTTCACCCCGGATCAGAAGCAGTTGCTGGCCACCAACGGCGTCAGCGGCGATGTCTCGGTGATCGATGTCGACAGCCTCAAGGTCAGCAAGTCGGTGAAGGTCGGGCGCTATCCCTGGGGCGTGGTGGTGACGCCATGAACGCCCTTGAAGTCAGTGACCTGAGCTTTGCCTACGGCGCCCGTGAGGCCTTGCGCAAGGTAAGTTTCAGCCTGGAACCCGGACGTTTCGCCGCGCTGCTGGGCCCCAACGGCGCCGGCAAGTCGACCCTGATTGCCCTGCTGACCCGGCTCTATGATCTGCAGCACGGCGAGATCCGCGTTGGTGGCTGCTCATTGCGCAGCGCGGCACGCCCGGCACTCAGGCAGTTGGGCGTGGTGTTCCAGCAAAGCACCCTGGACCTGGACCTCAGCGTCGAGCAGAACCTGCGTTATCACGCGGCATTGCATGGCCTGTCCCGGCGCCAGACCGACCTTCGGGTCGACGCCGAACTGGCCCGCCAGGCCCTGACCGAGCGCCGCCGCGAACGGGTGCGCGAACTCAATGGCGGCCATCGTCGCCGGGTGGAAATTGCCCGCGCCTTGTTGCATGAGCCGCGCCTTTTGCTGCTCGATGAAGCCAGTGTCGGCCTCGACCCGGCGAGTCGCCTGGCGCTCAACCAGCACATCCGCAGCCTGTGTCGCGAGGAGCATATCAGCGTGCTCTGGACCACCCACCTGCTCGACGAAGTGCAGCCCAGCGATGACTTGCTGATTCTGCATCAAGGCCGGCTGGTGGCCAGCGGGCAGGCCGATGCCCTGAGCCTGGAGCACGGCGGTGACCTCGGTTCGGTCTTCGCTCGCCTTACGACATCAGGGGTGGCCCAATGAACGCTTACTGGCAATGCTTTAGCGGAATCGTGCTGCGCGAATGGCTGCGCTTTGTGCTGCAACGCACCCGTTTTCTCAGCGCCCTGGTGCGGCCGCTGCTGTGGCTGCTGGTGTTTGCAGCCGGTTTTCGCGCAGCGCTGGGGATAGCGATCATCGAACCCTACGACACCTACATCCCCTACGAGGTCTACATCATTCCCGGCCTGGCCTGCATGATCCTGCTGTTCAATGGCATGCAGGGGTCTCTGTCGATGGTCTACGACCGCGAGATGGGCAGCATGCGTGTGCTGCTGACCAGCCCTCTGCCCCGAACCTTCCTGCTGTGCAGCAAACTGATGGCCACGTCACTGATTTCGCTGTTGCAGGTGTATGCGTTCCTGGCGATTGCCTGGGCTTACGGCGTGCGGCCACCGGCCATGGGCCTGTTGCTGGCGTTGCCGGCGCTGCTGCTGGTGGCGTTGATGCTCAGCGCACTGGGCCTGTTGCTGTCGAACGCGATCCGCCAGCTGGAGAACTTTGCCGGGGTGATGAATTTCGTGATCTTCCCGCTGTTTTTCCTGTCATCGGCGCTGTATCCGCTGTGGAAGATGCGCGAGGCCAGCGAATGGTTGTACTGGCTGTGCGCGGTGAATCCGTTCACCCATGCGGTGGAGCTGGTGCGTTTTGCCCTGTATGAACGCTTCAATCTGCTGGCGCTGGCGGTGTGCACGGGGCTGACGCTGCTGTTTGCGTTGCTCGCCGTACTGACCTTCAACCCGCAGCATGCGGCCTTGCGTAAATCTGGGTAACAACACAATCCCAATGTGGGAGCGGCGGTGCGACGACTCGACTTGCTCGCGAAAGCGTTGTGTCAGTCAGCTCATTCATTGAATGTAACGCCGCCTTCGCGAGCAAGCCCGCTCCCACAAGGGGGATCTTCATTGAACAGGGTGAAATTACTACTTTAGTACTGGTTTCCCTGTCTATCGTCGCATTCCCAACGTCCCCCGACTGGCATGTAATAGGTCCATAACTATAAGGACTGACCCCATGCCGCGTGCCCGACGTTGCCTGTTGCGCCCTACTCTCGCCGCCCTGTCGCTGGGCCTGCTGCTGAGCACCGCGCAGGCCGACACTGCGCTGTTCTCCAGCGACGGCTATCGCATCGACCTGTACCGCAGCCCGACGCCGAACCAGTTGCCGGGCGCGACCATCGTCGACACACCTGCCCTGCAATTACTGCTTGAGCAAACTCCGCGCCCGCTGCTGATCGATGTCTACCGCCGCCAGTGGCTGCAAGGGCAATTCATCGAAGACCAGCCCCATGAAAACCTGCCCGGCAGCCATTGGCTGGCCAATACCGGTGACGGTGAGCTGACGCCGCAATGGCAGGACTATTTCGCCGCCAACCTGAAAAAGCTGACCGCCGGCGACCCGACGCAACCGCTGGTCTTCTATTGCCGCTCCGACTGCTGGTTGAGCTGGAATGCGGTCAAGCGCGCAGCCACCATGGGCTATAAGACCCTGTATTGGTATCGCGATGGCCTGGACGCCTGGCAAGCGGCCAACCTGCCGGTTTCGCCAGCAAGGCCCGAACCCTTTCCCTGAGCTTTACGCGTGCGTGTTGTTGCCACACCATAATCAAAATAATGAGGTGAAAGGCCATGTACAAAATTCTGATAGCCGACGATCACCCGCTGTTTCGCGAAGCCATCCACAACGTCATCAGCGACGGTTTTGCCGGCAGCGAAGTGATGGAAACCGCCGACCTGGACAGCGCCCTGGCCCTGACCCAGGAACACGACGACCTGGACCTGATCCTGCTCGACCTGAACATGCCCGGCATGCATGGGCTCAACGGCCTGATCAACCTGCGTAACGAAGCGCCGACCATTCCGGTGGTGATTGTCTCCGCCGAACAGGACAAGCAGATCGTGCTGCAGGCCATTACCTACGGCGCGGTGGGTTTCATCACCAAGTCTTCACCCCGTGCCCAGATGACCGATGCCATCCAGCAGATTCTCAATGGCAATGTCTACCTGCCCCCGGACATCATCCGCACCGCCAAAAGCAGCACCCACCGGCGCATGAACGACACCCCGAGCTTCCCGCCCGAACTGCTCCAGGCCCTGACCCGCAAGCAACTGCAGGTGCTGGAACGCATGACCAAGGGCGAATCGAACAAACAGATCGCCTACACCCTGGAAATCGCCGAGACCACGGTCAAGGCCCACGTCTCGGCGATCCTGCGCAAGCTCAACGTGCACAACCGGGTACAGGCGATCCTGAGTGCCGGGGATATTGATTTCGGGTCTTATCTGCGGCGTTGAGTCAGCAAGACCGCGGCGCGCCCTTCGCGAGCAAGCCCGCTCCCACATTTGACCGTATTCCAAATGTGGGAGCGGGCTTGCTCGCGAAGGGGCCGTCCCATGCTCCGAAGATTTCAAGGCCGGCCGAGTAGATGACTCATCGCCGTCTTCAGCTTCATCGGCCGCACCGGCTTGTGCATCAGGGTGTGGCCCAGTTCGCGGATCTGCTGCTTGAGTTCATTGCTGTAGTTGGCCGTGATCATCATCGCCGGCACCGGTGACGCGCGCCGGGCATTGATGCGCGCCACGGCGTCGACACCGTTGCGATCGTTATCCAGGTGATAATCGGCAATCAGCAGGTCGACCTCGGCGTGGAAATTGTCCACTTGCCGCGCCAGGTCCTCCTCCGACAGCGCCGTCACCACCCGACACCCCCACCCCTCCAGCAAGGTGCGCATGCCGGCACAGATGGTCGCGTCGTTGTCCAGCACCCATATCCGCGCCCCCCGCAGGCGCTCGAGCATCGGCTCGCTCATCTGCAACGCAGGCTGCGGTTTCGGCGCGGTGGCGCTCAACGGCACTTCGACCGAAAACATCGAGCCCCGGCCCGGCCATGAGCGCACATGGATGGGATGCCCGAGGATGCCGGCAATCTTCTCTACGATCGCCAGACCCAGGCCCAGGCCGCGATCCTGATCGGGGCGCTGCACATCACCACGCTTGAACTCCTGGAAAATCTCCTCCAGGCGATGCTCGGCAATGCCCATGCCGCTGTCCCAGACTTCGATCGTCAGGCACTGATGATGCCGCCGGCAACCGAGCACCACGCGACCACTGTAGGTATAGCGAATCGCATTGCTCAGCAGGTTGCGCAGAATCCGCGCCAGCAGCTGGATGTCACTGCGTACCAGCGCCGAACAGCCGATGAAGTGCAATTGCAGGCCTTCACTGCGCGCCACCTGGGTGTATTCGGCGGCCAGGTTGTCCAGCAGTTCACTGAGGGCGAACGGCGCAATGTCGGCCTTGATCACCCCCGCATCGAGCTTGGAAATATCCACCAGGGTGCCGAGCAGGTTCTCCACGTCTTCCAGGGAATTGCTCACGTTGCGCACCAGCGTCTCGCTGGACATCGGCTCGCGCCGTTCCAGCAAGGCACTGGTAAACAGGCGCGCGGCATTCAACGGTTGCAGCAGGTCATGGCTGACGGCGGCGAGGAACTTGGTCTTCGACAGGTTGGCCTGCTCGGCTTCCTGCTTGGCCTCGCGCAAGCGTGACTCGACCAGGCGTCGCTCATCGATCTCGCGCAGTAACTGGTCGTTGAGGGTGGTCAATTCCGCCGTACGCTCGCGTACCCGCAGCTCAAGGTTCTGATACGCCTGATGCAGCGCCTCGGCGGTGCGGCGGCGTTCGGTGATGTCGCGGATCAGCACGAAAATCCCCACCACCTCGCCACTGGCCAGACGGTTGGGCACATAGGAGCGCAGCATGTAGCGCTCCTGGTTGTTGACGTTGGTTTCGGCGAACTCGAACGTCACGCTCTCGCCGGCCAGTGCCCTGGCCACGTAGGGCTCCAGCCGCTGGTAATGCTGTTCGCTGTGCACTTCGCGCAGGCTCTGGCCGAGCATCACGCCGCGAGGCCAGCAGTACCACTCTTCGTAGACCTTGTTGGTGAACTCGTAGACCAGGTCGGCATTGAGGTAGGCAATCAATGCCGGGACATGATCGGTGATCAGGCGAATCCAGTGTTCGCTTTCACTCAACGCCTCGGCGTGCTGGTAGCGCTCGGTAATGTCGGTGAAGGTGTTGACGAAACCGCCGGTGGGCAACGGATGGGTGCGGATTTCCAGGACCCGGCCATCGTACAGGCGCTGCTCGCATTCACGCACCGGTCGTCCGTTGCCATCGCGGCTGGCCGGGGTCAGCAGGTTCAGCTCGCTGTCGGCGATCACTTCGGCAAACGGGCGATGGGCCGCCACCGGCGCCAGGCCACTCAACTCCAGGAAGCGCCGGTTCCACAACTCCAGTATGCCCTCGGCGCTGACCATCGCCACCCCTTGGGACAGGTTGTCGACGGCCCGTTGCAACAGATGCGACTTCTGCGCCACCGCCTGCTCACGGCGTACGGTTTCGCTGAGTTTGACGTCGGTAATGTCGGTGAACAGGATCACCCGCCCACCTTCCTGGGTCGGCCGCTCGCTGACTTGCAGCCAGCGCCCGTTCTGCAGGCGGTAAAGCAGGTTTTCGTCGGCATGCCCGCGCGGCTCTTCGGTGAACAGTGCGTTATTCATCATCAGCCGCTTGACCTCGGTCAGGCGCATGCCGGCGTTGATCCGCACCCGGCTGTTGCTCCAGAACGCCTTGAAGCGACTGTTGAACAGCACAATGCGCTGGTCGGCGTCGAACAGCACGAAGGCGTCGGAAATGCTTTCGATGGCATCGATCAGGTGTTGGTGCGCCGTTTCCGCGCGCAGGCGGGCTTCGCTGAGCAAATGATTGCCGGCCTTGAGTTCGGCCATGGCCTGGTTCAGGGCATCGGTGCGTTCACGCACTTGCTCGGCCAGCACCACCGAATGCTGGAATGCCGCGTACGGATCGTTGCCACGGGCTCCCCCGGACTCGACCCGTTCGATCAGCGCGCTATTGATGCGCTGCAGTTTATGGTTTTCCAGGCGCAGCCCGGCCAGTTCGGCCTGCAGTTCAGCGATGTCCTGGGGCGCGGCCACGGGCAATGGCAACGCCGGTGAAGGTCTGGTTGATGTGCATGCCATTGAACTGTTCTCCATAGGTGTTGAAACCCACCACCCGTTGCTCGCGCAAAAAACCGCCGATCTGATCAAGACTGCCGTCGTCTTCGAGTTCCAGACGCCGCAGGAAACAGTCGCAACCGATGGTCAGCAGCAAATCGCCCAGGCGCTCCTGCAACCCCTCGAACAGGCGCTGCAGGTTCGGCAGCATCGGCCCCGGGGTCATGGCGGTGAGGACGATGCCGTTTTCCACGGCGCAGTAGAAACTCAGGCTCAGGTCCGGATGCACTTGCTGGATGGCCCGCACGTAGTACTGCTGGTTGATCCGCACCGCCAACGGGTGCGCGGCGAAGACCCGGTGATCGAGCTGCGCCACCGGTACGCCGATGTGCCGGGCGTACTCCTCGGCAGCCGGCTCGGCATTGAGCTCGAAGACCCGGCGCAAGGTGCTGTCGGCCCCGGTGACCACCAGCTTTTCGGCGCGGGGCAGCACGTGGTGGGTGGTGAACACTTCGAAATCCAGCCAGGTATTGACCAGCACCACCACGGCCGCGCCGCTGTGGAACTCGCCATCGAAGTACACATGGGTATGGGTCAGGTAGTTATCGTCGCCGGCCGAGCCGCCGAAATGCGGAATGTCGCCCAAGGCCGCACTCAAGGCCGCCAGGACCATTTCTTCACGGCTGGACAGGCCATCGAGCAGGGTCAGGGCAAAGCTGTTGCCCTTGATCGGGGCCAGGGTGTTGCTGCGACAGCCACTGACCAGGCGCTCGACCATTTGCTGGGCGTCGATCAGGCTGAAGTGCTCCATCTGGTCGATCAGCTCGATCGAGATGGAAAAGTGCCGGTGGTCGAAACCCACCGCCGTCACGCAATTGCGCCCATAGCCCAGCGGAGTGATTTCCCCGGCGCTGGTGCAGCCCGCCAGGCGAATGCCGCCGAAGCTTTGCTGCAAGGCCTGGCCCAGCGCCTGCAAGTCGTATTCGGCGGAACAGAAGAACAACACGAACCCCAGGTGCGGATGCAACAACTGTCGTGCCAGTTCCTGCGCGACCTGCCGGGCATCGGTGGCCTGGGACATTGCACTGACGACGCCTTCGCTCTGCTGCATCCTTACCTCCCGCAGGTGCGTGTGTATGAGGCACGAGTGTACGAAGTCTGTGGGGGGCGACGAATGCTACTTGGGTAGCGGGTAGCCGCTTCGATGGGATGAGAATGTTTGAGGGAATGGGGACTTGAGGGCTGTAGCTGGAGATCTGAAGCACGCGCTTTTGTGGCGAGGGAGCTTGCTCCCGCTGGACTGCGCAGCAGGCCAGAAAACCGGCCGATGCGCGACCAGATTCGGGACCGCTACGCGCTCCAGCGGGACGGTGCGGCGATCCGACAAGCTCCCTCGCCACAGGGAAAAGATGAGCAGATCGGCTTTATTACCAGGTCAGCACCGCGCCCACGGCAAAGGTGTCGGTGTCTTCGTTCTGCTCATTGGTGTCGTGGCCGTTGATTTCGAACTGGTTGTACTCGGCCACCAGCTTGAGGTTGTCGTTCACGTCATGGAACAACGCGATGCCACGGGTTTCGTAGTCCGCACCGCTGCCGACCACGCCGTTGCCGTCGTCATTGGTCTTGCCGTAGGACAAGGCCAGGCGGTTCTTGCCCAGCTTGTAGGAGCCCTGCATCAGGTAGCCGTCGCTGTCGACGTTGCGCAGGGTCGGCTCGCCGGCATTGTTGGTGAAAAACGGGTTGATACCCTTGGCCTGGAAGCCGGACCCGGTGAGGGACAAGCCGCCCATCTTCGCCTGCACGCCATAACCGACCCCCTTGGAGGTGACGGTCTCGACCGTCGAGTCGGTGTTGTCCGAGGTCTGGTAGCTGCCGTTGACCCAGCTGTAGATCTTTGCCCCGGCCAGGTCGAACTGATAGGTGACTTCGCTCTCGGTACGCGGGTTTTCCTGATATGCCTTGCCCGTCGGGCTGCTGTCGTTGGTGTCCACCGGGTCCATGATGCCGACCGCCACGCGCAGTCCGTCCATCACCGGGGTGCGATAGGTGATTTGCGAAGTCGGGAACGGATACGGGTAACCGGTACCGATGTTGCCGAACGACACCCCGCCGCCATCCACCAGCCCCAACGTATCGCTGACCTGGCCGTAACCGGCGAGCATTTCGTCGAGCAGGATGTTGGAACGGGCGAACAACCCGAAGTCCTTGCCGATCAGCACCTCGCCCCACTCCTGGTTGGCTACGGTGCCGAAGAACTGCCGCACATCAATGGCGGTGTCGGTGCCGTTGGTTTGGCTGTCGTTGATGGTGACCCAGAACGAGGCACGGGCGCCGAGCTTGAGATCGTCCACCTGCTTGCCCATGTTGAACCCCAGGTAGTTGGGCAAAAAGCCCATCTTGACCCGCGACTGCCGACGGTCGTACTGATCGCCGGCGCGGTCGACATCGCTGTTTACATAGAAGGCATTGATGTAGCCGTCGGTGGAGAACGTGGTCTGGTCCTTGTCGTACAGCATGATATCCGCCTCAGCCACCTGGCTCAGGCCAAGTGCAGACAGGCTGGCGATAAAGGCAGGCAGAAAACGATGCGTGACGTTCTTATTGTTGTGCATGGCGCGCTCCGAAACGGGGGACTGAGTGTCGGAGGCGATTATCGAAACCTGACGGGCGGCGCCATACGCTGCCTTGGGGCTGGTTTTGAGGTGCTTTGGATTGGCTGGCGGCGCGTGACCGCTACGGCGTAAGACCGCTCGTCGGCGAGGCTCGCCACTTAGGGCGTAGGCCTGTGGACCCGACTGGCATCCACAGGAACCGCTACCGGCTAGGCGTTGGCCTTGAGCAACATGTAGGCGGCGACCATTACGCAGATGCTGGCGAACCCGACCTGCAACGCCCGCGCCGGCACCCGGGCGCACAGCTTGCGGCCGATGATCATGCCGATGATGCTCGCGCCAATGAAGGTGGCCCCCACACTGTCGATGCGCACGCCGGCATGGAACGCGCCGATCACGCCGATGGCCGAAATCAGGCTGATCACCATCAGCGAGGTGGCGATGATTCCGCGCATTTGCACATCGGTCAGTTGCTTGAATGCCGGGACGATCAGAAAGCCGCCGCCCACCCCCAGCAATCCCGAGACCACACCCGTGACCGCTCCGAGCGCGGCGAGGGTCGCGGTGCATTTGGCGGTCCAGGAAAAGCGCCCGGTCTGTTGATCGAGCATGCAGTTTTTCTGGCCCCAGTTGGCATGCCCGTGGTCGCTCGGGCCTTCGTCCTTGCGTTCACGGCGCAACATCCGCCAGGCCACCATGACCATCAGCAGGCTGAACAGGATCATCAGGATTTTTTCCGGCAACTGATGGGCGAAATAAATGCCCACCGGCGAAAACACCGCACCGAGCGCGGCGATCAGCAACGCCGCGCGGTACCGCACCAGGCCATGGCGCAATCCATCGATGGCGCCGACCGCCGCCGCACTGCCCACCGCAAACAACGCCACCGGAGCGGCCTGGGTCATGCTCCAGCCCAATCCCAATACAAGGGCCGGCACCGCGAGAATCCCGCCGCCCGCTCCAGTCAACCCCAATACCAACCCCATCACCACGCCAAACAGACTTGCCAGCAACATAGGGAGTTCTCAGTCGACCCTGGACAGACGCGTCAGCCACTCGCGACCCTTGAGCATACCGTTCCAATAGAACCACGGTAGCAGTGTTGCCTTGAGCCACCACGCCGAGCGGCGCGGCCTCGTCGGGTCAAGGGGAAAGGTCGGCAGCAATTTGCCCGCATAACCGAACTCGGCCAGGATCACCTTGCCCTTCTCCACCGTCAGCGGACAGGAGCCATAGCCGTCGTACTTCAGCGGCAATGGTTGTTGCTTGCGCAAAGCCAGCAGGTTTTCGGCCACGACCACTATCTGCTTGCGCACCGCCGCGGCGGTTTTTGCATTGCTGGTTCCGCAGATATCCCCCAGCGCGAAGACGCCTGGATAACGCGGATGCTGCAGGCTGTGGGGATCGACTTCACACCAGCCGGCGGCGTCGGCCAGCGGACTCCGGGCGACGAAATCCGGGGCCACCTGAGGTGGTACGACATGCAGCAGGTCAAAGGTTTTTGCCTGGCGGGTGACAGTGCCCTCGGCGTCCTTGACCTCGAACCACGCAGTCTTCGCCGGGCCGTCGACCTTGACCAGATTCGAATTGAATGCCAGCCGGGCGTTGTACTTCTCGATGTACTTCATCAGCGGCGGGACAAAGGTCGCCACGCCGAACAATGCAGCGCCCGCGAGATTGAACTCGACGTCAATGTTGTTCAGCACACCGCTCCTGTTCCAGTGATCACATGACAGGTACAGCGCTTTTTGAGGCGCCCCCGCACATTTGATCGGCATGGCCGGCTGGGTGAACAGCACCTTGCCGCCGCGCAGTTTCTGCACCTGGTCCCAGGTGTAGGTCGCGTGCCGGTAGCTGTAGTTGGAGGTCACGCCGTGCTGGCCGAGGGTCTCCTCCAGGCCTTCGATTTTCTCCCAGGCCAGGCGCAGGCCGGGGCAGACCACCAGATTCTGATAGCTGACCGTGCGCGCGTCACTGAGGATGAGCCGGCAATGGTCGGGGTCGATGCCGGTCACGGCAGCCTGCAGCCAATTGACCCCGCGCGGCATCACCGATGCCATCGGCCGCACGGTGTTTTCCACGTTGTAGGCACCACCGCCGACCAGCGTCCAGGCCGGTTGATAGAAGTGCCGGGAGTCGGGTTCGATCACGGTGATGTTGAGGTGCGGGCTACGCTTGAGCAGGCTGGCGACAAGGCCTATGCCCGCCGTGCCGCCGCCGATCACCACGATATCTGCACTGATGGATGGGCCCCAGTGTTGATCGTTCATTGCTTGTTCCTTTTGCTGCACGCAAGGATTTTGCCAGTCAACACACAAAACTACTGTGGGAGCGGGCTTGCTCGCGAAGGCGGTGTGTCAGCCAACGTTTATGTCTACTGACACACCGCCTTCGCGAGCAAGCCCGCTCCCACAGGTTCGGTGTGTTGGATAAGATCAAGGTTGAACCCAGCTTTTAAGCACCGCCCCGCAATACAGCCCGGAGAGGGTTTTCATCACCTGGATCACCTCGTGACTGGCGAGACCGTAAAAAATGTACTTGCCTTCACGACGGGTCGCGACCAGTCCTTCATCGCGCAGGATCCCCAGTTGCTGGGACAGGGTCGGTTGGCGCACGCCGGTCATTTTTTCCAGCTCGCCAACGTTGCGCTCGCCCTGGGTCAGCTGGCACAGGATCAACAGGCGATCCTCATTGGCCAGGGCCTTGAGCAGCGCACAGGCCTTGGAGGCCGAGGCGCGCAGTTGGGCGACTTCACATTCGGTCAGACTGGATTGCATTTGCAGGATGCCTTCAACGTCACTTAAGCTGCAAACATTATGTTTAAACATATATTGTTGCAACCCGTGATCGAAATTTCGTCCTCTTGCTCAGGTTCATGTCCATGCCCGCACTGATTGAAGCGTTCCTCGACCCCGCCTCCTCGACCTACAGCTACGTGGTCTACGAGGCTGATGGCGGGCAGTGTGCGATTGTCGACCCCGTGCTCGACTACGACGGTGCGGCCGGGCGCACCGCGACCACCCAGGCTGACAAAATCATCGCCTTCGTCCGTGCCCACACACTGCAAGTGCAATGGCTGCTGGAAACCCACGCCCACGCCGATCACCTGTCCGCCGCGCCCTACCTGCGCGAGCAACTGGGCGGAAAAATCGCCATCGGCGAATCGATCAGCAAGGTGCAGGACGTGTTCAAGGCACTGTTCAATCTGGAGCCATCATTTCGCGTCGACGGTTCGCAGTTCGATCACCTGTTCGCCCCCGACGAGTCGTTCATGATCGGCAACCTCAAGGCGACCGCCCTGCACGTGCCCGGCCATACGCCGGCGGACATGGCCTACCTGATCGACGGTGATGTGATTCTGGTGGGCGATACGATGTTCATGCCCGATGTCGGCTCTGCCCGTTGTGACTTCCCCGGTGGCAATGCCAACCAGATGTTTGCCTCGATCCGCAAGCTGCTGGCCTTCCCCGCCAGCGTGCGCCTGTACGTCTGCCACGACTACCCGCCCGAAGGGCGCGCTCCCGAATGCATGACCACCGTCGGTGAACAGCGCAAAAACAACATTCACGTGCGCGACGGTATCGACGAAAACGCCTTCGTGGAAATGCGCACCAAACGCGATATCGGGTTGGGCATGCCAACACTGCTGCTGCCGGCGATTCAGGTGAACGTGAGGGCGGGGAATTTACCCCCGGCGGAGGAAAACGGCGTGGTCTATCTGAAAATCCCGCTAAACGCCCTATAAGAAAAGGCAACGAACGGCTTGGCACAAAGGCCTTTGCCTACATACTCTGGCGATAGGGGTGAAGTGGAATATTTCTCATCAGATAATCAAACTTCATTGGGCAAACAACCAATGGAGATTTCGCAATATGGATATTCGTCGCAACCATCGAGACATGACGCAACAACAGAAAAACGCCTTCATCGGGGCCATCCTTATCCTGAAAAACAATGTCGACAGCGTGCTGCTGCCTGGGCAACAAAGTCGCTACGATGACTTTGTGCAGATTCACAAAAACTCTATGGGTCGGGGCAACCCGCTTATTCCCAACCCGCATCGCAACCCGTTGTTTTACCCTTGGCATCGCATCTTGATTCGTCAATTCGAACTCGCCCTGCAGGCCGCCGCCAACGACACGAGCATTTCCCTGCCCTACTGGAACTGGCAAATCACCGGAGCAGACAACCCATTCACATCAAACTTCATGGGCGGGAACGGTGACAATACACAAGACAATCGCGTTACCAGCGGGCCATTTTCCAGGGAGCACTCTCAATTCGAGATAAGGGTATGGGACGCGGAAGCAGGCAACCCAGGCTTACGCCGCAACTTTGGGCAGATCGGTGTGTTGCCATCGGCCGAAGCCGTCGAGTCCGCGCTCAATAGAACGCCCTACTGGATGGAGCAGAGCGGTTGGGAAAACTATTCAGAAATTGCACTGCACAATCCAGTACATGCCTGGATAGGGGGCAATATGGCTGAAGCGTCCTCGTCCAACGACCCAATATTTTTCTTGCATCATTGCTATCTCGATCTGTTATGGGAGCGATGGAAACACCAGCACCCGAATGTTCCTGGCTTTTCGCCTCGAGACGACGCTCCCAATGGGGTAGAGGGATCAACGCTGATTTTTCATCCAGACAACGAACCTGCTCCCTGGGAACAAACCTATACAGTTGAACAAACGTTTTTTACTTCTAATCTCGATTATCGATATGACTACCTATGACGGCACCTGATACTCAATTGCCGAGGGTCAGCCCATTCGCCGGCAGCGGCAGCGCGGTCTTGTACCGCACCTGCTTGAGCGCAAAGCTCGAACGTATGTTCGCCACCCCGGGCACCTTGGTCAGAAAATCCATCATGAAACGCTCCAGCGACTGGATGGTCGGCACCAGCACCCGGATCAGGTAGTCCGGGTCGCCGGCCATCAGGTAGCACTCCATCACCTCGGGGCGGTCGGAAATCGCCTCTTCGAAATGCTGCAACGCCTCCTCCACCTGCTTCTCCAGGCTGACGTGAATGAACACGTTCACATGCAACCCCAGCAGGTCGGCATCGAGCAACGTCACTTGCTCGCGGATCACCCCCAGTTCTTCCATGGCCTTGACCCGGTTGAAACACGGCGTCGGCGAGAGGTTCACCGAGCGTGCGAGGTCGGCGTTGGTGATGCGCGCATTCTCCTGAAGGCTGTTGAGAATGCCGATGTCGGTACGGTCCAGTTTGCGCATGAGACAAAACCACCTGTTTTTTTTGTTTATGCAGGTTTTTTATCTGCAAATGATCTTTGGCGCAACGAAACAGAGAGAAATATTCTTCTTGGGCGGGCCTATGATTGTTGTAGGACAAGATTTCTTCTACCGAACGAAATCTGTCAGCTCACTACAAGAAATTCACAAGATCGAGCGTAGAAGCCATGACCCAAGCGTATGAACCGCTGCGCCTGCACGTCCCCGAACCCTCGGGCCGTCCCGGCTGTAAAACCGACTTCTCCTACCTGCATCTGACCGATGCCGGCACGGTGCGCAAACCCCCAATCGACGTTGAACCGGCGGACACGGCTGACCTGGCTCGTGGCCTGATTCGCGTGCTCGACGACCAGGGCAATGCCCTTGGGCCGTGGGCCGAAAACGTGCCGGTGGAGATCCTGCGCAAGGGCATGCGCGCCATGCTCAAGACCCGCATCTACGACAACCGCATGGTGGTCGCCCAGCGTCAGAAAAAAATGTCGTTCTACATGCAGAGCCTCGGCGAGGAAGCCATCGGCAGCGCCCAGGCCCTGGCCCTGAACATCGACGACATGTGCTTCCCGACCTACCGCCAGCAAAGCATCCTGATGGCCCGCGACGTACCGCTGGTCGACCTGATCTGCCAGTTGCTGTCCAACGAGCGCGATCCGCTCAAGGGCCGGCAGTTGCCGATCATGTACTCGGTCAAGGAGTCCGGTTTCTTCACCATCTCCGGCAACCTCGCCACCCAGTTCATCCAGGGCGTGGGCTGGGGCATGGCCTCGGCGATCAAGGGCGACACCAAAATCGCCTCGGCCTGGATCGGCGACGGCGCCACCGCCGAGTCGGACTTCCACACCGCCCTGACCTTCGCCCACGTGTACCGCGCGCCGGTGATCCTCAACGTGGTCAACAACCAGTGGGCGATCTCCACCTTCCAGGCAATCGCCGGTGGTGAAGCCACCACCTTCGCCGGTCGCGGCGTCGGTTGCGGCATTGCCTCCTTGCGGGTCGACGGCAACGATTTCTACGCCGTGTACGCCGCCTCCGCCTGGGCCGCCGAACGTGCGCGCCGCGGCCTCGGCCCGACCATGATCGAATGGGTCACCTACCGTGCAGGTCCGCACTCGACCTCCGATGATCCGTCGAAATACCGCCCTGCCGATGACTGGAGCCACTTCCCGCTCGGCGATCCGATTGCGCGCCTCAAGCAGCACCTGATCAAGGTCGGCCAGTGGTCCGAAGAGGAACACGCCGCGGTCAGCGCCGAGCTCGAAGCCCAAGTGATCGCCGCTCAGAAAGAAGCCGAACAGTACGGCACCCTCGCCGGCGGCCAGATTCCAAGCGCTGCGACCATGTTCGAAGACGTCTACAAAGAGATGCCGGAGCACTTGAAGCGCCAGCGTCAAGAGTTGGGGATCTGACATGAACGATCACAACAACAATATCGAGCTGGAAACCGCCATGACCACGACCACCATGACCATGATCCAGGCCCTGCGCTCGGCCATGGATGTGATGCTTGAACGTGACGACAACGTCGTGGTCTTCGGCCAGGACGTTGGCTACTTCGGCGGCGTGTTCCGCTGCACCGAAGGCCTGCAGAACAAGTACGGCACCTCCCGGGTGTTCGACGCGCCGATCTCCGAAAGCGGCATCGTCGGTGTCGCCGTGGGCATGGGCGCCTACGGCCTGCGCCCGGTGGCCGAGATCCAGTTCGCCGACTACGTCTACCCGGCCTCCGACCAGATCATTTCCGAAGCCGCCCGCCTGCGCTATCGCTCGGCAGGCGAGTTCACCGCACCGATGACCCTGCGCATGCCGTGCGGCGGTGGCATCTACGGCGGCCAGACCCACAGCCAGAGCATCGAAGCGATGTTCACCCAGGTCTGCGGTTTGCGCACGGTGATGCCGTCCAACCCGTACGACGCCAAGGGCCTGTTGATCGCCTCCATCGAAAACGATGACCCGGTGATCTTCCTCGAGCCGAAACGCCTGTACAACGGCCCGTTCGACGGCCATCACGACCGCCCGGTAACCCCGTGGTCAAAACACCCTGCCGCGCAAGTGCCGGACGGTTACTACACCGTGCCGCTGGACGTCGCTGCGATCACCCGTCCGGGCAAGGACGTCACCGTGCTGACCTACGGCACCACCGTGTACGTTTCGCAAGTCGCTGCTGAAGAAAGCGGCGTTGACGCCGAAGTCATCGACCTGCGCAGCCTGTGGCCGCTGGACCTGGAAACCATCGTCAAATCGGTGAAAAAGACCGGCCGTTGCGTGGTGGTGCACGAAGCGACCCGTACCTGCGGCTTTGGTGCCGAACTGGTGTCGCTGGTGCAAGAGCATTGCTTCCACCACCTGGAAGCGCCGATCGAACGCGTCACCGGTTGGGACACCCCTTACCCGCACGCGCAAGAGTGGGCGTATTTCCCAGGGCCGTCCCGAGTGGGCGCGGCGTTGAAACGGGTCATGGAGGTCTGAATGGGCACGCACGTCATTAAAATGCCGGACATTGGTGAAGGCATTGCAGAAGTTGAATTGTCGGTCTGGCACGTCAAGGTCGGCGACATGGTCGTCGAAGATCAGGTGCTGGCCGATGTCATGACCGACAAGGCGATGGTCGATATCCCGTCGCCGGTGCATGGCAAGGTGATTGCCCTCGGTGGCCAACCGGGCGAAGTCATGGCGGTTGGCAGTGTGCTGATCAGCATTGAAGTCGAAGGTGCAGGCAACGTTAAGGAGTCGGCG
The DNA here is from genome assembly GCF_019219225.1 of Pseudomonas sp. PDM32. Taxonomy (NCBI): domain Bacteria; kingdom Pseudomonadati; phylum Pseudomonadota; class Gammaproteobacteria; order Pseudomonadales; family Pseudomonadaceae; genus Pseudomonas; species Pseudomonas sp. PDM32. The sequence goes on from NZ_JAHUWE010000010.1 coordinate 200,946, forward strand.
CAACCGGCTCCCGCGAAAGAAACGCCAGTCGCAGCACCTAAAGTCGAAGCCGTGGTTGAAAGCAAACCGGTCGCGGCCCCAGCGCCGAAAGTTGCTGTCTGCCAGGGCCCGATGGTGGCTCGCGCGGCCGATGAACGTCCGCTGGCGTCCCCGGCCGTGCGCAAGCATGCGCTGGACCTCGGCATTCAGCTGCGCCTGGTGCGTGGCAGCGGCCCAGCCGGCCGCGTGCTGCATGAAGACCTGGACGCCTACCTGGCTCAGGGTCAGTCGAATGCGTCGACGGTCAGCAGTGCTTACACCCAGCGCACCGATGAACAGCAGATCCCGGTGATCGGCATGCGCCGCAAGATCGCCCAGCGCATGCAGGACGCCACCCAGCGCGCCGCCCACTTCAGCTACGTCGAGGAAATCGACGTCACCGCCGTCGAAGAGCTGCGCGCGCACCTCAACGAAAAACACGGTGCGACTCGCGGCAAGCTGACCTTGCTGCCGTTCCTGGTCCGCGCCATGGTCGTCGCCCTGCGCGACTTCCCGCAGATCAACGCCCGCTACGACGACGAAGCCCAGGTCATCACCCGCCTCGGCGCCGTGCATGTCGGCATTGCCACGCAAGCCGATATTGGCCTGATGGTGCCGGTGGTACGTCACGCCGAAGCCCGCAGCCTGTGGGACAGCGCAGCGGAAATATCCCGTTTGGCCACCGCCGCGCGCAATGGCAAGGCCAGCCGCGATGAGCTGTCCGGCTCGAGCATCACCCTGACCAGCCTCGGCGCCCTGGGCGGCATCGTCAGCACGCCGGTGCTGAACCTGCCGGAAGTGGCGATTGTCGGTGTGAACAAGATCGTCGAACGGCCGATGGTGATCAAAGGCCAGATCGTGGTCCGCAAGATGATGAACCTCTCCAGCTCCTTCGATCACCGCGTGGTCGACGGCATGGACGCGGCGCTCTTCATCCAGGCCATTCGTGGCCTGCTCGAACAACCCGCAACCTTGTTTGTGGAGTAAGACATGCAAACTTTGAACACCACGCTGCTGATCGTCGGCGGCGGCCCCGGCGGCTATGTGACGGCGATCCGCGCCGGCCAGTTGGGCATCCCGACTATCCTGGTGGAAGGCCAATCCCTGGGCGGCACCTGCCTGAACATCGGCTGCATTCCGTCCAAGGCACTGATTCACGTCGCCGAGCAGTTTCATCAGACGCAGCAGCACCATCAGCTTTCGGCCCTGGGCATCAGCGTTTCGGCGCCGACCCTCGACATCACCAAGAGCGTCGAATGGAAAGACGGCATCGTCGATCGCCTGACCACCGGCGTTGCCGCGCTGCTGAAAAAAAACAAGGTCCAGGTCATTCAAGGCTGGGCCAAAGTGGTTGACGGTAAAACCGTCGAGGTCGGCGACACACGCATCCAGTGCGAGCACCTGGTGCTGGCCACCGGTTCGAAAAGCGTGAACTTGCCGATGTTGCCGATTGGCGGGCCGATCATCTCGTCCACCGAAGCCCTGGCGCCGACATCCGTGCCCAAGCGCTTGATTGTGGTCGGCGGTGGCTACATCGGTCTGGAGCTGGGCATTGCCTATCGCAAGCTCGGTGTCGAAGTCAGCGTGGTGGAGGCGCAGGAGCGCATCCTGCCGGCCTACGACGCCGAACTGACCCAGCCTGTGCACGACGAACTGAGAAAGCTCGGCGTGAAGCTTTACTTGAAACATAGCGTGCAAGGCTTTGATTCAAAAGAAAATATATTGCAAGTATTGGCCCCGAACGGCGCGACCCTGAACCTGGAAACCGACCAGGTGCTGGTGGCCGTCGGTCGCAAGCCGAACACCCAGGGCTGGAACCTCGAAGCGCTGAACCTGGACATGAACGGTTCGTCGATCAAGATCGACAACCGCTGCCAGACCAGTATGCGCAACGTCTATGCCATCGGCGACCTGAGCGGCGAACCGATGCTCGCGCACCGGGCCATGGCCCAGGGCGAGATGGTCGCCGAGCTGATCAGCGGTAAATCCCGCGAGTTCAACCCGACCGCCATCGCCGCCGTGTGCTTCACCGACCCGGAACTGGTGGTGGTCGGCAAGACCCCGGACGAGGCCAGGACTGCTGGCCTGGACTGCATCGTGTCGAGCTTCCCGTTCGCCGCCAATGGCCGGGCAATGACCCTGGAGTCGAAAAGCGGCTTCGTGCGTGTGGTCGCCCGTCGGGACAATCATGTGGTTGTCGGCTGGCAGGCGGTGGGGGTTGGCGTGTCCGAATTGTCCACGGCGTTCGCGCAAAGCCTGGAGATGGGTGCGCGGCTGGAAGACATCGGCGGCACCATCCATGCGCATCCGACGCTCGGCGAGGCGGTGCAGGAAGCGGCGTTGCGTGCGCTGGGGCATGCGTTGCATCTGTAAAGATCAAAAGATCGCAGCCTTCGGCAGCTCCTACAGGGGTTCGCCGATTCTGTAGGAGCTGCCGCAGGCTGCGATCTTTTCGACGAAGAACCGGGAAGTTTAATAAGCAGGCTAATAAATCTGCTCCTCCCCCTATCGTCTGGGCTGCGATTTAGCCCAAGAATGAAGTATTGTTGTGCCCATCCGGAAAAACGTCAGAAGCCTTGAACCGTTTCGGCGGTTGTTAAGTGATAGAGGGTGTCATGGGTAACGAAAGCATCAATTGGGACAAGCTGGGTTTTGACTACATCAAGACCGACAAGCGCTATCTGTCGTACTTTCGCAATGGCGAATGGGACAAGGGCACCCTGACCGAAGATAACGTGCTGCACATCAGCGAAGGCTCCACAGCCCTTCACTATGGCCAGCAATGCTTCGAAGGCATGAAGGCCTATCGTTGCAAGGACGGCTCGATCAACCTGTTCCGCCCCGACCAGAACGCCCTGCGCATGCAGCGCAGCTGCGCCCGTCTGCTGATGCCGCAAGTCGACACCGAGCAATTCATCGAAGCCTGCAAGGCCGTGGTCCGCGCCAACGAGCGTTTCATTCCGCCGTACGGCACCGGCGGCGCGCTGTACCTGCGCCCGTTCGTGATCGGCGTGGGTGACAACATCGGCGTGCGTACCGCCCCCGAGTTCATCTTCTCGATCTTCTGCATCCCGGTCGGCGCCTACTTCAAGGGTGGCCTGACCCCGCACAACTTCCAGATCTCCAGCTACGACCGCGCGGCGCCACAAGGTACCGGTGCGGCCAAGGTCGGTGGCAACTACGCCGCCAGCCTGATGCCGGGCTCCAAGGCCAAGAAAGCCCACTTTGCCGACGCCATCTACCTGGATCCGATGACCCACACCAAGATCGAGGAAGTCGGTTCGGCCAACTTCTTCGGGATCACCCACGACAACAAGTTCGTGACCCCGAACTCGCCATCGGTACTGCCGGGCATCACCCGTCTGTCGCTGATCGAGCTGGCCAGGACCCGTCTGGGCCTGGAAGTGGTTGAAGGCGACGTGTTCATCGACAAGCTCTCCGACTTCAAGGAAGCCGGTGCTTGCGGTACTGCGGCGGTGATCACGCCAATTGGCGGCATCGACTACAACGACCACCTGCACGTGTTCCACAGCGAAACCGAAGTCGGCCCGGTCACCCAGAAGCTCTACAAAGAGCTGACCGGCGTGCAAACCGGCGACATCGAAGCGCCAGCGGGCTGGATCGTCAAGGTCTGACCTGACGCCTGAGACACAAAAGCCCCCCATCGGGTGACCGACGGGGGGCTTTTTCATGGCCGAATGAAAAGATCGCAGCCTTCGGCAGCTCCTACAATGGATATTTCGCGGCCCCTGTAGGAGCTGCCGCAGGCTGCGATCTTTTGCTCTTCTCCTCGATATCCAACCGCAACTCAAGCCCGAACCGCCCCGTCATCTCCTTGCGCCCCAACGCCGTCAACGCCAACGCCCGACTGTCCAGATCCTGGGTCACCCACTGGCGCTTGAGCGCCGTTTGCAGCAAGGCTGCCCCCAGCGACCCGCCCAGATGCGGCCGACGCATGCTCCAGTCCAGGCACGGGCAGGCAAAGCGGCGGCGCAAGGTGCTCAAGTCCTGTACCTCGATCCCGAGCCCTTGAAACATTGCCGTACCGCTGTCGCTCAAGCGATAGGCCTGTTCGTCGGTTTCCTCCAGCCAGCCCGCTTCGAGCAACCGGTCATGCAACAGTACCGCCAGGGTGCCCGCCATGTGGTCGTAGCAGGTGCGGGCAAACTGCAGGCGATCCGGCGTCCGCGCCTGGAAGCGCGGCGCCGTGTTCTGGCCGATCACCATCAGCGCTTCCAGGGCCTGGGCGACGCGTTTGTCCGCCAGGCTGTAATAGCGGTGACGTCCCTGGACGTGCAGCCGCACCAGCGCCAGCTCCTTGAGTCTGGCCAGGTGGGCACTGGCGGTCGACGCGCTGACTTCGGCCACCGCCGCCAGCTCGGTGCTTGTGCGGGCGTGGCCGTCCATCAGCGAACAGAGGATTTTCGTCCGCGCCGGTTCGGCGATGGCCGCCGCCACCTGCGACACGCCCATGTCGTGTTGTTCTGCGCTCATATTTCGCTCCCGGACGAATCAACGCCCTTTCGGACTGGAGATAGTAGCAATACTTTCCAACAACAAAAGGCTGTGACCCATGGACCCGATCATCGCTGCGACCCATGCCGATCCTTATCCCTACTACGCACAACTGCGTGCCGAGGGCGGGTTGGTTTTCCATCCAGGGCTGAACATGTGGGTGGCCAGCAACGCCCGGGCGGTGGCCGCCGTGCTGGCGCATCCTGATTGCAACGTTCGCCCCGCGCAGGAGCCAGTCCCCATGGCGATTGCCGATGGCATGGCCGGCGAGGTGTTCGGCCAGTTGATGCGCATGAATGAGGGTGAGCGCCAGCGTTGTCCACGGTCGGCGATTGCGCCAGGGCTGGAGTTGATCGATACGCGGGAAGTGGAGAGCCTGGTCAGCGCCCGGTTGATCTCCGCCGACGCCGTCGGCCTGCACAACGCCATGTTCCGTGGGCCAGTGTGCGTGGTGGCGGCGTTGCTGGGATTCACCCCGGCTCAGGGCCGAATCATCAGTGAACTGACGGCGGACTTCGTGGCTTGCCTGTCGCCCTTGAGCACCTCGGCACAGCTGGCTGCCGCCCATGCCGCCGCCGAACAACTGAGCGGTTACTCTGTCGAGCTTTTGGCCGATCCGGACAACCACAGCCGCCTGCTTGCAGGCATCCGCCAGCGCTTCACCGGCGGCGTACCGCAAATGCTGATCGCCAACCTGATCGGCCTGTTTTCCCAGACGTTCGACGCCACGGCCGGGCTGATCGGCAACACTGTGCTGGCGTTGATTCAACACCCGCCGTTACTCAGCCAATCCCCCCATGTCGACGATCTGCTGGCCGAAGTACAGCGCTTCGACCCGTCGGTACAAAACACCCGCCGCTTCGTCGCCGCCCCCTGCGAGATTGACGGCACAAGGCTGAATGCCGGGGACGTGATCCTGGTGCTGCTGGCCTCGGCCAATCGCGACCCGCAGCTCAACGACAACCCCGACGACCTCCTGCTCGACCGCCCGAACCGGCGCAGCTTCACTTTTGGTGCGGGGCGCCATCAATGTCCGGGGCAGTCACTGGCGTTGAGCATTGCCGGCGCTTCCGTCCGGCACATTCTGGCGATGAAGCCGGGACTGGACCGCCTGACCTGGGACTACCGCCCGTCCGCGAATGGACGAATTCCGTTGTTCAGCGACTGGCCGGTCGCTTGATCGACGCTCAGTCCAACTGCCCAACCCGTGCAGCATCCGGCCAGAACAACGCCGCCTGCCCCAAACGCACACCCTGCTGATCAACCAGCGTCCACACCTTGCCTTCATGAATCATGAAGGCATTGCCCTGCCGATCCACCCGATAACCGCTGTAGCCATGCGCTATGCCATGGGCCGTGACCTGCTCCAGCAGGGTCTGGCGCCGGGCGCGGTCCAGTGGCGAGGCGCTGAAGCGTGAGGGCATGCCCAGAAACTCCGGGCGCGGGTACTTGAAGCACGCCAGCGCCTGTTCATTGGCGTAGAAGAAAAGTGGGTCGTCTTCAGTACCGTGAGCCAGCAAACTGTAGGGCGCGTGGGCGTGCAGCCAATGCAGGCGCTCCCTTCCTGCCAGCGACGGCGGCGCTGGCAGATGTTCGCCGGTCCAGTGCCGATAAGACTCATCCAGCAGTTCGATCGCCATGGCGTATTCGTTGATTGGCAACCCGCCCTCTCCTCTTCAGATCCTGGTTTCAAACCCGGCCCAGCCTAACCAAAGCCGCCAGAAAAGTCCTGCTGCCCGGTTGATTGATTACACCGGGTTAAAACAGTCATGACGGGAAGTGCATTTATCCCGCAGGCCTTTCCCCATAAAGTCACCTGGATCATGGTGAACAACGAGGCTCGATTGATGCAGACCCCACTGGACAAGTCACTGAGTGTTTTTGCGCGGGCCGACCTGCTGCAAGGTCCCACGCCCATTCAGCGGGCTGCGCGACTCGAACAACGGCTGGGCCTGGACAAACAGGGGATCGGCCTGTTTCTCAAACGCGACGACCACATGTTGATCGGCGCGGGCGGCAACAAGCTGCGCAAGCTTGAATTCCACATCGGCGCGGCGCTGCAAGCCGGAATCGATACGATCATTACCGTGGGCGGCATCCAGTCCAATCATGCTCGTTTGACCGCCGCGGCGTGCGCCCGGCTGGGCATCGCGTGCGAGTTGTTCCTGACCCGGGCCGTGGCCAAAGCCGAGGTGGATTACGAACTCAATGGCAACGTGCTGCTCGACCAGCTGTTCGGTGCGCAGATGCAAGTGTTTGCCGGCGGTACCGACTCACTGGCCAAAGCCGAGGCTAGGGCGGCGCAGCTTCGGGATGGCGGACGCAAGGTGATGGTGCTGCCGACCGGTGGTTCAACGCCCTTGGGTAGCCTGGGTTATGCCCGCTGCGCAGCGGAAATCGCCCGGCAAGAGGCCGAACTGCAACTCACGTTCAATCAAGTGGTGGTCCCCAATGGCAGCGCCGGAACGCATGCCGGGCTCGCGGCGGGCTTCCAGTTGCTGGGCCGGGGTACCTGCGTGGTCAAATCGTTCTCGGTGTTGTCCGACCAGGACTCATCAGCCGCGAGAACCCTGCAACTGACCCGCGAGACATTGGGGCTACTGGGCAGTGACGCCGAGGTGCAGACGGCCGGGATGGTGATCGACGGCAGCCAGCTGGGTGCCGGCTATGGCCTGCCAACCGCCGCCATGCAGGACGCGGTACGCCTGATGGCGCGTACCGAAGGCCTGCTGGTCGACCCGGTGTACTCCGGCAAAGCCTTCGCGGGAGTACTGGCCGACCTGCAGCAAGGGCGCTTCGCCCCCGGGGACAATGTGCTGTTCGTCATGACCGGCGGTACACCCGGCCTGTATGCCTATCGGGAAACCTTTCAGGCCTGACGGTCAATCATCCCGCGTCAGCACTTCCAGCAATTCAATTTCGAAGATCAGGTTCGAATTCGGCGTGATCTTGCCCATGGTGCGTTCGCCATAGGCCAGGTGCGCCGGCACCAACAACTTGCGCTTGCCACCGACCTGCATCCCCATGATGCCCTGGTCCCAGCCCTTGATGACCCGCCCGGTGCCGATCACGCACTGGAAGGGTTTGCCCCGGCTGTAGGAAGAATCGAATTCGCTCCCGTCCTCCAGCCAGCCACGGTACTGGGTGGTGATCAGCGCGCCTTTTACCGCGGCTTTTCCGTCACCCAACTGCAGATCGATTATCTGAAGCTCGTCATTCATTGAATTCACTCGTATGCTCACTCGCCCACAAGGGCCTGATGGGCGCCGTTTTCCCAGATTTGCCCGCGATTGGCAACCATTGCCGTCTGCCCGCGCTGCGTTCAAAGCTGTTGGCTGAACTAAAATAATCAACTATTACCCGTACGGTTCAACGCCCTGATGGCCATGCCCGAATGATCCTGCTCTGGACCAGCGTCATCCTTGGTTCAATGACGCTCACCCTGATCGTCGCGCTGGTCTGGCGCGAACACTCGCTGCACAAACAACTGGCGCAGTACCGCGCGATCATCAACAGCCTGTCCGAAGGCCGGAACATCCATCAGGATGGCGACGTCGAGCGGTTCAAGCGCAGCCAGTACTTCGCTCGCATCGGCACCTGGGATTGGGATGTCGACACCGACCGCCTGTACTGGTCCGACGCGATTTTCGGCATGTTCGGGTTCAAGATCGGCGAAGTGACGCCCTCCTATGCCCTGTTCTGCTCCTGCGTGCACCCCGACGACCGGCTGAGGGTCCGGGCCGGCGAACTGCGTTGCCTGGAAACCGGCGAAAACCATGATGAGGAATACCGCGTGGTCTGGCCCGATGGCACGATCCGCTGGCTGCGGGAAACCGGCAACGTGGTCAAGAATGACCATGACGAAACGATCAAGATGATGGGCGTGGTACGCGACATCACCGAAGAAAAGGCCTCGGCCAACTACCTCAAGCACCTGGCCCATTTCGACCCGCTGACCGGCCTGCCCAATCGCCTGGTGCTCGAAGAGCGCCTGTCCGAAGCATTGGAGCAGGCGCGCACCAGCGCAACGCGGGTGGCGCTGGTGTTTGTCGATCTCAATGGCTTCAAGGCGATCAATGACCGCTATGGCCATGCGGCCGGCGACCGCGTGCTGGTCACTACCGCCACACGGCTCAAGCGCATCCTGCGCGGCACCGACACCGTCGCCCGGATCGGTGGCGACGAATTCGTGGTCATCATCCAGGACTTGCCCCAAGGCAACAGCCTGCAGGACGAAGCGCGCAGCATCTGCCAGAAAATCTTCGTCGAGCTCTCCCCGCCCATCACCATCGGCAACGACCAGCGCCACATCGGCACCAGCCTGGGCGTCGCCGTGTTCCCCGATCATGCGCCGAGCATCGACCGCCTGCTGCACATTGCCGACCTGGCGATGTACGAAGCCAAGCGCAACGGGAACAATCAATATCGGCTGGGCACCGAGAGCGTGGTGCGGTTGTATAGCCAATAAGGCTGCGTCGTCCGACTACGCCGGTTCCGGAAAGATTCGCGACTCTTTGCGGTTTGTAGATCAGGCCCGGTACCGAAGGGTCAATGATCACCCCGGCAAACAGACAGCCCAACACCATCCACGACTGGAGACACTCGAGCGGTGCTGATCGTTGTTCCTGCTAAACGCTCACTTTCTTCTTTCTACGCTGGAACCCTGGCGCTTTGACGGCAGGAAACACGCCATCCCACTGCGCATCAATGCGCCAGATTCGCTCACTCAAATCAGGATGACTGGCCAGCAAACGGTCCAAGGACGAAGTCCCGCCCGCACAGAAGTACAGGTGACTGAACTCGTCTGCCCTGTCTGCGCTCATGTGCGAGCCTTGCGCATGGCCGCCAATTTTTTTCAATGCGCCGGCAATACTGTGTGGGTTACGGGTGTACTGCACCGCAGTGGCATCAGCCAGAAACTCCCGTTGCCGACTCACGGCAGCCTTGATCAGGCTGGCCAGAAAACTCCCGGCAAACCCGGCGATGCACAAAACCACGCCGACCAGCAGGCCCACCAATTTAAGACGGTTGTCACCGTTCTCACGGTTACTGACTCGACTCACTCTCAGCAGTATCAGGCTGCCCGCCAGGCCAAGCACCAGCAAGCCGTTGACGGTCGCCAGCATGTGCATGTTCAGGCGCATATCGCCGTTGAAGATGTGGCTGAACTCATGGGCAATCACCCCTTGCAGTTCTTCGCGTGTGAGCAGCGATATCGCCCCCTGCGTCACACCGATCACTGCGTCCTGTGGAGTGAACCCGGCCGCGAAGGCGTTGATGCTCTCATCCGGTAGCACATAGATTGGCGGTACGGTCATGCCCGAGGCGAGAGCCATTTCTTCGACGACGTTGATCAGGCGCTGCTCTTCGAGCGTTCGGGCGCCTTGATTGATCAGACGCCCGCCCAGGCTTTCGGCGATGACTTTGCCTCCGTGCCGTAGTTCTGCATATTTAAACAAACTGCCCATCAGTACGACGGCGGTGATGACCGATGCCGTAATCTGCACCGCTTCCCAGTTGATCGCCAGAGCATCGCTGCCATCGTCGGCATGTTTGAGGCTGAAAACGAGGGAAGTCATGGTGATCAGGCTCAGCACCGCCAGGATCATCAATATCACGAGTAGCGCCGTTCGGTGTCTGGACTGACGCTGTTGTTCAAAAAAGTTCATCGGACCGTCCGTGGGCAAATTGCGTCAGAAGGAAACCTGGGGGGCTTGTTGAATGGACTCGGTGTCGGAAAACTCCAGCGGTGTAGCGTCAGCGGCATGGCCGAAGCGGGCTGCCAACAGCACGGCGGGGAAGCTCTGCTTGAGATTGTTGTAAGCCAGCACGGCATCGTTGTACAACTGACGTGCGAACGTCACTTTGTTTTCGGTGCTGCTGATCTCTTCACTCAGTTGCTGCATGGTCTGCGAAGCCTGGAGTTCAGGGTAGGCTTCCAGGGTGACGTTCAATCGCCCCATGGCGCTGTTGAGTGCGCCATCAGCCAGACTCAGTTGTGCAATATTGCGCGCATCACCCGGTTGCGCCTGAGCTGCCTTGAGCCCGGCCAACGCGGTATTGCGCGCGGTAATGACGGCCTCAAGGGTTTCGCGCTCGTGGTCCAGATAGCCCTTGGCGGTTGCTACCAGGTTAGGGATCAGGTCGTAGCGCCGCTTGAGTTGAACCTCAACCTGCGCGAAGGCATTTTTGATTTCGTTGCGACGGGCAACCAAACCGTTGTAGAGCCCGATCGCATACAGAATGCAGAGAGTCAGAACGGCCAAAATGACCAGCAGGATGATGCCGTTAGTACTCATGGTGTGATGTCCTTGTTCACGCAGGGGGAATATTGCGCAGGATGTTAACGGAATATCCTGTTTTATGTGAGCACGCGCATTGATCCGCTTTGCACATCAATGTATGCCAACTATGCAATTAACATATCGATGCCCCTGCTCCACTATCCGCCCTAATAAGAACCGTGCGCCGCGTCCAGCCGGCGCACGTCATAAAAGCGGTGGAGTACAGATCAATGACAGCATCAATCCAACGGCCCGCGACTGCCGGTCGCTCTCGGGCCAGCGCAATCTTCCGGGTCACCTCGGGCAACTTCCTCGAACAGTTCGACTTCTTTCTTTTTGGTTTCTATGCCACGCAGATCGCTGCCGTGTTCTTTCCGGCCAGCAGCGAATTCGCCTCGCTGATGATGACCTTTGCCGTGTTCGGCGCAGGCTTCCTGATGCGTCCGTTGGGCGCCGTGGTGCTGGGTGCCTACATCGATGACGTGGGTCGACGCAAAGGCTTGATCGTGACCCTGTCGATCATGGCCAGCGGTACGGTCCTGATTGTGCTGGTGCCCGGTTACGAAACCATCGGTTTGTTCGCCCCGGCCCTGGTGCTGATCGGGCGGCTGTTGCAGGGCTTTTCCGCCGGTGCGGAACTGGGTGGCGTGTCGGTGTATCTCGCCGAAATCGCCACACCCGGCCACAAGGGTTTTTTCACCAGTTGGCAGTCGGGCAGCCAGCAAGTGGCGATCATCGTCGCCGCCGCACTGGGTTACGCCTTGAACCAGTGGATGGCGCCGAGTGTGATTACCGACTGGGGCTGGCGGATTCCGTTCTTCGTCGGCTGCATGATCGTGCCCTTCATCTTCCTGCTGCGCCGCAACCTGGAAGAAACTGAAGAGTTCGCCACCCGTAAACACCGCCCGAGCATGGGTGAGGTGTTCCGCACCCTGGGGCAAAACTGGCTGATCGTGTTCGCCGGCATGATGATGGTCGCCCTGACCACCACCGCCTTCTACCTGATTACGGTGTACGCACCGACCTTCGGTAAAACCGTCCTGCACCTGAGCACGTCCGATGCGCTGCTGGTGACATTGCTGGTGGGTGTTTCGAATTTCATCTGGCTGCCGATTGGCGGCGCACTCTCAGACCGTATCGGTCGACGCCCGGTGTTGATCGCCATGGCCTTGCTGGCCATCGCCACCACTTACCCGGTGCTGACCTACCTGGTGAACGCGCCAAGCTTCATCCACATGCTGCTGGTGCTGTTGTGGCTGTCGTTCATCTACGGCCTGTACAACGGCGCGATGATCCCGGCGCTGACAGAGATCATGCCCGTGGAGGTCCGGGTGGCCGGTTTCTCCCTCGCCTACAGCCTGGCCACGGCCGTGTTCGGCGGGTTCACCCCGGCGATGTCGACCTTGCTGATCCAGTACACCGGCGACAAGGCGGCGCCAGGCTACTGGATGAGCTTTGCAGCACTGTGCGCGCTGTGCGCGACGCTCATGCTCTATCGCCGCGCCTCGAATCACCTGCAACCGGTGGCGTCGTGAACCTGCCCTTGATCGAGAACACAATCATGAAAAAACAGTTCGGTTTTGCGGCCATCGCGTTGGTGGCCAGCCTTGGATTGAGCGGCATTGCCCAGGCTGAAGAGATCCGTGTGATGACCTCCGGCGGCTTCACGGCGGCCTACAAGATCCTCGGCCCGAAGTTCGCCGCCGCCACCGGCCACACCCTCGACACCGCGCTCGGTCCCTCCATGGGCAAGGCCCCGGAAGCGATCCCCAATCGCCTGGCCCGGGGTGAGCAAGCCGACGTGGTGATCATGGTCGGCTACGCACTGGACGATCTGATCAAACAAGGCAAGGTCGACCCTGCTTCACGGGTCGAACTGGCGGATTCGCGCATTGGCCTGGTGGTGCGCGAAGGCGCACCGAAGCCGGACATCGGCAATGTCGAGGGCCTGAAAAAGACATTGCTCGAAGCGAAATCGGTGGCCTACTCCGACAGTGCCAGCGGCGTGTACATCGAGCAGCAACTGTTCAAGCGCCTGGGGATCGAAGAGCAACTCAAGCGCAAATCGACGATGGTGCCGAAAATCCCCGTGGGCTCCGTGGTTGCCACCGGCGACTATCAATTGGGCTTTCAGCAGGTCAGCGAATTGTTGCCGGTGCCGGGGGTCAGTTTCGTGGCGAAGATTCCGGAGTCCGTGCAATCGGTGACCCGGTTTGCCGCCGGCATCCCGGTAGGGGCGCAGCACCCGGTCGAAGCCAAGGCCTTGCTGGAATACCTGGCCTCGACCCAGGCTCAACCGGATGTGAAAGCGACCGGACTGGACTCGGTCAGTCGCTGACCGACGGCTGCAGGACTTTCATCTCCACCACCAGCCGTTCCAGCTCCAATGCCGCCGGGGTCAGGGTTCGACCCCGGCGCTTGATCAGACCGACGCTACGCATCACTTGCGGATCGGTCAGCGGCACCCGCGTCAGGATCGGATGATCCGCCGCCGGCATCGCCATCAACGGCACCGCCGCCACACCCAACCCGGCCTCCACCAGACCGATCATGGTGGTCACATGGCGGGTTTCACAAATACTCGACCGCTGCGGCACCACCCCGGTCAATGCCTGATCCAGCAGAAAGCGGTTGCCTGAGGTTTTATCCAGCGAGATGTAATCCTGCCGATAGAACTCGTCCCAGGTGACACTGCTGCGCCCCGCCAGCGGATGATCGCGCCGGCACGCCACTACATACTCTTCTTGCACCAAGGGCTCGAAATCCACTTCGGCCTCCAGCGTGCCCATGAAACTCAGGCCGAAATCCGCTTCGCCATTGACCACCGCGCTCAAGACGTCGTGGGCGCTCGAGTCCAGCACCTTGACCTTGATCCGCGGAAACTGCCGGTGATAGTGCGCAATCACCCGCGGCATGAAGTAGTAAGCCGCCGAGGGTACGCAGGCGACCGTGACATGGCCGAGCCGGGTCGAAGCGACTTCGCTGATGCCCAGCAATGCCACGTCCAGATCGTCTAGCAGGCGCTCAACGCTGGGCATGAAACCCCGTCCGGCCTGGGTCAGGCTGACCTTGCGCGTGGTGCGTTCGAACAGGCGCACGCCAAGGGCATCTTCGAGTTTTTCGATCCGCCGGCTCAACGCGGGCTGGGAAATGCGCACCGTATCGGCGGCCTTGCGAAAGCTGCCCTGCTCGACCACGGCACGGAAGGCTTGCAGGTCATTGAGGTCGAAGTTGATCGCCATGGCGTTACCCGGAAACGAGGCAGATTGATCAGCTTATTCTATGAGTGTAACCAATTGATGCAAAGCTTTGTGGGCTGAGCCGGTCATTTCCACAGGGATTTGATTTTTTTCAGATCAGTTAAAACGGCCGATCGGCCCTCATACACATGACGCGCAGCTGAAGCTCGATCGGTTGAATCCAAAGCCAAAAACGGACAGCCGAGCGTGCGCCCGAACCCAAAGCGCCGGCATCTCCCCACTTTTTTTGTTGAATAGTCTGTTTGAGGTATTACCGAGGGCTGAGTTTGATCAACCATGACGCCAGTATTTTCCCCACGTGTCTGCACGGTTGCTTCATCCAACAATCATAACGAGGCGCTTGATCGCTATGGAAAAAGTCATCTATCTGCTGTGGCGTGATGCTCAAGTCAGTCCTGATACCTTCACCCATCGCCTGCGCAGTGAAGTCGCCGGGCAATTGCTGGCACTCGGTGCCAGTAGCGTGCAATTGAACCTGTCCGATGTCGATGTGCAGCCCGCAGCCGGACTGCGCCAGGAAAACAACCGACCACTGCCCGATGCCAGCCTGTCGCTGTGGCTGGACAGTGCCAACGGGCCCGCTCGTCGTCCTTTCGACGGCGTCATCACGGCCGCAACGGCACGCATGGCCGCCTACCTGGTATGCGAGTCGGTAGCCATCGCCAATACTCGCTTCCCTTCAACGCCCGGCGAACGTACTCACGGGTTCGCCCAGTTGGCCCTGCTGACCCGACCTCCGCGCCTGACGCCCGAAGCCTGGCTGGACATCTGGCGCAACCATCACACTGAGGTGGCCGTAGACACGCAGGACAACTTCCAATATGTACAAAACCTGGTGGTGTTGGCGCTGTCGCACGGTGCGCCAAGGATCGATGCCATAGTCGAGGAATGTTTCCCACCCGCTGCCATGACCGATCCCCGGGCCTTTTTCGATGCAGTGGGCGACGAAGCGAAATTCCAGCGTAACCTGGCGACGATGATGGACAGCTGCAGCCGATTCCTCGATTTCGACAAGATCGACGTGCTGCCTACCAGCCAGTACTGTCTGTAGGCCCGACGGTGACCTACGGCGAAGGGCTGATCTGCCTGCTCATCAGTCACCCATCGACCCCAGGAGCCACTGGCGAAATATCTCGGCGGAGGCAGAACGCTTGCGATGCTTGAGCGACACCAGGAATTCGCCATTGCCCGTCACGCATTCGAAAGGCGTCACCCGCTGCAATTCCCCCTTGGCCAGCGCCTCATCCGCCATGAACGTCCAGGCCAGGCCGATGCCCATGCCTTGTTGAACGGCCCGATACGCCAACGTCAGCTGGTTAAAGACCGGGGCCTTGTCCCGCGCGACGAAGTCGATACCAAAGTGGCCGAACCATTGATGCCAGTCCAGACACTGCCAGGCGCAGGTGTCGATTTGCACCAGGTTGGCTTGCGCCAATTGTTCCAGCGTCTCGACCCCCGAGACATCCAGTGAAGGATGAGCCACGGCGTAGACGATTTCCGGCAGCAGGAAATCGCTGTCCAGCGAGGGCCATTGGCCGGAACCATAGAGTACGCCCACGTCGAAATCATTGAGGCTGGCCTCATCGAACTCATTCATCGCGTGAACGTGCACGGCGATGTCGGGGTACGCCTTGTTGAATTCGATCAGTTTCGGGAATAGCCAGAATTGGGCCAGGGCATGGGTCGCCAGCACCGAGACGGCGTTGGACTGATGAACGTTGCGAATTCGCGTGACGCTTTGGTACATCGTGGTCAGGAGCACATTGACCGTCATCAGCAGTTCATCCCCTGCGCTGGTCAACTTGACCCCTCTCGGCTTGCGCTCGAAGAGCGGGACGCCCATGCAATCCTCAAGCTGGCGCATCTGTTTGCTCACGGCGCTCTGGGTCAGAAACAGTTCGCCCGCGGCGCCCGTGAAGCTGGCGTGTCGTCCCACGGCCTCGAACGTGATCAGGGTCTCCAATGGGGGCAAAGTACGCAGATAGCGGTTGATGACGGATCTCCAGGACTGGCGATTGCCGCAAGACATTCCCCTGCGGAATGGGTGACCAACTTTATATCGCAGGTGGCGCTTGTCTGCCATGGCTAGAATGCGGCTAAACAGCCTGTCAGAGCCGAGATGATGAACAGTGGAGTTGTATTTGCGATACTGGCGGGCGCCATCTGGGGTGGCGTGATTATCGGCCCTTCGTTGCTGCCGGAATTCAATGCCGTACTGATCAGCAGCGTACGGTTTGCCCTGTACGGGATGATCTCGCTCCTCGTGGCCTTGCCCTTCGCGTCCCGCCTGTTGTCGCGTTTGACCCGCCGCGATGCCTGGATGCTGCTGCGTCTGTCACTGACCGGCAACGTCCTGAACTACGCGCTCCTGGGCGCTTCCGTACAACTGAGCGGGGTGACCGCGGCCGCCCTTATCAACGGCATGATGCCGGTTGCCATCACTTTTCTGGGGCGTAGCGATGCAGGGTCCCTGCCCCTGACCAGGCTCAAGCTTCCCCTGCTGCTGGTATTCCTGGGCATCGTATCGGTCAGTCTGGAACATACCGGCGTGCAGGTGGCGAGCACCTCGCTGTCTTCCCGGTTGCTGGGCCTGGCCTGCGGGTTCAGTGCCGTGGCCTGCTGGTCGTGGTACGCCACCCACAACGCCCGGTATCTCAAGCAAAGCCATTTCAACAGCAGCGAATGGTCGACGCTGACCGGCATCGTGACGGGCATCGTGGCGATCGTGTTCGGCATCGCGGCCTTGATGCTGTTCCCGAACCTGGTGCCCTCTGAGGTTGAAAGCAGCCGCTGGACGACTTTCCTGTGGGTTTGCCTGTTCCTGGCACTCTGTGGCTCATGGCTGGCCAATGGGCTCTGGAATGCTTGCTCGCGTCGAATGCCCGCGTCGTTGAGCGGCCAGATGATCGTGTTCGAAACGCTGTTTGCCTGCGTTTACGGCTTTCTGTTCAGTCAGCGCATGCCTGGCTTGATGGAAGTGATCTCGATCCTGTTGCTGGTGGGCGGGGTCGTATGGGCGGCGAAACGTCATCGGATAATGCCAGTGAAACAGGCTGAACCCTGCGAGTGACACCCCATACCGTGACGCAACGACTTCGAGACGACGGTCAGGGCAGAGGTTGCAGGCTGGTCTTGAAGGCCGTGACCACACGGTTACGGCCTTGGTGTTTCGCGTGATACAGGCGTTGATCGGCGGTACGCAGAATGGCCTCGATGGTGTCGCCATCGCGGCCGGATTGCGATACGCCGATGCTCACTGTGACCACGGTTGGCCGCTGCAGGCCATGAAAGGAACTATTGGCCACGGTGCTTCGCAGACGCTCGGCGATTTCGTGCGCGCCTTCAAGTGAAGTCTGAGGCAGCAGTATCATGAATTCTTCTCCGCCCACTCGGGCCACGCCGTCATACGGCCGGATCGAGTCGAGGCATTTTTCCACGAAACTCTTCAGGATGTCATCGCCCACCTGATGCCCGAAGCGATCGTTGATGGACTTGAAATTATCCAGGTCCAGTGCCAACACGGAGAACGGCGCATCGCCGCGTTTGGTCCGGCCAATTTCGCCTTCGACCCGCTCCATGAACCGACGCCGATTATCAGCGCCTGTCAGTGGATCGGTCGCCGCAAGGTGCCCCAGTTCCTGATTGGTGCGCTGGAGTTCCTGCAGGGCGTTCTCGGCATACGCCATCGCTTCGGCAAGACGCACCATCAACTCTTCCTGGCTGTAGATCCTGGAAAACGACCGCGTGGTGAGGAACGCTTGCACGACCCCATAGCTCAACATGAAGAATCCACCGGCGAAGATCGCGTGCGCGAGCCACCACATATGGTTCCACGGACGTGCAAGGATGAAGGCAAGGGAGGACAGCGCGAACGCGGTGACAGAGATGATGAAAATGCTCATCAGCGGCGAACGGATACGCCGCAACAGAAGTATGGTCACGGTCAACGTGGAAAGAACGAGCGCTCCCCCCTCCATCGACAGGCGCACCGCGAGATTGCCGGCGATCGGCGAATTCGCGATGTACGCCACTGCCACGTCAACCAGCAGGAACAGTCCTATCCAGGTCAACCACGGGCGGGCCTTCGTTCGCTGGTCCGTGGCATCCGGTGGGCGGTGGTACGACAGCATTCCGATCAACAGCAAGATCGACATGACCAGTCGAGAGGCCGGTCCATAAAGCAGGAAGAGCCAGATATTGTGGTGCGCAAGCCCGGTGAACGCACCATGCAACGCGTAGATCACTACAAAGCCGAGAAATCCAAGCGTCATCCATCGCAGCAGCGGCTCTCCCGATGACTGATAACAGCGCCACGTGACGTAAGTAACAAACAGGCCTGCCAGGGTGGCTGCCGTGATCGCAAAGATATGGAACAGGTGATTCTCGAATAAAAGCGTGGGGTCCTGAAAAAAGTACAAGTAGCCGATCAGATAGGCCGGAACCAGCGCAAACCCTGCGAGCAGCAAGCAGGCGTAAACCTTGACCATCAGGCGAACGGCTTCAGGTGACTCGTCGGTGGCGATGAGATTGCTCATGGGTCCCTCCGGTTTCGATCCGTTCATAGTTTTTTCAGGAAGCCCAGTAGCAGCTCATTGACCTCTGTCGCGCGCTCTTGCTGTATCCAGTGGCCGGCACCTTCGAGGATATGACACCCGCGCAGTTCCGGCAGTGTCTGCGCGAAGGCTTCGATCTGCCGCGGGGAACTGGGAAACTTCAGCACGGCGTCGCGGCTGCCGGCAATGAACATCGACGGCTGCCGAATAATGCAACCGCGCCAGGGTGCCAGCAGTGTCCATGAGCGCGTCATGTTGCGGTACCAGTTCAAGCCGCCGCGAAATCCGCTGCGGGTGAATTCGCGTGTGTAGTAGGCAATATCCTCCAGGCTTAGCCAGCCTGGCAGGGTTTCAGGCTCGATCATCGCGCCCAGGAAGCCCTGGCCCGGCTGCAGCCGGCCGAACACCAGCCCCTCGGGCCCGTCCCCCGAGCCACTGAAGTAGATGCGCCGGATCGACGACTCGACGTCCCTTTCCAGCTCGGCTTCGGCCACACCCGGCGTCTGGAAATACTGGATGTAGAAGTCGCTGATCCCCCGCGAGACCAGCGCACTGAGGAGCTCCACGCGCGCCGGCGGCGAGAACGGAACGCTCATGCCGACCACTGCGCGAAACAGATCGGGTCGCAGCAAGGCGGCGCTCCAGGCCACCTGCGCCCCCCAATCATGGCCGACGATCACGGCTTGCCGTTCGCCGAGTGCGTTGACCAACTCGACCATGTCGCCTACCAGGTGCAGCGTGGTGTAGGCGTCGGGTTCGGCCGGCGCATCTGTGCCGCCATAGCCGCGCATGTCGGGCGCTACGGCCCTGTAGCCGGCGGCGGCCAACGCCGCAAGCTGGTTGCGCCACGAATACCACAGTTCCGGAAAACCGTGGCAGAGCAAGACCAGCGGGCCGCTACCTTGCGTGGCTATCTGCATGCGGATGCCATTGATGTCGAGCAGTTCGAAGTGTGGCTCGTTCATGTGCGCTTCCTGCGATTCAAGCGATGGCCCCCAGCAACCGTGGCAAGTTCGCCAGAGCCTGCTGCCTGCTGACGGAGAGCCGATGCAGCTGTGCCAGTTTCTCGGTGTCGGTTTCCTGCAGGCCCCTGACCACCGCCGTCATAAAGTACAAACGCGACTGCTTGACCCAGCGGGCCAAGCCTTCATGCTCTCCCCAGCGTAGCTGGTTACCCAGGTAGACCGCCCAGATTCTGATCCAGTCCGTGGGGACGTGAGGCGCAGGGACCATCCTGCACAACGCGTTCATTTGCGCTTGATCGACCAGGTGACTTTCCACATAGGCGATCAAGGCCGCGCCGAACACGGGTTGGCAGCTGCTGACCATCAACAGGTTGATCTTGCCGCCGTCGAACACCTTCATGTCAGGCAGTGTCGGGATGGCACTGGCGCTGCAATCAATGTGCAGCGCATGCGGGCTTGTGGCGATGCTGCCCTGCTCGAGCACGATGCGCGTTGACTCGATAACCCGCACCCGCCCCAGGCGCACAATGTTGTCGATGCGTCGAAGCTCGCGTAATTCCGCTTGAGTGACGGTGGCGCAGCGGTAAGCAGTCGGTTCGACGGCCTTATCGATGCGCAAGAGCTGGCCCGTCGCCTCAAGCCTTAAGAACAGGTCCGGGATCGAATCTGCAGCGGCGATGGCCTCGAACTGTGCCGTGAGGCCGCCGATGGTTTGTTCGAAGCTGTCGAGGCCGGGTTGCAGGTTGGCCCGGTCGATCAACCACGGATCGTTCGGCATGATCCAGCAGATGGTTGCGGGCGCAACACCGTTTTGCAGCAACCACAGGCAAGCGTCGATCCCGGTCTTGCCCGCCCCCACCACGACGTAGCTGGCGTATGGGTGGCGGATTTTCGGCAAGTCGTTCAGCGGCACGCATTGCACGCCGGGCTCCACCCTGTACTTGGGCGGATGGGTCGAGGGCACTGCTGTCTGGGCATGGGTGGCGTCCACCACCTTTTTGTGCACCCGCACCTGATGGTCTGCGCCGCTGACGAGCGAGGTAAACCGGTGATCGTCAATGCGGTCGCCGGTGTAGTTGCACATGGGGAAAAAACGGACTCGACCTGAGGGCAGAAACTGCTGATTCATCACCTGATCGAAGTAGCTCACCACCTCGGCGCCGGAGGCCAGCTCATACAAGCCCTCGTTCAGTGCCGTCGTGTCTTTCGTTCCACTGCCCAGTTCCCGTGAGTTGACGCCATAGAAAGCCGAGGGCTGGTGTAACCGTACGAACGGGTAGGCATCATTCCAGTGCCCGCCAGCTCGTTCGTGTCGATCCACCATCACGATACGTGCATTGGTTTCCTTGAGTAGCGTATCGACGAAGGCCATGGCCATCGCGCCAGCACCGATGACCAGGTAATCGGTTTCGATCGGATTTTCGTCCATATGGCTGCACCTTCCTGAAGGTTGCCCTCCTTCAACCTCCGTAGATTAGCCACCCATTCCACGGCCAATAGAACGAATGCTGCTGACCGCCATAACCAATGGAATTAACGGCTGCAGCCCGCGCGCCAGACGGATGCCCGTCAACCGCCGAGCATCGTTTGTGGCGATCGCCGGATGAATCCACAGCCGATGGCTGCCTGTCACGAAGGACTCGCCCGACTGACTTGAAGGCACTGATTCACCCTGGGTAAAAATCCGTCATGACATGTTATGACCTCCTTCAAAAACGTACTTTAACCAACAAATTCAGGGGTTTTAGGACGAATGGTCGAGAGGCGTCAAGCGCGGGGAATTGCAGAGAGTTTGCAGCCACTACAGGCTTTTCAGATGGGCACGTTCGTCGTGGTGAAGTGAACTTCACTTTCATGACGTGTCACATTAAGTCCTTGTCAAGTGAACTTCAGTGGAGGTACAGCCTTATGAGCATGGCCACGATAGTCAGTGCCGTGATTTCCAGTCTCGCACCCAGTGTCTTTGACCAGAACAACCTGCAAGACCCCGGTGCGCATGTCTCAGCCGTCGAATACCACTACGGTATGGACATCGATGTGAAACGGGTGCTGCAGCGCACCGATACATCCGACAAGACCGGCGTCGTACCGGTGACCCTGGTCTACGAAGACAGCGAGGGCGAGATTCACAAGATCCGTTTCCTCGAATGGGGTGGAAGCCCTGCCGCCGACCCTGCCAGCATTGCCTGATCAACGCGTCGATCGGGTTCCGGGCGTAGTCGCCCCCAACAAGAAGCGGAAGTTAAACCTCCTGTGCACTCAGTGCGATTGAGGTTTTGTGTTACCTGAAAATGGACATATTCGAATGACTGAAAGTTCATTCGCGAAACTCACTATTATCTTGGCGGCGTATTGCCCCAGGATTAATTGATAACAATGGCTGGATCTGAATGGCAGTCAGCAACGGTAATCAAGCCGTGCCAAGAGCCAAGTTGATTCACTATTGAATAAAAGAGGTCACCATGGAACTTAGTATGTTTTCTTCGTCCACCGTGGAATATGTGCGTTTGGGCGTTGTCTATTTTCATCTCATCGCCTGTTGCGTGGCAATCGGGCTGGTCTTGACCAGTGACATTGCAATGGTCAAGCAACTCCTGAAGGGGGATGCGTCAGGTCACCACGATGACGCGCACATGGAAAGCCTTCAAAAAACCGTATCGCTTGCACTGGTAGCGCTTTGGATTACGGGCATTGGTATCGTCGGGATCGATTATGCCGGTAAGGGGATGGAGTATTTCCTCAATCCAAAACTGCAAGCCAAAATCGGCATCGTAGTGCTGTTGACCTTTAACGGCTTCCTTCTGCATAGCGCTGTATTGCCGACGCTGAAAAAAGCCGGTTCGTTACTCAAACTCTCCTTCAGCCTGCGCATGCTGGCGCTGTTCTCCGGCGCACTCTCCGCCGTGTCCTGGTTCTATGCCGCCATGCTCGGTGTCGGTCGGCCGCTGGCCTGGAAATACTCGCTGGTCGAGTTGCTGGCAGCCTATCCGGTTCTCATCGTCGGCGGTTTTGGGATGATGGTCCTGCTCACTGCCTGGGCAAAAAACAGAGACACCGAAACGCGTATGGAGCAAGGCTTTAGAACTCCAGGAAACGCCGCCCTCGCTGGATGGTGAAGCCAGGCTGAACAAGGAAGTTCAGCTTTAGCCAATAAAGCCTGCTGTCAGTCAGCCGTTCGAAAACGGTGCTGCTAACGCCTCTGTCGCTTCCCTTTCATGCAGACCACGGAAAGATAAGTCCCCCAAAGAACACCACCCAGGGCAAGTATCAGTTCCGGATTGAAAATACTCTGTTCAACCGGCGCCACCAGGATTTCGCTGTAAAGGCACATTGCGCCCGCGATCAGCGCAATAAAGTAGCCCGTCCGGTTTCTGGTCCGGCGCAGCAGCAGAACCTTTTTCAGACCCTCGTCTTTCCATTCCTGAAGGGGCATGAGTTGGATCTCTTCCAGCAGCACCACACCCCACAGTAGTGCGCACAACCCATAACCTATCATCACGATGCCCTCCAGTTTGAACGTTGATTCAACATGAATGCAGCGTGCACTCAGAACTCAACTTGTGAATCTCCCTTGCGGAGTCTTTTCTGACTCGTTGACGAAGACAACTCCATTGCGCGGACCGAAATTTTCCGAGGGGTAAATATGCTTGATTGGGACGCCCCCCGCTATCGACGTTAGCAGGAGTTCTTTGTGGATATATCGACCAGAAGCTTGTAGTGGTTCAACTACAAGCAGTCACCCTAGGTTAACAAGCCGTTTTCAAGTGCATAGCGGGCCAGTTTCGCGTTGCTGTCCATCCCGGTTTTTTCCAGGATGCGTGCCCGGTACGTCGTGACGGTACTCGGACTCAAGTGCAGTATCTCGGCGATGCGCACAATTCTTTCGCCTGCAGCGAGGAGCTTCAGTACTTCAAGCTCCCGGTCGGAGAGCGCTTCGTGGGGTGCCTCGTCGCCTCTGCCGATAGCGTTGACCAGTTTTTCTGCCAGCTCAGGGCTGACATGCTTGCCGCCTGAAGCCACCTTGCGAACGGCCGCCACCAGAGTGGCTGCGGAAATATCCTTGGTGAGGTATCCCGCTGCGCCGTGCTTGATTGCGCGTAACGCATAGGCCTCGACCGAATGCATGCTCAACATCAGAACGGCGAGTTTGGGTTTGTGCGCACGCATGAGTTTGAGGAGTTCGAGGCCGTTCTTGTCGGGAAGCTGAATATCGACCAGCGCCACGTCGAACTCCTGCTCGCGGACCAGGAGCATGGCGTCTTGTGCCGTCTCGGCTTCACCCGTTACGTCGATCTCGCCGGCTGTCTCCAGCATGCGTCGCACGCCGCTTCGCACGATGCTGTGATCATCCACCAGCAAGACTCTGATTTTGTGGTCAGTCATCGGTCTTTTCCATTCGCACCCGCAAGGCCCCGGCCGTATCGTGTCTCGATGTACAGATGATGTCGAACCCGCCGGCCCCTTCGACACAAAGGCGCGCGCTCATGCTTTTCCACACTCATCCTGCGGCCAGTGGCCAGCAAGCCAGGGAATCTGCTGCCGGGTTCTACGTTAGCAGGTCGGGATTGCACTGCAAGATGACAATTCCCCCCAGGATCCGGGGCATTGCGCCAACCTTGCTAGTATTTCGTAAGCCAGCGCTCAGTGTTCGACAGGGTAAACACTGCGAAGCCGGCTCCTGCGGCAAGGGTTGATGCCTTGCCTGCGGCATCCATTTTGACTGGACACAGACATGGCCACAGTGACGACACCGATCGAAGTATTGGACATGAAGACATTGCTGGCAGCGCTGAAATCGTTGCGCAAAGGTGACTTCACCACGCGTATGCCGGAAGACTGGACCGGCATGCCGGGCAAGATCGCCGACACGCTCAACGAGATCATCGACATGGCGGCCGAGACCACCACCGAATTCGAACGCGTGGCGCAACTGATCGGCAAGCAGGGCAAGGTCGACGAGCGTATCCAATTGCCGATGATGAAAGGCTCGTGGCAAAAGATCGTCAACTCCAGCAATGCGCTCACCAGCGACCTCATCAGCCCGATGAACGAGATCATTCGTGTGGTCGGTTCAGTGGCCGAGGGCAATCTGAGCCAGCAGGTACCGCCGGTACTCGACGGCCTGAAACTGCGGGGCCAGTTCCTCAAGTCCGCCGAGATCGTCAACACCATGGTGACGCGCCTGGGTTCCTTCGCCTCCGAGGTCACCCGCGTGGCGCGGGAAGTCGGCACTGAGGGGATTCTCGGTGGGCAGGCCAATGTCAAAGGGGTGTCCGGCACCTGGAAAGACCTGACCGACTCCGTCAACGACATGGCCGCCAACCTGACCACCCAGATGCGCAACATCGCTTACGTGACCACGGCAGTGGCCAAAGGCGATCTGGGCAAGACGATTACCGTCGAAGCCCGGGGTGAGATTCTCGAACTGAAAAACACCATCAACACCATGGTCGGCCAGCTCTCGAGTTTCGCGGCGGAGGTGACCCGCGTGGCGCTGGAAGTCGGTACCGAAGGCAAGCTGGGCGGTCAGGCGGAAGTCCGCGGCGTCTCAGGCACCTGGCGCGACCTGACCGAATCGGTCAATGGCATGGCGGCCAACCTGACCACCCAGGTGCGCAACCTCGCCCAGGTGACGACGGCGGTGGCACGCGGCGACCTCGGCAAGAAAATCACTGTTGAAGCCAAGGGCGAGATTCTTGAACTGAAAAACACAATCAACACCATGGTCGACCAGCTCTCCAGCTTCGCCTCGGAGGTGACACGAGTCGCGCTGGAAGTCGGTACCGAAGGCAAGCTGGGCGGACAGGCCGAAGTGACCGGCGTATCCGGTACCTGGAAAGACTTGACCAATTCGGTCAACGGCATGGCGGCCAACCTGACCACCCAGGTGCGCAACATTGCCGACGTGACGACGGCAGTGGCCAACGGCGACCTGTCGCGCAAGATCACAGCCGAAGCCAAAGGTGAAATTCTCCAGCTCAAGGAAACCATCAACACCATGGTGGATCAGCTCTCGACCTTTGCCGACGAAGTGACGCGCATGGCTCGCGAGGTGGGGACTGACGGCAAACTCGGCGGCCAGGCCAAGGTGACGGGCGTCGGTGGCACCTGGAAGGACTTGACCGACTCGGTCAACAGCATGGCGGCCAACCTGACCAACCAGGTGCGCAACATCGCCGACGTGACGACGGCGGTGGCCAAGGGCAACCTGGGGCGCAAGATCACCGTGGAAGCCAAGGGCGAAATCATGGAGCTGAAGAACACCATCAACACCATGGTGGACCAGCTCAACAGCTTTGCCGCCGAAGTGACGCGGGTGGCGCGCGAAGTCGGCACCGAAGGCAAGCTCGGCGGGCAGGCACAGGTGCAAGGCGTGTCCGGCACCTGGAGGGACCTGACCGAAAACGTGAACTTCATGGCGGCCAACCTGACCAGCCAGGTGCGAGGCATCGCGAAAGTGGTGACCGCCGTGGCCAACGGTGACATGAAGAAGAAGCTGACACTGGAAGCCAAGGGTGAGATCGCCGAACTGGCCGACACTATCAACGGTATGACCGATACGCTGGCGCTGTTCTCCGACCAGGTGACCTCAGTGGCGCGTGAAGTGGGCGTCGAGGGCAAGCTGGGGGGCCAGGCCAACGTGCCGGGTGCTGCCGGCACCTGGCGCGACCTGACTGACAACGTCAACGGTCTGGCGGCCAACCTGACCAACCAGGTGCGCGCAATTGCCGATGTAGCGACGGCCGTGACCAAGGGCGACCTGACCCGTTACGTGGAGGTGGAAGCCAAGGGTGAAGTGGCGGAACTCAAGGACAACGTCAACGAGATGATCCGCAACCTGCGCGAAACCACGCGGCAAAACGCGGAGCAGGACTGGCTCAAGAGCAATCTGGCGAAATTCAACCGCCTGCTGC
This sequence comes from Pseudomonas sp. PDM32, assembly GCF_019219225.1. Lineage (NCBI taxonomy): Bacteria > Pseudomonadati > Pseudomonadota > Gammaproteobacteria > Pseudomonadales > Pseudomonadaceae > Pseudomonas > Pseudomonas sp. PDM32. The sequence goes on from NZ_JAHUWE010000010.1 coordinate 227,455, forward strand.
AGGGCCAGCGTGATCTGGCGGCAGTCTCCAAGATGGTGCTGTCTGAACTGGCTCCGCTGATCAATGCCCAGCACGGTGTGTTCTACATGATGGACGAGAACCCGCCGGATCCGGCGAAACTCAAACTGCTGTCCGCCTATGCGTACAAGGGCAACATCAATGTGAACGATGAGTGGCGGCTCGGCGAGGGCCTGGTCGGGCAATGCGCCTACGAGAAGCGGCGCATCCTGCTGACCGATGTACCGGCCAATTACGTCGCGATTTCATCGGGACTGGGTGCTGCCGCCCCGCTGAATATCATCGTGTTGCCGATCCTGTTCGAGAACAAGGTCAAGGCCGTCGTCGAAATGGCTTCGTTCACGCGCTACAGCATCATTCATCAAACCTTCCTTGATCAGTTGGCCGAATCGATCGGTATCGTGCTCAACACGATCGAAGCCAATATGCGTACCGAAGAACTGCTCAAGCAGTCGCAATCGCTGGCGCACGAGCTGCAAAGGCAACAGGAGGAATTGAGACAGACCAACGAGGAGCTGGAGGACAAGGCCGGACTGCTGGCGGAGCAGAAAGCCGAAGTCGAGCGCAAGAACCGCGAAGTCGAAATCACCAAGCTGTCGCTGGAAGAGAAGGCGGAGCAGCTGACGCTGACCTCGAAGTACAAGTCCGAATTCCTCTCCAGCATGTCCCATGAACTCAGAACGCCCTTGAACAGCTTGCTGATCCTGGCCCGGCAGCTCAGCGACAACGCGGAACACAATCTCACCCCCAGGCAGGTCGAATATGCCAAGACCATCCGCAGCGCGGGCAAAGACCTGCTGGAGCTGATCGACGAGATTCTCTACCTGTCCAAGATCGAGTCGGGTACGGTCACACTGGATTTGAATGAAGCGCTGTTCGCCGATCTGCACGACCAGATCGAACGCACCTTCCGGCCGGTCGCCGAAAGCCGGGGCCTGACCTTCACGATTGAACTGGCACCTACCCTGCCCCCCGTCTTGTGGACCGACGAAAAGCGCCTGCTGCAGGTGGTCAAGAACCTGCTGTCCAACGCCTTCAAGTTCACTGAGCAAGGCAGCGTCAAGATCAGCATCGAGCCCGTTGTGTCCGGGTGGAGTGTGGATCACAGCGAACTGAATCGCGCCGATGCGGTGGTCGCCTTCGTGGTCACCGACACCGGCATCGGCGTATCGGCCGGCAAGCAGAAGCTGATCTTCGAGGCGTTCCAGCAAGCCGATACCGGAACCTCACGAAAATACGGCGGCACCGGCCTCGGCCTGTCGATCAGCCGCGAGCTCGCACACCGGTTGGGCGGTGAGCTGCGGCTGATCCCCGGTGAGATCGGCAAGGGCAGTACTTTCGCGCTGTACGTGCCCTTGCGTACACAGGACGCCCAGCGTCAGACGCTGGACGAACCCGCGACAGAGACAGCACCTGGCCAAGTCAGGCGCGACCTCCTGTCAGGCCCGACTGCACAGATACTGGACGACCGCGAGTCGGTCCAACCCGGCGACCAGGTGCTGCTGATGCTCGAGGGCGACGCCCGATTCGCCGGCATCCTGCTCGAGGCCGCGCACCAGAAGGGGTTCAGGGCTATCGTCACGACCCGTGGCGCGGATGCACTGGAGCTGGTCGAGCGCTTCAAACCCGCCGCGATCACGCTGGACCCGGGCCTGACGGACATCGATGGCTGGTTGCTGCTCGAGCAGTTGAAGGGAAATTTCGCCACGCGTCACATCCCGGTCCAGATCATCTCGAACACCGACGACCGCACACGCGGGCTGCGCTATGGCGCTTACGACTATCTGCTCAAGCCGGTCACCGCCGACGAGATTCAACATGCGCTGGTCGGCATCGTCGCATTCGCAGGGCGCAACACCAGGAGCCTGCTGCTGATCGACGGCGACGAAACGAACCGCGCCCGCATCCTCGATCTGCTCGGCAACACCGACGTGAAGATCGAAACGACCGCCAGCGGCGCCGAAGCCTTGAAGAAACTGGCAAAGAAACGCTACGACTGCATGGCAATCCATCTCGAACTGCCCGACGCATCCGGCATCAAGCTCCTCGAGGCGTTGCAGCAAGACCAGGCCATGCGTGAGTTGCCGATTGTGGTCTACGGTGCAGAGACACTGACCAAGCCGCAACACGAGCGTTTCAGGACACTGCTGGGCACGGGCGTGATCAAGGCCGTTCAGTCTCCCGAGCGCATACTCGACGAAACCGCACTGTTTCTACACCGTGTCGTCGACAGGCTGTCGCAGACCCAACGCAGGATGCTGGAAAAACTCTATGAGGGGTCGGACAGCCTCGAGGGTAAAAAGGCCCTGGTGGTCGACGACGACGTGCGCAATATCTTTGCCCTGACCAGCGTGCTCGAGAGCAACAACATGCAGGTGGCCACGGCCGAAAACGGCCGGACCGCCATAGAACTGCTGCAACAGCAGCCCGATACCGACATCGTGCTGATGGACATCATGATGCCCGAGATGGATGGCTTTGAAACCATGCGCCAGATCCGTACCTTCAAGCGATTTGAAGCCCTGCCCATGATTGCGCTGACGGCCAAGGCGATGATGGGTGACCGTGAAAAGTGCATCGAGGCAGGCGCCTCGGACTATGTCAGCAAGCCGGTGGATACCGACCAGCTGCTGTCACTGATGCGCAAATGGCTCTATCGATGAAGCAACCTCCGGTATTCAAAGAGAACACCCAGGTGCGGCACCCTGCCCCGCCGGATGGCGTGCCAGCCTCCGTGTTGCTGGTGGATGACAATCCCGCCAAGCTCACGGCGCTCGCCGCGGTGATTACCGACATGGGCCTCGATGTCGCCACGGCGACGTCCGGACGCGAGGCGCTGCGCCTGCTATTGCAGCGCGACTTCGCCGTCATTCTGCTCGACGTGAAAATGCCGGCGATGGACGGTTTTGAAACCGCTGCACTCATTCACGGCCGCCCGAAGTCGGCCCATACGCCCATTATCTTCGTCACCGCGGAGGCCGACACGGATTCCGAGCGCTTCCGCGGCTATACGTCCGGCGCCGTGGATTACATCTTCTCGCCGATTGTGGCCGAAGTGCTTCGCGCCAAGATCCAGGTGTTTGTCGACCTGTTCTACTTGCAGCGCAAACTGACGATGCAGACCGAAGAATTGCTGCAATCGAAGCGGCAGCTGCGTGAACTGGCCTCCTATCAGGAGCACCTCAAGGAAGAAGAGCGAAAGCGCATCGCTCGCGACATCCACGACGAGCTGGGACAGAGTCTGCTGGCGTTGCGCATCGATGTCTCCATGCTGCAGGCGCGCACCGGTGCCATGCACCCCAGGCTCAACGAAAAGGCCAGCGATGCACTGCATCACCTCGATACAGCCATCCGCAGTGTGCGCAGTATCATCAATGATCTTCGGCCACCCGTACTCGACCTGGGATTGCAGGCCGCGATCGAGTGGCAACTTGAAGAGTTCCGGCAGCGCAGCGGGATCGAATGCACGATGTCGGCCAAAGACGAAAATTTCCGCTGCGACCTGAATGAAAAATCCGCCACGACGCTGTTTCGCATCGTGCAGGAATCACTGTCGAATATTGCCCGACACGCGCAAGCGACACAGGTGCACATCGAACTCTCCAGGGAGGGTCGCCGGCTTTACCTGCAGATCAAGGACAACGGCGTGGGCATGACGGATCGCAAAAAACTGAACTCGTTCGGGCTGGTGGGCATGAAGGAGCGCATCAGCATGCTGGGTGGGGAGTTCACGATCGACAGCGCACCGGACAAAGGCACGAAATTGAGCATATCGCTGCCCATCGACTGAGCTGGATGGCGTTCGGGGCTTTGCAGTCAAAGCGCCTGATTCTACGGGAGCCCTTGTACACACCGCTTAATCGCCCTGCTTGCCTGCCCATAGCGTTCGTGGGACACATACAGCCCCGTCCAGTAACAATCGGGCCGTTCTCATCAGGCCGCAACTCGTTAAACGATCATGTTCGAAGCGCAGCTCTACGGTGAACTCTCCCGTGGGGTGTTCAACCGAGAGTTGCCTGATGTCGCCCCCACCGACACACGCCACGCCTGCCGCCACGCTGCCCTCGATCAAGCAGGCAACCGCCACGCTCACCGCACCGAACACGCCGACGCTGGTGTGGCAGCGATGGGGGATGAAGGTCCGGGTGCTCAGTGCTCCACCCGCTTGCGCGGGTGCAATCAGGCACATCTTGGGCACATTGCGTTGGCTGACATCCCCAAGGTTCATGGGTGGGCCGGCCTGCAACCGGATCGATTCGAGTCTGGCCTTGATTGCGCTGTCGGCATCCAGTTGTTCAGGGCGTTCATGACCGCTGAGGCCGAGGTCTTCTGCGCGGATCAGCACCACCGGCATACCGTTGTCGACACAGGTGACTTCAACGCCGTCGAACAAATCGACCACGTTGCCTGTCGGCAGCAACGCACCACAACTGGAACCGGCGATGTCCTTGAACTCAACGACCAACGGCGCAGCGCAGCCCGGCACCCCGTCAATGCGTGCTTCGCCGGAGTAGCGCACGGTGCCGTTCGGTGTGGGCACATGAGCAATCGCGATCTGCCCGGTGTTCTCCATGAAAATGCGCACCGGCGTTATATCACCCGTCGCGGCCACCAGTGCGCGCTCAATGGCGAAGGGGCCGACACCGGCAAGAATGTTGCCGCAGTTCTGGCCATAATCGACCCGCGGTTCATCGACCAGTACCTGTGCGAACAGGTAGTCCACGTCGGCGTCGGCGCGCGCGGAAGGCTTGATGATCGCCACCTTGCTGGTCAGCGAGTCGCCGCCACCGATGCCATCGATTTGCCGCGCATCCGGCGAGCCCATGACCGCCAGCAATACGCGGTCTCGAAGCGCTTGCTCGTCGGGCAAGTCGCGGGCCAGGAAGTAGACGCCTTTCGACGTCCCACCGCGCATCAACAGGCAAGGAATACGTGTCTGGCCCATGTTCAGTCTCCGAGTTCATCGAGGCTGTCGACATAGCGCAGGCCCTTTTCCGCGAGCCGTGGGCGCATGTTGTAGATGTCCAGCCCCAACTCGCCCCTGGCCAGGCGCAAGGCCTTCTGCTCTTCCAGGTCGGCGCGGGCACGACTGGCTTCGACAACTTGCGCGACCTCGCCCCGACGCACGATGACCACGCCATCGTCGTCGGCGACCACCACGTCGCCCGGGTTGACCAATTGACCGCCGCACACCAGCGGCAGGTTGACCGAACCGAGGGTCTCCTTGATGGTGCCCTGGGCACTGATGGCACGGGACCAGACCGGGAAGCCCATCTCGCGCAAGGTATGGGTGTCACGCACCCCGGCATCGATCACCAGGGCACGCACGCCGTGGGCCTTGAGCGAAGTGGCGAGCAGGTCGCCAAAGTAGCCGTCGGTGCACGGCGAGCTGGGGGCAACCAGCAGAATATCCCCGGGGCGGCACTGCTCCACCGCCACATGGAACATCCAGTTATCGCCCGGTGCAACCAGCACCGTGACGGCCGAGCCGCAAACAACCGTTCCTCGTTGAATCGGGGTAATCGAAGACGTCAGCAGGCCTTTTCGCCCCTGGGACTCGTGGATGGTCGCGACGCCGAAGCGCCCCAGTTCATCGACCAGGGCCTGCTCGGCCCTGGGGATGTTGCGCACGACAACACCGGTTTTTCCGATCAGTTCGCTCATGCCAGGTTCTCCGTCACGCGGGGAAAGATGCTCTGGTAGCCCTCGCCATAAACGATGTCGCGGCTGGAGGTGATGCCAACGTTGCGCTTGGCCTGCACACCGCGTTGCAGGGCGACGCGAGTGTAGTACTCCCAGAGGTGTTCCTGACCGGCCATGCACTGGATGGCCGCGTACTTCTTGTCCCAGACCGAAGTGATGTCCAGCAACACATCGGGGCGCCATTCGCATTGCTCGGGCTGGTGCGGCTCGAAGCTGTAGACCGGCGGCGCACCGACAATTTTCTCCCCCGGCCTGTAGCCTTCGGCCTGGGCGATGATGCGGGCCTCTTGCGTCAGGTTCATGGCCAGCGGGTGATCGTAGTTGTAAGGGTCTTTCACCGAGTGGCTGAGGACGAACTCGGGCTGGACGCGACGAAACACATCCGCCAGGCGAAACAGGGTGTCCTTGTCGGCGCGCATCGGGTAATCGCCGATGTCGAAGAACTCAACGCTGGCCCCCAGGATATCGGCCGCAGCCTGGGCCTCTTCACGCCGTGCGGTTTTGACTTTCTCTTCGCTCATCTGGCCCTTGCGCCACAGCTTGGCGGACTCACCGCGCTCGCCGAAGGACAGGCAGACGATGTGCACGGCATAGCCCTGTTGCGCATGCAGCGCGATGGCACCGCCCGCGCGCCAGACGAAATCGGCAGAATGGGCGCTGACGACCAGCGCGTTTTTCGGTGAATCGATCATTGCGGATACTCCTCCTGCGTTTCCAACGAGCATCGCATCGCGGCCCGTCCCAGGAGTAATGCGTTGAAGTGTTGCAGGTATGCGTTTTTTTTATTGCCACTCGATCAGGGCAACGGCATAGTCCAACCGAAATGACTATTTGCAGAGCCCACGCACCATGGAAGCCACAGAACTGCCCAGCCTGATGCACGTCCGCGCCTTCGTCCGGGTGGCCGATCACGGGAGTGTTTCCAGGGCCTCTGTGGCGCTGTACCGCGCTCAATCGGTGGTGACCCGGTCGATCTCCGAGCTGGAAGCGCGGCTCGACGTGCCACTGTTCGAACGCCACGCCAACGGTATGCGCCTGACCGATTTTGGTGAGCGCTTGCTGCCGCGGGCTCGTCGTGTGCTGGCGGAGCTGGACAGCGTGCCGCGGCTGCTGGGTGCCGGGGATAAACGAGCGGTCGAGCCGCTGTACCTGTTCCAGGCCCGGCGCCTGCAAGTGTTCGTCAAACTCTGCGAAACCCGGCACATGCAGACCGTCGCCAGCCTGCTTGGCCTGAGCCAGCCGGCCATCAGCTCGACCATCAAGGTGATGGAAAGCGGGTGCGGCCAACCGCTGTTCGAGCGCACGCCTCGCGGGTTGCAGCCCACCCGCGCCAGCCACGAAATCCTCTTTGCGATCCGCCGTGCGCTGAACGAATTGCGCCACATCGAGACCGATATCACCGCTCTGCACGGCACCTTGCACGGCGTGGTGCAAGTCGGCGCCCTGCCCTTGGGCCGCACCCGAATATTGCCCGAAGCCATGGTACGCATGATGGCCGAACACCCGGGCATCCAGGTGATCACCAACGAAAGTCCGTTTGATCTGCTGGCCACAGAGCTGCGTGCAGGTGACGTCGATTTCGTCTTTGGTGCCCTGCGCCCGGAGGCCTACGCCAGCGACCTGGCCGGCGAAGCACTGCTCACGGAAGACATGGTGGTATTGGCGCGGCACGGTCACCCGCTCTGTTCGACAGCCGTGGCGCACGATGAACTGGGCGCCGCCCGATGGGTGCTGCCTCGCGCCGGCTCGCCGGCCCGGCAAATGCTCGATGAATGTTTCGCCCGGTTCGGCATTGCGCCGCCCCGGCCTGTAGTGGAAAGCGGCGACATGGCGATCATTCGCGGCCTGTTGTTGCGTTCGGACATGCTCGCCGCCGTGTCCGCCCATCAACTGGAACAGGAGATCGCCTCGGGCGAGTTGTGCATCCTGCCCCTGGAACTGAACCAGACCACCCGGGCTATCGGTCTGACTTATCGCAATGGCTGCCTGCACTCCCCGGTGGCCCAGGCCCTGATGGACATGATTCGCCGGGTGATCCGCGAGCAGGCAGCGCAGGAATGAGGTAACGGCTTCAAAAAAAGATCGCAGCCTTCGGCAGCTCCTACAGGGATATGTGAATATTGGTAGGCGCTGCCGAAGGCTGCGATCTTTTGATTTTACAGCAGGCTGATCGGATAGCTGACGATCACCCGGTTCTCATCGAACTCATTGCTGCTGAAGCTCTTGCGAATACTCGAGTTGCGCCATTTGACGTTGAGGCTTTTAAGCGGACCGCTCTGCACCGTGTAGGCCAGTTCTGACTCACGCCCCCACTCCTTGCCGTCGGTGATCGCGCCGGTGTGCACGTTATCGCCGCTGATGTAGCGGTTCATCAGGGTCAGGCCGGGGACGCCGAGGGCGACAAAGTTGTAGTCGTGACGCACCTGCCAGGATTTTTCCCGGGCGTTGTCGTAGCTGCTGTTGTAGCTGTCGTTGGCCAGTGTGCCGCCGCTGGTGCCATTGACCCGCATCCAGGCATCATCACCCGTGAGTTTTTGCAGGCCGACGTAGAACGTGCTGCCGCCATGCCGGGCCGATAGCAGCGCCGAGACGGTACGGTTGTCCAGGTCGCCGGCACGGGCACTGCCATCTTCACTGCCCCGGAAGTAGCCGAGGTTGGCGCCCAGCGTCCAGTCACCCATGGGCTGACTGTGGACCAACTGCAGGTATTGCTGCTGATAGATGTCCTTGAGCTCGGCATTCCACAGCCCGATCAACGTGCGTTTGTCGTTGAAACTGTATTCGCCGCCGACGAAGTTGAAGCGATCAGAGGTGAACGCAGTCTTGCCCTGCATGAACATGTCTTCCATGCTCGCATCGTTGCGTGGACTGTTCTGCCGGAACTGTCCGCCGTATAGGGTCACGCCGTCGATCTCTTGCGAAGTGACCTGCCCCCCACGAAAGGTTTGCGGCAACGAGCGACCGTCGTCGGAACGCAGGATCGGCAGCACCGGCATCCACTCCCCGACCTTCAGTTCGGTCTTGCTCACTTTCATTTTCCCGGCCACTGCCAGGCGACCGAAATCATCGGCGGGACGCCCATCGCCATGGATCGGCAACAGCTGAGTGCCGCCGGTGCCCTTGCCGCCATCGAGCTTGACCGAGTAGAGCCCCAGCGCATCCACCCCGAAGCCCACCGGGCCTTGGGTAAAGCCGGAGCGGACGTCGAGAATGAAATTCTGGGTCCACTCTTCGGCCTTGCCTTGCGGGTAGGCCGGGTTGGTGAAGTTGCGGTTGATGTAGAAGTTGCGCAGGTTCAGGTTGGCGCTGGCATCTTCGACGAAACCTGCAGCGGACGCTTGCAGCGGGAGTCCACAGACAACAGCCAGGGAACAGACGAATCGGTGATCAACGGTATTTTTCATTGTTATTGTTTTCCGATTTTCGGGTAAGGAAATGCCCTGCGCCCGCCATAACCGGGCACAGCAGGATCAAGAAGGAAAAGAATGGATAGCGGCCCGGGACGAGCCGCTGCACTAACCGCTAGAAATCAGCGTGGGCCTTTGCCCGCCACCGAGTAGAGCACCTGCTGGTTTCGGGTTTTCATGAAGGCTTCCAGGCTCTGTCCACGCATGGCGGCATAGACCTGCAAGTTGGGGATCCCGAGTACCGCCGCGAGTTTCTCCAGCACGAAGAAGATCGCCCCGTACTGGATCAGCCCGCGCCAGTCACGGCGGCGCAACAGATCCCGTTCTTCGTCGCTAAGGCCCCCTTCGTCGAACAACGCTTCCGGCGCCTCGAGAAAACGCTGGCGCCACTGCGGCTCGATCATGCGATGCAGGAACTTGTTCAGGCGATACCCCTTGGCGCTGCGCTCCAGGGTGAATGGATAGGTGCCCTCGAGTTTTTCAATGCCGGCCAACTGGTGCTGCATATGCTGCAGGTGGTGTGCATTGACCTCGACAGGCACCGCACGGTCCTGGTTTTCCAGCAACAGGGTCGCGATACCGGTCATGGATGGCAGGTAATAGTCCTGATGCAGATTTTTCACCGTGGCCGACAATGCACCACGCATGATCAGCCAGGTGATCACCTCCGAGCCTTCCATCCCGCCCAGGGTGGCATATTCGGCGTGGGTCATCTCGGTCAGGCGCTGCGGGTCGTTGACCAGCAAATCGATGAACTGCTCATCCCACTGCGGGTTGTTGAAACCGCAACGCTCGCCATGCACCTGATGGGACACGCCACCGGTGGCGACAATGGCTACCTTCAGGTCTTCGGGATAGCTTTCAATCGCCCGGCGCAGGGCCTGGCCCAACTTGTAGCAGCGCAATGCACTGGGGATCGGGAACTGCAACACCCCCACCTGCAGCGGCACGATTTGCACCGGCCACGCCGGGTCACAGGGCAACAGCGCCGACATCGGCGAGAAAAACCCGTGGTCCAGCGGCTTGTCGCGGAAGAAGCTCATGTCGAACTCATCGGCCATCAGGCTTTGTCCAATGTGCCGCGACAGCGCGGCATGCCCGCCCACTGCGGGCAGCGAGCGTGGATTGCCGCCTTCGTCGGCGACCTCGTAACGCTCATCGACACCGAGGGAGAACGCGCCATAGTGGTCGAAGAAAAACGACGTCACATGGTCATTGAAGATGTAGAACAGCACATCCGGCTGTTGCTCCTTCAACCACACCTTGATCGGTTCGAAGCCTTCAAAAATCGGCGCCCAGGCCGCTTCATTCTGTTTATCGTGATCGACAGCGAAGCCGATGGTAGGTGTATGGGAGACAGCGAGGCCACCGATGATGCGTGCCATGATGAGTTCCTGTGTTCGAAAAAGTTTATTGCGCCAGCAGCGCCCGGTTGACCCGGCGCCGTGCAAGACCGTTGGCCAGGATCGCCAGGGCGGCGATGAAGGCCGGCACGCTCAACAGTGCGAACAGCAACGGCAGGCCCAATCCGAGACTGAGCACCGCACCACCGATGAGAGAGCCAAAGATACCGCCGAAACGACCGATGCCGAGCATCCAGCTCACGCCTGTGGCACGGAAATCCGTCGGGTAGTAACCCGGGGCAAACGCGTTGAGGCCCGTCTGCGCGCCGCTCATGCAGAAACCGGCGGCAATCACGCCAAGCGCCAGCAGGCTCGACTCCAGGCTGAAGGCCCCCAGCAGCAGGATAAACACACCACCTAGTGCATAGGAGGTGGCGATCACGCCGTTCGGATTGCGTCGGTCCATGATCCAGCCCACCACGATCGCCCCGACCGTACCGCCGATCTGGAACAGGCCGGTGATGGTGGCAGCGCGCTCGATGGACAGACCGCCTTCGCGCAACAGGGTCGGCATCCAGCCCATGGTCAGGTAGATCACCAGCAGGCCCATGAAATAGGTCAACCACAGCGCCAGGGTGCCGGCCCGATAACGTTCGGTGAACAGCATGCGCACCGGCGCCTTGTGCTGGGCCTGGGGTTCGGCGAGGGTGAAATTCGTGGTTGGCGAAAATTTGCCCCCCAGCTTGTTCAATACTTTGGCGATCTGGGCAGCCGGCGCATTGCGCGCTGCCAGGAAACGCGCGGACTCGGGCAGCAACAGCCAGAGGAAAGGCAGCAGCACCATTGGCAGAATGCCACCGGCGAGCAACACCGATTTCCAGCCGTACAGGGGAATCAGCCAGGCTGCCAACAAGCCACCCAGCCCCGACCCCATGTTGAACCCGGTAAACATGATGGTGATGAACAGCGAACGATTGCGCTCCGGCAGGTATTCGGCAAGCAGCGTGGTGGTGTTGGGCATCGCGGCGCCCAGGGCCACACCGGTCAATAGCCGCAAGGCCGCCAGCTCATAGGGGTTGCGCGCAAACGCACACGCCAGGCTCAGTACACTGAACCCTGTCACCGCCAACAGCAGCACTTTCTTGCGCCCCACACGATCAGCGTAAGGGCCGGCGGTCAGGGCGCCGATGGCGAGCCCGATCATCCCGGCACTCATGACCGGGCCAAATGCCGCTTTGGACAACCCCCACTCCTGAATCAGTGAAGGCGCGATAAAACCCATGACCGCCACATCCAGCCCATCGAATAGAACAATGAAGAAGCACAGGCTCATGATGAGCCACTGGTACCCGGCAACCGGTCGGTTGTCGATCCACGCCTTGATGTCGACCGTTTCGTGACTCATGTTTTCACCTTCTTATTTTTGTAGAGATAGCGAACGGCCTGGAGATCGCTGCAGGCCAGAGGCCGCCCGACAGCCGAACGCTGGGCGTGACTTTAAAGCCGCAGTCGTCTGCACCGCCTCTGGGAAATCCTTAAACGGGTATCTGTTTTTCTTATCGGATGATTTGAAACGCGCAGGAGCCCAGTCATATGGAAATGCCCATAACTAAAACCGATACCTGCTTAACGACTTCACAGAGGACGCTTGGGAAGCGCTTGTTCTAAGGTCGACGTAACTGCCTTGACGGCGGTTGCAGTGATGGACGCTCTGTAGCTGCACACACTAAAAACAAGGGTTTGAACATGACCACACATCTCGATGACACGGGCTTGTCCCGCCGCTCGCTGCTCAAGAAAGGCTCCGTCGTGCTCAGCGCCAGCGCCGCGCTTGGCATGCCGGTCCTGAGCCAGGCCTCCCGCAACAGCACCACGCAGCGCGCAGACAATGAAGGCACCGATCAATCGCCTGGTACGGTTATGGACCCCCAACTACTCAGTCTGCTGTCGCAACCCAAGATCGATTGCCACCATCATGTGATCGACCCTGTCCAATACCCTTATCCGGCTGACTCTACCTACCAGCCGGCAGGCCCTGAGGTCGGCCCCGCGGCGTATTACGAGCAGGTCATGCAGGCCTATGGGATACGCCATTCAGTGATCGTGCAGCCGACCTCTGCCTATGGCTACGACAACCGTTGTCTCCTGGACACGCTGGCTCGTAACAAGGGCCGTCATAAAGGTGTGGTCGTGGTGCCGAACGACATCTCCAGCGAGACGCTCGCGCAGTACAAGGCGCAGGGTGTCGTCGGTGTGGCGCTCAATGCTGCGCTGCTGGGTCCTGAGCGCTTTCTGAAGATCGACACCCTGATGGGACGCTTGGCCGATCTGGACCTGTATGCCCAGATCCAGGTCAAGGACGATCAGTTGCTTGCGCTGTTGCCGCTGCTGCAGCGCACACGGTCCCGGCTGCTGATCGACCACTCCGGCCGACCCGATGCCAGCGCCGGCTTGCAGCAGCCGGCTTTCCAGGCATTGCTGTCGCTGGCCGGCAACGGACGGACCTTCGTCAAACTCTCCGGGCTGTCGCAATACTCCAGGGAGAGTTACCCCTTTGCCGATGCCAAGCCATACCAACTGGCACTGCTGCAGGCGTTCACTGCCGAAAACTGTATGTGGGGCACGGATTGGCCGTTCTTGCGCGCACACCAAAACATGGAGTTGGGCACCGTCCTGACAAACTTCGGCGAGATGTTCCCGAATGCCAGCGACCGCCACCAGATACTGTGGGAGACCCCAAAACGCCTGTTCGGCTTTAGTGCCTGACCCGCAAGGTCTCGGATAAATCAAACTGATGCCGCATGCGAGCGCCTGACCTTCGCCGGTGACGCCCTGTTCCCGGTGGCCTTCGACCATCCCGACTGACACAACGGCTTCGAGCACGATCCCAAGGAATTGGTTCGCGTTCGAGTCCGCCTGCTACAGGAAGCGGCGGCGAGCTGTTCGCCATTTCTACGATATGGCGAAGGCCCCCGCTGTAACCTCGTGTAGTCAGGGCCCGGCATCCGGGCCCTGAGGCTCAGACCTGCTTCAAGGCGCCATCGAACGCTGGCGTCATCCCCGACAATTGCAGCTTGCGGACAAAATCGCCAAGACGCTGCTGCTTGTAGGCTTCCACGTCCATGTCACGGTAGTCGTAGAAACCTTGGCCATCTCGCAAGCCATTGCGACCGTTTTGCATGTTGTCGGCGATCACCTGTGGCGATTCGAAGCGCGGTGACAGCGCTCCACTCAGGTAGCGCGAGGCGTAGTACAAAATGTCGCCGCCGCCCCAGTCGATGAATTCAAGCAGGCCCAGCACCGAGAAGCGCAGCCCGAAACCGACGCGCACTGCGGTGTCGATATCTTCTGCGTTGGCCACGCCCTCCTCCACCATCCGTGCGGCTTCGTTCATCACCAACGCCTGAATGCGCGGCACGATGTAGCCAGCCACCGGATTGCACACCACGGGCACCTTGCCGATCCGCTTGAGCAGTTGCAGCAGCCGTTCGACGACCTGAGGGCAGGTCGCGTCGCTGCGGCTGACTTCCACCAGCGGCATCAGGTATGCGGGATTGAGCCAGTGCGCGTTCACGAAGCGCGCAGGCGTGCTGACCATTTCGCTCAACTCGGTGACGAGAAACGTCGACGTCGTCGAGGCGATGATGGTCGACGCCGGGACATGCTCGCTGACCCAGGCGAAGGTCTCCTGCTTGACCGCGATGACCTCCGGCACCGCTTCGAACACCAGGTCGCACTGAGGCAGTGTCGCCGCGGCCTGGGATTTCGATTGCACCGTCAGCCGGGCTATCGCGATGTCCGCCTGATCTCCCTCGAGCACACCAAGGCGTACCAGCATCTGCAATTCGCTGCGGATGTTGTTGCGCACACGCTCGAAGTAGCCCTGTCGCTCATCCTCCGCGCGATCCTTTATATCGATGAGGGTGACCGGCAGGCCCGCATGGATAAACGCCAGGGCAATGCCCTCGCCCATCCGGCCGGCGCCGACCACGCTGACCTGGGGCAGCGCGGCGTTCATCAGTTGTAGCTCTTGGTCAGCAGTTCGGTCATCTGCGCCCGACTCAGCGTAGCCAGACCGAGGTTTTCCAGGGTGCGGCCTTCGGCGTAGAGATCCCGTGCAGCGACGACCGAAGCAATGCTCAGCAGGCCCTGCGCGACCGGAGTCGGCACACCGGCCCAGCGGCCGACGGACACCAGGAAAGACAGGCCCAGGCGTGTGTCTTCAAGCATATAGCGGTGCTTCTGCAGGTCGATGTCTTCGCGCCAGTCGCCGCTGTCGGTCAGCTTGCCATGGGCACCGCGACCGTACATCCACTCATCGCCTTCGGTGGTGTTGTAGTGGTCGGCCAGGGGGAAGTGCGGCGCGCCGTAGGTCAGTGCTTCGCGCACGGCCATGCGCTCGGCATCGAGCTGGTTGGTCACGCGGCGGATCGACGGTTGGGTACCTTCGTTATGAATGTCCCAGGCCTCGAAATGCTCCAGGGGACCGGCGTTCATCATGATCAGCGGCGGATGGATGATCGGGCCTGCGTTCATCAGCGCACCGCTCAGGGCGTCTTCAATCGGCTCGACGCTCGGATAGGCCTCGCGTAGTACCGCGAAAGCATGCTCGGACAGGTTGCTGGGGAATACGCCGGTCGGCAGGCGGGTGGCGTAACCGCTGATCACCAGGTCGCTGGCGCCATGCTTGCGTACCAGATACGGCAGCGTACCGGTTTCAGCGAAGGCGACCTTGCTCCGGTTACCCGCATCGGCCATGGCCTTGGCGAACACGAAGCTGCCGAAAGTGCCCGGCGGCAGGAACACCACCTGACCGTCGTGCAGGTGCGGCGCAACATGTCTGGCCAGGTCTTCGTGGGAGGTCGACGGCAGCGGGATGATCACCAGTTGCGCGTCGCCCAGGGCTTCGGCCAGGTCGTCGGTGAACGACAGCTTGTCGCCCTGCTGGCCGACGGACAACTGGCGAGTGCCCTTGTAGTCCTTGATGGTCAGGCTGCCGATGGCCAGCAGCTCCTTGAGCGCGGTGGAGTCTCGACGCCACAGGCGGGTCGGGTACCCCTTTTCAGCCATTTCGACAGCAGCGGCGTAACAGCCGTGACCACCACCCAGCACAGTAATATTCATGCAGATACTCCTTTTTATCAGTGACTCGATCCTATCGAGCCGCACCGTCGCGCACTTATCCGATTGCGCAGCCGACTGACGGATTGCGCAGGAGTCTCAATGCTTCTGCCGCCGCAGGGTGTCCGACGGCAGACAGCCATAGCGTTGCCGATAAGCGCTGGAGAAATGCCCGAAACTGTTGATGCCGTGACGCAACAGGATATCGGTGACGGTTTCACCGGCCCTGCCCTGTTTGAGCGATTCGTGGATCACCGCCAGGCGACGGTCACGGATGTATTCGACCGGTGCCTGCTGAAGGAACTGGTTGAAACCGTTTTGCAGGGTGCGCACCGAGACGCCACACAGTTCGCTCAAGGTCGTCAGGCTGATCGGTTCGTCGAGGTGTTCCTCGATGTAGTCACGGGCCTTTTTCACGTGGTGCGGCAGCGGCGCGCGCGAGTCGATCAACAGGTCCGCCGAGTAGTTGTGCGGCAGCTGTGTGAGCAGCAGTTGCATCAGGTATTCGGACAAGCCGCTGGCGAGACGCGAACCGTCCACGCCGCTGCCGTACAGCCGGCAGATGTAGTCCAGGGTGTGATAGAGGCTGACGACGCCCGCGCCCAGGTGGTCGACGCTGACATCAAAGATCACCGACTGCCGCAGACTGCGGCCGAGCAGGCGTTGCAATTGTGTCTCCAGGGCATCACGGTCGACGCGCAGGATCAGGTTGCGGCACTCGCCATCGGTGACGATGCGGCTTTGCGCGAACGGCGAGGAAACGCTCAGGTAGCCCGACTGCATCGCCGCGCTGCGCCGCCCGTGGGCCACTTCGCAGTGCCCCTGCAAGGTAATGCGGAACAGGTACTGATCGGCAATGTCGCCGATGGTGATTTCCACCGGCGCGCCATAGCGCAGGTCGAGCAGCGCCGAATCGCCGAAAAACACCCCGTTGAGCCGAGTGTGGATGGGCTCGTCACGCAGCACGTTGAAGCTGTGCGGGCACAGGTATTGGCTGACCTTGTCCTTGATCTCGCGGTAATCGGCCGAGCTGAGCAGGCTGTGCCGTTCCAGCAGGTGTACATCATTCAACATCACGGGTTCTCCTGTCCTGAAGCACCTCGGCCCCGCCCCCTTCAAAGGGAGCGAGGCCGGGGCGCCGAACGTGGACTATGACCAATCAGGCCCGGGTCGGATACTCCCGGGCATAGCTTTCCCGAAAACGACGGCAGCCACGCCAGAGTAGTAGCACCGTCAACACCGATGCACCGGCGATCACCAGCGACATCGACGAACCCACCGCCGCGGGCGATCCGAAGTAGCGGTCGGTCAACAGCGCCACCAGCGTGGTGCCCAGGCCCAGGCCCAGCAGATTGCTGATCAGCAGGAACACCGCCGAGACCTGTGCGCGCACCTGGTTCGGCGCGAGGATCTGCATCGCCGCCGTGGACGCCGGCATCGGGAACGAAGCGAAGAACATCGCCGGCACCAACAGCGTCACCGACAGCCACAGTTGATCGACTTGCGGGAACAGCACGGCCGGCACCGCCATGCCGAGAGCACCGATGACGCCGGTGCGCATGGCGGCGTCCTGATGACCTTTCTTGGCCAGGTAGTCGGTGAGCCATCCGCCGAACAGCACGCCTGCGGTATTGGCCACCAACAGCACGGTGCCGAGCATGTAGCCGGCCTCCATTGGCGACAGGCCGAACTTGCGGATGTACAGCGCCGGGCTCCAGCTCATCATGCAGAACAGGGCCATGGCGTAGAACGAAAAGCCCAGGTAATGGCAGGTGAAGGTGGCACGGTGGCGACCGAGGAAACGCAAGCCATCGCTCATCGCAACCTTCTTGGCCTGACCCTGTGCATCGACCTGCAGCCCCTTGCGCGCCGGGTCGCGCACGGTAAGCCAGATCAACAGGCCGACCACGATACCGGGCAGGCCGACAATGAAGAACGCCAGTTGCCAGGCCTTCATCGCACCGAGAACGGCGACTTCGATAGTGTTCATGTCCTTGAGCATCGCGATCACATAGCCACCCACCAGGAAGGCCAGGCCACCACCGACGAACGAGCCGATCGAGTAGATGCCCACGGCGCGGCCAAGTTTTTCCTTGGGGAACATGTCGCTGAACATCGAGTAGGCCGAGGGCGACAGGGCCGCTTCGCCGACACCGACGCCAATGCGGGCGAGGAACATGTGCAGGAAGTTCTTGCTCATGCCGCAGGCAGCCGTCGCCAGGCTCCAGAACACCACGCCGACGGCGATGATCTTCGGCCGGGAGAAGCGATCCGCCAGGTAGGCGATGGGCATGCCCATGAAGGCGTAGAACAACGAAAAGGCCAGCCCATGCAGCAAGCTGAACTGAGTGTCGCTGATCTGCAGGTCGGCTTTGATCGGTTCGATCATCAGCGCCAGGATCTGCCGATCCACAAATGAAAAGATGTAGGCGATCATGCACAGGCCGACCACGTACCACTCGTAAATGTAGGTTTTCTTCTTCTGCTGTTGCAGGACCGCGTTATCGACCTGGATATTCACTAGTGTTTGCTCCTCTTGGAATCCGCTCATGGGCGCAGCGCGCCGGGTGACGGTGCACAGCGCACCGACTGGGAAGTTGCGGGGCAGATGTAAAGGACAAAGGGTTCGAACATGGTCAGGCCTCTTATTGTTATGGGGTCAAACTCCGGATGGACCGGGCTTACCAGAACTTCCAGGTGTAGGTCGTGGCGAAACGGAATTCGTTGTAGTCGTAGCCGTACTTCTGTTTCACGTCGATGTTGCGCAGGTCCAGCCCCAGGCCTTGCAGCGCCCCGCTCTGCACCACGTAGCTGAGCCCCAGGAAGCGTTCGCTTTCCTGGTTGTCGCTCAGGTTGGCGCCACGGTCCCAGTTGGTTCCCTTGATGTAGCGGGTGTAGAGCTTCAGCCCCGGCATGCCCATCCCGGCAAAGTCATAGCTGTAGCGCGCGCCCCAGGACTTTTCATCCGGGCGGACAAACCCCAGGGACGACCAGTGCACCAGATAAGGTTGCGGGATAAACCCGTTCATCGTCGGGAACACGCTGTCACCGAGCATGCGCTGGTAACTGAGGCCAAACATGTGGGCGCCTTTGAGCAAGGTGAACAAGCCACCGTAGGAACGGTTGTCGATCTCACCGTTCAAGGCACTACCATCTTCATTGTTATTGAAGTAGCGCAAGTCGGTCTTGAGTTTGTAGCCATTACCCAAGTCAGCCATATGCATCAGGCCGAAATAGTGCTGCTGATAAATATCGTGCAACACGCCATAAAAATAACTGGCTTGCAGGTTCTTTGTAATGTCGTAAGTTGCGCCGCCGAAGTCCAGGCCGTCACTGTCGAGATTATCGGTGGAGCCAAACTTGTACAGTTTCTCGTGGTTGGAAGATTCCCGTGTCACGGCAGACCAGAACCGGCCACCGGTCATCGTCAATCCATCGACTTCCCTGGACTCGACCACCGCCCCTTGATAGATCGTATCCAGTTGCCGACTGGTGTCATCGTACGCCACCGGCAATTGAGGGCGAAGGTCACCGACCTTCAACTCGGTCTTGCTGTAGCGCATCTTGAAGGTTGCACCGGCGCGACTGTAGTCATCCGCCGTCTGCTGGTCACTGACGCTGAAAGGCAGCGAACCGTCGTTGCCCGATGAATCCAGGCGCACTGCGTATTGCGCATCCACATCAAGGCCGATCGCCAGGGCCGTGTCGGTGTAACCGGACGTAAACTGTGCATCGAACCCCTGAGACCAACTATGCACTTCAGAAACCGGCGCATTGTTATTGGTGTAATTACGGTGCAAATAGAAGTTACGCGTATCCACTTTCAAGTGACTATCATCGACAACATCGGCATAGGCTGCCAATGGCGAACAGATCATTCCCAACACGCCGGCAACACCAAGCCCACGGCAAGATTGTTTTACCTGAAGCATCTAACTTCTCCACATCTGTATGTGCTGAGCACTGTATTTATAGGAGCAGATTCGAACTAAAAGTTAAGAGTTCCGGCAGCCGAACACCGAGCCTTCCTGCGCAGGAAGGCGAATTGCATCAGGGATATAAAGAACGATGGGTTCGAGCATTGTCAGGCCTATTGTTGTTATGGGATAAAACGCCAGGCGGGCTCAATGCAGCAGCCAGCCAAGACGACACGCCTCTTGTCTACCCAAGGTAAGTCAGTAGGCGCCGCGCCGATATCGAGATGAACAGCATCCGTTGGGGGGAAAACTTCAACCCGGCTAAAGGTTTCCCTTAGTCAACTCAAACGCGCAGGGCACACAGTGCGAGATGGCAAGCCTGTATTGCATAAGCCTTCCTATAGCGAGGTCTTGTTGTTGGATGGGCCCTAAACTAGCGATTGCGCTGCCTGCCAACCTCCCCGATTGCGCAGGCGATTCTCCAATTACGCAGCCTGATGCAAACCCTTGGATGACAGGCAGAGAACGGCCTGAGCAGCCAGTCGCAAATGTCCACGAAACCATGGGCGTTTCACTCTGGGGTACATAGGCATTCAGCTTCCCTGCGCTCCCGGTTCCCGACTGGGAGCGCGGCGCCTACAAAGTTGCCATTGTCATTTGTCGTCCATCTTTGTCGACGATTGTGGCCGGCGCTCAGTGCTCTCTTCGGCGTTGGGCGCTTCTGGAAAACTCCCTGGCGTGAACACATGGGTCTGCAGGTCGCTGGAATCGACTTCGGCGACACCATGAACCGAACGGGCCAGCTCAATGGCCTGTTCACGCTGCCTATGAGTGTTGACGCGGCCGCTTAACCCCACTATGCCCGCATGGGTTTTGACATTGATATGCAGGCCAAGGGTCGGATCGGAAAATGCCAGGGCCGACTTCACCTTGGCGGTAATCCATGCATCGTGAACGGCCATTTCCAGACCATGAGAGTAATGCTGGAAGGAGTGAATTTTCATGACTGAACCCTCTCTCGAGTCATCAGACGTATTGTCCATCCCTTTTGCTGTGCTGCCCTCTACCTGTCAGGTGAACGCTATCTATGGATACCTGATTCGTTTTGGAGCGCTCGCCACACAAACATTGACAGACATTAATTATAGTACGGCCGTTGCCTGCGGTCAGAGCGCTGTCCCCGTGCACGTCCGCCCTGGTCGCTTTGTGACAGGCGCAATACCTGCAGAGCCTCCAAACAGACCTTGCTTGGCCGATTGCTACCTGTCGCCAGTACCTCATGGGTTGCGCTGACGCCCTCCCGGGCGGTGCTGACCGCCGTGTTAATGCGAAAAGTTTGCTCAAAAACCTGCACATTTTTATTCTTCAAACCAAAGCCGTCGTCGGGCGCCCTCTCACACCCGCAAACATTGCCGGAGTAAGAAGGAGCATTGCACGACGCAATCAACTGTCCGGAATGTGCTTTTTTCGAGGGAAAAATGGCAGTGCATTGACCTGGTTTTTTACCCCGACCAAGGCTTTTTTGATGGCCGATTGGCTTATAACCCCCGATTTTCACCCTGGAATATGGAAAAAAAGACGAAAAAATCGACGGGGCTTTCATGCGCCTCCCGACTCGCCGAAAGTCAGTCATGGTGCTGGCTGCGCCCTCCGGTGATAGCAATATGCGACCAATTTCGGCACTGCCGTTGGTCAGCAAAATTGATCAAAAAATGAACGCAGACGGTTTTTTTCGTTCAGAATACGCAACAGGTCACACGGGCTCCGATGCTCAGCTGACTCAAGAAGCGGAAGTTAAACCTCATATAGACGCCCAGTGCGAATGAGGTTTTTTGTTACCTGAAAATGGAACTAACCGAATGTTCAAAAAGTTCATTCGCTAAACTCGCTTTTTTCTTCGCAGCAAAATGCCGCAAGATTAAATAATAGAAATTGCTGGATCCTGACTGCAGTCAGCAACGGATAAATTCAACTAGCCGTGCTGAAGTCATGTTGATCCACTAAGAGTACAAAGAGGTAATCATGGAACTTGGTATACTGACTTCGCCAGCTGCGGAATATATTCGCTTGGGCGTTGTATATTTCCATCTTATCGCCTGCTGCGTGGCAATCGGACTTGTGTTGACCAGTGACATTGCAATGGTCAAGCAACTCCTGAAGGGGGATGTGTCGGGGCACCATGATGACGCGCATCTGGAAAGCCTTCAAAAAACCGTATCGCTTGCACTTGTAGCGCTTTGGATTACGGGCATTGCTATTATCGGAATAGATTATGCCGGCAAGGGGATGGAATATTTCCTCAATCCAAAGTTGCAAGCCAAAATCGGCATCGTTGTGTTATTGACCTTTAACGGTTTCCTGTTGCATAGCGCTGTATTGCCGGCACTGAAGAAAGCCGGTTCGATACTCAAACTCTCTTTTAACTTGCGCATGCTGGCGCTGTTCTCCGGCGCGCTCTCCGGTGTGTCGTGGTTCTATGCCGCCATGCTCGGTGTCGGTCGTCCGCTGGCCTGGAAATACTCGCTGGTCGAGTTGCTGGCAGCCTATCCGGTTCTCATCGTCGGTGGCTTTGGAATGATGGTGCTGCTCACCGTCTGGGCGAAAAACAAAAACGCTGAAGGCCGTATGGAGCAAGGCACCTGGGGAACCAGAAACGCCGCTCTGGCTGGCTGGTGAAGTCAGGTTGAACAAGCCCGTTCAGCCTTTGCCAATGAATTCCGTTTTTAACTATTTACCTATCTCACTTTCTCACTTGAGGATATCCAAATGAAATCCATGAAAGCTCTGTTCGTAATTGCCGCTCTGACCGCTTCTTCTCTGGCGATGGCCACCGGTGGTGGTGACAAGACATTCAATCGCATGGAGTCGGCCCGCAAGGTCTCGATGGAAGCCTTCCAGGTTGCGCAGAAGCAGAAGGCTGAAGCCGCTGTAGCGCAAAGCAAGGCCAAGGCAAGCAATCGCAGCAACGGCTGATCGGTGTAGCGCGACCGCGCAACACGATGGCAAAAAAGGGACTTCACGGAATCCCGGGGCACACAAATAACGAAATATCCGTGTAGGAGCTGCCGCAGGCTGCGATCTTTTGATCTTGCTTTTGCGATCTGAAAATTGCTGAAGATCAAAAGATCGCAGCCTGCGGCAGCTCCTACAGGTATCGGTGTTCCTCGCCATTACGTGAACAACCAAAAAAGTCGCAAACCCTGCAGGGTTTGCGACTTTTTTTCGATACGACCTTCAACTCCCCGGGACGTTTTCTACGGGTATGCCTGACGTTGCGTAGCGTGCAGGCTTAGTTCTGTACCTCAACCACGTCGACATCCGGGGCGTCTGGAGCGTCTGGAGCGTCCGGGGCATCCGCCACATCCTCTCTGGCTGCCCTCTTCTCGGCCTTGGCCGCCTCTCTGGCCGCATTCGCATCAGCTTTGGCGGCGTTCCGGGCAGCATCCGCAGCAGCCCGGGCTGCATCTCTGGCTGCATCTGCGTCTGCCTTGGCAGCGTCCCTGGCGGCATCTGCAGCGGCCCTCGCAGCATCTCTGGTGGCATCTGCACCCGCTACACCTGCAGCTTTTGCAGCGTCACGGGCAGCATCCGCCGCCGCTCTGGCGGCATCTCTGGCTGCGTCTGCATCCGCTCTCGCAGCATCCCGGGCTGCGTCTGCATCAGCTCTGGCCGCGTCCCTGGCTGCATCTGCGTCATTTTTGGCAGCGTTCCGGGCTGCATCTGCGGCATTGTTGTCAGCCCTATTAGCCTTATCGGCTCTATCGGCTCTATCAGCCTTATCGGCTTTATCGGCTTTATCGGCTTTATCGGCTTTATCAGCCTTATCGCCACGGGCATTGCCTTGGCCTGCGTTTCCGGCAACACCACCATGGTCAGCATCGCCGCGGCCCATGCCGCCATGTCCTGCGCCACCGTCACCGCCACCATCGCCATGGCCACCGCCAGCGTTACCGCCTCCGCCATTACCACCGTGACCACCGCCTCCGGAGCCTCCGGAGCCACTGCCGCCACCGTGACCACCACTGTTACCACCACCACCGCCGCCGCCACCGTGGCCGCCTCCGCCGTCACCACCATGACCGCCGCCTCCGGAGCCACCGCCACCACCGTGACCGCCACCGCCTCCGTTGCCTCCGTTGCCTCCTCCGCCTCCGCTGCCACCACCACCGCTGCCGCCATCTTTGGCATGCACGCTGGAGAAGCTACCGACGTAATCGGGCACCAGCACAGTCGATGCAGACAGGACTGCGCCAATTGCCAGGGCCAACAAACATTTTTTGAGAAGCATGATGCACCTCCGCTTGGAGTTGCGTAGTCATGTCCGTATCGAACGCAATGTCCAGTGAGTTCCCGGCCGCCCATTGGAGCGGCCAGCCAACCGGCACGGCCATTAATTTGCAGCAAAAACAAGCAACTGCGGTTCCAAACGATCCTTCAGAGCCAGTTGGCATCTATGCGTGGGAAATATTCCCACATATTTAGATTAGGCCTGTCGGCCTCTGTGTCAACGACCGAACATCAGGACTGCAGCAGGCGCACGCCCGGGTTGAGGCGACGAAACCCATCAGGGCCGGGAAACAGGCGGGTATCAGTAGGTGTGGGTGAACACCAGTCCAGCCTCGCCATCCGGGCTGGCATCGGAAAATCCCTTGACGGCATACAACTGAAACTTCCAGTTCTGATTGAGCTTGTGGGTCAGGAAGAGGGTGAGTTCCTTGATCTGGTCGCCTGTGGAAACGACCTTCTGCCGCCAGTCGTAGGACACCCCCGCCGTGGTGCGCGCGAACACGGGCATGGCGAAACCGAGGCCGGCGAATATCGGGTTGTCGAAATCGGAGCCCGACGGATCGCCGTATTTTTTCCAGCCCAGGGTGGCGAACCCGGTCACCCGGCCGAAGGCCTTGGCGACATCGACCTGGGCGGAGTAGTCGGTTTTGCCGGTGCCCAGACACTTGTCTTCGTCGGCGGTGGGCAACTTGACCTTGCCGATCAGGTCCACGAACAGCCCGCCAATGTTGCCGTCAAGCACGGCGTAGTCGGCACCGGCGACAGTGTCGCCCAGACCGCTTTCCACTTTGCCGCAACCGCCGGGCAACGGCTCACCGTCAGGGCCGACCGAAGGATTGGTGATGCGCAACCAGGGCACAGTGAGCTTGTAGGTCATGGGACCGGTTTCGTATTTGCCCACCAGCGGGACGTACCAGGTTTCGGAAGTAGTGCCGGTGCCATAATCGCCCCGGGAGTAGTCGGTTCCGATCGAGGTCGAGAAGGTATCGGCCAGGGCCGGCAAGGCCAGGCTGGCCAGCCAACCGATGAGCAGGATGCGCTTGGGGTCCATGTTCACCTCGTGTCTTGCGTCATCGAAGTCCACACGCAGGCTTTGTTGCGTGACTTACACAGCCTAGTGACTTATGGCGCAAGTGCATCATGCCTTCACGGTTTATCCCGACTTGCCAGAGCGGTCGACCTTTTCAACCTTCTCGATTTTTTCAACTTTTTCAACTTTTTCGACCTTCTCGACTTTTTCCGGCCGATCAACTTTCTCAACCTTTTCTGGCCGATCGACTTTCTCGACTTTCTCCGGACGTTCGACCTTTTCGACTTTCTCTACCTTCTCTACCCTCTCCACTCTCTCGACCTTGCCGGATTGCTCGACCTTCTCGACACGCTCTGACTTGCCGGACTTGTCCACGTCCACGCGTTCGATATTGTCGCCACCACCATGACTGTCATTGCCCCCGTGGCGAGTATCGTCGACAACGCTCTCGGAGCGGCCGCTCCTGTCACTGCCCGAGTTCCCCGAATCCCCCGAGTGACCGGAGCCGTTGGAGTCGCTTGAGCCGCTCGAGTCGCCGGAGTTGTTGAAATCGTCCGAGCTGCCCGAATGGCCCGAGCCACTTGAGTCGTCCGTGTTTTGCTCACTGTTTCGAAGTTGCCCGTGCCGGTTGCCGGCTGGCGAATCGGAGCGCTCGCGGGGCAATTCGATACGCGTGGCCTGTACCTCCCGTGCGCCGCTGAACACGCCGGTGATCCGCACGCGTCGATCCAGCGTCAGCTGCGAAGACTGCACACCGACAAACACGGTGTCGCTCGCCATCGTCACATTAAAGCCACCCACCACCAGGCGACGGTCCTGCCGGCCCTGTACCAGGCCCTCGATCACCGCATTGTGCGCCCGGCCAATGAAAGGCAGGCTCGGGTCGGGGCGACTCTGGCTCACCTCCAGTTCGCGGCCCGACCACTGGCCACGCACCAGCATTTCCTGCGCCGGTCCCGGATGGTTGCCGAGTTTGAGCCCCTGCAGATAACCGCTGCGATCGACCGGGCCGATGGCGCTGGCCTCCTTGAGGCCGGGCGCGCGGTCGATGCGGCTGGCCACCACTTCACCCCGGGCATCGCGCAGCCCGCTGACCCGTACGGGATCACCCGCACGCAAACCGGGAGCGACTTGAGCACCATTGGCCAGGCGTACCGGTTGGCCCATGACACGCATGGGCATGGAGTCTCTGGGCAGGGCTGTCAGAGGGCCTTCGTAGACATGCAGGATAGCAATGCGCCCGGCCTCCAGACCGCGCCGGGAATTGAACGCCTCCACGGCAACCACCTGCCCTACTGCCAGGCGGGTGCTGGTGGCGGCAATGCCGTTCTCGCTGACAGGCACGTTTTTGTTGAAGTGCACTTCCACGCCATTGACGCAGATCGAGGCGAACCCGGTGATGGTGCCGACAATGCCGGTGCCGCCGATACCGCCGTTGTCGTTGCTGATGCCCGTGCCACCCACGCCGCCGGCAATTGCACCGGTGCCGCCTATGCCGCCTGGACGCTTGTTCAGGGGGGCGCCGGTACCGCCCACCCCGCCGTTGTCGGTGCCGATGCCCGTACCGCCCATGCCGCCAGGCGCCGCCCCCGTACCGCCGGTGCCACCCGGAGCCTCCATGAGCGGCACTTCACTGCTGCCCGCCTCATTCTGGCTGACACAGGCCGGCGCGGCTTGCAACACAATCGGAAGCCCGAGGCCCAGAGCGAGGGCGGCTGCTCGAATCAGGCGCAGATTGACAGTCATGGCTTGGGAGCCGTCGGTGAGTTGGGATCGGAAGTTTCAGTGTAGAAGTACAGGCCGACCGTGATGCGCTGACGCGGTTCGGGGCTGGGCAGGTCGCGAAATTCCAGCTCGGCGGCGAGTCGGTTGAAGCTCAACAGGGCCTGCATCCCCTCGCTGGCAACGGCCTCGCGCAGCGCCTCGACGCTCATCGGGGCCAGTGCGTCATAGTGGACGCTGCGTTCAAAAAAGGCCGGACCTTCGCCGCTCAAGTTGTGTACCGCTGCGCAGGCATGATCGTGCAGGTTGTGCCCCAGGTAAGCCGCTTTCTCATCGAAGCCCTTTTGCGGCACGAAGGCCTGGGCTTCGAGGTGCACACGCTCTTGCTCGTCAAGGCGCACGACGCCCAGGCGCAGCCATTCGTCCAGCACCACCCGCGCCCGGATGTCCGTGCTGACCTTCGCCACCAGCGCATCAAAGGAACGGTCGCCACCGACGCTGGCCAAACGAGGCAGCGGCAATGGCTGGCCGGCGTCGTTGCAAAAGGGTGCGGTGGTCCAGGCGTTGACCAGTTGCGCACCGAAGGTGATGTTTTCCGGAAGCGTGGAAGTGGCGGGGTCGCCGCTGTTGCGCAAACGCCGTACGTCCTTGCGGTGCACGCCGGTGAGCAGGCTGATGCGGCTGTCGGTCGGTGCCTTGTCGTCCAGACGGAACTCTCGGTCCGCCACATCGACGAAAACCTCCTTGAGCAGGTCGGCGAAAACCAGGTACGTGACGCCTTTGCGCAGCATCAGACGTACCAGCGGCCGCATGACATGGCGCAGGGCTTTGAGGAGCGAGGTGGGCAAGGTAGATGATTGCATTCAGCGCATTCCCGGATAGTTAACCCCAGTATAGCTGCGTGGGAAATAATCCCATGAATGCAGGCTGTTTTTTTGCGTGCCCCCATGCAAAACCGGTCTCCCGGGTTTTGCATGGGGCATCAGGCCGCTTCAGGTCCGGCTGTTGTCGTCGCCGGGTTCGCCGCCAGTGTGAACGCCATTGTCGTCACCCGGTTCGCCGCCCGCGTGAACACCCTTGTCGTCGCCCGGCTCGCCACCGACATGAACACCATGGTCGTCACCGGGCTCACCACCAACGTGAACGCCGTGATCGTCACCTGGCTCACCGCCAACGTGAACGCCATGATCGTCACCCGGCTCGCCGCCTACGTGAACGCCATGATCATCACCCGGCTCACCGCCTGCGTGGACACCATGATCGTCACCCGCTTCTGCATGGGTACCACTGCGACCGGAGTTCGAGTTTCCGGTACCGGCATGGCCTGAATTCCCATTGCCATGGTCGCTGCCGCTATGGCCACTGTTGCCGCCATTGCCACCGCTGTTACCACCGTGGCCTCCACTGTTGCCACCGCCGTTACCACCGTGGCCTCCACCACCGTTACCGCCACCGCCGTCGCCACCGTGGCCTCCACCACCATTACCGCCACCGCCGTTGCCACCGCCTCCACCACCGTTACCGCCACCACCGTTGCCACCGTGGCCTCCACCACCGCCGCCGTTGCCACCACCACCACCACCACCACCACCACCACCACCACCACCACCATCCTTGGCATAGGCAGTGGCGTCATGGGAAATGGAGTCCGGTACCAAAACGATGGAGGACGAGAGGACGCCACCGATTGCCAGCGCCAATAAACCTTTCTTGAAAAGCAGGTAAGTGTTCATCGTGCATTCTCCTGGTGATTAACCGCGAGCAGTGTCAACGCGATCCGCGTTGCAATCCGGGAGCGGCATGGGAGTAAGCTTTGTTGTTTTTCCTGAAATCTGGCGTGGGATTTTTTCCCACTCGATGAAAGCTAGCCCTTTCTGGCGCCGGGTCAACCCGCGCAGCAGAAAGCCGACCGACGGTGGGACACGTCAGCACCCGGCATCAATGGATAACGCGGTGTGAAAGCAATCGAATCATCGGCAGAACGCCAATGGCTCATGGATGAAGGACGAGTGGTCGAGAGGCCTCTACCCCGGGTGCTCACCGAGACGTCAAGGCGGCTCGGGCACGACCTGAAAGACCACCCATAAGGGGAGCGCCATGCCCGCTCCCCTTTTTCAAACAAAGCATTCCGAATGCTCTGTCTCGGCACCCGCGATCAATCGTGATGTTTGTGTTTATGTTTATTCTTGTGTTTATTCTTTTGCTTGTAGCCCGAATCGTGGTGGTCGTCGTCATCGGCCATATTGTTGCCGATCGCACCACCTGCTGCGCCGCCCAGACCCGCGCCGATCAGGCCACCGGTGGAACCACCGACACTGTTGCCGATGACCTGGCCACCCGCTGCACCGAGACCTCCGCCAATAGCGGACTCGGTCTTCTTGCCACTCTTGGCGGTCATGGCACCCCCGGCCGCGCCACCGACGCCGGCGCCGATCGCAGCGCCAGTGCTACCGCCCATAGCCTGACCGACCACGCTGCCAAGAGCGCCGCCGACACCGCCACCGATAGCCGTGTTGGTGGCTTCGCCGGCGAGGGAGTACTGCGATACAAGCAGACTTAATGCAACAACAGTGAATGACTTACGCATCAGACGGACCTTTAGGAACACACAAAAGGAGAAAGTCTGTTGGTACGAAACAGCCAGGTCAACAGATATTCGGCCGGGCGTTACAAACAAGGGAGCCCCGCAACAGCGAGGCTCCCTTCGGTCTAGCCCCTGGGCTGCGGATTCAGCACCGTAACGGCCTTGGTTTTCCTGAAGAAAATGCCGTAGACAACCGACAGCACCAGCAAGAACGGCACACCGAACACCAGGGTCATCTTGAAGGCCTCTGTAAAGTAGGTCGTGATCATCACGGCCCCCATCAGGACCAACCCCAACAATGTGCTGTAGGGAAACAGACGCATGCGGAACGACAATTTGCGGTTGCCATTGCGTTCATGAAAACGACGGAAACAGTAGTGAGTGAGGAAGATCATGAACCAGGTAAAGATGGCCCCGAACATCGAGATTGCCATCATCAGGGTGAACGAACTTTCCGGGTACAGGATGTTGAGCAAGGTCGCCAGGGCGATCCCCGAGCTCGAAAGCAACAGCGCGTTCAACGGGATCCCGGTCTTGCTCAACACCCCCATGGATTTTGGCGCGTAGCCGGCTCGAGACAGGCTGAACATCATGCGCGTGGTGATGTACAACTGGCTGTTCATCGCCGACAACGCCGCAATCAGGATCACGAAGTTCATCACACCGGTGGCGCCGGGAATACCGATGGCCTGCATGACCGTGACGAACGGACTCTGGGCATGGCCAGCCTGGACCCAAGGCACGATCGCCAGCATCAATGCCAGGGTCAACAGGTAGAACACCACCAGGCGCACGATAGTCCCGCGAAAGGCTTTCTTCACCGCTTGCTCCGGATCCTTTGCCTCACCGGCCGCCACCGCGATCATCTCCACGCTCAGGTAGCTGAAGATCGACACGATCACCGCGATCCACATCCCTTGCAGGCCATTGGGGAAAAAACCGCCGTGAGCGGTGTAATTGTGCACGCCGTATTCGGGATTGCCGGAACCGAACACCACATACACCGCCAGGATAATGAAGCCGACAATCGCGCCGATCTTGATGGTCGAGAACCAGTACTCGAAGGTACCGAAGGTCTTCACGCTGATGGCATTGAGGACGATCAACACGCTGGAGAACGAGACGATCCAGATCCATTCCGGCACATTGGCAAACCAGTACTTCATGTACATCGCCACCGCCGTCACTTCCGTACCGACCGCGAGCACAATCGCCGCCCAATAGGCATAGCGCACCAGGAACCCGGCCAGCGGGCTGACATAAAACTCGGCATAGGCGCCGAACGAACCCGAGGTCGAATGGGCCACGGTCATTTCCGCCAGGCAGCCCATCAGCAGCAAGGTGATGATTGCGCCAATGGCATAGCTCAACAGCACGCTCGGCCCGGCATAACCGATGGCATAGGCGCTGCCCATGAACAGCCCGGTGCCGATTGCACCCCCAATGGCGATCATACTCATCTGCCCCGACGTCAGTTGACGCCGCAGGCCATGTTCACGGTTGGATATCGTTTCGAAACCGCAGTTATCGGTCATTTCTATGTCCTCTGGATTTTGTCTTTCTTGAAGAGCATGTCGTGGGTTTAACGGTGGGGATCAGCCACGCACAGCAGGACACGGATCAGAAGATACTCAGTGGATATTCGATGATCACCCGGACTTCGTTGTTGTCCGTGGTGTCGGCCCGGGCGACTTGCGCGGTGGAGCGCACACTGGCCTGGCGCACGCGTATTGACAGGTCCCTGGCCTTGCCCGACTGCACGACATAGCGCGCCTCGAGGTCGCGCTCCCAGCGCTTGCCGTCATCGCCATAACGTCCATAGGCGCCATTGGGGCCACCGTCGTAATGGCTGTCATCGATGTGGTCGCCACTGACGTAACGCGACATGAAGCTCAGCCCCGGCACGCCGAAAGGCGCCATGTCCAGGTCATAGCGCAGTTGCCAGGAGCGTTCGTTGGGGGCGTTGAAGTCGAGGACCTGAATCGAGTTGGCGAGAAAAATCGACGTGCCCGGTTGCTGGTCGAAACCCAGGTAATCGAACGGTTCTTCGCCATCGACCCGCTGGTACGCCAGGGTCAACCGATGAGCACCGAACCTGTACGCGGTGGCAAACGACCAGGTGGTGTTGTCGATCCTGCCGGCCAGGCTGTCGCCGTTATCGTTGGTGCGATAGAGATTGAAATCCAGGTTCAGCAACTGGTCTGGCGTCAGCACATAGGTGTAGTTGACGTTGCCGTAGTACTGGCGCCAGATGTCGGTGAACTGCGAACCGTACAGGCTGACACTCAATTGATCGCTCAGCGCATAGCTGCCGCCCAGGTAATCGACACTGCGGGTTTCCACCCCGGCGTACAGCGCTTTAAGGGCGCCATCGGCATTGGTCGAATTATTGTCGTTGCCGGCAGTGAAGTGGCCAATGTCCAGTTGCAATGCCTTGAGCTCATTGCTGGTCAGCTGGAAGCCGGTGGCACTGCTGGTGAACAGTCGCGCATTGCCGGTGCCGAACACCGGATTGAGCGGTGTCAGGTTGCCGTACT
Source organism: Pseudomonas sp. PDM32 (assembly GCF_019219225.1). Classification (NCBI taxonomy): domain Bacteria; kingdom Pseudomonadati; phylum Pseudomonadota; class Gammaproteobacteria; order Pseudomonadales; family Pseudomonadaceae; genus Pseudomonas; species Pseudomonas sp. PDM32. The sequence goes on from NZ_JAHUWE010000010.1 coordinate 259,124, forward strand.
TGAGCTCGGTCTGCGAAATCCGCGCCTTCAGCGCACCACCGGCTTCGGAGTACTCATCCTCGGGACGGCCATCGGAATCGACCGGCAACAACCCTGTGCCCGTGCGCCCCTTGCCACTGTCGAGCTTGATACCCAACTGCGCGTAGGCATCGACCCCGAACCCCAGCGTTCCCTGGGTGTAGCCTGAACGGTAGTCGAGCATGATCCCGTGGGCCCACTCGTCCCGATAGTTCTGACCGCCCGGGTTGTTGAGGTTGTTGCGGTAGAAATAGAAGTTGCGGTTGGTCAGGGTCAGGCTGCTGTCTTCGACAAATCCGTTGTCAGAGGCGGCACAGGCCATTTGGCCAAGGCAACTGGAGATGGCGAGCGGCAAGGCAGGCCAGAGGGACAGTTTCATTCTGCGTGCTCCTTATTATTGTGATTGCAGAACTGGTTATTGCCGGCGACCGAACGCCCGCCGCGGAAAATGCCCGCAGCTGGACCAGGACGCCGCAGGTTTCAAGTCACGCTGTGGCGAACCTGGTATCGCGCTTGCGACCAGGTGTTGCGGTCGAGGATCTCACCGAGGATCTGCACCGCATCCCAGACTTCGGTGAAGGTTGTGTACAACGGGGTGAACCCGAACCGCATGATGCGCGGCTCGCGATAGTCACCAATCACGCCACGGTCGATCAGGGCCTGGATCACCGCATAACCTTCGGGATGTTCGAAGCTGACATGACTGCCGCGTCTGGCGTGTTCACGCGGCGTGATCAACTTCAGTTCGTGAGCCGCGCAACGCTGCTCGACCAGTTCGATGAACAGGTCCGTCAGGGCCAGGGATTTGCGGCGCAGGCTGGCCATATCGGTCTGGGCGAACACGTCCAGGCCGCACTCGACCATCGCCAATGAGGTGATCGGTTGAGTGCCGCACAGGTAACGCGCAATGCCGCTGCTCGGCTCGTAATGCGACTCCATGGCGAATTGCCGCGAGTGGCCGAACCAGCCGGACAAGGGTTGTGGCACCAGATCGCACAATGACGGCGAAACCCAGACAAAAGCCTGCGATCCCGGCCCGCCATTGAGGTACTTGTAGGTGCAGCCGATGGCATAGTCGGCACCGGCCTGGTGCAGGTCGACCGGTACTGCGCCTGCGGAATGCGCCAGGTCCCAGATGGCCAGCGCGCCACATTCATGGGTCAGCGCGGTCAGGGCCTGCATGTCGTGCATGTAGCCGGTCTTGTAATTGACGTGGGTGAGCATGACCACCGCCGTGTCCTGGTCAATGGCTTGCGGCAAGGCTTCAGGACTGTCGACCATGCGCAGGGTATAACCCTGCTGCAGCATCTGCGCGAGGCCTTCGGCGATGTACAGGTCGGTGGGGAAATTGCTCGATTCGCTGACGATCACTCGCCGCTGCGGTGACCTTGTGGCCTGTACGCGCAAGGCAGCGCTCAGCACTTTGAACAGATTGATCGAGGTGGTATCGGTCACCACGACCTCCCCCGTCCCCGCGCCGATCAAACCCGCCAGGCGGTCGCCCAGACGCTCGGACAGCTCGCGCCAGCCAGCGCTGTTCCAGCTGCGGATCAAGCCATTGCCCCATTCCTCGGCGACCACCGCTTGTGCCCGCGCCAATGCCGCGACCGGCCGCGCACCGAGGGAATTGCCATCGAGGTAGATAATCCCTTCGGGGAGCGCGAATTGCTGGCGCAGGGGCGCCAGAGCGTCCTGGGCATCAAGCGCCAGGCAACTGTTTCTTGTCGTCATCGGGTGTCCTGTTTTTTGTCATGGGACGCCATCCGGGCGGGTTGCATCAGCCGGATCAGGCGCCCTGTTTCAAGGCGATCAACCTGCCTTTGGGTAGAGAGATAATGAACGAACCTTTGGAGAATTTTCGTGCAAAGTAACCCGCCATGTAGTAGTTATTTCGCAGATAATTCGAATCCAACACCCATAAACGCGGATTTATTCAAACCATGAATCTTGACTCGACAGACCTGCGAATCCTGCATCAGTTGCAACAGGATGGCCGAATCAGCAATCAGGAACTGGCGGAGAAAGTCGCCTTGTCACCGTCGGCCTGCCTGCGCCGGTTGCGCCTGCTGGAAAGCGAAGGAATCATCACCGGCTATCGCGCGGTACTGAATGCCGAACGGTTGGGCATCGAGCTGGAAGCCATCGTCCATGTGTCGTTGCGACAGGACGTCGAGGACTGGCACGAGACCTTTATCAAGAAGGTCCAGCAGTGGCCGGAGGTGGTCACCGCCTATGTCATTACCGGGGCGAGCAACTATGTGTTGCGGGTCCAGGCCCGCAACCTCAAACACTTCTCGGATTTCATCGTCAATCACCTCAACCGCACCGCCGGCGTCACCGACATACGTTCGGAGATCGTCCTGCAGAAAATCAAGGAGCGCGAGCAGTTGCTCGATCTGGTGGTACGCAAGTAAGACCGCAGCGTCCTTCAGAGCCCGTGCAGGCGCCGGGCCTCCTTGCGCTGCAACGTCATGCTCGGGGTTTCGTCGAACAGCTTGCGGTATTCGCTGGAAAAGCGGCCAAGGTGCATGAACCCCCAGCCCATGGCTATCCCGGAAATGTTGCGTGCCGAGCCGTGCTCGAGAATTTCCTGGCGTACGGCATTCAAGCGATACTTTTTCAGGTAGGCCATGGGCGACAAGGCGAAGTACTTCCTGAACGCGTCGAACAACTTGAAGCGTGAAACGCCGGCAGCGGCTTCGATGTCCTCCAAGTGCAACGCTTCGCGGGCGTTGTCGTGGATGTACTGTCGAGCCCTGACCAGATAGTGCGGCAATTTCACGCCCAACGCGTCCCGCAGTTCCTGCGAATAGTTGTTGGGCTGGGCGAGGATCAAGCCTTTGATCAGTGAACTTTCAATGTCCCGGGTAAAGGCCACCTGCTCGAAAAGTTCGCTGCTGCGTTCCAGCTCGTCGATGAAATAACGCGCCATGCGCCACCACGACGCCGACGCCCCATCGATCGCATCCATCATCGGCTCGAAGCGCAGCGGCACATCCAGCGGCCGTTGCAGCATCCCTTCCAGAGCCTCGCTCATCGCCACTCGGGTAATCACCACCTGGACCTTGCGGCAGTCACCGGAAATCGCCAGCAGTTGATGTTCATTGGGGGAAATGATGACCCCTTGATCGCGGTCGGACCTGACCACGCTGCCCGCCTTGCTCAGCTCCTGTTCGCCCGACAACGGCAGGCTCAGGCTGTAGCTGCTGAAGTGCTCGGCGTCTTCGATATCGATGGTGACGTCGGTACCGTATTCGATGGTGCCCAGGGTGGTGGCCATCGATTTGAACATGTTGGCGTTGTGATGAAAGCGGATCCGTTCGGGGGTCGCGCTCACGAGTCGATGGGGTCCGCAGATACCGGACATCCAGCTTCTGGCAGCCTCCAGGTCATCGCTGTCGACACGAATGTCGCGAAACTGCGGATCCACTTTGCTACTCATCATGGTGCACTCACGGAGTCTGGTTCTGCGCGCTCTGGTGGCGCTTGTCAGGCGGGATGGGAGCAACTTCCACGCCATAAAACGTCGGCGCCCAATTAACGGATAGTGATTGGCAACTAAGCGGACAAGACATGGCTGGCGAAGCCGCAAAAGCCCTCGATCCGCACTCGACGTCGTGCAAAACAGTATCTGATTGGCGCCATCAGGTGCAGCCGTTTATCACCTGGTGGCGGATTTGTGTCATCGCTGCCCAACCGACTGTTACCTGGCCCCCAATTTTACGGACTGCCTTCGCCAACTTATCGGATAGACCATCACCCGCCCCGCTTCTCTAATGAGCGCACCGATTAGCCGAATAAAAAAAGGTGCACACCATGAGTGGCGAAAGAAACGTCGAGCAATGGAAAACGTTTATCGAAAGCTGCCTGGACTTCCGTCCCGCAGAGGGCGTGTTCCGCATCGCCCGGGAGATGTTCACCGAGCCGCAGCTGTTCGATCTGGAGATGGAACTGATCTTCGAGAAGAACTGGATCTATGCCTGCCACGAAAGCGAACTGGCCAACAACCACGACTTCGTAACAGTGCGCGCCGGCCGCCAGCCGATGATCATTACCCGCGATGGTGAAGGTCGGCTCAATGCACTGATCAATGCCTGCCAGCATCGCGGCACGACGCTGACCCGCGTGGGCAAGGGCAATCAATCGACCTTCACCTGCCCGTTCCATGCCTGGTGCTACAAAAGCGACGGCCGTCTGGTCAAGGTCAAGGCACCGGGCGAGTACCCGGAAGGCTTCGACAAAGCCACACGCGGTCTGAAAAAAGCCCGCATCCAGAGCTACAAGGGTTTCGTCTTCATCAGCCTGGATGTGCACGCCGACAACAGCCTGGAAGACTTCCTCGGCGATGCCAAAGTGTTCTTCGACATGATGGTCGCCCAGTCGCCGACCGGTGAGCTGGAAGTACTGCCCGGCAAGTCGGCCTACACCTACGACGGCAACTGGAAGCTGCAAAACGAAAACGGCCTCGACGGTTATCACGTCAGCACCGTCCACTACAACTACGTCGCCACGGTGCAGCATCGCCAGCAGGTCAACAGCGAAAACGGCAACGCCGCCAGCAGCACCCTCGACTACAGCAAGCTCGGCGCCGGCGACGCCAATACCGATGATGGCTGGTTCGCGTTCAACAACGGTCACAGCCTGCTGTTCAGCGACATGCCCAACCCTTCGGTACGCTCCGGCTACGCGACGATCATGCCGCGGCTGATCGAAGAACATGGCCAGCAAAAAGCCGAGTGGATGATGCATCGCCTGCGCAACCTGAACATCTACCCGAGCCTGTTTTTCCTCGATCAGATCAGCTCGCAATTGCGCATCATCCGTCCGGTGGCGTGGAACAAGACCGAAATCATCAGCCAGTGCCTGGGGGTCAAGAACGAGTCGGACGCCGACCGCGAAAACCGCATTCGCCAGTTCGAGGATTTCTTCAACGTCTCGGGTTTGGGCACACCGGATGACCTGGTGGAATTCCGTGAAGCCCAGCGTGGCTTCCAGGCGCGCCTGGAACGCTGGAGCGATATCTCCCGCGGCAGTCACCGCTGGGCCAGCGGCGCCACGCCCAACAGCGAAGCGATCGGCATTGCCCCGGCCATGACCGGCACCGAATTCACCCATGAAGGGCTTTACGTCAACCAGCACAGCAACTGGCAAAAATTCCTGCTCGACGGCCTGGACGCCAAATCCCTGAAACTCCGTGAGGTGCAATGATGAATGCGCAACTGCAGTACCGGATCGAACAGTTTTTCTATCGCAAATCCGAACTGTGCGACGCCCAGGACTGGGATGCCTATGTCCAGCTGTTCGCCGAGCACAGCGAGTTCCACTTGCCGCAATGGGACTCCGAACACGTCTACACCCGCGATCCCAAACGCGAAATGTCGCTGATCTATTACCCCAACCGTTCAGGCCTGGAAGACCGCGTGTTCCGCCTGCGCACGGGCAAGTCCGCGTCCTCGACGCCGATGCCGCGCACCCTGCATCAGATCAGCAACGTGCGGATCGCCCCCCTGGAAAACGACGAGCTGGAAGTGCAGCTGAACTGGCACACCCTGTATTACCGCCTGGCCACGGCCGAACAGTTTTTCGGCCGCGCGACCTACCGCCTCAAGCCCCACGCCGATAGCTGGCTGATCGTTCGCAAGCATGTGTTGCTGCTCAACGACACCATCAATTCGGTACTCGACTTCTATCACCTCTGAACCCAGGGAGACCGTGCATGAACCATAAAGTCGCGTTCAGCTTTGCCGACGGCAAAACGCTGTTCTTCCCTGTGCAGGCCAATGAGATCCTGCTCGACGCCGCCCTGCGCAATGGCATCAACATCCCCCTGGACTGCCGCGAAGGCGTCTGCGGAACCTGCCAGGGGCGCTGCGAGTCGGGCGATTACAGCCAGGACTATGTGGATGAGGAAGCCCTCTCCAGCCAGGACCTGCAACAACGCAAAATGCTCACCTGCCAGACCCGGGTCAAATCCGACGCAACGTTCTATTTCGACTTCGCTTCCAGCCTGTGCAACGCCGCTGGCCCCGATCAACTCACGGCAACGGTCACCGAGGTCAAACAGGTGTCGGCCAGCACGGCGATCCTGCATCTGGATCTGGGCGATATGGGCCAGTCGCTGGATTACCTGCCCGGGCAGTACGCCCGGCTGCAGATTCCGGGGACCGAGAACAAGCGTTCCTACTCCTTCGCCAACCGGCCGGGCGTCAGCAATCGGCTGCAGTTCCTGATTCGCCTGCTGCCCGATGGCGTGATGAGCAACTACATCCGCGACCGCTGTCAGGTGGGTGACCCCATCGTTCTGGAGGCACCGCTGGGGGCTTTTTATCTGCGGCACGTCGCCCGGCCACTGATCCTGGTGGCTGGCGGCACCGGACTTTCCGCCTTGCTGGGCATGCTCGACGAACTGGCCGAGCGCAGCTGCGAGCAACCCGTGCATCTGTACTACGGCGTGCGCGATGCGGCCGACCTGTGCGAACAGGCGCGCATCCAGGCGTATGCGCAACACCTCCCGGGGCTGCGATACACCGAGGTGGTCAGCGAACCGTCGCCGCACTGGACCGGCAAGCGCGGCTACATCGCCGAACACTTCGACGTCGCCGAACTGCGCGACGGCCCGGTCGACATGTACGTCTGCGGGCCGCCGCCGATGGTGGAGTCGATCAAGACCTGGCTGCAGGCACAGGCACTGGACAGCGTGCAGCTGTACTACGAAAAATTCACCGAGAGTAACGCCTGACACCGGCCACCGGAACCGGGGCCCGGTTCCGGTGGCCGAATAGGTCACTCGCGTTGATGTGTACCCAACGGCCGCAAAATCGCCCGGACCGGGCTGGCGTCGAGGTTGGCAAAACGTAGCGGCAAGGCGATCAACTCGTAATCCCCTTCCGGCACGTCATCGAGCACGACCCCCTCAAGAATGGCCATGCCGTGACGGGCCACGGCACGGTGCGAATCCATCGTCTTGGATTGCTGCGGGTCCAGTGACGGCGTATCGATGCCGATCAACCTCACACCCAGGCTGGCCAACAAATCGACGGTTTCCCTGGCAACGGCCGTGAACGCCGGGTCCCAGGCAGCCAGCGGTGCCTGGCGATAGGTCCGCAGCAGCACGCGCTCGGGCACATCGTGCAAACGCCCTTCCAGTTGCCCGGGCCGCACCAGGTCGCCGCTGTCCAGGCAATGCAAAACGCGGCAAGGCCCGATATACACATCCAGCGCGACTGCGCCAATCGCCGCGCCGTCAGCGCTGTAATGCAGCGGCGCATCGACGTGGGCACCGGTGTGCGGTGACAGGGTGATGCGTCCGACATTCACCGGGCACTCGGGACCGTAGGTCCAGACACGCTCCTCCAGAAAAGGCGTGTCCCCCGGCCAGGTCGGTGTTTCGCTACTCAAGGGTGGACTGATGTCCCACAGGGTCGTGTTTTTTGTCATCGCAAATGCTCAGCGTTTTTACCGAGTGAAATGATACGAGCGACAGCAGTGCAGATTCGTGCGAAAACCCCGGGCAAGCGAGCGGGTTTTCGCACAAAGCGCCATGGATGAGCGTGATGGCGGCAGGAAATTTCAACGTGCATCCTTCGACGAGGGGTCTTCACAGGCAGCAACGCGCGATGAGAGACCAAATGACAGTGGACATTACCCGCCGCAAGGCGCTAGCGTCGACCGCTTCAATTCGACGGCCGTACCATTGGATGCAATTGCCGACGACTCAAACGAATACCATCGCCTTTGCGTCATGAAACTCTGGGGGCGGCGCTCGATGAGTTGCACGAAGCCTTTGGTATGCAGTGGCAACAACCCACAGATCGATTTTTTGACCGCAGGAGTCTTCATGCCTCGTTTCGCTGCCAACCTCAGCATGCTCTACCCCGAACATGACTTTCTCGACCGTTTCGCCGCAGCTGCCGCCGATGGTTTTCAGGCAGTGGAATACATGTTTCCCTACGACTACAGCCCACAGCAATTGAAACAGCGGCTCGACGACAATGGCCTGGTCCAGGCCCTGTTCAACGCACCGCCTGGCAATATCGCGGCCGGCGAAAAAGGCACCGTGTCCCTGCCTGGCCGTGAGTCGGAGTTCCGCGCCGGTTTCGACCAGGCCCTGGAATACGCCGCGGTACTGGGCAACGACCGCATCCATGTCATGGCCGGGCTGCTGGCCAACGAAGCGGATCGCGCCAGGCACCAGCAAACCTACCTGGAAAACCTCAGCCACGCAGCGACAAAAGCCGCCAAAGCTGGCATCACCGTATTGCTGGAGCCGATCAACACCCGCGACATGCCGGGGTTTTTCCTCAACCACCAACATCAGGCCCAGGCCATCTGCAAGGCGGTCGGCCAGGCCAACCTCAAAGTCCAGTTCGACGTCTACCATTGCCAGATCGTCGAGGGCGATGTGGCGACGAAGCTGCGACGGGATTTCGCCGGCATCGGCCATATCCAGATCGCGGGCGTGCCGGATCGCCACGAACCCGACATGAACAACGAGCTGAACTATCCCTACCTGTTCGAGCTGATCGATCGACTGGGGTACACCGGTTGGGTCGGTTGCGAGTATCGGCCGCGCGGCGACACCTCCGAGGGCCTGCAATGGCTGCGCGATTGGCAGGGTCGGTCAAGCCAGGGCCAGGCATAGACTGCTTTTCACCCAAGGGTCACCAGGACGCCGAAGCAGCAGGAGGCATGCAATGGAACTGAAGTTCAGTCACATCGATGTACTGGTCAATAATCTCGACGAAGCCTGTGCCTACTACGCACAGATACTGAACGCCAGGATCTCCAGAACGCTCGTCTGGGAACGAGGTGGCCTGCACGTGCGCTACGCGATCGCGCTGATCGGCCAAGAGCGTTTCATGTTGGTACAGCCTCTGGCCGGGAACCTGAGGGAGCTACTGGACTCCTCGGGTGAAGGGATGATTTATCGCCACTGCTATTCGACGCCGGACATCGAGAAGGCCTATGACGAACTGATGGTCGCCGGTGTGCAGCCAGAAGATGAAAACGGAAAGCCATTGGCCCGCGCGAACCTGCAATCCCCGTCCGGGACACGCATTATCTGGTTGCCCAAACGCTTCGGGCACTTCTCTATCGAAATCCTGGAAGACAAGGCGCTAGAGGCATTTGTAGAAGCTGCATTTGCATGAGTGATGGATAGCCTCTGATTGCCTCGGTGTGCCGAGATTCGGACCGGAGCAACGCCTTGACTCTTTGGTCTTTTCGCCAACCAGCACCTCGCTTTACTTCTGGCGGCACAACGCCCACTCCCCTCAGGGTGACGGTAGATAGCTCATCACACGTGACTCGCCCATCAGCAACGGACGATTCAATTCCGCGCAGGCGCGCAGGTACTCGGCCACCAGGGTAATCCGTTTCAGCTTGCGCAGATCTTCGCTGTAGTACATCCAGAATTGCCGCGTGATCTCCACTTCACCGGGCAGCACTTCGCACAGGCGGGGATCGGGGCCGGCGAGGAAGCAAGGCAGGATCGCCAGCGCCCGTCCTTCCAGGGCTGCGTGGTAATGGGCCACCACGCTGGTGCTGCGCAGGCGGCTGTTGGCTCCGGGCATCAGGTCGTTCAGGTAGAGCAGTTTGAAGCTGAAGGCCAGGTCCTCGACATAGGTCACGAACGGGTGGCCGTCCAGGTCCTCGCGGCAACCGATCGGCGGATGATTCGCCAGGTACTCCGGCGTCGCATAAAGGCGCAGGCGGTAGTCACACAATCGCGAGCACACGTAAGGACCGCGCTCGGGCCGCTCCAGGGTGATGGCGATATCCGCCTCGCGCCGTGACAGGTTGATGAAATGCGGGACCGGCAAAATGTCCGCCGAGATGTTCGGGTAGTGCTCAAGGAAGTGGCTCATCTGCGCCGTGATGAAACAGGTTCCGAAGGCTTCGGTACAGCCGATGCGCAGATGCCCGGCGAGCCCCCCGGTGGTGCCGAAAACCTGCTCGCAGGCTACCAGCAGCGTACTTTCCAGGGATTCGGCATGGCCGACCAGACGCTGTCCCTCCACGGTCAGGACAAAACCGGACGTTCGCGACTTCTCGAACAGCAGGGCCCCTAGGCACTGCTCCAGGGCGCGGATACGCCGCGACACCGTGGTGTAGTCCACTCCGAGGCGGCGCGCCGCACCGCTGGCGGTGCGAGCACGGGCCACTTCGAGAAAGAAACGCAAGTCGTCCCAGTTGAGTGGGGGCTGCGTTGTGCATTTTTGCATATCCATCGGGCTTTTCCGCCAATACATATGGGAAATATGCACTTATATACTCGCATCTCACCCAACTTGACCAGTGTCGTTTTCAGGTCAGGAAAGCCCCCCACCCGAATAATAAATATCGAGGGCTGACAGCATGAGCGCACGGAAAAAAATCGGCTTGAACGCCGGACACAAGCAGCTGCGCAACAGCGCAATCGCGGCCACGGTTCTCGTCTGCCGTTGGCCCGATCCGTGGCGCCCCGCCGCCCTCCCGCACCGCCCCCTCGCCACTGGAAGGTCATCCGGGCGGCAATAACTACAGCACATCAGCATTCAGGTGGCGTCCCGCATCGGGTCGCTGCCCGGGTACCCGTACGCCCCTCAAAAGGCCGAACAACAAAAACAACTAGAAAAACGGAGCCTCACCATGACGACTGACCATCCGAACCACGCCCAGACCTGTGCACGGGTCAGGGCCAACCCCAAGTTCCAGCGCCTCGCGCGTCAGCGTGCACTGCTGGCCTGGACATTGAGCGGCGCGGTCCTGGCGATCTATTACAGCTTCATCATGGTGGTGGCTTTCGCTCCCGCCTGGCTGCACCTGCCGCTGTACGACGGCAGCCACCTCAGCCTCGGCATGCCCATCGGCGTGACGATCATCCTGTTGTCCTGGCTACTCACCGCCTGGTACGTGCACAGCGCCAACACCCGCTTCGACGTGCTCAGCTCGCAGATCCTCCAGGAGTCCCGCGCATGAAACGCCTGTCCGCCCTTCTCGCCCTCAGCCCTGTGCTGGCCCATGCCGACCCCATCATTGCGCAGAAGCAACCGCTCAACCTGCACGCCATCGGCATGTTTTTCGTCTTCGTCCTCGCCACCCTGCTGATCACCTGGTGGGCGGCACGACGCACCCGCTCCGCCGCCGATTTCTACAGCGCCGGCGGCGGTATCACCGGCTTTCAGAATGGCCTGGCAATCGCCGGTGACTATATGTCGGCCGCCACTCTGCTGGGCCTGTCGAGCCTGGTCTTCGCCAAAGGCTACGACGGCTTCGTCTACATCATCGGCTTCTTTGTCGGCTGGCCGATCGTCACCTTCCTGATGGCCGAGCGCTTGCGCAACCTGGGGCGCTACACCTTCGCCGACATCGTCTCCTACCGCCTCGATCAAACCCGCGTGCGCAGTTTCGCCGCCCTCGGATCACTGACCGTGGTGTGCTGCTATCTGGTGGTGCAAATGGTCGGTGCCGGTCAACTGATCAAACTGCTGTTCGGTCTCGACTACCGCACGGCGGTGGTGGTGGTCGGACTGTTGATGCTGGTCTATGTGATCTTCGGCGGCATGCTCGCCACCACATGGGTACAGATCACCAAGGCAGTCCTGCTGCTGGCGGGCGGCACCACCCTGGTGCTGATGGCCCTGAGTCGCTTCGACTTCAGCTTCGAGACGTTGGCGGCCCAGGCGGTGGCGGTGCATGCCAGCGGGGTGCAGATCATGGGCCCGGGCACCTTGCTGGCCGACCCGATCAACGCAGTGTCCTTATCCCTCGGCCTGGTCTTCGGCATTGCCGGCCTGCCGCACATCCTGATGCGTTTCTTCACGGTGCCCAATGCCAAGGAGGCGCGTAAATCGGTGCTGTTCGCCACGGTGTTCATCGGCTTCTTCTTCCTGGTGGTATGCGTCCTGGGCTATACCGCCATCGTCATCGTCGGCACAGATCCGCAGTACTACGTCGACGGCAAGCTCGGCGGGGCGATGATCGGCGGCGGCAACATGGTGGCCATGCACCTGGCGAAGGCGGTGGGCGGCAACCTGTTTCTCGGCTTCCTCTCTGCCGTGGCGTTCGCCACCATTCTCGCGGTGGTGGCCGGCCTGGCCCTGGCCGGTGCCTCGGCCATCTCCCATGACCTTTACGCGTCGGTATTGAAGAAGGGCTGCGCCGACGAGAAACAGGAAATGCGCGTGTCACGCATCGCCACCGTTTGCCTGGGCATCGTTGCGATTGCCCTTGGCATTCTGTTCGAGGGCCAGAACATCGCCTTCCTGGTCGGCCTGACATTCGGCATCGCCGCCTCGGCGAACTTCCCGGTATTGATCATGGCCATGTACTGGGGCGGCCTGACCACACGTGGCGCCCTCTACGGTGGCCTGACCGGCCTGCTCAGTGCACTGGCCCTGGTGATCGGCTCGCCGTCGGTGTGGGTCGGCGTACTGGGGCATGCCCAGGCGCTCTTTCCTTACGACCAGCCGGCGCTGTTCTCCATGCCACTGGCCTTCCTGGTCATAGTGGTCGCTTCCAGGCTTGACCGCAGCGAACGCGCCGACCGCGAACGCGCCGCCTATGCCGACCAGTTCGTGCGTGCCCAGACCGGCCTTGGAGCTTCCATGGCCAGCAGTCACTGACGCTGATTTTTCCGGGGCTGACGCCCCGAGCGCGAGTCCGCTCCTTTGCTTCGCGCTTTTTTACACCCGTCCTGCGCCGCTCGGCGCAGGACACCCCCAATAGCGCCCTTCCCTCGCCACTCCAAGTGGCGCGGGAGCGGCTCGTCGACAACAAAAACAACAAAAGGCCTCCAATGAAACCCACCACCCTCACTCTGTTCCTGGCCGGCAGCGGCCTCGCTGCACAGGCACATGCCGACTTCCTGGCAGACAGCACGGCCAGGCTGGAGATGCGCAACTTCTACTTCAACCGCGACTTCCGCCAGGCTAATGCCGCCCAGTCCAAGCAAGAAGAATGGGCCCAGGGTTTCCTGCTGCGCTACGAATCCGGTTATACCGATGGCACGGTCGGTTTCGGTATCGATGCCCTCGGCCAGCTCGGCGTCAAGCTCGATTCCAGTCCCGATCGCGCCGGCACCGGCCTGCTCAAGCGCGACAGCCAGCCGCCCAGGCGCGCCAAGGACGAGTATGGCGAACTGGGCCTGACGGCCAAGTTCAAAGCGTCCAACAGCGTGCTCAAGCTCGGCACCCTGGCCCCGAAGCTGCCGGTGCTGCTGGCCAATGATTCGCGCCTGTTGCCGCAAACATTCCGCGGTGGCCAATTGAATGTTCAGGAGATCAAAGGGCTGAGCGTCGACGCGGGGCGCGTGGATCGGGTCAATCAGCGCGACTCCTCGGACTACGAGAAAATGACCATCACCACCACCGGCGCCAAGGGCATTGTCGGTGGCCAGGCCCGCAGCGACGCCTTCAATTTCGCCGGCCTGGCCTACCAGTGGAACGAGCGGCTGAACACGGGCTACAACTACGGTGGCCTGGACGACTTCTATCACCAGCACCAGTTCAGTCTGGTCCACGTCCTGCCGCTGGGCGCAGGCCAGACGTTCAAGAGCGACCTGCGCTACGCCCGCTCCACCGACGATGGCCACAGCAACATCGACAACAATGCCTTCGGCGCCATGTTCACCTATGCCCTCGGCGGCCATGCCTTCGGTCTCGGTTACCAACGCATGAGCGGCGACACCGGTTTTGCCTATGTCAATGGCACCGACGCCTTCCTGGTCAACTTTGTGCAGATCAACGATTTCGCCAACAAGGAGGAGCGTTCCTGGCAGGCGCGCTACGACTACAACTTCGCGGCCCTCGGCGTTCCCGGCCTGACCTTCATGACCCGCTACTTATCCGGCGACAGCATCGACCTGGGCGCCGGCAAGCCCGACGGCCACGAATGGGAGCGCGACACCGACATCGGCTACGTGCTCCAGAGCGGCCCGCTGAAAAACCTCGGTCTCAAGTGGCGCAACGCTACGGTGCGCACCGCCCACTTCGGTAACGACCTCAACGAAAACCGCCTGATCCTCAGCTATACCCTGGCGCTCTGGTAAGTCCCCGCACAAGGCGTGTGCTGCCTGCATCGCTTGACGGTGCGGGCAGCGCACGCCTTGTGCATTTTTGTCGATTCAACGATGCAGCAGGTCCATGCTTTTTTGCACAACATACGGGATTTTTTGAGCATTCTTATTTGATTTATGCCTGCCTATACTCGATTCAACCACCTGGCCATGAACCCGGTCAGTCCCAATAAAAATAAATAGGGCACCCACCGTGAAGCTATCTTTGCTTGCCGTCGTCTCCCCACTTTCAGGTACCCGCGCGCGTCTTGGGAGCCTCCAATGAACAACCACTGCCAATCCTTCCTGGCCGCTCGTGATTTCCTGCTGGCCCACCGTACCGACTACGCCACCGCCGTACGTGACTTCCGCTGGCCGCAACTGCACGAATTCAACTGGGCGCTGGATTACTTCGATGCCATGGCCGAGGGCAACCAGGCCAATGCCCTGTGGATCGTCGAAGAGGACGGCAGCGAACAACGCTACAGCTTCCAGCAACTGGCCGCGCGCTCCAACCAGGTGGCCAATCACCTGCGTGCCCTCGGTGTGCGCCGTGGCGAACGCATCCTGCTGATGCTCGGTAACGATGTCGCCCTGTGGGAAACCATGCTGGCCGCCTTCAAACTCGGCGCCGTGGTCATTCCCGCTACCGCACTGCTGACCCCCGATGACCTGCGCGACCGCATCGAGCGCGGCCATGTTCGCCATCTGGTGGTCGGTAGCGCCCATGTCGACAAATTCGTCGGGCTGGGTGAAAACTGCAGCCGCATCTGCGTCGGCCCGTCCCCCGCCGGCTGGACCCCGCACAGCGCCGCCAGCGAGCATTCCGAGCAGTTCGAAACAGAGGGTCGCACACTGGCCACCGACCCGATGCTGCTGTACTTCACCTCCGGCACCACCTCCAAGCCGAAGATGGTGTTGCACAGTCACCAGAGTTACCCGGTCGGCCACCTCTCGACCATGTACTGGATTGGCCTGCAGCCGGGCGACCTGCACCTGAACATTTCGTCCCCGGGCTGGGCCAAGCACGCCTGGAGCTGCCTCTTTGCACCGTGGAATGCCGGTGCCTGCATCTTTATCCACAACACTGCACGCTTCAGCGCGCCAGCCCTGCTCGGCGTGCTCGAGCGCTATGGCGTCACCAGCCTGTGCGCGCCACCTACCGTGTGGCGCATGCTGATCCAGGAAGACCTGGCCAGTTACAAGACTCGCCTGCGCCTGCGCGAACTGGTGGGTGCCGGTGAGCCGCTCAACCCGGAGATCATCGAGCAGATCCTGCATGCCTGGGGCCTGTTGCTGCGCGACGGCTTCGGCCAGTCGGAAACCACCGCACTGGTCGGCAACACGCCTGGCCAGCGGCTCAAGCCGGGCTCCATGGGCCGTCCGTTGCCGGGCTACCGGGTGACCATGCTCGACCCCGATGGCGTGCCGGGTAACGAAGGCGAAGTGGCCCTGCCGCTGGACGTACGCCCGCTTGGCCTGATGCTGTGCTACGAGGACAGCCCGGAAAAGACCGCCGAAGTAATGCGCGACGGCTACTACCGCACTGGCGACACCGCACAGATCGACGACGAGGGCTACATCACCTTCGTCGGCCGTGCCGATGATGTGTTCAAGGCCTCCGACTACCGCATCAGCCCCTTCGAGCTGGAAAGCGCGCTGATCGAGCACCCGGCGGTGATGGAAGTGGCCGTGGTGCCAAGCCCCGACCCAGTGCGCCTGGCAGTGCCCAAGGCCTATCTGATCCTGGCCCATGACGCACAGGGCAGTCACGAACTGGCCGGCAGCATCCTCGCGTTCGCCCGCGAGCACCTGGCGCCCTACAAGCGGGTACGGCGCATCGAATTTGTCAGCGAGCTGCCCAAGACCATCTCCGGAAAAATCCGCCGGGTGGAACTGCGGCAAATGGAAGTGCAGCGTCGCCAGGGCGACGCACGTGGCCCGCAGGAATACTTCGAAGAAGACTTCCCGCAACTCAAAGGCTGACCCCTGGGGCCGGCATGCCGGCCCCTCCCCCCGAATCCAGACCCGACCGCTCGGCCAACCACGCCGAGGGGACTCTTTCGCCCTAACAAAAGCAGGCAGGACCCGTAAATGACCTCTTCCAACGTTCCCAGCGTCAAGCTCCTCATCAACGGCGAGTTCGTCGAATCGCGCAGCACCCAGTGGCGCGACGTGGTCAACCCGGCCACCCAGGAAGTCCTGGCCCGCGTCCCCTTCGCCACCGCCGAGGAAATGAACGCCGCCGTGGCCAGCGCCAGGCAAGCCTTCAAGACCTGGCGCAAGACACCGATCGGTGTCCGTGCCCGTGTGTTCCTCAAGTACCAGCAGCTGATCCGCGAGAACATCAAGGAACTGGCCGCCCTGCTCACCGCCGAGCAGGGCAAGACCCTGCCGGATGCCGAAGGTGACGTGTTCCGCGGCCTGGAAGTGGTCGAGCACGCCGCCAGCATCGGCAATTTGCAGATGGGCGAATTGGCCAACAACGTGGCCAACGGCGTCGACACCTACACCCTGCTGCAGCCGCTGGGCGTGTGCGCCGGCATCACCCCGTTCAACTTCCCGGCGATGATCCCGCTGTGGATGTTCCCGATGGCCATTGCCACCGGCAACACCTTCGTCCTCAAGCCATCCGAGCAGGATCCGCTGGTGACCATGCGCCTGGTGGAACTGGCCCTGGAGGCCGGTGTGCCCAAGGGCGTGCTCAACGTCATCCACGGCGGCGTCGACGCGGTGAACCTGATCTGCGACCACCCGGACATCAAGGCCGTATCCTTCGTCGGCTCGACCAAAGTCGGCACCCACGTCTACAACCGCGCCACCCAGAACGGCAAGCGCGCGCAGTGCATGATGGGCGCGAAAAACCATGCCATCGTCCTGCCTGATGCCAACAAACAACAGACCCTGAACAACCTGCTGGGCGCCTCCTTCGGTGCTGCCGGCCAGCGCTGCATGGCCCTGCCCGTGGTAATCCTGGTGGGTGAAGCGCAGACCTGGCTGCCGGACCTGATCGAACGAACCAAGACCCTCAAGATCAATGGCGGCACCGAGCCGGGCACCGACATCGGCCCGGTGATTTCCTGCGCCGCCCTGGAGCGCGTCAACGGTCTGATCGCCAGTGGCATCGAAGAAGGCGCCCGGCTCGAACTGGATGGGCGCAACCCGAGCGTGCCGGGCTACCAGGATGGCAACTTCGTCGGCCCGACCATTTTCTCCGGCGTCACCGCGCAGATGTCGGTGTACCGCGAAGAAATCTTCGGCCCGGTGCTGTGCGTCATGCACGCCGCCAACCTGGACGAGGCGATCGAGATCATCAATGCCAACCCGAACGGCAACGGCACTGCCCTGTTCACCCGCTCCGGCGCTGCCGCGCGGCACTTCCAGGAAGAGATCGACGTCGGCCAGGTCGGCATCAACGTGCCAATCCCGGTACCGGTCCCGCTGTTCTCCTTCTCCGGCTCGCGCGCCTCCAAGCTGGGCGACCTGGGCCCCTACGGAAAGCAAGTGGTGACCTTCTACACCCAGACCAAGACGATCACCCAGCGCTGGTTCGACGAGGACGATACCGGCGGCGCGGTGAACACCACCATTACCCTGAAATGACCTTTGCCGGCCGGCGCCTTGCGTCGGCCGACGACAAGCGCGCGCAGGGATTCCTGCGCCACTGCCCCCACTCGTAAAAGGTAGCCAACATGCATATCGGATTTCTCGGCCTGGGCAACATGGGCGGCCCAATGGCCCGCAACCTGCTCAAGGCCGGCCACCGCCTGACCGTCTTCGATCCCTTCCCCCAGGCGGTCGCCGCCCTGGTGGAGGCAGGCGCCAGCGCCGCCGACTCGCCCGCCGCCGTGGCCAAGGCCAGGGTTGAGGTGATCATCACCATGCTGCCGACCGCCGAGCACGTGAAGCAGGTCTATCGCGGCAAGGATGGCCTGCTGGCCAATATCGGCCCGGGCGTGCTGTTGATCGACAGTTCGACCATCGACCCGCTGAGCACCCGCGAGGTGGCCAAATACGCCCTTGCCCAAGGCAATCCGATGCTCGACGCGCCGGTATCCGGCGGCACCGGCGGTGCAGCAGCAGGCACCCTGACCTTTATGGTCGGTGGCCCGGACAGCGTGTTCGACCTGGCCTTGCCGATCCTCTCGGCGATGGGCAAGAACATCGTGCACTGCGGCGCAGCAGGCAACGGCCAGGTGGCCAAGATCGCCAACAACATGCTGCTCGGCATCTCCATGGTCGGCGTCGCCGAAGCCATGGCCCTGGGTGTAGCCCTGGGCATGGACGCCAAGGTCCTGGCCGGAGTGATCAATACCTCCACCGGTCGCTGCTGGAGTTCGGAGGTCAACAACCCGTTCCCGGGCGTGCTGGAAAATGCGCCGGCCTCACGGGGCTACAGCGGCGGCTTTGGCAGCGACCTGATGCTCAAGGACCTGGGCCTGGCCACTGAAGCGGCCAGGCACGCGCGCCAACCGGTCGCGCTCGGTGCCGTAGCCCAGCAGCTGTATCAGACCTTCAGCCTGCAAGGTCATGGCGGTCTGGATTTCTCCGCCATCATCAACCTGTTCCGCGGAGAAGCCTGAGCATGAGCGAGCAGCAAGCCCCGGTGCTGGCCAGCGTACGCAACCGTGTCGGCCACCTGACACTGAATCGGCCAAGCGCGTTGAACACCCTGGACCTGCCCATGGTGCGTCTGCTCTGCCGGCACCTGTGGGCGTGGGAGCAGGACCCGGAGATCGTCGCCGTGACCCTTCGCGGCGCCGGTGAAAAGGCCTTCTGCGCCGGCGGCGACATCCGCATGCTCTACGACAGCTACAAGGCCGGCGACAACCTGCATGAGCTGTTCCTCGAGGAGGAGTACGCCCTGGACGAGTACCTGCATGGCTACACCAAGCCCGTGCTGGCACTGCTCGATGGTTTTGTCCTCGGTGGCGGCATGGGCCTGGCCCAGGCGGCCTCGTTGCGGGTGATCACCGAGCGCACGCGGATGGGCATGCCGGAAGTCGGCATCGGCTTTTTCCCCGACGTCGGTGGCAGCTATTTCCTGCCGCGCCTGCCGGGTGAACTGGGAACCTACCTGGGTATCACCGGCTGCCAGGTGCGTGCCGCCGATGCCCTCTATGCGAACCTTGCCGACTACTACCTGCCCAGCGAACGGCTGGCCGAGCTGGATGCCTGCCTCGACCACCTGAACTGGACCGCGGCGCCCGTCGAAGACTTGCAGGACCTGCTCGCCGACATGGCCACCGAGCGACTTGCCGGTTCCGAGCTCAAGGCCTGTCGCCAGGCGATCGACGAGTATTTCGCCCTGCCCGATGTCCCGGCCATTCACGCCGCGCTGCAGCGCGAACAACGCCCCGAGCTGCAAGACTGGGCCGAGCAGACGGTGAAGCTGCTCGACA
The DNA here is from genome assembly GCF_019219225.1 of Pseudomonas sp. PDM32. Taxonomy (NCBI): domain Bacteria; kingdom Pseudomonadati; phylum Pseudomonadota; class Gammaproteobacteria; order Pseudomonadales; family Pseudomonadaceae; genus Pseudomonas; species Pseudomonas sp. PDM32. The sequence continues at coordinate 278,579 of NZ_JAHUWE010000010.1, forward strand.
GCCGCTCGCCATTGGCGATGGCCACGACGCTCGAGTTGTTGCGCCGTGGTCGTGACCTGAGCCTGGCCGAGTGCTTCGCCCTTGAGTTGCACCTGGACTACCAGTGGTTCGACAAGGGCGACCTGATGGAAGGAGTGCGCGCCCTGATCATCGACAAGGACAAGTGCCCACGCTGGAACCCGCCAACCCTGACAGAACTGGTACCTGCCCGGGTGCAAGCCTTCTTCAATGACTTTGAACGCGCCTCCGGCAAGCCCGTTCGCACCGCCTGATCGGCAGGAGACTTTGCAATGCACGATATCGAATTGACCGAAGAACAACGCATGATCCGCGACATGGCGCGCGACTTCGCCCGCAGCGAAGTCGCGCCGCATGCCCAGGCCTGGGAGAAGGCCGGCTGGATCGATGACGCCGTGGTGGCGCAAATGGGCGAACTGGGCCTGCTGGGCATGGTCGTACCGGACACCTGGGGCGGCAGCTATACCGACTATGTGGCCTACGCCCTGGCCGTTGAAGAAATCTCGGCCGGTGACGGTGCCCTCGGCGCGCTGATGAGCATCCACAATTCGGTGGGCTGCGGCCCCCTGCTGAAATACGGCACCCCCGTGCAGCAGGACAGCTGGCTGCCGCTGCTGGTCAGTGGTCAAGCGATCGGCTGCTTCTGCCTGACCGAGCCACAGGCCGGCTCCGAAGCGCACAACCTGCGTACCCGTGCCGAACTGCGCGACGGCCAATGGGTACTCAATGGCGCCAAGCAGTTCGTCAGCAACGGAGAGCGGGCCAAGCTGGCCATTGTCTTCGCCGTCACTGATGCGCAACTGGGCAAGAAAGGGCTGTCGGCCTTCCTGGTCCCCACTGACAACGCCGGATTCGTGGTCGACCGACGCGAACACAAGATGGGCATCAAGGCCTCCGATACCTGCGCGGTGACCTTGAACAACTGCACCATTCCCGAAGCCAACCTGCTGGGTGAACGCGGCAAAGGCCTGGCCATTGCCCTGTCGAACCTGGAAGGCGGCCGCATCGGCATCGCCGCCCAGGCCCTGGGAATCGCCCGCGCCGCCTTCGAGGCCGCCCTGGGCTATGCCCGCGAACGCATCCAGTTCGGCAAGCCGATCATCGAACACCAGAGCGTGTCCAACCTGCTCGCCGACATGCACACCCGGCTCAACGCCAGCCGCCTGATGGTTCTGCATGCCGCGCGCCTGAAAAGCGCCGGGCAACCGTGCCTGTCCGAAGCCTCCCAGGCCAAGCTGTTCGCCTCGGAAATGGCCGAACGCGTGTGCTCCAGCGCCATGCAGATCCATGGCGGTTACGGCTACCTGGAGGATTACCCGGTGGAGCGCTACTACCGAGACGCGCGCATCACCCAGATCTACGAAGGCTCCAGCGAAGTCCAGCGCCTGCTGATCGCCCGCGAACTGAGCCACTACGCACTCTGACCCCCTCGAGCCGGACGCGACTGCCGCCTCTGGCTTTCACCTGCCTTCCCTCTCGCGGAGTTGCCCATGCCCGGCTTGCGCAATATTTCCATTAGCCGACGTCTGTGGCTGATTTTGCTGACATCCATCCTGATGCTGCTGATTCTCGCCGGCCTGATGCTCAAGCAGAGCCATGACGACCTTTATGCGGCCAAGGCGCTGAAAACCCGCCACGTGGTCGAGACCGCCAGCGGCATCCTGCGCCACTTCCAGAGCCTGGAAGCCCAGGGCCTCAATCGTGAGCAGGCGCAGCAGCAGGCCATCGCGGTCATGCGCGACTTGCGCTACGACCGCCAGGACTACTTCTGGCTCGAAGACCTCGACACACGCATGGTCATGCACCCCAATGCCAAGCTCGAGGGCAAGCGCATGGCCGGTACACTCGATCCGGACGGCAAGGCGCTGTTCGACGAAATGGTCGCCACGGCCAAACGCGATGGCGCCGGGCTGGTGCACTACCGCTGGCCCAAGCCGGGTTCCGACGCGCCGGTGGAGAAGGTTTCCTACGTCGAACTGTTCAAGCCCTGGGGCTGGATTGTCGGTTCGGGCATCTACATCGACGACGTGCAGGTCGAGTTCCGCCGCCAGTTGCTCCAGGCTTTCGTCATATTGCTGACGATCACCCTGATGCTCAGTACGCTGATCCTGCTGATTGCCCGCAGCATCGCCTCGCCACTGGCGCGGGTGGTCGATGCTATGGAAAACATCGCCAGCAGCGAAGCCGATCTGACCCGCAATCTGGATAACCGCTGGCGCGATGAACTGACAGACTTGAGCGGCCATTTCAACGTTTTCACCAACAAGCTGCGTGGCGTGATCGGCCAGTCCATGCAGTCCGCTGACAGCCTGGATCAGGCTTCGAAGTCGCTCGGTGAAATCGCTGCCGATAGCCAGAACCACAGCCAGCAGCAATCGCAGCAGATGGAGCTGGTCGCCGCCGCCATCCATGAGGTTTCCTACGCCGTGCAGGAAGTGGCGAAGAACGCCGAGCACGCGGCCAACGAAGTTCGCCAGGCCGAAGAGCAGGCACGTCGGGGCCAGAACAACATCGACACCAGCCTGCGCCAGATCGATCAGTTGTCCGATACGATCGGCCAGGCCGTCGAGGTGATCCAGAGCCTGGCCCGGGAAAGTACCCAGATCGGCAGCGTGCTGGAGGTGATCCGCGCCATCGCCGAGCAGACCAACCTGCTCGCCCTGAACGCCGCCATCGAGGCGGCGCGCGCTGGCGAACAGGGTCGCGGCTTCGCGGTGGTGGCCGACGAAGTTCGCCTGCTGGCACAGCGCACCCAGCAGTCCACCGCGCAAATCCAGGACATGATCGAGCGCCTGCACGGCAACTCGCAAGCCGCGGTGAATGTCATCAATGCCAGCAGCCAGGCCGCTCGACAAACCGTGGAGCAGGCCCACCAAACGGCTGAAAGCCTGCACCAGGTACTCGGCGCGCTGCGCAACGTCACTGAACTGAACGCCTCGATCGCCAGCGCCACCCTGGAGCAGTCACACGTGGTCGAAGACATCAACCAGAATGTGTCCCGCGCAGCCTCTCTGGCCCACGAAAATGCCCAGGCAGCAGACCGGTCCAACGCGGCGAGCCAGGAATTGGGCCAACTGGCGGGTCAGCTCAATCGGCTGTTGGGGCAGTTTCGCGTATGAGGTGGATGAGCAACATGCAGTCTTCCAGATCCCTTTTTGCCATACCTGTCGACGAAGAGCGCAACACGCGCTACCTGGAAACGCGGCACAAGGCGGTCGAGCTGTTCGCCAGGCACGGTTTCAGCCGGGTCAGCATGCGCGACCTGGCCACTGGCCTGGGGATCACGGCCGGCTCCCTCTACAACCACATCGATAGCAAAGAGGCACTGCTGTGTGAATTGATCGAGGAACTCTACGAAGCGTTGCTGGATGGCGCCAGCCTGGTGACCCGTCGCAAATCCGCCCCTGCTGTACGACTGCAGGGCCTGCTTGAGGCGCACCTACGGCTGCACGAGCGCATGGCCGCGCATTTCCGCCTGGCTGAGTACGACCTCCATTGTTTGAGCGACGAACAGCAAGACTCGATTCTGGCCCTGCGCCGACGCTACGAGCAGCATCTGGTGGAGACCATAGAGCAACTCACCGGTAAACCGGCCGGCGCCACCCGGCGCGCGACCGTAAGCGGCATCGTTTCCCTGCTCAATCAACTACCGGCCTGGGTTGGGCAGCCCAAGGCCGGCATTGGAGCACGCCGCAAGCTGCTGCATGAGATGGTGATGAGTACGCTGCAGGGCGCATTGCGGGCCACTGAGGCCGCAGACCTGGCGGCAGTCGTTCACCCATCGCCCTCCTCCTTGGCACTTGAATAAGTACCTGATTCCGATACCCTCTGCCGGCAGCCGACAAACCCTCGGATTTTATTTTCTAACTCTCCACTGGCCACGATGTTCATCGCTTCACGTCGGGCCAATCAGTCCTGCCACTGCACACCCCACCATAGATCCAGCCCTGCGGGCTTTGGGTCGGCGGTGCTGCAGTTTGTCCTTCACCCTTGCACAAGGGAATATGAAACCGGTAAAAGTGGCTTCACATAAAACTCTCGGCACTCAAATTAGTTTGACGCAAAGAAGCCAATCCAGAGTTTTTTTCAACACCTGTACAACCGGACCAGGAAGTTCGATCCCTCACACTCTTGGGTGTCAAGTCGATGAAATTCAGGACTGAGTCTTGGCTAAAATGAAGTCGATCAACGCTCTGGATGCGGCTGACAATTGCCGGTGAGGCGGATAGATAATCGAGAATGGCCTGCTGCGCCCGCTCAACTGCACAAGGATCTCCACCAACTCACCGCGCAGCACCCTCTCGCGGATGATGAAGTCATAGGTCTGGCAGATGCCCAGACCGCTTTGTGCCAGTGAAACGATTCCTAGGACATCATCCGACACCACGACATTGGCTTGTGGTACCCAGTCCAGGTTTTCCCCGTCAAGACAGAACAGCCACGGCCCGATCTTGCCGCTGCTGGGCATGATGAACGGCAGGCAAACATGTTCCCTCAACTCGTCGAGGGTTTCAGGGATACCGGTGCGAGCCAGGTACTCGGGGGAGGCAACCAGAGACAGACGAGCATCTTCGAGCTTGCGTCCAACCAAACCACTGTCCGGTAAAGGCCCCAAACGGATCGCCAGGTCATAGCCTTCGGCAACCAGGTCAACGTTGCGATTGGTGATGCTCAGTTCCACCTGGACAGCAGGGTATTGCCGGGCAAAAGCGCTGAGCAGCGGTGGCAGACGGTGATGCCCGTAGGTTGTCGGTACGCTCATGCGCACGCGTCCGCTCAACTCGCCTTCCTGGCCACGAATGGTCCGCTCCGCCTCTTCGATCTGTGTGAACGCCAGACGGGTCTGCTCCAGGTACAACCGGCCGGCATCTGTCAGGCTGAGCCTGCGGGTGGTACGTCGCAACAGCTGCACGCCAAGGCGCGACTCAAGCCTGGTCAATGCGCGGCTGAGCACCGAAGGCGTCGTCGCCAGCGCGATGGCAGCTGCGCTGACTGTGCCCTGCTCTACCACACGTATGAAGGCCTCCACATCGCCAAGATGGTCGAATTTACGTGGCATTATTGCTTTCTCGGGCCAAATGATTTCCGTTTTAGGTAGTTTATCGCCATATAACACACCAATAGAGTGTCCAACCAAGGGGCGACAACCGTTCGCCTTACTGTTTGCGGACTCGACATGAAGACAATGACCCGTATTGCCCTGACCACAGCCCTGATTGCCACCAGCGTGACGGCGAACGCCGGCAACGTGCTTGTGGTGCTTTCCGACTCGGCGACGCTCGATCTGAAGGACGGAAAAACCTTCGCGACCGGTTTCTACCTGAACGAGCTGTTGCAACCGGTGAAGATGCTGCTCGACGCCGGCCATGAAGTGACCTTCGCTACCCCGAAAGGCAAGGCCCCGACTGTGGATCAGACGTCCATCGACAAAATGTACTTCAACAACGATGAAGCCACGCTCGAGACCTACAAGCACCTGCTCGACCAATTGAAACTGACCGTGCCGGAGCAATCACCGGTCATCAGCCTCGACCGGGTGGAACAGATCGGCTACGCGCATTTCGATGCGGTCTACATTCCCGGCGGCCATGCACCGATGCAGGATCTGCTGCACAGCCCTGCGCTGGGTCGCTTGCTGGTGAATTTCCATGATCAAGGCAAGACCACCGCCCTGGTCTGCCATGGCCCGATCGCCCTGCTGTCGACACTGACTGACTCAGAGAGCTTCACTCGAAAAGTCCAGGCAGCCAAGCCGGTAAACGCCAGCACCGACTGGATCTATGCGGGCTACAAGATGACGGTTATCAGCAACAAGGAAGAGCAAGCTGCCAAAGGCCTGCTCAATGGCGGCGAGATGAGGTTCTACCCGCAAACCGCGCTGGAAAAAGCCGGTGGCTTATACAACAGTAACACGGCCAACTGGACGCCCTATGTCGTCGTCGATCGCGAATTGATCACGGGCCAGAATCCAGCCTCGGCCAACGAGGTCGGCAAGGTATTGCTCGGAAGGCTGAAATAACGCGCCTGCTGCGCATGTGCAAAACGACATCGCCCGCCCCCTACGGGGTCGCTCGGGCGACGGCGACAGGGCTCAAGCCTCGGCCAGGCTTTCTTTCTGTTCCAGCCATTCGATCATCAACTCGCCCCACGCAATGTCTGCTTGCATGGCGTCTTTGGCCTTGTCCGAATCCCGATTACGCAAGGCCTCCAGTACTTCGAAATGCTTGTGCTTGGAACTGGCGAGTTCTCGCTTTGGCACTTCCGCGTGGAAGCGGCTCAAGAGCGGTCCCATGATGACCCACATGTTCTCCAGGGTTTTGGCCACGACGGGCATGCGCGCGGCGGAAATCAACCCGAAGTGGAATTCCCTGTTGAGCAGCGCGGCTTGCTTGTAGTCGACGGACACCGCTTTTTGGAAGGCATCCTGAATGGCTTCGAGTTTCGCCAGTTCCGGCTTGGTCACCCGAAGGGCTGCCATGCCCGCCGCCTCGCCCTCCAGCAAATGGCGGATCAATTGAATTTCCCGCAACTGGCTGACTGTCAGCTCGGGGACATAAATAGACGTCGCGGCCTTCATGTCCAAAGCGTGGTCGCTGACCAGGCGGAAAATCGCTTCACGTACAGGGGTGATCGACACACCGAACTCTTCGGCCAGGGCGCTGATCCGCAAACGGTCCCCGGGTTGATACTGCCCGTCCATCAGCGCGGTGCGGATTATGGAGTAGACCCGCTCGCTCAAGTTGCCTTTATCGATGGGCTTATGCACGGTCACGGTTGCTCGGTCTCCAGAGTAAAAAAGAGTGTGGCGACCTGGCGTGTGGATACGACAGCAGGCGGCGACGAAGATAACGCATCATACATCATGACCTTTTCATCTCCACTGCTTCAAGGCAGGGACACGCAGTTGACGCGCGATCAGATCAAGGATATATCATATATCACAACAACAACTCATCAAGGACATCCAAATGCCTATCAGCGGTAAAACACGGGTCGTGGTCCATCTGACCTACCCCGCCAAGCACCTGCGTACACCGGAATTTTTCAACCCGCTGCTGGAGCGCCTCGGATATGACGGAGTGTTGGTGCCCTGGGAAGTGTCGCCTGCCAACCTCGCCACCGCGTGGGAGGGGTTGCGCGGTATCGAAAACCTGGCGGGGGTGATCGTCACCGTTCCGCACAAGCTGGAGGTGGCGACATTGTGTGATGAACTCCAAGGCACTGCCCGTCTGCTTAACGTGTGTAACGTCGCCAAACGTCTGCCCGACGGGCGCTTCAGCGGGCGCATGTTCGATGGCGACGGCTTCGTTGCCGGCCTGAAAAAACAGGGCCATGACCTGCAAGACAAACGCGTGTTGCTGCTCGGCGCGGGCGGCGCGGCCACCGGCATCGCCCATGCGTTACTGGCCGAAGAGATCCGGGAATTGGTGATCAGCAATCGTTCGCCGGCCAAGGCCGAAGAGCTGGTCGACGAACTTCGCCGAATTTTTCCTGCTCGCCAGATCAATGCCGGCCCCTCCGATGGCAGCGGTTTCGACGTGGTGATTAATGGCACCGCGCTGGGACTTAAAGCCGATGATCCCTTGCCCCTGCCAGTCGAGACCCTGGCCCCGGGAACGGTGGTCGGCGAAGTAGTGATGAATCCGGATATCACACCCTTGCTCAGTGCCGCCGCCGAACGCGGCTGCGTGATTCACAAAGGTGCGCACATGATCACTGGCCAGATTGATTTGCTGGCCGAGTTTCTGTTTGCCCAATGCGGCAGCTGATTTGCCTTTGACCAACCTGGAGAAAACGCCATGAAAAAAACTGCCATTGTCACCGGCGGCGGCTCGGGCATCGGCCTGGCCACTGCACAACGTTTGCTCGCTGACGGCTATGAAGTGTTCACCCTCGGCCTCGGTGAGCCGGAGTTGCGCGTGGAGGGCATTCATTACCAGGAACTGGACGTAACCAACGACGAAGCGGTGAACGACTTCTTCGCGCAGTTCGAGCGCGTCGATGCAATCGTCAACGCCGCCGGCATCATCGATCACAATCGCGAGTGGGAGCTTGATGGCTTCAGCCGGGTCATGGACGTCAATCTGACAGCCGTCATGCGCATCACCAATGCCGCCCTGCCCGGCCTGAAAGCCGCACGCGGCGCAGTGGTGAATTTCGCTTCGATGTGGGGCATCTTCGGCTCAGCCAAAACCCCAGCATATGCGTCGAGCAAAGCCGCTATCAGCGAGTTGACGCGTTGCATGGCTGTGGCCTGGGCCACCGATGGCGTGCGCGCCAATGCCGTGGCACCGGGCTGGATCCTGACCAATCTCTCGCGCCGGGCATTTGAAGACCCGGTGCGCTCAGAAGGGATCATGGCGCGGATTCCCATGAAAGCCTGGGGCGCTCCGGAAGACGTGGCCAACGTAATCGCCTTCCTGGTCTCGGAAAACGCGCGGTATGTCACCGGCACGACGCTGCCGGTAGACGGCGGATATTCGATCGCCTGAGATCAACTCATCGATTGAGCGCTTGACCGCAAAAAAACATGATATATCATGCATCATAACAGAATCGAGCACTCGGCAGCTCGCCGCCGATGCCTCAAATAACAATAAGCAGTGAAGAGAGGTGTTGAATGAATCTGGTTTTCGGCTCACCCGGAAGATACGTCCAGGGCACGGAGGTGCTCGCTCAGGCGGGTACTTATCTGGCGCACTGCGGACGCAAGGCCGTGGTGGTCATCGACAGTTATGTCCTGGGCTTGATCAGGTCGCGACTGGATGACACCTGTGCACACGCGGACGTCGAATTGCACTACATCACCTTCGATGGCGAGATCACTGCCGCCGGCATCGCCGACCTCAGAAGCACTGCCGCAGCCATCGGTTTCGACATGATCCTGGCCGTCGGTGGCGGCAAGTGCATCGACGCCGGCAAGGCCCTCGCCCACAGCTCAGGGCGTGCGCTCATCACCATGCCCACCGTGGCCTCGAACGATGCGCCGACCTCGAAAAACTACGTGGTTTACGACGACCATCATCAATTGAGCGAAGTCGGCCATCTGCTCTGCAGCCCCCGCTATGTGCTGGTCGATACCGGACTGATCGCCCAAGCGCCACGCCAGTTCCTGCTGGCCGGTATCGCTGACGCCCTGACCAAGAAATTCGAGGCCGAGCAGTGCTTCAACTCGACCGGCGTGAACATGTTTGGCGCACGCCCGGCGCTGTCCGGGCTGGTGCTGGCGCGCGAGTGCTACCAAGTCATTCGCCAATACGCGGAACCGGCACTGGCTCAGGCCGGCAGCGGCCAGGTGACACCGGCCTTCGATCACTTGATTGAAGCCGTGCTGCTGATGAGTGGCCTGGGGTTCGAAAGCGGCGGCCTGTCGATTGCCCACGCCATGACCCGCGGCCTGTCGAAAATCCCCGGTGCGCAGCAACAAGTCCACGGCTGGCAAGTGGCGTACGGCTTGCTGGTGCAGCTGGTTCTGGAGGATCGCGACGCCGAACTCATGGGCGACATGTTGAGCTTCTATGAACGCATCGGCCTGCCTCGCAACTTGGCCGAACTGGGCGTATCGAACATCGACGACGCGCTGTTGATGCAAGTGGCCGAGCCCACCCTCAAAGCTCCCCATGCACGCAACTTCGTCTCGGTTTCGGGCGGTCCGCTGACCTGCGACGAGTTGATCGGTGCCATGCGCGCCCTGGAAGGCCGCAGCCACTGACCGCGCACCGAAAACCCGTTGAACCCGCAACCACCCGGTTGAAGTTCAACCCGTACCACTGAGATTCAATTTCAACAAATTCATGCCTGTGATTGGAGGTAGAGATGTCTACACCCCGCAAAAAGATCGAACAGTGGAAAGCCAGCAATTTTGTGCCTTCTGCCGAGACCGTCAAGATGCTCAAGAACCGCGCGAAGTTCGTTCGCCTTGAAACCATCCGCCTGATCGAAATCGCCAAGACCGGCCACTACACCTCGGTGTTTTCCGCCGCCGAACTGTTCTCGGCGCTGTACTACGACGTGATGACGATCCGTCCCGAAGAGCCGAAATGGCCGGGCCGCGACCGCTTCCTGATGGGCAAGGGGCACGCCGCCGTAGGTCAGTTCCCGATCCTGGCTGACCTGGGGGTGTTCCCCAAGGAGTGGCTCGATGAATACACCCGCCTGGGCAGCCCTCTGGGGGATCACCCTGACATGCGCAAAGTGCCCGGCATCGACTTCTCCTCCGGCTCCATCGGCCACGCCCTCTCCGGTGGCCTGGGCATGTGCCTGGCCCAGCGTTTCACCGGCGAAGTCTATGACGTTTTCGTCATGCTTGGAGACGGCGAAATGCAGGAAGGCCAGGTCTGGGAAGCGGCCATGAGCGCCGCTCACCACAACGCCAAACATTTGATCGCGATTGTCGACCGCAACGGTTTCCAGCTCGACGGACAGGTGGACGACGTGATCGGCATCGAACCGCTGGACGAAAAATGGCGGGCATTCGGCTGGGAAGTGCATGTGATCGACGGGCACAACATCGCCGAAGTGACCGAAACCCTGCGCCGGGTGAAGGCTGACGAACGCCGTGAGAAACCGGTCTGCATCATCGCCAAGACCGTCAAGGGCAAAGGCGTTTCCTATATGGAGACCGAGCCAGGCTGGCACCTTGGTTACCTTGACCCGGAAGACGCTAAACGCGCTATCGCTGAAATTGAAGCCATGGAGATCTGAACATGAACGCCCCTCTTTCCCCCAATTCCTGGCAGTACCGTGGCCTCAACGCGCTCAACCCGGGCCTGTCGTACTTGTCTGATGCACTGATTGAACTGACCCAGGCCGGCTACCCGGTGATGGCCGGTTCGGCTGACTTGCAGTACTCCAACGGCCTAAACAAGTTCGCCAGCCAGTACCCCGAGCGTTACCTGCAGTTCGGTATCTCCGAACAAAACATGGTCACCGCCGCAGCCGGCCTGGCCACTTGTGGAGTGATGCCGTTCGTGGCGACCTTCGCTTCGTTCCTCGGCCTGTTGTGCTGCGAGCAGATCCGCATGGACGTCGCATATTCGGCGCAACCGGTGCGTCTGATCGGGCACCACACCGGCATTTCGCTGGGTTTCTACGGTACCTCGCACCATGCCACCGAAGACATCGCCACCATGCGTTCGATTGCCGATCTGGCCGTGGTTTCGCCGGCGGATGGTGCGCAACTGGTCGCTGCCATCAAGGCCTCCGCCACCTACGATAAACCGGTGTATTTCCGCATTGGTCGCGGTCGCGACCCGATCGTTTACGAGGACGGTGTGGTCTTCGAATTCGGCAAGGCCCATGAGCATATCGAGGGTGAAGAACTGACCATCATCGCCTGCGGCATCACCGTGCATGCGGCCCTGGCCGCCGCTCGCAAAATGAACGCCGAAGGACGCTCCGTGGGGGTGATCGACATGGCGTCGATCAAGCCGATCGACCGTGACGCCATCCTGCGCGCTGCTGCTCGCAGCAAACGCATGATGACCGTAGAGGAGCACAACGTCCTCGGTGGTCTCGGCGCTGCGGTAGCCGAAGTGCTTTCGGACGAAGGCGTCGGCGTCAAGCTCAAGCGCCACGGCATCTACGACGAATACAGTTTGATCGCCCCGCCGACGCACTTGTACGAACACTACAAGCTCGATGCGGCCGGCATCGAAGAAGTGGCATTGGCGCACATCAACGCCTGACATCCACCCTGTCACTGTGGGAACAAGCCTGCTCGCGAGAGTGGTATGTCAATCGACATCAATGCTGAACATCAGACCGCTTTTGCGGGCAAGCCGGATCGCCGCACCGCTCGTTCCTACAGGGGATTTTTGCTGGATGGGAAATCTCGTTTTTTTCAGCAAGCCCTATGCAACCCATCGTTACTCACCACATACCGTGGTTCATGAAACATCTCGGAGCCAACAATGAATAATATTACCGAGACCATACCCGACGTTTCGATCGGGCAGGCCAAAACACCCCGTACAACACTGCGCAGAAAGTCATTGATGGCCACCGGCGTGGGAAACCTGCTTGAGTGGTTCGACTGGACGATCTACACCGTTGCATCGGTCTACATCGCCGCGGCACTCTTCGATAAAAGCAATGCCACCTCTGCCCTGCTCAATACCCTGGCCGTGTTTGCAGCCGGTTTTCTGTTGAGGCCTCTCGGCGGCATCTGCTTCGGCATCCTCGCCGATAAACTGGGGCGGCGCACGGTGCTCATGAGCACTATGCTGCTGATGGCCAGTGCCAGCCTGTTGATTGCCTTTATTCCTTCCTATGACGCCATCGGCAGCTGGGCTTCGGCGCTTCTGTTGTTGGCCCGACTGGCGCAAGGCTTTGCTCATGGCGGCGAGACCACCACCTCCTATGCCTACATCGCCGAAATCGCCCCGCCGAAACGTCGGGGTCTGTGGTCAAGTACCGTGTTTATCGCCGTTGGCTGCGGATCGTTACTGGCGACGTTCTACATGGCGCTGCTGACGTCACTGCTGTCCGTCAGTGAAATGCAGGAATGGGGCTGGCGCATCCCGTTCGCCTCCGGTGGTCTGTTGGCCGTCTTCGCGTTGTGGTTGCGCCGCAACATGATGGAAAGCGAGCACAGCCCAAACGCCGCGGGTGTCTCACCCGAGTCGGCCTGGAGTCGCGGCAAAATCATTCAACATGGCATTCGGTTGTTTCTCTATGAAGCCGGTGCCACGTTGACCTACTACACCTGGGTCACATCGGCGTCGATCTACGCCATCAGCATCAAAGGCATGGACCCGCGCAGTGCGTTCACCATGAGCTGCATTGCACAGGTCATCTACCTGGTATTCCTGCCGGTCTCGGGCTGGCTCTCCGATCAGTGGGGACGCAAGATTTCTGCGCTGATCTCGTTGCTCGGTATTGCTGCCACGCTGTTCCCTCTGTGGAGCCTGATTTCCAATGAGCCGTGGACCTTGATGGTTACGCAAACCGCAGGCTTGTTGTTGGTGGGCTTCATCACCGGTTGCAAACCGGCGTCGATCTCCGAACAGATTCCGACCCGCTATCGCACCCGTATGTTCGGGGTATGCATTTCTCTAGGCGTCGCAGTATTCGGTGGCACAGCCTCGTACCTGACAACCTGGCTGTACTCGGAAAACATTGGTTGGATGTTCAACATCTATCTGATCGTGGTCGCCATTATCGCCAGCGCCGTGGTGCTGATGTGGAAAAACAACCACGGCGTTGCAATCGACAAAATCTGAACTTCATCGGTCACGCCTAAAAAATCCCGTCCCGAATGCACCCATTGGTCTTCGGAACGGGCTTGCCTGTCGCTGCCCCCGACCGCCCAACACGCAACGTTCATTGCCGGCACTCGCTCCTGCGGGGCCCCCCGTTCATCCACTCCCAACTTCAAACTACAAAAAAGGGTCGATACAAATGAAAGGAAATAAAGTGGCTGCCACTTTCGCGCTGGGTGCTATTGCACTAACCACCCAGGCACATGCGGACTTCCTGAGTGACAGCAAGGCCAACCTGGGTCTGAAGAACTTCTACTTCAATAATGACAACCGTGACGGCAGCGTCGCCCCTTCGAAAACCGAAGAATGGGCGCAGGGTTTCATGCTCGACTACAAGTCGGGGTACACCGACGGACAGCTCGGTTTTGGCGTCGACGCGCTGGGACTGCTCGGCGTGACACTGGACAGTGGCAAGGGGCGTCACGTCGGCAGCAGCATGATTCCGTCAGACAGCGACAACAACGCCGTGGATGAGTGGAGCCGTCTGGGTCTGACCGGCAAAGCTAGAATCTCGAAAACCGAACTACGCCTGGGCACGCTGCTACCGAAGCTGCCGATCCTGGTGTCAAACGACGGCCGCTTGCTGCCGCAAACCTTCGAAGGCGGCCAGTTGACCTCTGGCGAGTTCAAGGACCTGACGCTGATTGGTGGGCGGATCGAACACGCCACCGGTCGGGGCTCCAGCGATCAGACCGGCCTGGCGGCCTTGGGTGGTGTACGCGAGAGCAACCAGTTCGACTTCGCCGGCGGCGACTGGAAAGTCACCAAGGACCTGACCGCGCAATACTACTACGCCCACCTGGACGACTATTACTCGCAGCAATTTTTCGGCCTGATTCACGTTTGGCCGATCGCGGACGGTCAATCGCTGAAAACTGACCTGCGCTACTTCAAGACGGATTCGTCAGGTGAAAACAGCGACGGCACGTCTGGGTACCGGATCAGCGGCTACACCCAAGGCAATGATGGCGAGATCGACAACCAGACCTGGAGCGCTGCGCTGATTTACACCCTGGGTGGCCACGCCGTCACCGCCGGTTACCAAAGCGTGTCCAGTGGCAGTAACTTCACTCAGCTCAATCAAGGCGCGCTGCCGGACAAAGGCGCTGGCGGCTCCAGTCTGTACCTGTACACCGACCGCCTGATTCAATCCTTCACTCGTGCCGGCGAACGCACCGTGTTTGGTCAGTATGCCTATGACTTCGTCGCCCTCGGCGTGCCGGGCCTGAAAGCCTCGGTCATGTACCTCAGCGGCGACAACATCAAGACCACTACCGGCTCGAGCCAGAAGGAGTGGGAGCGGGACATCAGTCTCGACTACGCGTTGCAGTCCGGTCCTCTCAAGGGGCTTGGGTTTGGCTGGCGTAACGGCAAATCAAACAGCGAGGCGTCCCGCAACCAGGAGCAGAATCGCTTGTTCGTGAGCTATAGCATACCGCTGCTATAACCACTCGATTTCACGATCTCGCGCACAATTCAAGGACGCTGGCCAGGCCCTGTTACCTCAGCGCTTACACAACGTCAGCGCTTTTTTTGCAATCGTGATCTATGTATTTCGCTGTGGCTCCCAACAGTACTGCCCGAACTGCCATCGAAACGAAACGATGCGCATACCAACTGAGTAGCGGACGCTATAGAGGCGAACACACAATGACGAGACGGCCGGGAGGGAAAGATCAGCGTCGGCTAGGCGATTGAAAAAAGCCGGTGCCTGCAATGTCATCTGTCGGCTGCTGCCCAGGAGTCGACAATGGGCTACGAAATCACTTCACCTGTAACCTTACGGACCGGTACAACTTCAAGTTTGTCTGCGTAAGCATGGCGATGCTTGATGGTCTGCTGATCATCGGTAATGACTTTGGTAATCGCGTCCAGGCTACAAACATGCGAAAAGGCCTTGTATCCGAGCTTGGAGCTATCGGCCAGGACGATGGTCTGATTCGCCGAGGCGATCATCGCTTGCTTTATCGGGATTTCGACCGTGTTGATATTGGTGATGCCACTTTCCGGATGCACGCCTTCAGCCCCGAGGAACGCCCAATCCGTGTGGATGTTCTCGAACTTCTGCACGGTGTCAGGCCCCACCAGAGTGAAAACATTGTTGAGCATCATGCCGCCGGCGACATGCAGCGTGATGCTCGGATGCTGGGAGAGTTGCATCGCAATCATCAGGTCATTGGTAATGACCGTGATGTTCTTGCGCGCCTTCAAGGCCAGCGCCAACTGAAACACCGTCGAGCCGTTATCGAGAATGATCGATTGACCGTCCTGGATGTAGTCCAGCGCGGCCCGGGCAATGGCCGCTTTGCCCTGCTCATGCATGTTGCGTCGTACGTTGTACGGCGTATCCCCTTGATCGGCATCCTGCGAAGGGAGTACGCCGCCGTGGGTGCGAATCAGTTTGCCGCTGTTCTCCAGGAATGACAGGTCCCGGCGGATGGTGGAACTGTCGACCGAGAACATTTCGGACAACTCGGCGGCATTGACATAGCCACGTTCTTTTATGAGTTCCACGATCTGGAGCCGCCGTTCGGACGCTGTCATTTTCTGCTCATTTACTGAAAGGGATTGCACGATTGCGTGCAAAGAGTAGCCATTTAACCCCTTGAACGCAAAGGAGCCGATCGTCAAAACAGAAGCGCGGCGCCCATCGCACCCGCGCCGTCACCCAACGCGGATACCACGATACGCGTGCTTAACTCGAAGCCTTTTGAACGCACCAACGAAGCCTGGACCGCGTCTTCGTAGAGCGGAAAAAGCTGCGCCGCACTGCCGCTCAACACGACCAGATCCGGCCCATAGAGCGACATCAACGCACCCAGGCCCCGGCCGACCTGATGCCCGTACTGCTGAAACAGCCGGGCGATCCGGGAATCGTTTTGACAAAGGTCTCGATAGAAACTCAGGTCATGCTGCTCATAGGCGATCCCGGGCACCAACCTTGTCAGTTCGGCCTGCAACCAGGTGCGTGACGCCAGGGTTTCCCAGCAACCAGACACGCCACAGTAGCAAGGCGTGTCCGAGTGACCGACGGGAATATGCCCGCCTTCAGGGTGTGTACCGCTTACCGTTCGCAACGGCTGTCCACCGATCAGCAAGGCGACGCCGACACCGGTTCCGAGCGTCACGGCGAGCATTCTGCGGCTGTCGATCCCGGCCCCCAGATGAAACTCGCCGAGTGCCGCTGTCACTGCATCATTATCGATACGTACCGGCACCTGCAGATGCGCCGACAAATCCGCCACCAGCGGCAATGCGGAAAAAGTCGGCAGTGTGCTGGGGTTTTCGATGACACCGGCCACCGTGTCCACCGGCCCGCTGGCACCAATGCCCAATGACATCAGTGTCTTGTCATTCGGCACAAGTGCGCGGATGCGGCGAGCCAGTTCCAACGAGCGGCGGTGGCGCTCGAAGCGTTCGAAGGACGATGTGGGCAGCGTAACAGCGGCGATTTCACGACGATCCTCGAGGATTACCACGCGAATGCCTGTGCCGCCGATGTCGACACCCGCCCGAACGCCACCCTCACCTGCCCCACTCATAGTTTCACCGTGATTTTATTGCCATAGAGGAATTCGCCCGGAACCAGCCCCCGGGCTCGCGCAAAGGTCACTGTAAAGTGCTGAACATACAGAATTCCGGCAATCAGCCGGGTTAATTCATCATGCCCGGCGGTGGGCAACAATTGGCTCTGAGCGTAAGCCTTCGGCCCGATGGTCACCACCGTCGTGCCGTTGGCAAGCAAGTCTTGGGCGAGAGTTTCAAGGGTGCTGTCAGTGCCGTCGCCGATCAATACGGCAATCATTCCCGGGCCTGAGGTTTCCAGTGGCCCGTGGCGAAACTCTCCGCCCAAATATCCTTCGACCATGACCTTGCAGGCTTCCTTGAGTATCAATGCTCCTGTCATCGCCGTGGCACCGTCTGCGCCAATACCTACCAATGCCAGGCGTGGCTCCGCATTATCGAATGCGTTGTCGGTCAGCTGTTGGACAAGTTGGCGGTCGTTGATCAGGCTCGCCATGTGCTGCCGGAACCCGTTCAGGGTCGCCAGTAGCGGTGCTTCACTTTCGCCCCGCAACGCCAGGGCTATGCGGTATTGCGCGACCAGGGTGTTGATGTAGCTTTTGGAGCTGACTGTCGCCTCGTCCCCGGACTTGAGCGCCACTAAAATATCGCAAACCTGCGCTAGCGTACTGTTTTCTGCGTTGGTGACCCCGATGATGGTTTTGGGCCTTTTTGCCCCAGTCAACTGCGACAGCAGGGTGACGATTTCCCCGCTCATACCTGATTGAGAAGTCGCCCACAGCAACGTGTTGGGGGTGATCAGTTGCGGGAAATCCAGCAAGCGTCCCGCATCGATGCGCCACACCGGATAGCCACAGGCAGCCAGGTCCCGCTCGATCGGCAGTGCGGTGTAATCGGAAGACCCCATGCCGGTGAGAATAATGCGGTCATAGTCCGCCAGGTCCAGCTCAGCCAAGGCTGCCGGCAGCTCATAAGCCAGCTGATCATCCAGCGCGGCAACCTGATCGTTAATATCGAATTCATAGGGACTGGCAGAAAAAGACATCAGGAAACTCCAAAATCTATGTGTGTGTTTTTCAATCCTATATGCACGTTTTCGTGCAGTCAATGCACACATACACGCCATAAAACATAAATAAATCCCAGCCTCAGCGACAAAATACACGCTATAGGGTATTGACTGCACGATATCGCGCACAGATACTCGTGTCGTCAGAGGCTCGGTGCGCACTACCGCTCCTCGTACCACAATAAGATGAGGAGATTTCGATGAACGACGATCACCCCCACTCGGCGCCGGCCACCGGTTTGCAAAGTAACTCTGTCGGTCTGGTCACCGTGCTGATGCAAAGCATTGCCCAGATCGCCCCCGCTGTCGGCGTGCTCACCACGATTGCATTCAATACCCAGCAAGCGGGCCTCGGCGCGCCCTCGGCGTATATCGCGGCCTTTATCATCGGTTTGATCGTCGCCGTGTCCCTGGCGCAATTGGGCAAGCATTTTCCCTCCGCAGGCGGTTTCTATACCTACGTCAGCGCGACGGTCGGTCCGAGCGCCGGGTTCATGGTCGGCTGGCTCTATTCCTGGATTGTGGCCCTGATTCCGGGCGGCCTCGCCGCCTTCACCGGTTTCGTTCTGCAAACTGAAATCAGCAAGAACTACGGGATAAACATTCCGTGGCAGTACATCGCGGCGGCCATCCTGCTGATCGTCGGTTTCATCGCTTACAAAGGCATCAAGACGTCCGGAAAGATGCTCACCGTACTGTCGGTGGTGGAGATGCTGATCATCGCTGCGCTGGCGGTCGGCGGATTGATGTCTCCCGGTGAAGGCGGCGTATCACTGGAGGGTTTCAACCCGGCCAACAGCACCAGCTCCCACGGTTTTTTCCTGGCGGTGGTGTTGTCGATTTTCGCTTTCACAGGCTGGGAAGGCGCAGCGGCTGTGGCCGAAGAAGCGCGCAATCCGCGCAAGGTCATCCCGCAAGCCATTATCGGTTCGCTGATTCTGCTCGGTGTTTACTACGTGTTCTGCGCCTGGGGTATTCAGACAGGCTGGGGCATTGCGCACCTTGATACGCTGGCCGACTCCAAGGACAGCCCTGCATTTGCCGTTGCTCACCGTCTGTGGGGCAACGGCTGGATTCTGATTCTGCTGGCGCTGCTCAACTCCGGGATTGCGGTGTGCATTGCCTGCACCGTGGACTCGACGCGCAACTGGTACGCCATGGCCCGCGCGGAAGCGATTCCCGGTTGGCTGAAGAAGGTTCACCCCGTGCACCGCACTCCGCACACGGCGATCCTGACTCAAACGATTCTGGCGTTGATCGTCGCGCTGGTTGGCGGCACGTTCATGCAACCCGACCAGGCCTTTTTCATGCTGGCGACACTGGCGACCATCATTTACGTGTTCGTCTACTTCATGGGCAATATTGGTGTCGCGCGTTTCTTCACCACCGTGATGCGCAAGGACTTGAACGTCATCGTGCATATCCTCTTCCCGATCATTTCGACCATTGCGCTATTCACCGTTCTTTACTACTCGCTCGTGCCGCTGCCAGAGCCTCCGGTGGGTTATGCACCCATCGCCTTCGTCGTTCTGATGATCCTCGGTCTGTGGCGCCTGGTGCACCTCAAACGCAGCGGTAGCAACACCTGGAAGACGCTGTCCAAGTACGTGGTGGAGAACGACAGCCGCGCCGACGCGCTGTCGGAACAAGCGTCACCCGCGGCGAGCCTTTCTGCGGCACGTAAAGCCTGACGCCTCGATTCAAGGCAGCCCCGGATCCACGGGGCTGTTTCAGCCAAACATGTCTTTACCGGGTTATTCAAGATGGTCAATAAGGTTAACGAATTCGATTACGTCATCGTCGGTGCAGGATCGGCAGGCTGTGTCCTGGCCAACCGGCTGACCGAAGACTCCAGCGTCACGGTCTGCCTGATCGAGGCCGGGCCCAGCGATAAGAGCATTTTCATCAAGATGCCCGCCGCCCTGACCTTTCCCATTGAAAGCGATGTATTCAACTGGAAGTTCGAAAGCGAACCCGAGCCCGAACTGCATGACCGGGTGATCGGCCAGGCACGGGGCCGCTGCCTGGGTGGCAGTTCATCGATCAACGGCATGGTCTATGTCCGGGGAAGCGAAAAGGACTATGACCATTGGCGCACGCTGGGTGTCGACGGCTGGGACTTTGCCGATTGCCTGCCGTTCTTCCGCAAGATGGAAAGCTTCGAAAATGGCGCAGATCCTGCGCGCGGTGCGGACGGCCCGATCACCGTAGTGCGTAGCAAGGCTGACCACCCGCTGTATCAATCGTTTCTGGACGCAGGCCAGCAATTCGGCCTGGATGACGCCGGTGACTACAACAGCGGCAATCAGGAAGGCGTGCATGTCACGCAGACCACCATCCGCAATGGCGTGCGCTGCAGCACCAGCCTGGCTTATTTGAAACCGGCAATCCGCCGGCCGAACCTGACGGTCCTGACCAATTGCCTGGTCAAACGCGTGAACCTTACCGGCAGCGTCGCCAACGGCGTCACGGTGCAGCACAAAGGCGAACAGAAGGTCATTCACGCCGCCCGTGAAGTTGTGCTCTGCGCCGGCACCATCGGCTCCCCTCACCTGTTGATGCTGTCGGGTATCGGCAACCGTGACGATCTGGCCGCCCATGGCGTTGTATCGCGCTTGCACCTGCCCGGCGTCGGCGCCGATTTGCAGGATCATGTGGTCGCGCCATTGCGCTTCAAATCACCCGCGGGTGTATCCATCTGCAAAGAACTCAATACTCTGGGACGGTTGAAGCTCGGGGTGCAATGGTCGTTGTTCAAGACAGGCCTGGGGGCAACGCCGTTCTTCGAAGTGGGCTCGTTCTTCAAGAGCAGCGACGATGTCGACTACTTCAATATGCAGCATGAGTTCCTGCCCTTCCTCGCGGACTTCCAGTCCGGCAAGGTGCACATCGCCGACGGTTTCCAGTACTTCGTCAGCCAGATGCGCCCGCACAGTCGCGGCAATATAACGCTGCGGTCGGCCGATCCTCGCCACAAGCCGGTAATTCGCTTCAACTACCTGACCGATCAACGGGATGTTACGCAGATGGTCGACGGCATTCGCAAAACCTTGCAAATGGTCGAACAGCCGGCCTGGTCGCGTTATCGCGGCGAATCGGTGGACACGCCCGGGCTCAACGCGACGGACAGCGAGTTGGCCGCGTGGTTACGCCAGGTAGCCAATACCGAGCACCACCCCACCAGTACGTGCCGCATGGGTGTCGACGATATGGCTGTCACCGACAACCAAGGCTGCGTGCATGGCGTGAGTCGCCTGCGAGTGGTCGATGGCTCCATCCTTCCACGCGTACCGACGGCCAATATCAATGCTCCGATCATCATGGTGGCGGAGAAGATTGCCGCTGCGATGTGCAGCCGTTAAAGGCCTGCCCTGCACGGCCGCGGTGTGAAAGTCGCGGCCAGGCACATTGACGTGACCTCGCGACATTTGCACAAGGAAACCCGAAGCGATGGCGTATTACCGCACTCCTCACGACGTTACCGCTCTGCCCGCCTGGCAAGCGTTGAATGACCACCGCCAAGCCATGCAGGATTTCAGCATGCGCGAAGCCTTCAATGCCGATCCGCAGCGTTTTACTCAATTCACCCTCAGCAGTTGCGGCCTGTTTCTCGACTACTCGAAAAACCTGATCAACGCCGAGACCCGCAATCTGCTGGTGGGCCTGGCCAACGAAGTCGACCTTAAGGGCGCGATCAAATCGCTGTTCGACGGCGAAATCGTCAATGCTTCCGAGGGCCGTCCGGCCCTGCACACCGCCCTGCGTCGCCCGGTTGGCGACAAGCTGTCGGTCAATGGCGTCAACGTGATGC
>NZ_JAHUWE010000011.1:0-281488 GCF_019219225.1 Pseudomonas sp. PDM32
CACAGTGCCCAGAATTTCGCCCGTTGCCGGGTTGTTGACCTTGATCGTCTGACCATTGTCCGCATCAACCCACGCGCCATCGATGAAGGCTTGCTGGCGGAACAACTGGGTGTCTTTAAGCTGCATGACGTTTCCTTTTCTGAATGGGGGTTGGCGAGCGTTGGCTTAAACCAGAGCGCTACGTCTTTTAAGCTCATGGTTCAGAATGAAATCGTTCTCGGAATAATCCACCGGGCAATCGATAACGTGCACACCCGGCTCACTGATGCAGCGCTGCAGTAGCGGCAAGAATTCTTCGGCGCTTTCCACCCGGTGGCCCTTGGCGCCATAGCTTTGCGCATACATGACGAAATCCGGGTTGCCGTAGTCCAGACCAAAATCAGTGAACCCCATGTTGGACTGCTTCCAACGGATCATGCCGTAGCCATCATCGCGTAGGATGATGACCGTCAGGTTCATCTTCAAACGTACGGCGGTTTCCAGCTCCTGGCTGTTCATCATGAAGCCGCCGTCACCGCACACAGCTACCACAGGACGATCCGGATAGACCAAATGTGAAGCCATCGCCGAAGGCAGGCCCGCACCCATCGTTGCCAAGGCATTGTCTAACAGTACGGTGTTGGGTTTATGTGCCTTGTAGTTGCGCGCGAACCAGATTTTGTAGATGCCGTTATCCAGAGCCACGATGCCTTCGGAGGGCATGGCACGACGCACGTCGGCGACAAAGCGCTGCGGGTAGATCGGGAAACGGTTGTCGTCCGCGCCCTCGATCACTTGGGCCTCGTTGGATTCACGGATCGTCATAAGGCGGGTGAAGTCCCAGTGTGAAGTGTCATTCAAGGATTCGCCGATCTGCCAAACAGCATTGGCGATATCGCCGATCACTTCGACCTGCGGGAAGTACACCGGATCGACCTCGGCGGAGCGGAAGTTGATGTGGATGACTTCGGTGCCGCCACGGACCATGAAAAATGGCGGTTTCTCAATCACGTCGTGGCCAATGTTTACGATCAGATCAGCCGCCTCGACAGCACGGTGCACGAAGTCGCCGGAAGACAGTGCGGCATTGCCAAGGAAGCGTGGATGACGCTCATCTACCACACCTTTGCCCATCTGAGTGGTGACAAAAGGAATGCCGGTCTTGTCGATCAGTTGCTTGAGTACCTTGGCAGTCATCTTGCGATTGGCGCCGGCACCAATCACCAGGATCGGGCTACGGGCTGTCTGCAATTTCTCGACTGCGGCCTCGATGGCCTTGTGTTCGGCCAGCGGGCGACGATGCAGGCTCGGAGGAATTGGCCGGCTTTCGGTCTGCTCCGCGGCGATGTCCTCGGGAAGTTCAAGATGAACCGCTCCGGGCTTCTCTTCCTCAGCAAGGCGGAAGGCTTCACGCACACGCGAGGGAATGTTGTCAGCGGACGCCAACTGGTGGGTGTACTTGGTCAGCGGTTGCATCATCCCAACAACATCAAGAATCTGGAAACGGCCCTGCTTGGACTTTTTGATTGGCTTCTGCCCGGTAATCATGAGCATTGGCATTCCACCCAAGTAGGCATAGGCGCCAGCAGTGACCAGGTTCGTAGCGCCAGGGCCAAGGGTCGATAAGCTGACTCCCGTTTTGCCGGTTAACCGGCCATAGGTTGCCGCCATGAAACCAGCCGATTGCTCATGTCGAGTGAGAACGAGCCGGATGTTGGAGCGCCTGAGTGATTCAAGTAAATCCAGGTTCTCTTCACCAGGAATCCCGAACACGAACTCTACGCCCTCATTCTCGAGGCACTGCACTACGACGTCTGAAGCCTTGAGCATTTCACTCTCCTCTAAAATCATGTATCTGTGCTTAAGGTGCAACCTTGGACAATTCGCTTACGATGGATATTCAGAAACCAAAACACTGCACTTGCCAGCAAAGCGTCGTGGGCTTCGACCGGCAAGTGCAGTAAAGCTGGTGTTCTTGAGTGTTATGCGGACGCGTGGATAACTCAACGTCGTGTCAGGTCCAGCGCCACATCGACGATCATGTCCTCTTGCCCACCGACCATTTTTCGCCGTCCCAATTCGACCAGGATGTCGACGGTACGCAACCCATAGCGCTGGGCCGCCGCTTCGGCATGACGCAGGAAGCTGGAGTAAACGCCTGCATAACCCAGCGCCAGCGTCTCGCGATCTACCCGCACCGGACGGTCCTGCAGCGGACGGATGATGTCATCGGCGGCATCCATCAAGGTGTAGAGGTCGGTGCCATGATTCCAGCCCAGTCGCTCGGCGGCAGCGATGAACACCTCCAATGGCGCGTTGCCCGCCCCCGCCCCCATGCCAGCCAGGCTGGCGTCAATGCGGTCACAGCCCTCTTCCACCGCGACGATGGAGTTGGCCACGCCCAGGCTTAAGTTGTGGTGGGCGTGCATGCCGGTTTCGGTTTCCGGCTTGAGCACCGCCTTGAACGCACGGAAACGCTCGCGGATGTCCTGCATGTTCATCGCCCCACCGGAGTCGGCCATGTACACGCAGGTCGCACCGTAGCTCTCCATCAACTTGGCTTGGGCAGCCAACTGCTCGGCCGGAATCATGTGGCTCATCATCAGGAAACCGACGGTGTCCATGCCCAGCTCGCGGGCATATTCGATGTGCTGTTTCGACACATCGGCCTCGGTGCAATGAGTGGCGATGCGCACCACCCGGGCACCGGCGTTGTAGGCTGCTTTCAGGTCATGCACGGTGCCGATGCCGGGCAACAACAAGGTAGTGATCTTGGCGTGGCTGATCACATCGGCGGCGGCTTCGATCCATTCCAGGTCGGTGTGGGCTGCGAAGCCGTAGTTGAAACTCGACCCTTGCAGGCCATCACCGTGCGCCACTTCGATCGAATCGACCTTGGCTTTGTCCAAGGCGCGGGCGATGTCCTGCACGTTCTGCAGCGAATACTGGTGACGAATAGCGTGGCTGCCATCGCGCAGGGTGACGTCGGAGATGTAGAGTTTTTTGCCGGGATTGAAAGTCATGACGGTCTCCTCAGGCGTTGAGCATCGACTGCGCCATGCGCTCGGCGGTGGCCAAGGCAGCGGAAGTCATGATGTCGAGGTTGCCGGCATAGGCTGGCAGGTAGTGGGCGGCACCTTCGACTTCGAGGAACACTGAGGTCTTGAGACCGGAGAACTTGCCAAGACCCGGTATATTCAGTGGTGCGTCTTCAGAGATGACGTCGAACTGGACTTTTTGCTTGAGGCGATAGCCCGGCACATAGGCCTGTACGGCGGCCGCCATCTCTTCGATGGAGGCCTCAACCAGTGTCTGATCAGCGGCTTCGGACAGCACAAACACCGTGTCACGCATCATCAGCGGCGGTTCGGCCGGGTTCATCACGATGATCGCCTTGCCCTTGGCTGCGCCGCCGATCGCTTCGATAGCCTTGGAGGTGGTTTCGGTGAATTCGTCGATGTTGGCACGAGTGCCGGGACCCGCAGACTTGCTGGCGATCGAGGCGACGATTTCGGCGTAGTGCACCTTGGCCACGCGTGATACCGCTGCGACCATGGGGATGGTCGCCTGGCCACCGCAGGTGACCATGTTGACGTTGAGTTGGCCGAGATTCTGTTCCAGATTGACCACCGGCACGCAATACGGGCCGATGGCTGCAGGTGTCAGGTCGATCAGACGGATGCCGGGTTTGATCGAGCGCAGGAAGGCGTCATTCTTCACGTGGGCGCCAGCCGAGGTGGCATCGAAGACGAAATCGATGTCCTTGAATTCGTCCATGCGGGTCAGGCCTTCAACACCTTCATGGGTCACCGCCACGCCCATGCGTTGGGCGCGGGCCAAACCATCAGAGGTCGGGTCGATGCCGACCATAGCGGCCATTTTCAGGTGCTTGCCGTGACGCAAAATCTTGATCATCAGGTCAGTGCCGATGTTGCCCGAGCCGATGATTGCGACGCTGATTGGATTGCTCATTGTTATTGTGTCCTGTCGTTGCATACAGCCTGGGATCAGGCGTTACCACGCCGGCGTTCGGCAAGGGTCTTGCCACCCGCAGCCCACTGGGTTTCGGGAATCTCTTGAAGCAGCACGCGTACGCTATCTACGGGCACATCGAGGCTTTGCGCGATGGCCTGGGTGACGTTGAGCAACAGTGCATGCTTCTTCTCTTCACTGCGTCCTTCGGCGAGGTGGATCATGGCGATAGGCATGGTCGATAGCTCCGGATCAACGCTGGCTGGACGAAGTGAAGCGCATGGAGACGCTGCCCAGATGCTGGTAGCGGACGGTGATGTTGTCCCCGGCAGCAACGGCAATGGCCTCGGTGATGCCACCGGTCATGATGAAGCAGCCCGCCGGCAGTTCACGTCCCTTGGCACCGAGCATGTTGGCCAGCATGGCGACGCTCTGCGCCGGGTGCCCGAGCACCGCGGCGCCGGCACCGGTGGCGACTACTTCGCCGTTCTTTTCCAGCACCACACCCAGGCATTTAAGGTCAATGCCCTGCACGCCACTCATTTGTCCGCCGGTGACGAAGCGTGCCGAAGAGGTGTTGTCGGCAATGACGCTCTTGAGATCGAAGCGGAAGTTCTCGTAGCGCGAGTCGATCACTTCAACTGCCGGCAAAATAAAATCGGTAGCCGCCAATACATCGCCAACATGCACGCCCGGTCCCTTGAGCGGATGCTTGAGGACAAAGGCGATCTCGGCCTCGACCTTGGGATGGATCAAGCCGTCAACATCGATAGCCGCGCCGTCCAGGCAAGAGCCGTAGTCCGTAAGGAAGCCGTGGATCGGGTCAGTGACCCCCATTTGCTTCATTTTTGCGAAAGAGGTCAGGCCCATTTTCAGGCCAGCGATACGTACACCGCGAGACTCCTTGCGTTGGCGAATGGTGTCCTGGATGGCGTAGGCGTCTTCCCAGTCCATGTCCGGGTGGGCGTCGGTAATCTTGGCCACCGCCTCGCGGTTGAGCTCGGCGTTTTCCAGGTGTTCGGCCAGTTGGGCGATAGTTGCTGCAGAGAGATTCATAAGGATTTCCTTCAATCGAAACGAACGGAGGCCGAGCCGATGCCGCCCAGGCTGATGCGCAATTGATCACCGGCCTTGACCGGCACCATGGCCGCCAGTGAACCGGAGAGGATGACTTCGCCCTTATTCAGGCCAATGCCAAGCTGGCCGAGTTTGTTGGCCAGCCAGGCCACGGCATTCGCCGGGTGGCCGAGGGCCGCAGCGCCGGCGCCAGTGGCAACCACTTCACCGTTCTTTTCCAGTGTCATGCCGACACAAGCCAGGTCCACGTCACGCGGGGCCACGCCCTGCCCGCCCAAGACGAAAGCCCCGGCGGAGGCGTTGTCGGCGACGGTGTCCTGGATGCGGATCTTCCAGTCACGGATGCGCGAATCGACGATCTCGAAGCACGGCATCACATAGGCGGTGGCGCGCAGCACATCGGCGACGGTAATGCCCGGGCCACGCAGGTCTTCCTTGAGCACGAACGCGATTTCGCCTTCGGCCTTGGGTGCGATCAAGCCGTCGATGGCGATTGCGGCGCCATCGGCGTAAAGCATGTCCGAGAGCAGATGACCGAAGTCCGGTTGATCGACGCCGAGCATGTCCATCACCACTTTGCTGGTGACCCCGATCTTTTTTCCAATGATCCTTTGGCCATCGTCAAGACGTCGCTGAATCATCGACAGCTGCACCTGATAGGCCTGCTCCAGGGTCATATCCGGATAAGTGTCAGTCAACGGTGCCAGAGCCTCGCAATTGCAGAGGGCCTGGTGCAGTTGGTGGCCGAGAACGTTAATCTCTTGCTTATTCATGAATAGCTCCTTACAGCCGCACGCAGACGTTGCGCAGCTCGGTGTAGAACTCAAGCGAATGCACGCCCCCCTCACGACCGATACCCGACTGCTTGGCACCGCCGAAAGCGGTACGCAGATCGCGCAGAAACCACGAGTTGATCCAGCAAACACCCACGTCCAGTGCACTGCCCAGACGATGGGCGACCTGCAGGTTGCTAGTCCACACACTGGCGGCCAAGCCATAGGGTGTGTCGTTAGCGAGGCGGACGACTTCTTCTTCGGTATCAAAGGGGGCGATGTGGCAAACCGGACCGAAGATTTCCTCGCGCACCACGGCCGAGGTTTCCGCAAGGCCGGTCCAGATCGTCGGCTCGAACCAAGCGCCTTCGGCCAAATGATCCGGCACCTGGGCGATGCCGCCGCCGTGGACCACGGTGGCACCGTCGGCGACAGCCTGACGGCAGTAAGAGAGAATTTTTTCGCGGTGACCGAGCGAGATCACCGGTCCCATGGTGCTGTCGTGCTGGTTCGGGTCACCCACCTTGATGCCTTCGGCGTGGGCCTTGAACGCAGCGACAAAACGCTCGAACAGCGGACGTTGGACGTAGATGCGCTCGGTACCCAGGCAGACCTGGCCACTGTTCTCGAACACGGCGCGCCCCAGTCCTTTGACGGCTTTTTCCAGGTCCGCATCGGCAAAAACGATGCCTGCGTTCTTGCCGCCCAGTTCCAGCGATACCGGGCGGATACCCTTGGCTGCGGCCTTCATGATGATCTCGCCCGTGCCGGTTTCACCGGTGAAGGTGACACCATTGACCTCTGGGTGAGCGGTGAGGAAGGCACCGGCCGAGTCACCGCCGAAACCATGCACCACGTTGTACACACCCGGTGGCACACCGGCTTCATTCATGACTTCGGCGAGCAGCGTGGCGGTGGCCGGGGTCTCTTCGGAGGGTTTGACCACGACAGTATTGCCACAGGCCAAGGCTGGCCCGACCTTCCAAGTCATCAGCAACAGCGGCAGATTCCATGGACAAACAACGGCGATGACTCCACGCGGTGCTCGCACGCTATAGTTCACCGCCTTGCCACCGTCAGGGGTGTCCATCACGAAGCTTTCAGTCGGCACATTCTTGATCAGGTCGGCGAACACCTTGAAGTTGGCCGCGCCACGGGGAATGTCCAAGTGCCCGGCGAGTGCTCGGGGTTTGCCGGTATCGGCCACTTCCGCAGCCACAAACTCTTCATGGCGACGTTCGATGCCCTCCGCCACTTTGTGCAACAGAGCCGTTCGCTGGGCGACAGTCATGCTGCCCCAAGGGCCTTTCAATGCAGCTTGCGCAGCTCGCACGGCGGCGTCGACCTCAGCCTTGCCGGCTTCATGCACCAAGCCGATCAGGCTGTTATCGGCCGGGTTGCGGTTTTCGAAGGTACGGGTGCTACTCACCCATTCACCATTGATGAAATGGCGGAATTCTTTAGCAGGCATAAGGTGTTCCTTCTTTTTCTAGTTGGCTGGAGCGCTGGCTTCGGGATCACCCGCCGTCAGGTATTCCCACATACGTTCGTAAATTCGGCCGCTGGTGACAGCCCGTCGCGCGCAGGCCTGTGGGTCGAGTACCGGCCCTTGGGTGGCAAGACCTGCGCTGTGCAGTTGCAACTCAATCCGCGCGGCGTCTTCCAGATACCAGGTCAGCGTCAACGCTTCGATCAGTGACGCGCCAACGACGATGGCGCCGTTGCCACGCATGACCAGCGCATTCCCCTGCCCTAATTGATTGGCCAAGGCGCTGGCTTGCTCGTCGCTGCGCAGCAGTTGCGGGTCGTCCCACAGCGGGATTGGCTGCTGAAAGTAGCTGCCCATGCCATGGCGCGGTTGAGGTGTGAGCCTTGCGCATGACAGGGTCATGACCTGGGCAGGCATGCTTCGGATCACGGCGTGGACGTCTGGGCGCCGACGATATATTTGCTGGTGGATACGAACCTCACCCAGCACGCCGTCGGGCAACTCACCTTTGACCGGTACCACGATTCCTGGCTCGCCCGGCTGGATCAAACCCATCGGTTGTGCGGCGCATACCAGAAAGTGCTCCTCATCCAGGCGCAGGCTGCAGTGCCCGTAGGCATGCACTAAACCAGCGCGGGCCAAGGCCCGCGCGGCCACGCGCACTTGCGATTGCTGATCGCGGCTGGGAGTTGGAAATTGACTCACGATTTGAACTCCGGAATGTCGGGCTTCGCACCCCACGCGCAGAATCCCGCACCCTCCGCCGGAAACTGCCGAGGTTGGTGGGTTGCATCATTTTCTGGAGAGATCAGGCTGACCCCTGTCGAGTATTCGTAGGTCATGCCGTCAGGTCCCTCGAAGTAGAGGAACATCGCGCCCGAGGTGGGGTGGCGGCCCGGACCAAAGAGGATGCGTATGCCCCGCTCAACCAGGAAGTAATAGGCACGCATCAAGTCATCGACGGACTCGACCTGGTGGTTGATGTGTTGCACACCGGGGTGGGACGAAGGGAACAAGGCGATCTTGTGATGGACCTCATCAATGCGCAGCAGCGGCGCCTCGCCAATTCGGTCACTGACCCTGGCGTTTGCCAGCTGAGTCCAGAACAGTTCATCACGCCGGGCATTCATGGTGCGCAAGCCAATGTGGCTGAAACCGGTGATACCGGCATCACGACTCGGAAAATAGCGTCGCCCGCTTGCCTGGGGACGCAAGACCAGCTCAATGTTGTTGCCGCTGGGATCCTTGAAGCGAATGAAGTCGTCTACATAGCGCACTTCAGTGTCTGCACGCGACCCATGCTGCACGCTGAATTCATTACGCTCCAGCAAGACTGCCGCGTCCTCGAGGTCTTGGGCAGTCCTTACTTCGAACGCTGTTGTGGTTTCTTGCGGATCGCCCTCGTAATAGCAGAGCGTATGGTCTCGGCTGTCCGATCGGAAGTACACCGCGCCGTTGGCTTCTCGGGCAATCTGCAACCCAAGGATCTGAGTGGCATAACGACGTGCCTCGTCCAGATTTGCGGTGCCCAGCCGTATATACCGAATGTCATGCAGGTTGATCATGAGGGATGTCCTCTTATTTATTGTTGTCTGGGACTCATCTTCCCGTCGCCATATAAATAAAAGAAGCAAATATTAGTTATTCGCACTATCTGAAAAATTTATAAGCGTATAACCCTCTGCAGACAGTTTTTTGGGGCAAAAAAAATGCCCCGTATCCGTGGATACGAGGCATTGGAACCAACGAATCAGATCAACCGATGGCCTGCTTTCCAATGTCTGCAGTGCCTGCCTGCGTACTCACCTCGCAAACTGTTTTATTCCTTGGCATGGAGATCACAAATAATGCAGAGATGACGTAGAACCCGGCGCACACCATCAGTCCCGCCGCCAGGCTATAAAAGCTGGCAATGCCACTGAGCAGCACGGGGGCAAAAGCCGCCAACCCTCGGCCCATGTTGAAACAGAAGCCCGCCCCCAGCGTTCGCACCCGGATGGGATACATCTCGCTGAAGTAAGAACCGAACAACCCTGCGAACACCATGAAAAATGCGTACCCCGCCCCTATCCAGATCAGCGATTGAGTCTGAGTGGTATAGACATAGACCAGCGCCATCGTTGATGTGAGTAACAGCGATATGACAATCGTAAGCCGCTTGCCAATGCGATCGGCGATGAAGCCGAATACGTTCAGGCCAAAGAAATTCCCGAGATGGAGTACCGCCATAAAGCTGGTCATCGACGCCAGACTCAAGCCACGGTCCTGTATCAGGTAGGTGGGCAGCCACGTGCTGACGCCCCAGGAACCAAGCAGCGCAAAACTGGCCGCAAGAGACCCCAGCAGGGTGTAACGAAGTAGCTCAGGCGAAAAAATCTCGCTGACGGATATCCGCTGCGCAGTGGTGCCCTGAGTATCGCGTTGAGCCTTCCAGGCCGGAGATTCCGGAATCAGGAAATACACATAAATAATCGGCAGTATCACCGAGGCGCCGGACACGAAAAACATCAAACGCCATTCCGGCAGCATGAACTTTGCCGCCAGGGCAGCGGCGATGGCGCCAACCGGGAAGGCACTGATCACGAAGGATATGGCTCTGGCGCGCTGCTTGGGCGGCCACGTTTCAACGATATAAGCCGATAGGATCGTCCATACCCCGCCAAGCCCAAGGCCAGAGAGAAACCTCAGGCCCGCCATTACGTAGAGGTCATGAGCGAATGCAAATACACAGGTCAGCGCACCGAAGATCGCCAGCGATGCAATCAGTGCGTTGCGCCGGCCGAAGTTGTCGGAGTACCAGCCTGTGGCAACACCGCTCACACCAATCCCCAGCAATGTAGCGCTAGCCAGCGCCCCCACCTCATGGAGGCTGAAACCCAGATCCTGGCGGATAACGGGCAGCGCGAGCGTTAACAGAATGATCTCCATTGCATCAAAAAGGTAGGCGATAAATCCACCGATCAGTACGTGCCACTTGGATATTCCAGTCACGATTTCACCTGTTTCTATTTATTGGATAGTGATGTTCGTTCCAGGGACGCCACGTTGTTTGTGGCTCCCCATGAAGGACGCAACGTTCAGAATCGGTAAACGGCCTGCAGCCAGATGCGATCGCCTTCGGCTCGGTTCTCGACCAGCGTTTCGTGCTGCCATTTCATGACAAACCCGATTGCCGGGGTCTGGTATTTGATCGCGGGGCCGATTGCGGCGACTTGGCCACGGTTACCATCCAGGTAGGTCTCGCCATTCTTCTCATCATCGGTGAGCTGCTTGTACAGGTAGCCGTTCACGCCCACTTGCCATTCGCGAGTGATGTTGTAGCCGATGTTGTAGTCGGCGTTGAACTCATGGCCGGAGCGATAGTGAGTATCGGAGTTCTCGCCATTGATCATGTAGATGAGCTTGGCGCTCACCTCCAGGTTCTCCAGCGGATAGGCGGTAAAGGAATACCAAGGCCCGTAGGCCCATGTGTTTCGACCAGGGTTGAAAAGATGATCCTTGTCGTAGTCCCCGACGGGCACAAACACATCCAGACCGAGTAGCTGGTGGTACCGTGGCGAGCTCCACCCCAATACAAAAGGAACCACCGTCAGATCGCCGATGCCTTCTTGGTGGTCGCTGCGATGAACGCGCCCTGCTGGTGTATCGACATCAAAGCTGATGTCGCCCTTGACCAAGGGCAACGCAATGCGACTGGCCAGCTTGGCACCCAGTATCGAGAAGTCCTGATAGACGTAATCCACCCGGATCGACAGTGCCTGTATATCAAGGTCAAAGTTGTGAATACCTGGTTTTTTATCGCCATCGCCGTCCAGCGTCTTGTTCGCACTGTAGTCGGACAAGTAGAAGAACTCGGTAAAGCCTGGCGGTGGCATCTTTCCCGCGCCGACCGTATTCACACCCAGTGGGTATGAACTTCCGCCGCCCTCAGTTGCCTGGGCAAGCGGAACGCACAGAAGGCCGATGCAGAGGGTACTGATCCAGGCGCTTGTCGCGCACTGGCTATGTGATCTTGGTGTGCTCATCTCATGTTCCATTGTTATTTTTGTATGACGGAGGAGAGTTTTTTTGCAGCTTTCAGTGCTGGCGTTAGTTAAAAGCGACTGGCAAATTTCAGGCGCAACGATGCACACCGTCATTTGTCCGGACGCTGCAAACAGTTGAGTTATTCAACGGCCGGGCATTGATTGCCCGGCCTTCAGCAAGGTGTTACCGAATAGTGGTTTCCAGCTCGCCGAGCCCTTCGATGCAGACTTTCAATACATCGCCGCGGTCCAGGAATGTGTGGCTTTCCATGCCCACGCCTGCCGGTGTTCCCGTCAACAGAACATCACCGGGAAACAGATCGATGGTCTGGCTCAGATAGGAAATCTGCTCTGCAACGCCGTACATATGGTTGCGGGTATTGGAGTCCTGTACCCACGCGCCGTTCCTCGACAGCTTGATATCCAGGTTCTCGGGATCTTTGACAAATTGTGCCGGCGTCAGGTACGGGCCCAGCGGGCAAGAACCCGTGAAGCATTTGTGGCCAATCCAGTCGAAGCGAAACGGCGAGCTGGGATCGACTTGCTCGCGACGCAGTCGATCACGCGCCGACAGGTCATTGGCGCAGGTGTAACCTGCCACGTAGTCGAGCGCTTCTTCAATGGAGACACGCGACGCTCGCTTGCCAATCACCACCGCCAACTCGGCTTCCCAATCGAGCATGCGGACACCTTCCGGAAAGTCCACCGCTTGCTTGTGGGCGACCAGACTGCCGCGGCCGGGCTTGATGAAATGCCAGGGAGCAATGCCCTCGCTGCGCGGATCCAGCGACAGTTTCATGTTGAACGCACGGGCCATGGCTTCGACATGGTCACGATAGTTTGCTCCCGCGCAATAGATCGTGCCTGGACGTTCCAGAAACGGAGCAAAGTGCAACGTGGCAAGATCAAGCCGCTGCGACTCATAGAGCGCTGGCGCTTCAAACACTGCCATTGCAAGCTTTTGCAGCTGCGGATTGGACGCCCCCCAGCACTCAAGCAATGCATCGACGGTAACTGCTGGCAACTCAAGGCCGGTCTTGGCCACAAGCTGACCAAGATCATAGGCGTATTCGCCAACAAGCAGGCCGGTTGCGTTTGACTGGACATCCGTCCGATAGGTGAAAAGCTGATACTTCATGGGACCACCATCACAGGAGCGAAAAGCGTTGGTTGGAAAAACTGACGTGAAGCGTGAGGCCGCCTTCCATGAGCAGCCATTTGCGTACCTCTACGTCATAAACACCGTGGGCAATAAAGGGATCTGACCGGACAATGCGCAGCGCTTCGGCCTGATCCGCCGCCCGCAGAATGCTCATGCCCCCTAGCTCACCAGGGAAAGTCTGATCCGAGACAAAGGGCCCGGAAGCGAATAACTCGCCGCGTTGTTGCGCCAGAATCGCCCACTTCAAGTGGGCGTCCAGCAGCTCTGGTACGCGGGTCAGATCCCGTGGCGTACGCATGACCACGAACAGCGGCTTGTTCAACATCCCTGCCAGCAGTTCCTTGGTCGTAGAGCTATCACTCATCACGCGCCGCCTCGAAGTTTTGAATGAACGCTTCAGGCGGCGGATTGGTTGCCCACACGGCGATCAAGTCTGGTGGTGCCCCGTCGATAGCCAGCCATTCGCTGTCATCTTCGGGAATGACATCGATGTCCCAGAAGTATTCGACCATGCTGTCCCAAGGGTCGCGGACGTAATGAAAGTAGTTGGAGCCGGCCACATGTCGTCCAAGGCCAAAAGCGCTTTCGTAGCCCAGGCTCATCAGGTGTTGAGCGCCCAATTCGATCTCATCAATACCCATCACCTCAAAACTGAGATGATGCAGACCGCTATGGCTGCTCTTGGCCAGGCCAAGTACATGGTGATCACCGCCACAGCCACACCGTAGAAAGGCGATCTTGTCCCCCGCGCGATCAGAGACTTTCATCCCTAGCACCCGGGTATAGAAATCAATCGAACGATCCACATCGGGGGTGAATTTGATCAAGTGACCCAAGCGCAACGGCGTCACTCGACGCAACTTCGAGGACGGTGTGCAGCCGCGCTGACCGATGCGGCGGTAACGGCCCGGGGTGTTCGACTCTGGTGTCGGCAAAGGAGCTAACGGCATGGAGTCGGCGTCAGTGACGTGAACCCAATCGCCGGACGGATCACGAAACCACAATCCGTCTTGCCCGATATCAAACGGTGCTGGATGGATAACCACACCGTGGTAGCTGAGGCTTTCTCGAATAGTCTGCAAGCCCTCAGCATCGGTACCAAACGAGACATAACTCAGGCGCTTTGTGGTGCCGGGCATCAGTCGCACTTGATCCTGGGCGCGCCCTTTGCAGCGCAACACCAAATGCTCACCTGCCATGCGGGCTTCGAGCCCGACAGCTTCGTAGAAGGAGCGACCCACTTCCAGATCCGGAACAGTCACGCCTACGTGTTGTAGAGAACGAATCATCTTGGATGCTCCTACTTAACGAATAGGGGAAAAGGGTGCGGCGCTCAACAGCTCAACCTGCTGGGCAACCACCAGATGACCGTTCTTACCAAGGAACGTACGCCATCTTGGATCGCTGGACAGCGCCGCGCGGCGTTGGGCTCGGTCCTCGTAGCTGGAATATCCCCACAACTGAATGACCCGATTGATGTCCCCCGTTTCCGGCTTGAAATACCCGATCAAATTGCCCAGTGCCTCGCCCTGAAGTGGCAGCCCCTCCTCCTCGTAAGCACGCAGGAATTCGTGCAGCGCGCCAGGCTTGAGTTGATAGGTACGTTGTTCAATCAGCATGTTGTTTTCTCTTTTTTGGAAGGTGCCTGGGAGTCGGCCTGGGAGTCGGCTTCGATCAACTTGATCACTGCCGAGATATCTTCTTCGCCAATGCCTTCTTCGATAGCCCTTAGAAAGTAGGGCTTGGCGGCATTGAACAAAGGCGCGGCGCTACCGAGTTCCTCGGACAGCTCACTGGCCATGTCGATGTACTTTTCCAGCGTGGCGAAAGGTCCTGGCGCCGGTAGGAAATGACGATCAGCCATAATCGGTGCTCTTGCGCTGAACATCGTTGAGCCACCCGCACTTTGGCGTATCACCTCAACCACCTGCTGTGCGCTGAACCCTGCTTTAACACCAAGGTTCAGCGCCTCGGCTGCGGCCAGGGTGTGAATAGTCACCAGATAGTTGGCGATCAATTTCATCGCGACCGCGCACCCAAACCCACCGATGTGGAACTGGATGTCGGCGATCGCATCGAGCACAGGCTTGCAGTGCTCCACCAGGTCAGGGTCACCGCCCAGAAACAAGGAAGCCTTGCGTAGGGAAACCATGGATGGAGTACCACTGACCTCCGCTTCCAACACCCGTGCACCACGTTGTTCGATACGCTGAGCCATTCGTTGCTTGAAGGCTTTGTGATAGGTGCCGATCTCGATGAGCGTGTGCTGCGGCCCTATGGACTGAAGCAGGCCATCAGGCCCCTCCATGATTTCCATGTGGGCCACTTCGCTGGGCAGGCAAGTGAGGATGAAGTTTGATTGCGCCGCCACGGCGGCTGGGCTTTCGAGCGCGATGCCACCCTGACGGATGAAGGCCTCGCGATCTCGACGTCGGTAACCGACAACGCGAAATCCGGCCGCAAGCAGGTTGGTTGCGATAGGAAGGCCAAGCTGGCCGATTCCCACCATACCGATGGTTATCACAGGCATTTTTCGCCTCTCTTGTTGTTGTTCTTTTACGCAAAGCTTGAAGCTCGGCTAGGCGCTAACCTAGGCGCAGCCGGGTTTTGGAGCAAATAGCTCGGGTTATGAATAAGTAGAAGCAAGCGTTATACAAAGGGGGGGGATGACGTGGACTCGATGCCTCAGCCAGGAGACTGGAAAGCAATGACGCACATGAGGAGGCAGCAATCGACCAAGAGCGACCGGTTAGGACGCGTGGTTTTGTTGGCGAGCGTGGTTGCTGTGCAGCTCACGCTGGTTCAGGTTTTACGTCCAGCGCAAGATCGGTTATGGCGCCCCTATAGCAGCCGCGAACCGCGGTATTCAGGGCAAATTCATCCAGGTCAATGCCTTCCTCATGAACAGTTAATCGTGAACTTACAAAAACCTAGCATCTTGAAAACTTTATCTTTCAATGATCTAAATTGATCGTGAACATCTGACATGGCCCACTTGTTAAACCAGATGTTATTTTGAAATGGTCAACGTAGACCTTACATTTCACCACATCACAAGAGCCAACACCCGGCTGCATAAACTGACGTGGATCAACCGTGACACTTCGATGTGCTGTATGTTGAAAAATCAAACCCGCTAATCAGTACCGGAGATTCTCCATGTTCTGGTTTCGCCATCGTCAACTAACGTTCATACACCTCGCCATCGTGCTGTGGTTGTTAGCGTTTGGTGTGGCAGCGACCCAGGGATGTCTGGCACAGCCAAGCCATAATCCGGCTACAACACATGTCTCGCTGAACACTGCTCAAGATCATGAGAGCCACGACGCCCATGCCCTGGGCTGCCTTCAGCACTGCGCCGATGCGGCGATAGCTGTAAGTCCTTCGCTCCATCTTCAAACATTTGATCTGTTCAGTTGGACGTTTCTATTACTGATCCCTGCGCTGCTGATTTTGTTTCCCGCCAATCCCTCCGCTTTTGCTTTTCTTGCATTACGGCGCCCTGTACCGGGCAGACCACCTGCCCGCCTGATTTTCGTCCGTTTCAACGATTAATCCGACCTTTTGCGCGCCGATCTTCGGCGCATTGTCTGACTGCGCCAATCTGGTGCGGCCTGGTGTTACCTGAGTTGTCCTCACCCTTTGGAGATTGCCATGCATGCCTCACTGAAAATTATCCTCGCCACCCTGCTGATCAGCAGCCCACTCATCGCCTCGGCAGTCGACGAGCATCACCCTGAGCAAGGGCAGACCGCGCCCGGCCAGACGAGCGAAACAGCTACGCCGATGCCAAACAATGTCATGACCGAGCAAATGCAAAAAATGCAGGCTGCACACGACAAGGCAGCCGCAGCCAAGACCCCTGCCGAGCGACACGCCGCCATGCAGGAGAGCATGAAGACGATGAAGGACAGCATGGCCATGATGCATAAGAACTGTCATGGCATGGGCATGGACGGCAACAAAGACGGCATGGAGATGGGAATGATGAACATGATGATGAAAATGATGGATCAGCAAACGAGCATGATGAACATGCCGATGAGCAAGTGATGCGCACAAGTCTGTAGACAATGTAGCGACGGTTTACGATAGGTGGTCGCCATGATCGATCTGAACCATTTCACACCGCTGAGCGCTCTGATTGGCGGCCTGTTGATAGGCACTGCCGCTACCCTGTTCGTGCTGTTTAATGGGCGCATCGCCGGCATCAGTGGCATTGTCGGCGGTTTACTGCGCCCGTTGGCTGGTGATGTCGCGTGGCGCATAGCTTTTGTACTGGGGCTGCTCATGGCTCCGCTGCTTTACCGCCTGAATGCACCACTGCCTACGTTGCAGATCGATGCCGGTTATCCGCTATTGATCGTCGCCGGCATATTGGTCGGCATTGGCACACGCTATGGGGCTGGCTGCACCAGCGGTCACGGCGTCTGCGGCCTGTCGCGCTTGTCGCCGCGTTCAGGGGTGGCGACTGCAGTGTTCATGAGTGCCGGGTTTGTCACCGTCTTTGTGGTTCGCCACCTTCTGGGATGGAATTGATCATGGCACTCTTCTTCGCCTGGATTTGCGGGCTCATATTTGGGGTCGGTTTGCTGGTTTCAGGCATGACAAATCCCGCCAAAGTGCTGGGGTTCCTGGATTTGACCGGGGCGTGGGACCCCTCGCTGGCATTCGTCATGGCCGGTGCCATTGCCGTGGCTACCCTGGGCTTTTGGGTGGCAAGAAAGCGAACGCGATCACTGCTTGGCTTGCCGATGAATCTGCCAACAGCTCGACACTTCGACCGACGCCTGATCATCGGCAGCCTGCTATTTGGGGTCGGTTGGGGATTGGCCGGGATTTGCCCGGGCCCCGCTCTGGTGCTGTTGGGCTCGGGCATTTTCAAGGGCGCGGTGATTGTCGTGGCCATGCTGGCCGGCATGGCGCTATTCGAATGGTTTGAGCGACAAAACCGTCGTGGGTCGTCGGCTCCAATTTCCGTGGGTAAAGCCACCTGAATTTTATCTGGGAGGACGCACTGACCAAGGCGAGAGTCAAAATAAAGTTGTTTCCATAAAAGATCGTTCAGACCACTGATCAGTAATATCTGTTTTTTGACGTGCTTCCGATATTCGGTCACAACTTTCGCGCGCCTCCGAGTCCTAACAAGCTGTTCGTCGATGGAATATTGGCGTGCGCCGCGATTTAGACTGATACGGAGTTAAGTTAATGATTTTCAACGTACAAAGTTTTGGCGCTAAAGGCGATGGGGTTACTGACGACACGGCCGCAATACAGAGTGCGATTGATGCCGCGGCTGTCGCTGGCGGTGGCCAGGTGTACATGCCGACCGGGACCTATATCGTTTCCGCAGGCGCGGAACCCTCTGACGGGTGCCTGATGCTCAAGAGCAACGTCTACCTGTACGGCGACGGCATGGGCGTCACCAACGTCAAAGTGGCTGACGGTTCGGATACCAAGATCACGGGGGTTATTCGCTCCGCTTATGGCGAAGAAACCCACGACTTTGGCGTCAGCAACCTCACCATTGATGGCAATCGTGACAACACAACGGGCAAGATCGATGGTTGGTTCAACGGCTTCATTCCCGGCGAAGAAGGCTACGATTCCAACGTCACCCTCGACAGTGTCGAAATCAAGGATTGCTCCGGGTACGGTTTCGACCCCCACGAGCAGACCGTCAACATGGTCATCAAGAACAGCGTGTCCCACGGCAATGGCCTGGACGGCTTCGTCGCTGATTTCCTGAGCGACAGTACCTTTGAAAACAACATCGCCTACGACAACGACCGGCACGGTTTCAACGTCGTTACCAGTACCCACGACTTCACCCTGGCCAATAACATTGCCTACAACAACGGCGGTAATGGCATCGTCGTGCAGCGCGGTAGCGAGGACATCCCCTCCCCCAGCAACATAACCATCACCGGTGGCGAGGTGTACGGCAACGGCGCCGAAGGGGTGCTGATCAAGATGTCCAGCGAGGTGACTGTCAGCGGCGTCGATATTCACGACAATGCCAGCGCCGGGGTTCGCATCTATGGCAGTAACCACGTTGAAATCACCGACAACACGCTCCACAACAATTCACTGGGCAGCCCCGTACCGGAAATCATCATCCAGTCCTACGACGACACCCTGGGCGTGTCAGGCAAGTACTTCAACGGCAGCGACAACATCATCCAGGGCAACATCATCAGCGGCAGCAACCTCTCGACCTACGGTGTTGCAGAGCGTAATGAAGACGGCACGGATCGCAATGCCATCATCGGCAATACCATCAGCCACACCAGCAATGGTGTCACGTTGATCTATGGTGACGGCAGCTACGTCAGCGACACGGTGCCGATGACCACTGTGCAAGGTACGGCTGGCAACGACACCCTGTCGGGCAGCGCCGAAAGCGAGATTTTCTACGGCGGGGCCGGCAACGATACGATCAATGGCGGGGCTGGTGGCGACATTCTGGTGGGCGGTGCGGGCATCGACAAACTCACCGGTGGTACCGGCGCCGATACGTTCCGTTTCGCCTCTCAGTCCGACAGCTACCGCGATGCAACCGCAAGCTTCGATGACACCGTGACCGACTTCGACGTCACCCAGGACAAGATCGACCTGGCCGGCCTGGGCTTCACCGGCCTGGGTAATGGCCGTGGTGGCACACTGCAGGTCAGCTACAGCGCCAGCAACGACCGCACTTACATCAAGGACTACGATGCCGACGCCAGCGGCAATCGCTTCGAGTTGATTCTCTCGGGCAACCTCGCCAGCACCCTGACCGCCAGCAACTTCATTTTCAATCGGGTGGTCACCGGCACCAGCGCCAGCGACGCGTTGCTGGGCAGCGATTCGGCCGACACCCTGCTCGGCCTCGCAGGAAACGACAATCTCAGTGGCGGCGCGGGCGACGACAAGCTCGACGGCGGTGCTGGGATGGACAGCCTCACCGGTGGCGCCGGGGCGGACACTTTTGTGTTCTCCAATCGCCTGGACAGTTACCGCAACTACAACACCGGCGGAGCCAACCTTAGCGACCTGATCACCGACTTCGATGTCAGCAACGACAAGATCGACCTGTCGGCCATCGGATTTACCGGCCTGGGGGATGGCAAGAACAACACCGTGTACCTTGTGCTCAACAGCACCGGCACCAAGACATACATCAAGTCCTTGACCGCCGACGCCAATGGCAATCGTTTTGAGGTGACGCTGGCCGGCAACTACCTCGACAAACTGACCAGCGCCAACTTCGTCTTCGCCACGTCGTCACCAACCAACCAGGCGCCGGTGCTGGCCACGCCGCTGCCGGATCAGAACGCGACCGAAAGTACAGCGTTCAGTTACGTGGTCCCGGCCACCAGCTTCACCGATCCGGATAACGACAGCCTCAGCTACACCGCCAAGCTGGCCAATGGCAGCGCCCTGCCCGGTTGGCTGACATTCGATGCCGCCACTCGTACGTTCAGTGGCACACCCAGCGACACCGCGTCGGGCACCTACTCCATCCAGGTCACCGCCACCGATGGCAGCAACGCCACCGTCAGCGACAGCTTCACCCTCGCCGTGCAGGACGTACCCGCGGGCCCCACGGTGATCAATGGCACCCCGAACAACGACACGCTCACTGGCACCGCAGCCAACGAGCAACTGCAAGGTGGCGCAGGTAACGACACGCTCAATGGTGGCGCGGGCAACGACATCCTGATCGGTGGCACCGGGGTGGACAAGCTCACCGGCGGCGCGGGGGCCGATGTGTTCCGCTATACCTCGAAACTCGACAGTTATCGCACCAGTTCCACGAGCGTCAGCGACCAAATCCTCGATTTCGACGTGACCGCCGACAAGATCGATGTCTCGGCACTCGGCTACACGGCGCTGGGCAATGGTTTGAACGGTACGCTGCAACTGACCTACAGTGCGTCGACCAACCGTACTTACCTCAAGGATCTCACCGTCGACGCCAACGGCAA
The DNA here is from genome assembly GCF_019219225.1 of Pseudomonas sp. PDM32. Classification (NCBI taxonomy): domain Bacteria; kingdom Pseudomonadati; phylum Pseudomonadota; class Gammaproteobacteria; order Pseudomonadales; family Pseudomonadaceae; genus Pseudomonas; species Pseudomonas sp. PDM32. Next base: position 20,448 of record NZ_JAHUWE010000011.1, read on the forward strand.
TCGCTTTGAGTTGTCGATCGCAGGCAATCTGGTGAGCAGTCTGACGGCGAGTCATTTTGTCTTCGCCGACCAGAACACCCCAAGCAATGCGGCGCCAGTGGTGGCCATTCCCCTGCTCGACCAGAACGCCACCGAAAGCACGCCGTTCAATTACACCGTGACCCAGGACAGTTTCACCGACGCCGACCAGGATGCGTTGGTCTATACCGCGACTCTCGCCGACGGAAGCGCCCTGCCCACATGGCTGAGCTTCAATGCTACCAGCCTGACGTTCAGCGGCATGCCGATCAGCACTGCGGCCGGAAACTACAGCGTACTAGTCAAGGCCACCGATCCTTCAGGTGCCTCGGTCAGCGACAGCTTCGCCCTGACGGTGGCTGATGCGCCAGCCAGTACCCTCGTCGGCACCGATAATGCCGATACGCTCAACGGCACGGCAGGTGCTGACCTGATCCTGGGCAACGGTGGCAATGACACGATCAAGGCTGGCACCGGAGCAGACATCATCGACGGTGGTGCCGGACGCGACTCGCTGTATGGCGGCGATGGGGCTGACACCTTCCGCTACACCAACCCGCTCGACAGTTACCGCGATTACGACGTCGGCGGCATCACTGCCACCGACACGATTTATGACTTCACTGCTGGCGTCGACAAGATCGATGTATCGGGCCTGGGCTTTCTCGGTCTCGGCGATGGCAGCAATCACACGCTGTACATGACCCTCAACGCGGCCGGCGACAAGACCTACATCAAATCCGCCGACGCGGATGCCAATGGCAACCGTTTTGAAATCGCCCTCAACGGCAACTACCTCAACACCCTCACCGCCAGCGACTTCGTGTTTGGCGAGCGCGCCCAACAGGACATTCTCTACCTGCCCACGCTCGGTCAATCCAATGCGCGCCTGCTGCGCATGACAGAGGATGACGATCAGTCTGGCACCTCGATGCTGGTCAAAGACCTGGACCGCTACACCCCCTATGACGTACGCAGCCAGTTCACCGATGCCGACGGCAACGGCATCGACATCGCGGTGGGAGGTAGCACAGTCAACGGCCTGTCGACCCTGGGCGCCGAAGAGCTCAAGTTGTGCTGGTGGTTGACTGACACCAACCAACCAGGGCCTGCACTGTTGCGTGCCGTCGCGTTGCTGGGGGACCAGCTCGCCGAACTGCAGTCGATCGATAATGTCACCATGGGCATCATTTGGGGCCAGGGCGAGGAAGCTGCCCAGGAGATCGCGCGTGCCACGGACAAAACCGCGGCGGCCGCTGCCTACAAGGACGCCACCCTGAAGGTGTTCGATTACCTGCATGCCCAGTTCGGCAACTTCAACGTGTACATCATGGAAACCGGCCACTATCAGGAGGATGCGGCACGTGCCCGGGGCTATTCCGAAGAAAAGATAGCCTGCATCGTCGAGGGCGTAGGCTATGTTCGCGCCGTCCAGGAAGCCATCGCCACCGAACGTGCCGACGTCAAGCTGGCGGTGGACTACACCGACCTGCCCTTGCGTTACGAAGTCGATCCGCTGGTGTATCCCGATGACGTCTGGCACCTGCACGAGGAATCGGCGGAAATCGTCGGCCAGCGCCTGGCCGACTACATCGCTGCAGACCTTGGCTTTCAAGGCAACCCGGACGACAACAATAGAGTTCAGGACATTTTCGACAACGCTCAGAACCAGGGCGGCATGATCTCCGGCACTGACCAGGCCGATACCCTGGTGGGCAGTTCGGGCAATGACACACTGGATGGCGACTTGGGCGCCGACTCCATGACCGGTGGCGATGGCAACGATATCTATCTGGTCGACAACGCGTCCGACAGCGTGGTGGAAACCAACCCCTCGGCGTCGCAGATCGATACGGTGCAGGCATCAGTCAGCTGGACCCTGGGCGCCAATCTCGAGAACCTCGTGCTCACCGGTGTCTCGGATATCGACGGCAGCGGTAACGCGCTGCGCAACTTCATCACCGGCAATGCCGCCGCCAACGTGCTCAATGGTGGCGCAGAGGCCGACAGCATGAGTGGTGGCGATGGCAACGACACTTACTATGTCGACAACGCCGACGACAGCGTGATCGAGACCCAAGGCAACGTGTTGCCCGGAGGGATCGACAGTGTGCACAGCAGTCTGGGGACCTATACCCTGGGCACGAATGTCGAGAATCTGTACATCGAGAGCCCGGGCGCCGCCAATGGCACGGGCAACGCGTTGGACAACACGCTGTTCGCCGCAGCCGGCAACAACGTGCTGGACGGGCGCGAGGGAAATGACACCGTGTCTTTTGATCGCGCTCTGTCCGGTGTCACCGCCAACCTCTCGACCTCAGCGCAACAAAACACCGGGGGATCGGGACTCGACACCTTGAAATTCTTCGAAAACCTGACGGGAAGTGCCTACGCAGACAGTCTGTCGGGCAACAGCGCCGCGAACGTCCTGAACGGTGGTGCAGGCAATGACACGCTCGTGGGTGGTTCCGGCGATGATCGGTTGATCGGCGGTGCAGGCACCGACAATCTCACCGGTGGCACTGGCGCGGATACCTACGCATTTGGTGCGCTGTCGGACATGGGCGTCGGTGCTTCGCGTGATGTGCTCAACGGTTTCAAGAGCATCGAAGGCGATCATCTGGACTTCTCCGGCCTGGACGCCAACCCGTTGACCGGCACTGTCGATGCCTTCACCTTCATCGGCAGCAACGCTTTCGACCCTGCCAACGCCACCGGCCAAGTGCGCTTTGCCGAAGGCATTCTCTACGGCAGTGTCGACGCCGATGCCACCCCCGAGTTCGAATTCGCACTGCTGGGCGTCAAGGAGTTACACGCCAGCGATTTCACCGCCTGAGTCCAGGCCATAATCGCTGAAAGCAGGCCTGCCCGCTCCTAACGTTTAAGGATTCTGTAGGAGCGAGCTTGCTCCGGGCGGCGTTCCGACGATGGTCGTTAACGATGCCGCGTGTTTACTGACTAAACGCGGCGCTCTTGAGTCCATCGCGAGCAAGCTCGCTCCTACAGTGACGAGGAAAGCCGCTCATTCCTCTTTGAAGGCTGCGAGCAAGCGTTCGCGCAAAGGTTTCATCAGGTAGTTCATCAAGGTACGCTCGCCCGTGACCACCGTGACATCGGCAAGCATGCCCGGCCGCACCGGCAGGCCGGCGGCCTGTAGCGACACAACGGTATCTGCGGGAATTTCGACCTTGGCGGAAAAGTACGGCTGGTGAGTCTGTTCATCGATCAACTGGTCCGCCGACACCGTAGTCACCGTCCCGGTGACAGTCGGGGTATCCACCCGTTGCAGCGCCGTGAAATGCACGTGCACCGGCAACCCCGGACGCAACTTGTTGGCCATCAACGGCTCGAAACGCGCGGTGATCGCCATCGGCGCATCCAGCGGCACCACCTGCATCAGCGTTTGTCCGGCCTGGGCAACGCCGCCAATCGTATGAATGTTCACGTCCATGACCTGTCCGGACACCGGCGCGCGGATCGTACCGTTTTCGACTTCAAACTCAAAGGCACTGATCTGATCGGCAAAAGCTGACGCCTCGGCGGAGACTTCACTGAGCTGGATTTCGGCATCGCGGCGAAATTCCTGCTGTGCCTGCAAGGCCTTGACCCGACCTTCATTGATCGACTGGCGAGTCCTGCCGGCATCACCTATCACGGAGGCAATCTGCCCGGCCAATTGGGCCGCGTTGCGCTCGGCCTCGAAGAGTTTGTTGCGCGGGACATAGCCCTCATGTGCCAAAACACGCAGGCCTTCCAGCTCCTGCTGCTGGAAGCGCATCTGCGTTTCGTAGTTGCGCTTGACGCCTTCATATCCGATCAGTTGCTGCTGCAATGCGGCGGTTTCGTGTTCGATGATCTGCAAGCGACTGGCCAATTCTGCACGCCGGGTCGCAAATAACTGGCTCTGCAAGGCCATGGCTGCCTTGAGCCGCGGCTCTTCAGCGTGTTCCAGCAAGTCAGGGGGCCATTGGATCTCGGCGGTGCCCAGGCGCTCGGCAATCAAGCGAGCCTCGACGCTGCGATCATTAAGCAATTTGCCCCGGGTCACGTCCAGTTGTGACTGCGCTTGCACCGTGTTGAGTTGCACCAGCAACTGGCCTTGGGTGACGCGGTCGCCATCACTGACCAGCAGTTTTTCTACCACGCCACCGACCAACGACTGCACCGCTTTGCGTTCGCCCGCCACTACTACGGTGCCACTGCCTACGACACCCTGATCGAGCGGCGCCAGGCAGGCCCAGAGCAGGAAGCCACCCAGTGCCAGGGCCAGGAAGCCCACGCCATATCTTGCCGCGCTGCCCGCGTCGGTATTGGCACCTGGCAGCGTGGGTTTATCACGTACGATCGGTCGTTGTTCGCAGTACATCTGTGTGCCTGGGGTCAGATCATGCATCTTCGCCAGCCTCCTTGATCGCTACCGGTCTCGGCCCCGCAAGCAATGCCTTGAGCACCCGGTCTCGTGGACCGAATGCTTGTTGGGTGCCGTCCTTGAGCACGAGGATGTGGTCAACCACCGCCAGTACACTAGGCCGATGTGTAATCAGCACCACGGTGCTGCCAGCAGACTTGAGCGCACCGATCGCCTGGACCAGCGCCAGCTCTCCGGCTTCATCGAGATTGGAGTTCGGCTCATCGAGCACAATCAGCGAAGGGAGCCCATAGAGTGCACGGGCCAGGCCGAGGCGCTGTTTCTGTCCCCCGGACAATCCCAGCCCGCCGGGGCCCAACGGCGTGTCGTAACCTTTGGGGAGCCTCAGGATGATCTCGTGTATGCCAGCATGACGCCCCGCCACGATGATCTTGTGAGCGTCCTGCTCACCGAAGCGGGCAATATTGTCGGCCACCGTGCCGTCGAACAGCTCTATGTCCTGCGGCAAGTAGCCCAGGTGTGGGCCCAAGGCGTCTTGAGACCATTGGCTGATCTCGGCGTTATCGAGACGCACCGACCCGCCCATGGCTGGCCAGACCCCGACCAGCGCCCTGGCCAGCGTTGACTTTCCACTGGCGCTGGGCCCGACAACGCCGAGCACGTCACCTTTGACCAGGTTGAAATTGATCCCCCGCAGGATCGGTTGCGAGGCACCGGGCGGGCCGACATACAACTGCTCCACATGCACCGCGCCGGTGGGCGGCGGCAACGGCATGCGCAGGCGCTCGCCTGGATGCCGGACAAGGAGTTGGCTGAGGCGCTGGTAACTCTGGCGGCCGGAGTTGAATTGCTTCCACGAGCCGATGGCGATTTCCACGGGGGCCAGGGCGCGCCCCAATAGCAGCGACATGGCGATCATCATGCCCGCCGACAATTGGCCTTCGAGCACCAACAGCGCGCCGAGCCCCAGGGCCAGCGATTGCCCGGAAATGCGTACGAAACGAGTCATCGACGTAATGCGCGCGCTACGGTCACTGGCATGGGCCTGGGCCGCTACGATGCGCTGCTGCAGCAGGCTCCAGCGCTGACGCAATGGCCCGAGCATGCCCAGAGCCTGGATGACTTCGGCATTGTGGAACGTGCTGTTGAGATAAATCGACGACTGCACACCCAGTCGATTGGCTTCGTCCAGGCGTGTTCGAGTCGCCCATTCCCCCCACAGAGCCAGGCCGATCAGTATCAGGGCCAGAACCAGCGTCAGCACGCCAAACCATGGGTGAAAGATGAACGCTATCAGCAAAAAGATCGGCAACCATGGCGCATCGAGCAAGGCAATCAGGCCCTGGCCGGTGATCAACTGCCGCAGTGTCGCCAGATCGGTGAGCACCTGGGCCGGGTTGGCATCGTGCTCGCGAAGGCTGCGGGCGAAAGCGGCGTCGAAAAGCCGCTCGCCCAAGACTTCGTCGAGCCCCGCGCTCATGCGAATCATCACCGCGCCACGAACCCACTCGATCAAGGCGCTGAACATGAACAACCCCAGCGCAATCAAAGTAAGCATGAACAAAGTGGTTTCGTTACGACTGGTAAGGACCCGGTCGTACACCTGCATCATGTAGAGCGACGGCACCAGCACCAACAGGTTAATCACGCCACTGAACAGCGCCAACGACCAAAACACCCGGCGGTAGCTTAATAACGCGGCGTCAATGTCATGACGCGGATCGAGAAAAAAACCCATAGAAAGTTGCTCGCTTAAGAAAGAGTCGGTCCAGGACGCAATCCATCGCGAGCGTTTGCCCATGGGGCGAAACACCAAGTGCAGTCTGACGTGCCGCTATCAGAGACGGTCCTCGTCGCTACAGGCGCCAATAACTGACAACGCGGCCTCGGGTTAGTGCCGGTTATTCAGATCGGGCTTTGAAGTGGGTGACGGGCGGGTATGTTGCACAACGGCAAGTTGGCATTGCGCGCCGCCATGGCAAGGGTAACCGGGCTGCCAGGCAATGCCTTCCCGCGCCAAGGCAATACTGCGCCAGGTATCGCCATTGTTGTAGCGATCCGCGTGTTCGCCAGTCGACGCCCTATCAAGGAAGAGCTCTCCTTGCGAGCAATACGAACAGCGACGTCGGTTGTTCACACTGATGTCCAACATTGGGTGTCGGGTTTCATTGGAGCACTGAATTTTAAGGCATGGTGGTGTCTACGAACCCCGAGGCCATTGAATATGGCTGTCCTGCAAGTGAGAGCCACATTGGAATACTGCATGTGCCTGTGAGCCCTGCATCCACCTTACCTTGGTCGTTTCAGTGTCCACGGATATAGTGTTCCAGTTGCCGGATCAGGTCGGCCTGCTCGACGATGGCCTCTTTCACCAGATCACCAATCGACAGGAGGCCAATCAGTTGATCACCTTCCACCACCGGTAAATGACGCAGATGACTGTCGGTCATAACCATCATGCAACGCTCGATGCTCTGTTGACTGTCTGCCGTAACGACGGGCGCGCTCATGATGACCCGGACTGGAGTACCGACCGAAGATCGCCCCTGTAGGACGACCTTGCGCGCATAATCACGCTCGCTGATAACGCCAACCACCTGCCCATCCTCTATCACGGGTAGAGCACCTACATTCTTTTCAGCCATCATTTTCAGCGCTTCATACACCATCTGATCTGGCGCGATGCTATGTACCTGCTGGTTTTGCGTGACCTTCAGTTTCAGCAATTGTGCGGCTGTTTTCATGAACGGCTCCGAAGATAATTACGGATAAAAAACGCAAAAAAAACGCCTGAAACCCTTCGGTTCCAGGCGCCTTTGCCTGTTCTTTTGCAGTGTTAAAGCCTGAGATTCCTGTCTGAGGTACCAACCATATTCATGACCTGTTCAGTACATCGATCATCGTTGACCGAGGAGGAGTCCAGAGGAATATGCAGTAGGTAAACCTGATGCAGGTCTTGCAGCCTTTGTGCCAGCCGGCAGCACAGACACTTCATCCTATGCGCAAGTCCAGGCTCCCGAGCTATAGGTGGCTATCACGGTAACCGCGATCCAGGCGAGTTTCTGTGGCTTAAGCAGGCATCCCGAGAAAGCGGATTGCCAAGGTCAGCAAATCGATGAGCTTTGGGCAATGGGAGGCGAAAGCCCACCGCGTCGCTTCCGACTGGTGCACTTTGTTAAGCACAGCGCTTTACAACAGTGCATGTCCTGCTGACTCCACAATGCTAGTGCTCATGAGTTCAAAGTCAGGACGGAGGCAGAGGACTGGTTTATCGCCAACTGGATGTACCCACGGTGGGTGCCTGGCAGCCTGCTACACCTGCAATTAGTTTCACCCCTTTGCCGGCGGCCGCCATGTGCAAGTGGAAAAGGCACTGAAACGACATCGCAGGCCACCACCTCAATGCTCTTTGACTTTCCTGATACGCAGCACAATCAACGCAAGAATACCGATCGCGAGCGGTGCCATGACCAGCATGGCCTCTCGCGGGGACACCTCGACGCCAAGCAGGTGAACCCCTGAGTAACCCAGCTTGAGCAAACTGAGCAGGTAGTAGGTAATGGCAATGATCGACAGCCCCTCCACTGCGCGCTGGATCTTGATCTGGGCATCGGCACGGGCATTCAGGCTTTTCAGGATTTCCGAGTTCTGTTCCTCCATTTCGACCTGAACCCGTGCTTGTAACAGATCGCCCAGGTTGGCCACGCTTTCGGCCAGGTGCTCCAGGCGCTGTTCGGTGGCGGTGCAGTACCTGACGGTAGGTTTGAAGCGGCGCTCGATAAATACGCCCAGGCGTTGGCAATCACCTACGTGACTTTCGCGCAGCTCACCCAGACGTTCGAACACCAATTGCGCATAGGCTTGCGTGGCACTGAAGCGGTGCCGGGTTTTCGCCGCGCTGCTCACCACTTGCGCAGAAAGGTTGGAAATATCCGCCAGCAGGGCTTTCGCATTGCTGCCGTGCGGGTCGGCGTTGCGTTCGGAAAGGGTGACCAGGGTCTTGTCGAAAACATCGAGCTGCGCGCTCAAGTCCTTGGCCATGGTCAAGGATAGCGAGGCCATCATCCTGTAGGTCTCGATTTCCAGCAGGCGGCGTATCATCCGGCCCTGGCGGTAGGCATTCAGGCGCCGGTTGACGAACAACATGTGGTTGTTGCCCTCCTCGCTCAGGCGAAAATCACTCCAGACCATGGCATCGCCACCGCCCACGCACGAACCGCTCGGATCCTTGAAGCCGTACCGGGACAGGTCCAGGCCGGTTTCACCACGCACGACAATCTGCACCGAGTTGATCAGGGCCGGCAAATGCACTTCGATCTTTGACGCCAGCACCTCGGGCAGCGTGGTCCAGGACAAGTCATCAGAGGATGAAGTGACCACCAGTGTCAGGGTGAAAAACTCGGCATGGCGCTCCCATTTCAGTGCATGGCCATCGAGTTGGGTAATGCCTTGGGCGGCATTCAGGTCGAGGGTGCCAGGGCAGCATTGTTCGAGGAATGCATTGCACGCCTGATCGCTGCCGAGGAAGGCCAGATGAAACACATGGGCCGGCTCATCGAAATACAGTGACGGGCGCGCGTGCAGTTCGTTGTGCAGGCTTTGTCGTAACGGGTGCATGTTGTATGGCCATGTTGGAGTTGTTTTTGCCGCTTGCGATGAATGCCCACCCGAGCCAGGTGTCGGATTTTTCGGGGCATTATCGATTGCTGTTGTTGGTGGGACAGTTTGGCGAACTCATGAGTCACGGCCAGGTGACAAACCTTGGGTCGACAGTAGCGAACCAAGGACAGACACCGTCCGAAGCGTGTTTGTCGACCTGCCATCACTGCAGCCGGCAAACGAAACCATCGCCCGGGTTTCATCTACCCTGGGCGAGAAAGTCGCGCCAGATCTGGTGGCCGACATCGTCATATCGCTTGACCAGCTCGCGGAAGGAACGACGGTGCGCGGAGTCCACCAAAGGCTCAGGAAGCATCGGGTCGAACACGATCTGGCGCATGGCCTGGTCCCCCAGCACATACGCCTCACGGGCAGCGTCCTCAATCGGCATGCCGGCCAAGCGCGCCATCGACGCCTGCAGCGTGCGTTGGCCGTCGCTGTAGGTTTTCTGCAACTCACTGGCGTCCCACAGCAAACGGGCCCGGGCGTCTCGCTGCGGATCGAACTGCTGCGCCTGGAACACCGCCGTCGAGTTTTCCACGCCCAGTGACAGCAGACGTTCGCGTGTGTGCGCCACTCCGCCGACCAGGTTATCAGGGCGGATAAACAATCCGTCATCCAGTTCGCGCAAGCCCACCAATCCGAATGCGCGCTCTCGGGCACGCAATGCTTTGCGATCGCTGCGGCCCAGGGCCGCCGTAAGCGCCACCACCCAGCTGCCATCCCACTCACGCAGACGCGTTTCGGCCTGACGCCAGGCGCCTATCTCTTCGCCCAGCGCTCTGCCGGCCTGGCCAAGACGGTAGGCGCCGCGCACGACAGTTTCGATCAGTTCGGCGCTCTGCAACCGGGCAAGGGCAACGCGTGTGTTGTTCGCAGACAGACCGAACAAAGCGCAGGCGCGCACGGCGCTGGTGACATCCAGCTCACCACCTTCGACAACCAGGAGCAATTTGAGGATCAACTGACGCGGCGTTGGCGTCGGGTTTTCGAGCTCGTCTGAAGCGGGTTCCAACAAGAAACAGTCCTCCCTTCCCGGCACGATTCGGCACGCACCTGATGAATGATCGTAAATTACAGTGATTGACATAAAAAATACATTGAGTGTAATTTTCTCCGAACCTATCACGGAGAAACCCGCTCATGTCTGCCGCAACCCAGCCAAAGATCGACACCCCGTTTTCAACCCACGAAGTTTTCAATCAGCCGCAGCCGTTGCCAGCTTACAACGCCTGGGACAGTGATGTCCCACTGCGCGAGGCGGTGCGAGCGAACGGCGGCGACTGGGCACAGGCACAGTTATCGGCCTATGGCGCCATGAGTGGCGGCGAGCAAATGGAGCTGGGCGAGCAGGCCAATCGCAACAAGCCCGTGCTTCACGCCTTCGATCGCTATGGCCGGCGCATTGACGAGGTGCAGTTCCATCCCGCCTATCACCAGCTGATGCTCAATGCGATGCGCGGCGAGGTACACAGTTTTTCGTGGAACCACTTGGGGCAACCCGGAGCCCATGTGGTGCGCGCGGCCTTGTTGTATCTCAATGGCCAGGCAGATGCAGGCACCTGCTGCCCGCTGACCATGACCCACGCCGCCATTCCGGCGCTGTTGAACAGCCCTGAGCTGGCAAAAATCTGGATACCCAAACTGACCGTCCGGGACTACGACCCACGTCCCCTTCCCGTCGAGCAAAAACGCGCCTGCACCATGGGCATGGGCATGACCGAAAAACAGGGTGGCTCGGATGTACGCAGCAATACCACCCAGGCCCACCCTCAGGCCGATGGCAGCTTCAAACTGATCGGTCACAAGTTCTTCTTCTCTGCCCCCATGTGCGATGCGCACCTGGTACTTGCCCAGCTCGATGGGCGCGTGAGCTGTTTTCTGATGCCGCGAATCCTGCCCGATGGCTCGCTCAATGCCGTGCGCATCCAGCGCCTCAAAGACAAGCTGGGCGACTGGAGTAATGCGTCCTCCGAAGTGGAGTTCCAGGGCGCTACGGCCTATCTGGTCGGTGCTGAAGGTCGCGGGGTGGCGACCATTCTGGAGATGGTCGCGCTGACCCGTCTGGACTGCGTGATCGCCTCTTCGGCACTGATGCGCCAGGCCCTGGTGCAGGCGCTGAACCACGTCAGCCAACGACATGCCTTCGGCCATGTGCTGATCGAACAACCGCTGATGCGTAACGTGCTGGCCGATCTGGCGCTGGAAAGTGAAGCTGCCGTGGCCTTCACGATGCGCATCGCCCGCGCCGTGGATGCTTCGCCGAACGATCCGCAGGAAGCGGCCTTCGCTCGTATCGCCACGGCCATCGGCAAGTACTGGATTTGCAAGCGCACTCCGGCGTTCGTCAACGAGGCGCAGGAATGTCTCGGCGGGATTGGCTTTGTCGAAGAAAACATCCTGCCGCGCCTGTATCGCCAGGCACCTTTGAATTCCATCTGGGAAGGCAGCGGTAACGTGCAATGCCTGGATGTGCTGCGCTCGTTGCACAAAGACCCGGCGGTCAGTGAGGCCTTGTTTGCCGAACTGCAGAGCGCCGCAGGCCTGCACCCGCTGTACGACAGCCACCTGCAATGGCTGCACAACGCATTCCAGGACATTGGCAACCTCGAGGCCCGCAGCCGTCTGGTGGTGGAGCGTACCGCGCTGGCGATCCAGGCCGGGCTGCTGCTCAAGTCAGGCAACAACGAGATTGCCGACATCTTCTGCCGGGCACGCCTGGGCAGCGAGTGTGGATTCGCCTTTGGCAGCCTCGATTCCAATGCACCGCTGAGCACCTTGATCGAGCGCGCCATGCCCCGTCTCTGAGTTTGGCCATAACAATAAAAAAGGAGAACCCCATGAGCGTACATTTAGGACGTTTGCTGGCACAGCGCGCCGACTTGACGCCAGACCGAGAAGCGCTGGTTTCACCCACGGGAAGATGGACCTTCGCCCAGTTCGACGCACGCTGTAATCGCCTGGCCAATTACATGCTTGCGCAGGGCGTGGCCGAAGGCGATCGCGTGGCGGTCTATTCAAAGAACAGCGAATTTCTCGCCTGCGCGCTGTTTGCCGTAGCGAAGGCCGGCGCCACGTTGGTGGTACTCAACTGGCGCCTTCAGGCGCCCGAGCTGAGCTATATCCTGGCCGACAGCGAACCGGCAGCGCTGCTGTTCGAGGACGTGTTCGCGTCCACGGTCCGGCAATTGGTAGCTGACCGTCCAGGTCTGATCCTGATCAACAAGGGTACCGAACAAGCGCCAGGTTCCTACGAGCGCATCACCGCCGATACCGGTCTCGACGCTCCGCTGTTGCTTGGCCGCGGCGGCGAAGCCCCTGCGGTGATCATGTACACCTCGGGCACTACCGGAAAACCCAAGGGCGCTCTGCTCTCCCACGCTGCATTGATCTGGACCGCGCAAAGCAACAGCGCCACGCTGGAATGGAATCAGGACCACCGCTTTCTACTGATCGCGCCGATGTTCCATATCGGCGGTCTTTCACCCATGCTGACCAACGTGTTCAAAGGTTGCACCACGGTGCTGCTGCCTGACTTCGACCCGACACAGGTCTGGGAGGTGATCGCCCGCGAGCGCATCACCAGCTTGATGACGGTGCCGGTGATGCTTCAGGCATTGTTGGCCCTGGCAAAAAAACAGGAAGTCGATAGCAGCAGCCTGGTTTCCGTGACCTGCGGCGCCTCGGCAGTTCCCTACAGGCTGATCGAAGACTGCCTGGCCATCGGCGTGAAAGTGCAGCAGGTGTACGGCATTACCGAATTTTGTGGCGCGGTGACCTTTTGGACCCACGAAATGGGCCTCGCCCATGCCCACTCCCACGGCAAGGTGCTGATGTTTGGTGAGGTCAGAATCGTCGATCCGTCCAGCCTGGAGCCACTGCCCCCCGGCCTGGACGGCGAAGTCTGGTGTCGTGGGCCGATGATGTTTTCCGGATACTGGCGTAATCCGCAAGCCACCCAGGTAGCTATTCAAAAAGGTTGGTACAGAACCGGTGACATCGGTCGTATCGACGAGCATGGATTTCTCCACGTGGTGGATCGCCTCAAGGACATGATCATCAGCGGTGGCGAGAACATCTACCCGGCAGAACTGGAGGCGGTGATTGCCTCGTTGCCGGGTGTCGCCGAGGTCGCCGTCGTCGGTCAGCCTGATGCGCGATGGGGCGAGGTCCCAGTAGCCTTCGTCGTTGCCGCGTCGCCAGGCGCTACCAGTGAGGCCGCGATCATCGAGGCATGCCGCCTGCGTCTGGCTGGTTTCAAGTGCGTGAAGTCGGTGCAGATGATTGACACCCTGCCCCGCAGTTCGGTGGGCAAGGTTCTGAAGCGACAGTTGCTTGCATAAGCCCGAGCAAGTGCCGCTGAACATCAGCGGCACTTGCGCACGCGCCAATCGCGTTGGCGACGCTTGGCTCAACGATCAACTAAAACGTTCACCGAGCCGCTTGTGCGATATCCCCGCAAAAAAGATCGACGCTGCCATCCTCAGGTGTCGTGCGCACGACAACGGAATATTGACCGGACAACAGATCCGAGACAGAAACCGGAGCAACTCGCTCAAACCTCCAACCTGTCTGAGCAGTACGCTGAGTGGTAATCCTGTCATTCATCTCGTAAGCAACCGGCCCTGGCTGGTGGCAGTTGCCTCTGTTGACGAACGTGTAAATGCGCAACGGCAAAGTGGTTCCTGTCGGGACGCCAGAGATGTAGAAGTTGAAATTACTTTCGTTGTCCACGGCGGTCAGCGTCGTATTGGCGATATGGCCGGCATTCTGCTCGGAGGCTTTCAGGGGAAGCGTCACCGACTGGGTGGATGAACGGGTACAGCCCGAGAGACTTACTGTGACCAGTAGCGCTGTCAGTGGGAGGGTGTAATTCATTGACAACCTCGATCGGTTGAAGAAGTGCCGGGTGGAATATTGTGTATAGCTGATTAGCTCATGTTGCACTCCCCCGGAATGTACTTCTCGGACATGCCCCATCCCGTGCCGCTCCTGCATTGCGCAATGTCTCGATCCGAGTGCAGAAACAACAATTATTCCCAAACCCACTACACTGGATTTCCAACTAACTGCTGTAGTCCTTGCCAGAGTGAGCAGCCATGTAGCCGCCAATGATTAACCCATCCACCGTAGGTGAACCTCATGAATTTCATAATCCTGGTGCAGCGTACCTGGAACTCCGCAGTCACTACGACGCGCCTTTGCTCGTACATTGAACGCCGCTTTGGCGCGCCTCTCGCCGTACTCGGGCTGAGCCTGATCGCTTCGACGGCAGTGTTCGCGGCTGACCCTTTGGCATCCTGGAATGACGGGCCGGCCAAGCAAGCCATCGTGGAGTTCGTCAAGGCGACCACCCAGGAAGGGGGTAGCGAGTTCGTTTCGCCAGCCGAGCGCATCGCAACCTTCGACCAGGACGGCACGCTGTGGGTCGAGCATCCTGCGTATAGCCAACTGTTTTACTGCCTGAGTCGCGTTCCTGCGGTGGTCAAGGCAAAACCGGAGTTGGCTAGCGCCGAACCCTTCAAGACGGTACTGTCGGGCGACCGCGCCGCCATGGCAAAACTGACCCTCGATGACTACCTGAAAATCGCCATGGTGACCCTCAGCGGCATGCCTACGGATGAGTTCAAGCAGCAAGTTCGTGCATGGCTGGCCGAAGCCCGCGACCCTCGCTGGAAGCGTCCTTTCACCGAACTGACGTATCAGCCGATGAAAGAAGTCATGCAGTACCTGCGTGACAATGGCTACAAGACCTACATTGTCACCGGGGGTGGTCAGGACTTCGTTCGCGCCTATTCCGAGGAGATCTATGGCGTGCCTGCGGAACAGGTCGTCGGGAGTGCTGGCGCAACCGAGTATGTCTACGACAAGAGCGGTAAACCGCAGTTGATCAAGCAACCCAAAGTAGTGCTCAACGACAACGATGCCGGCAAGCCAGAGAACATTTATCTGATGACGGGCCGTCAGCCAAACGCGGCCTTCGGCAACTCCACCGGTGACAAGCAGATGCTGGAGTACACCAAGGCCGGCCAAGGCGCGCGACTGGTGATGCTGGTGCTGCATGACGATGCCGAGCGCGAATATGCCTATGGCCCGGCTCAAGCATTGCCGGAGACCAAGGTAGGCACCTTTACCCAACCCCTTTATGACCAGGCAAAGCGAGATGGCTGGACGGTCATCAGCATGAAAAAGGATTGGAAGAAGGTGTTTGCGTTCGAGTGAAACACCGCAGCAAGTGAATGTAACGCATGAGCAAATACCCCGCTGAGCAGTAAAAGCCGCACTAGACTCCTTCGTGCGTCTTGCTCCTTACAGGGGCATGCAACAACAGCAGTCGTGATCTGTATGCAGTACCTGGGCTAATTACTCGGTGGTCAACGCACGTGGGTCAATGCAGTTGTGCACTCATCACCGGCCAACATTATGAAACAACGAGGTTGCTGGCATGGATAAGCTATCGGATCGTTTCAAGTTGTCTGTCGTGTTTGCTGCACTGTTGTCATTGAACGGGCTTGCCCACGCCGCTCAAACAGAAAAAACCAATATCCTGTTCATCGTTTCCGATGACACTGGCTACGGCGATCTGGGGCCGTACGGAGGCGGGATCGGGCGCGGCATGCCAACGCCCAAGATCGATGAGTTGGCGGCAGAAGGTGTCACTTTCTACTCCTTCTATGCACAGCCGAGCTGCACGCCTGGCCGGGCGGCCATGCAAACCGGGCGCATCCCCAATCGCAGCGGCATGACCACCGTGGCGTTTCAAGGCCAGGGCGGTGGTTTGCCAGCCGCCGAATGGACGCTGGCATCCGTGTTGAAGACCGGCGGTTATGACACCTACTTCACCGGCAAATGGCATTTGGGCGAAGCCGACTATGCGCTGCCCAATGCCCAGGGTTATGACGTGATGAAGTACGTCGGCCTGTATCACCTCAATGCCTATACCTACGCGGACCCAACGTGGTTCCCCGACATGGATCCGGAAACCCGCGAGATGTTCCAGAAGGTGACCAAAGGCGCGTTGTCCGGCAAGGCCGGCGAAAAACCGGTTGAAGAGTTCAAGATCAATGGCCAGTACGTGGACACGCCCGTCGTGGATGGTAAACCTGGCGTGGTCGGCATTCCGTTCTTTGATAACTATGTCGAAAAAGCTGCCCTTGAGTTTCTCGACACGGCGGCCAAATCGGACAAGCCGTTTTTCATCAACGTCAACTTCATGAAAGTCCACCAGCCGAACATGCCGGCTCCGGAGTTCATTCATAAGTCCATGTCCAAATCCAAATACGCCGACTCCATCGTCGAACTCGATACACACATCGGCCGCATCATGGACAAGCTCAAGGCGCTGGGCCTGGATAAGAACACCTTGGTGGTTTACACCACTGACAACGGGGCCTGGCAGGACGTTTATCCGGACGCCGGCTATACCCCGTTCCGCGGCACCAAGGGCACAGTGCGTGAAGGCGGTAACCGGGTACCGGCCATTGCCGTCTGGCCAGACAAGATCAAGCCGGACACGAAAAACCACGAGATCCTCGGTGGCCTGGACTTGATGGCGACGTTCGCCGCTGTGGCAGGCGTCAAGCTGCCCGAGAAAGACCGTGAAGGTCAGCCGATCATCTTCGACAGCTACGACATGACGCCAGTACTCACCGGTAGCGCCCCTTCACCGCGCAAGGAGTGGTTCTACTTTACCGAGAATGAATTGTCCCCGGGTGCGGCCCGTGTCGGGAACTACAAAGCGGTATTCAACCTGCGCGGCGACGATGGCGCCCAAACGGGCGGTCTCGCCGTTGACTCCAACCTGGGTTGGAAAGGCGCACAAAAATACGTGGCCACCGTGCCGCAGATTTTTGACTTGTGGCAAGACCCGCAGGAACGCTATGACCTCTTCATGAACAACTTTACCGAGCGTACCTGGACCATGGTGCCGATCTCGGCAGCGATCATGAAACTGATGAAGACCTACGTCGATTACCCGCCTCGCAAGATGCAAAGCATGACCTATGACGGACCGATGGAGTTGTCGCAGTACCAGAAATTCCAATATGTGCGTGATGCCCTGAAGAAGGAAGGCATCAACTTGTCGTTGCCAAACGGTAACTGATCAATTCAGCTGAAAATGGCGACCTCGGCAGAGGTCGCCACGGTTCGAGCCGCAGTGGCCAACGCTCCAGCTTTCGTGGACCACGGCGGCCTCGCCTACACCGAATCCGGCTGGACCTCTGGCTCACTGGTTAACGCGCCTTGCCCTCTCGCCTGGCAGTCGTTGCCGGGCGGACCTTCATCGCACCTGTTGCCGGGCGGACATTTGCCTGGGCAGGAACACCTCGGCCAGCATGCAGCGCGCGCTGCCGCCACCGATGCGCTCGATGGTGTCGATGTTCACTGGCAACGGCGTGGTGTGCGTTTCGATCAAGCGACGCTGATCGGCGTCCAGGGATTGCCAGGCAGTGCGCGACATCACCAGCAGCGGTTCGCCTGCTGCGTTGTGTACCTCCAGCATGTTGCCGGCGAAAGATTCCAGTTGCGCCCAATCCAGGGCGATCACCTGCTTGCCGCTGTCTTCCAGGCGCGCACGCAATGCCTGGCGTTCGTTGGGATCAGCAACCGATGACAGGCACACCACGGCCAGGCGCGTGCCCACGCTCATCATCACATTGGTGTGATAAATCGCCACGCCTTGGCGGTCCACCGCGTTGAACGCGCAGAGTTCGTAGCCCAGATGGGTGACCAACTGATCCAGTGCCCGGGCGTGGGTGCGCGTGGAATACCCGGCGTAGCAGATCCGCTGTTGCCGATCCAGGACCATGCTGCCGGTGCCTTCCAGGAAAACCTCCTGCTCTTCAAGGCTGGACAGGTCCAGCACCTGTTCGACCCGGTATTCGCCCAGCAACCCGTCGAGTACACCCTTGTCCCGCTCCAGACGCCGGTTGTGGCCCTGCATCGGGTACAGCACCAGGGTGCCGTCCGGGTGGCTGCTCCACCAGTTGTTGGGGAAGATCGAGTCCGGGGTATGCGGCGCTTCGCGATCGTTGTGCACCAGGACTTCGACGCCGTGCCGACGCAACGCGTCGACATAGCCATCGAACTCGGCAAGGGCCTTGAGTTGTACGTCTTCAGCAACGGTTGCCGGACGCTGGAAGCGGTTGTTCGCCGCCGTGTCGTGATTGAAGGAGAAACGTGTCGGACGAATCATTAAAACCGTATTGGTGGTTTGCATGGGCACAGGCTCAATGAGGGACGAGAGAGGCTCATTGTCTGTTTCAAAGCGGGAAAAACCCGGTTGATAACGGCTGTTGCGCTGATGGAAACGGCTGAAGATTCCGGGTTGCCCAGCCGATTCGGTGAGGGCCGGAAAGCAAAAGATCGCAGCCTGCGGCAGCTCCTACACGGGCCGTGTTCACCGCCGTTCTGTAGGAGCTGCCGCAGGCTGCGATCTTTTGATCTTATTCCATGGTGGTCTTGACCATCGCCAGCTCCGGGTGGCTGACCAGTTTGTCGATGTGCAAATCCGGGTCGTCGAACCAGACTTCGGTCAACACCCGGTAATGCTCCATGTCACGGCAGCGCATGCGCAGGCTGTAGTCGAACGCGCCGCTGATCAGGCGACATTCCAGCACCTGCGGACACGCACGGACTTTGGCTTCGAAGGCCTTTTGCGCCGCGCGTCCGCTCTGGTTCGACAACGCCACCAGCACCAGCAGCGACAAGCCCGGCGTCAGTTTCTTCTCATCGAGAATCGCGCCATAGCCGCGAATGACCCCAAGCTGTTCCAGCTTGCGCACTCGTTCCAGACACGGCCTGGGGGTCAGGTGCACGCGCTCGGACAGCTTTTGATAGGTGATGCGCCCTTCGTGGCGCAACACTTCAATGATTGCCTGATCGATACGATCAAGCACGATCGACAGATCGCGGATATCCGCCATGTACGCCTTGCCTCACTTCAAACGACCCGATAGAAATTGCTGCAAACGCTCACTGTTCGGCCGGTCGAGTATCGTAGCATCACCCTGCTCCTCGACCCGCCCCTGATGCAAGAACAACACCTGGCTCGATACCTGCCGGGCAAAGCCCATTTCG
This sequence comes from Pseudomonas sp. PDM32, assembly GCF_019219225.1. Classification (NCBI taxonomy): domain Bacteria; kingdom Pseudomonadati; phylum Pseudomonadota; class Gammaproteobacteria; order Pseudomonadales; family Pseudomonadaceae; genus Pseudomonas; species Pseudomonas sp. PDM32. The sequence continues at coordinate 39,574 of NZ_JAHUWE010000011.1, forward strand.
TGGGTCACCATCAACATGGTTCGGCCCTCTTCGGCCAGCGCCTGAATCACCTTCAGCACTTCACCCACCAGTTCCGGATCCAGTGCCGAGGTTGGCTCGTCGAACAACAGGATTTCCGGTTCCACCGCCAGGGCACGGGCGATCGCCACCCGTTGTTGCTGCCCGCCCGACAGAAACGCCGGGTACTGATCGGCCACCCGTTGCGGCAGGCCGACTTTGTCCAGATACGCCCGAGCGCTCTCCTCCGCGGCCTTGCGACTCATGCCCAGGACGCGACACGGCGCCAGCACGATGTTCTCCAGCACGGTCAGGTGACTCCACAGGTTGAAATGCTGGAACACCATCGCCAGTCGCGTGCGCAAACGCTGCAACTGTTTTGGATTGGCAACACGCATGCCACCGACACCCTGGCGGGTGAGGACTCGCTCGCCATCCAGAGCAATGGCGCCTTCATCCGCCCGTTCCAGAAAGTTGATGCAGCGCAGCATGGTGCTTTTACCCGAGCCGCTGGCGCCGATCATGCTCACCACGTCCCCTGCCCGCGCGTTTAACGAGACGCCCTTGAGTACTTCGTTGTCACCAAAACGTTTATACAGATTTTCAACGGTGAGTTTGTACATGCGAATACTCCTGCAGCGGCACACCTGTCGGCGCCGCTCTGGATAAAAAATGGAAGTCAGTGCGCCGGACCGAGGAAGCTCAGCCAGCGCTTCTCCGCCAGGCGGAACGCGCCGACCAGCCCGAACGACAGCACGAGGTACAGCAGGCCGGCGATACCGAAAGCCTGAAAGGTCATGAATGTCGCGGCGTTGGCGTCCCGGGCGATTTTCAGGATGTCCGGGATCGTTGCGGTGAACGCCACCGAAGTCGCGTGCAACATCAGGATCACTTCATTGCTGTAGTACGGCAACGCGCGGCGCAGCGCCGAAGGCAGGATCAGTTGTAGATACAGGCGCCAGCCACTGAGACCATAGGCCTGCGCCGCTTCGATTTCACCGTAGGGAATGCTGCGGATCGCTCCGGCGAAAATTTCCACGGTGTAGGCGCAGGTGTTGAGGGTGAACGCCAGCAAGGTGCAATTCATCGCATCGCGAAAAAACGCTTCGAGCAATGGCTGTGAACGGACCACGGCAATGCCGTAGATGCCGCTGTAGCAAATCAGCAGCTGGATATACAACGGTGTGCCGCGAAAAATGTAGGTAAACAGCTGAACCGGCCAACGCAAAACGCCCCAACGCGAGACGCGTAAGATCGCCAGGGGCAACGACAGGAAAAAGCCCATGGCAATACTCGCCACCAGCAACCACAGGGTCATGGCCAACCCGGTGAGGGTTTCGCCGTCGCTGAACAGAAAAGGTTTCCAGTATTCGGCAATCAACTCGATCATCGCGCCATCCCCCGTACACCCTGGTTGTAGCGCCGTTCCAGCACGCGCAAGACATAGTTCGAAGCGCTGGTGATCAGCAGGTAGAGCCCGGCGGCCAACAGCAGGAAATCAAGCATGTTGAACGTACTTTTGCCGGCCTCCTGCGCGACTTTGACCAGGTCCGACAAACCGATGATCGACACCAGCGCCGTGGCCTTGAGCAGCACCAGCCAGTTGTTGCCAAGGCTCGGCAAGGCGAAACGCATCATTTGCGGGAACACCACGAAACGAAATCGCTGCCAACGGTTCAGGCCAAAGCACGCGGCGGCTTCCTGCTGGCCGCGCGGCACACTGAGAATCGCCCCGCGAAAGGTCTCGGTGAAATACGCACCGTAGATAAAACCCAGGGTGATGATGCCGGCCACGAATGGGTCGATTTCCATATAGGGCCAGCCCATGGCCTCGGTCAGGGCGCTGAGCCAGCCTTGCAGGCTGTAGAAAATCAGCAGCATCAACACCAGGTCGGGCACGCCACGGATCAGTGTCGTGTAAACGGTCGCCGGCAGACTCAACAGCTTCAGCGGCGACAGCTTGGCCGCCGCGCCGAGCAGCCCCAGCGCCATGCTCACCACAAGCGCGAGCGCCGACAGTTTGAGGGTGACCCAGGTGCCGTGCAGCAACAGAGGGCCAAAGCCTTGCAGGGCCGAAAGATCGAGCCCCGGAATATTCAGGAAGGAGTTCACGCCAGTCACCTGTCTTGATGCGCCGCGGTCGCTGCAACACAGCGACCGCGGCGCGAGGATCAGTTGTTGTAGAGGTCCAGGTCACCGAAGTGTTTCTGCTGGATCTGCGCGTAGATACCCTTGTCGTGCAGGGCCTTGATGGCGGCATTGAGCATGCCCTTGAGCTCTTCGTTGTCCTTGCGCACACCAATGGCGATTTCCGACGGCACCAACGGGTCGCTGATGCCTTCACTGTTCTGGAAGTCCGCCCCTTGTGGCGAGGTCAGGAAACTCATCTGCGCTTGCAGCTTGTCCTGGATCGACGCATCGAGACGGCCAAATACCAGGTCGGCATAGACCTGATCCTGATTCTGATAGGCCCGCAGTTTCACCCCGCCCGGCGCCAGCTTGGCCTTGGCGTAGGTTTCCTGAATCGTGCCCTGCATGTAGCCGATGGTTTTGCCGCGCAGCGACTCGGCGGTCGGCAGCAGACCGGAATCCTTGCGGGTTACGATGGCGGTCGGTCCGGCGTACAGGCGATCGGTAAAGTCGATCTGTTTTCTGCGCGCGTCGGTCACGGTCATCGACGATTCGATGGCATCGAACTTGCTAGCCTTGAGCCCCGGGATCAGTCCGTCGAAATCATTGCTGACCCACACGCAGGTGAGCTTCAGCTCGGAACAGATCGCATTGCCCAGATCCACACCGAATCCCTGTACACCGCCATCGGCCGTGGTGGATTCAAAGGGTGGGTAGCTTGGGTTGACGCCAAATCGCAGCTCCTTCCATTCCTTGGCACTGGCGCCCGTGGTGCAGCACAGCAACGCGAGTGCCGGCAAAGTCAGCCATTTGATGTTCATGTTCTTGAGTCCCGGATTATTTGGATTTATCGCGATCCGGCGCCTGCGTCGGACCACACTTTTTGACAGGGGCAGAGAGTCGATGCGGACTTCACCGCAGCCGTTTTTGTTGTTGTTATCGACTGGAAGCACCAGTCGTCGGAGTTGCACTCCATCTCAAGCAGCGAACGACAAGTGCTTGAAACGGACCGCCAGAATGCCAATTGCCGGGAGGGTGCTGGTGTCGTAACCCCCTGTTCAAACAGCGTGCCTGTGCTGAACGAAGGGGGTTCACAGCCGATTCTGTCGTCAGCTGCAAGTGACTGCTTCTCCACTTGATGGGAGCACCACAGCCAATGCGATTGCCTTTGAGGCGGGCTTCATCTGCATAACGATGAGTCGTAAAGGGTGCCTCGCCGATTCCGCTGTGCGCGGCCTGTTTTCGACTTCTCTGGCTGTATCCAGGGTCGGTATTGGCCGAAATCTTCTCGCCATTGCCTCGACAATAAGTCCGTTGCAACTGCATGGACCACCTCAGGTCGTCCAGACCGGCCCACTAAAAAGACGCGTAAAGGAACCCAATATGACCCGTTACATTGACGTAAATGATCTGAGCCTTCTCGTCCGGGAAAAAGGCTTGCCTCGCTGCCTGATCGAAATGGCCGAATACATCCGTCAAGACTACGTACGCTGGCCGGATTTCGAAAAATGCGCGCGCCTGGCGAACCACTCGCCGGAGGGTGTCATCGAGTTGATGCCCGTGTCTGATGCCTCGCTCTACGCCTTCAAGTACGTCAATGGACATCCAAAGAACACCCACAATGGCATGCTGACGGTCATGGCGTTCGGGGCACTGGGAGACGTCGATACCGGCAAGCCTGTGTTACTGAGTGAAATGACGCTGACGACCGCCATTCGCACCGCCGCCACCTCTGCGCTCGCGGCCCGCTACCTCGCCCGACCGGACAGTCGCCGAATGGCGCTGATCGGCAACGGCTCACAGAGCGAATTCCAGGCCCTGGCATTCCATACATTGCTCGGCATTACTGAAATCAGTCTCTACGACATCGATCCAGCGGCAACGGCGAAACTGGTCGCCAACCTGCGGGCCTACCCTGCCATACAGGTGAGTGTTGCCAAAACCGTCGCAGAAGCGGTACGGGGTGCCGATATCGTGACCACGGTCACGGCCGACAAGGCCTACGCAACCATTTTGACGCCAGAGATGATCGAGCCTGGAATGCACCTCAACGCCGTGGGCGGCGACTGCCCCGGCAAGACCGAATTGCACCGGGACATCGTGGAACGTGCACGAGTCATGGTTGAGTACGAGCCGCAAAGCCGAATTGAAGGAGAAATTCAGCAGATGCCCGCCGACTCTCCGGTTATCGAGTTCTGGAAAGTCGTCACTGGTCAGACCCCGGGTCGCCAGCATGCCGAGCAAGTCACCTTGTTCGACTCGGTCGGCTTCGCCATCGAGGATTACTCCGCCTTGCGCTATGTGCTGGATGTTGCAAAAACGCTCAACATTGGCAGCGATATTCAGCTGGTGCCGGAGCTGCAGGATCCGAAGGACCTGTTTTCGTTGCTGCTACCTTCAGAAGCTAACGATGTAAGGCTACGGGCTTAATTCAAGGCATTCACCTGGCGGCCCCTTAGGCTGCCAGGCGCAACCCTGAACCCATACACAGTCACCACATGGATTGGACCAGTAGAATTGCGAGGTCCATTTTTGCCCAAACGCTGAATAGTCGTTCTGCCCCTGTCCTCTCAATCCTTGCTCAACTTGGGAATCGCAATTCGACTACTGGTCTTGACCTCGCGCAAAGCCAGGCTGGACTGAATTGACGCAATTCCCACCTGACGCCTCAGCACCTGCTCGATAAAGTCACTGTAGCTATCAAGATCCTCTGCCAGCACTTGCAGCACGTAATCGGAATCACCGGTGATCTTGTGACAGGACAGCACTTCGGGCAGTTGCGCGATCACGGCTTCGAAGGCGTCCGGAGCGTGATCGGCGTGGGTGGAAAAACGGATGTGCACGAACGCCATGATGTCCAGTCCCAGCATGCGTCGATCGAGGTTGGCCTGATAGCCCTTGATGACACCCGCTTCCTCCATTCTTTTACGGCGTCGCCAGCAAGGCGTCAGGCTTAACGACAAGCGCTCGCTGAGCTCGGCGTTGGAAATGCTCGCATCTTCCTGCAGCAACGTGAGTATCGCCAGGTCGGTCTCGTCGAGACTGATGCGTTTGGATGATTTTTTCTGCATTACGCCATTCCTGAGTAAAAACGCCCGAACAATCTGCACAACCGCGAAAACAAAGCAAAGAAATCGCATCCCGGCCAGAACAGAATATTTGCACTGGCTCACAATAACGGATGCGCAGAATGTTTACAGTTTTCAGTGATTCTCACCGCTTGCACCACGGTACCGAATTGAAAGATGGCGTGCTCAAGCTGTCCTTCGAACAGCCCAGCCGAGCCGACACTGTCCATAGTCGAGTCAAGCAGGTAGGCCTTGGCCAGATCGTCGAACCGCGTGTGTTTGACCGCTCGTGCTACGTCAACGCACACAGCGAGCGCTATGTCAGCTTTCTGGAAAGCGCCTGGACAGAATGGTGTGCAACCGGACGTACTCATGATGCCCTGCCACTGGTATGGCCGGTGCGGGATCTGGCCAGCGAACAAGTACCGACTTTCATCGACGGCAAGCTCGGTTTCTATGCGATGGACGCCGGCTCGCCCATTACCGCCACGACCTGGCAAGCGGTAAAAACCAGTGCCGATATCGCCCTCACCGGTCTCGCGCTGATCGATGAAGGCCACGACAGTGCCTTCGCCCTGTGCCGCCCGCCCGGCCATCACGCAGCGCGTGAATACATGGGCGGCTACTGCTATCTGAACAACGCCGCCATTGCCGCACAGCAGGCCATTACCCAAGGCGCCCGGCGTGTTGCGGTACTGGACGTCGACTTTCATCACGGCAACGGCACGCAGAACATTTTCTACGGGCGCAGCGACGTCATGTTTGTCTCGCTGCACGGCGAACCTGCGGTGTCCTATCCGTACTACTCGGGCTACAGCCACGAAGTCGGCGCGGGGCACGGCGAAGGTTACAACCTGAACTATCCGCTGCCGAAGAACACCACCTGGGAAAGCTACCGCAACGCCCTGCTCCACGCCTGCAAAAAACTTCAGCAGTTCGCCCCTGAAGTGCTGGTCATTTCACTGGGCGTCGACACGTTCAAGGACGACCCCATCAGCCACTTCCTGCTGGAAAGCGAAGACTTCATCGGCATCGGCGAGCTGATAGCGGGTGTGGGCTGCCCGACCCTGTTCGTGATGGAGGGCGGCTACATGGTCGATGAAATCGGGATCAATGCGGTCAACGTGCTGCATGGTTACGAGAGCAAGCGCGCCTGAGTCATCCCCTGCCCCACAACGTTGCCATTACTGAACCGGAGAATAACAACATGACTCTTTTTATAGACGTCGATCATGCCGCACGCTTGTTCGCTAGCGTGGGAATCCGTCGGGCAATCCGCGAGATGGCCGTCTACATCGAAGCTGACTATTCACGCTGGGCGCAGTTTGACAAGTCGCCGCGCACCGCCAACCACTCGGCCGACGGTGTGATCGAGTTGATGCCGACCGATGATGGTCAGCAGTACTCGTTCAAATACGTCAATGGTCACCCGGAAAACGGTCAAAGCAACTTGCTGACGGTCATGGCCTTCGGTGTCCTGGCCGATGTCCACAGTGGCTATCCAACCCTGCTCAGTGAACTGACGCTGACCACCGCAGTGCGCACCGCCGCTACCTCTGCCCTGGTCGCGAAGTCCCTGGCGCGCCCGGATGCAAGCATCATGGCAATCATCGGCAATGGCGCCCAGAGCGAATTTCAGGCCCTCGCCTTCCATGAAATGCTGTCCATCAAGGAACTGCGCATATTCGATATCGACCGTGACGCCTCGCTCAAGTTGAAACACAACCTGTCCGCATTCCCGGATATCGAGGTGATCCTGGCCAGTTCGGTGCAGGAAGCGGTCAAGGGCGCGCATATCGTCACCACCGTCACCGCAGACAAAGCCTACGCAACGATCCTGACGCCCGAGATGATCGAGCCCGGCATGCATATCAATGCCGTCGGCGGTGACTGCCCGGGGAAAACCGAACTGCACGCCGACATCCTGCGCAATGCCCGGGTCATCGTTGAGTTTGAACCTCAGACCCGGATTGAAGGCGATATTCAACAACTGGAGGCCGACTTTCCCGTCGTCGAGTTCTTCCGGATTGTTCTGGGCGAAGTACCGGGGCGCGAGAGCGACGCACAGGTCACCGTTTTCGATTCGGTGGGTTTTGCCCTGGAAGACTTTTCGTCACTGCGCTACGTGCACGACCTGGCGCGCGAGCATGCCATCGGCGAGCGCATCCACCTCGTGCCGACACCGGCCAACATAAAAAATCTCTACCAGTTGCTCGATCAGTCGCCGGCCATCGCACCTTCGCGGCTGCGCACAGTCCGCTGATAACCCAAAGGGGGTGCCCCTGTGCAAGTAGCCCGGAGGCTCGCCCCCTGCCCACCCTGCCACCCGCAAACCAGCACCGTCACTAGCCGTTGCATCCCAAACAAGAACCCTCGACACCCACTTTTCTGCCAAAACTCAAAAACATAAAATCAAGAGGTTTTGTAATGAAATCGATTCCGTCCGGGCTGCCTGAACAGCCCGCGCTGCAGCGCACCCTCAGCAACCGTCACATTCAGTTAATGGCCATGGGAGGCGCCATCGGGACAGGCCTGTTCATGGGCTCCGGGAAGATCATCGCCCTCTCCGGCACGTCGATCATCCTCATCTACATGATCATCGGCCTGTTCGTTTACTTCGTCATGCGCGCCATGGGCGAACTGTTGCTCTCCAACTTGAACTTCAAAAGCTTCGCGGACTTTGCCGGTGCCTACCTTGGTCCGCGAGCGGCGTTCTTCCTCGGCTGGTCATACTGGCTGAGCTGGAGCGTCGCGGTGGTGGGCGACGCCGTCGTGGTCGGCGGATTCTTTCAGTACTGGTTCCCCGATGTACCCGCCTGGATACCGGCCATCGGCATGCTACTGACGCTGTTCGCCTTGAACGTGCTGACCGTCAGGCTTTTCGGTGAAGTGGAGTTCTGGTTCGCGATCATCAAGATTATTGCTGTCGTCACCCTGATCGGCGTCAGCATGGTGATGATTGCCAGTTCCTTTGTCTCACCCAATGGCGTCACTGCATCCCTGAACCACCTGCTGGATAAACAGGCAGCCTTCCCCAACGGCCTGTTAGGTTTCTTCGCCGGTTTCCAGATGGCAATCTTCTCATTTGCCGGCACCGAGCTGATCGGCACTGCCGCCGCCGAAACCCGTTCCCCCGAGAAGACCCTGCCTAAAGCCATCAACTCGATTCCGCTGAGAATCATCCTGTTTTATGTACTGGCGCTGGCCTGCATCATTGCAGTGACTTCCTGGCAACAGGTTTCGCCCAACAAGAGCCCCTTCGTCGAACTGTTTCTGGTTGCAGGGTTTCCCGCGGCAGCCGGTATCGTCAACTTTGTGGTGCTGACGTCTGCGGCCTCATCGGCCAACAGTGGCGTGTTTTCATCCAGCCGCATGCTGTTCGGGCTGGCCAGTCACGACAATGCGCCAGGGATTTTTCGACGGTTGTCGGGCAATAGCGTGCCGCTGCTGAGCCTGGCGTTCACCACACTGTTGATGCTGGTGGGTGTGCTGTTGCTGTTCATCGTTCCGCAAGTCATGACCGCGTTTACGATCGTCTCTACCGTGTCGGCGATCCTGGTGATTTTCACCTGGTCAACCATCCTTGCATCGTACATTGCCTATCGCAAAAGCCGTCCCGACTTGCATGCGCAATCGACCTACAAGATGCCTGGCGGCGTACCGATGGCCTGGTTCTCCCTGGCGTTCCTGGGCTTTGTTCTTTGCCTGCTGGCACTCAGACCTGACACCCGTATCGCTTTAATGGTCATGCCGGGGTGGTTCATCTGGTTGGCAATTGCCTACCGCTTGACCCATTCCAGGAAGCACAAACTGTCTGCTGGTTCGGCAAGTCAATACAGTTGATGTTCAGTTGGTGCCTTAACGTGCCAATGCAATGAAACGCGTTTGACCCAGGTGCCATTGGTTGAGCACCTGTAGTCAGAGAAATGCAAACGCAGGCCGTCAAGTAACACTGACGGCCTGCTCTGCGGGAGCTTTAGGCAAGTCGTGTCTGCTCACCGACGTCACTGCTCATCATGATGTGAATCACGCACCAGGCAATTGGCTGCTACGAACGCATCTACAGCTAAAAAATTAGTTGCTCCGGTATCACGGTGCAGGATTGTGCAAAAAGCTCACAGGAACCGAATAACGTAAAAAACAGCGGCACCGTAGTCTGGACACAGGCAGAGAGAACACCTCGCCTGCAACCGGAACTCAGTGCAAAAAACGTTGCCCTGACCTACCGGTACCAGACACTCAAATTACCGGAGTCATTGCCATGAAAACTTCAAACAAAATCTTCGTTCTCGCGACCTTCACAGCGCTTAGCCTGAGCGCATTTGCGTTGGAAAGCACGACCGCCAGGCCGCCAGTGAACGAAGCTCAGCAATGCAAAGAGGCAATGCGACCCTTCGTTGCTCAGGATGGTTCTGACCGTATCCTTGGGAAGCGCGTTGCCGAAGGCGGCTCGGATCGCACACCAGGAATGCAACAAGTTGGCTAACACATAATCAAAACCGTCAAAAAGCCCGGCAATAGCTGGGCTTTTTGATATTTAATAAAGCTGTACTGCCGAAAAAACGCCCCGACTCTCGCCACGCGTGATCAACTCTTGAGGAGTTTCCCTTGATCCAGTCCGATGCCGAAATTACGCAACGTCGAACCGAGCTGGCGTCCATCATTCAACGTTTTGCGCCCGAGTATGGTGTATTCGAGACGGCAGTGCCCCCGCTTCACTTCATCAGAAGTGATGCCCCTACAGATGCGATTCACACAATCCATAAACCAGGTCTATGTATTGTTGTTCAAGGTCGTAAAGAGGTTCGACTGCGTGATGAAGGTTACGTCTATGATCCGCTGAATTATCTCGTCGTTTCCGTGACGCTGCCTTTAGCGGGGCAAGTGATTGAAGCTTCTCCCGAGGCGCCATACCTATGCATCCGCCTGGATATTGATCCCTGCGAAATTACGCAACTGATCGCCGATGCAAGTCCGATCGGCGTGCCCAATGGTGCGCATAACCGTGGTCTTTTCCTCGATAAAATAGACACGTCGTTACTCGACGCAATGCTCCGCCTCGTGAGACTGCTGGAAAGCCCGGAGAATATTCCCACTCTGGCGCCGTTAGCCATTCGAGAAATATTCTATCGACTCTTGCGTGGCCAACAGGGCCAGAGGCTGCACGAGATTGCGATCGTCGACAGCCAGGCGCATCGCGTAACACGAGCAATTGAGTGGCTTAACGGAAACTACTCAAAACCCCTTCAAATCGATTCGCTAGCGAAACTCGTCAATCTGAGCACCTCGACGCTCCACCACAGGTTCAAATCCATAACGGCCATGAGCCCTCTGCAATATCAGAAGCAACTTCGTCTACACGAAGCGCGACGCCTCATGATCGCTGAAGGCCTTGACGTCGCAGCCGCTGGATTTCAAGTCGGATATGAAAGCCCATCGCAGTTCAGTCGCGAATATAGTCGTCAATTCGGCTCATCACCGACGCGAGATTTAGCAAAACTGCGGAGTTTTGCTTGATCGTTGGCGTGCAATCCACATGTTGCTGGCGCAGGCGTTGTTGAGTGCCGTTGCCAGCAAGCTCGGCGAGGCGTCCGTTTCAGCGTTGAAACATCGTGAAAGCCTGATCGACGAACTCAACGCTTCGCTGTAAGGCCGGGCCTGGAGGTCCGAGTACGATATGCACCGCTACAGCCGGTTCAAATACCCCACGGCGGTGCAGGAACAAACCTTGATTCGATCCATTGTTTGAAGGCAACCACCACGGCCGTGGGGAATTTGGCCGATGGCCTGACCAGATAGACCCCACCGGCAGTGTCCAATTGCCAATCCGCAAGGACACGCAACAACCTTCCGGCCGCGATATCACGACTCATCAACCAGTCACCGGCCCCTAGTATTCCCGCATCGGCGCGGGCGGCCGCCAGCAATGACTCACTGTCATTGGCTGTCAGGTTTCCTTTGGGTGTAATCGTCTGAAGTTCGTTGCCGCGATGGAGTCGCCACTGCGGAAAAGACGCAAGGCCACTGAAGCGCAGGCAATTGTGCTTGATCAGGTCCTGTGGCGTTTCGGGCAATCCGTGCTTTCGGATGTAAGCCGGCGAAGCGCACAGAATCCGGCGATGGTCGCTCAGCTTTTTGGCGATCAACCGGCTGTCTTCCAACTCGCCGATCCGTATGGCAGCGTCAAAACCCTCATCAATGATGTCCACCAGACGCTCACTGTAATCTGCGAGGATCGAGACATGAGGATAAAGCTCGAGAAACTCCGGCAGCATCGGACCTAGCCAACGCCGTCCCATCGCTGCCGGTAATGCAAGGCGCAAAGTACCTCGAACTTCGCTGGCGCCCTTCGCCGCTTGCTGCTGCGCTTCATTCATCAGCTCGATGGCAGAGCGAAGGCGTTGCTCCAGTTGGGCACCGGCTTCAGTGATTCGCACCTGCCGGGTTGAGCGCTCCACGAGCCGAACGCCGAGGCGCTTTTCCATGGCGGCGAGTCGTTTCGAGACGACCGTCGGGTGTCGCTGCAATAGCCGACCCGCACCGACAAACGAGCCTTGCGAAGCAACGGCCAGAAACGCAGCGATCTCGTCACTGGACTGACTGGTCAGAACATCAATATTCATGGTTTTAGAATGATCGCTCCCGATGAACGCCCCGACTCCAGGTCGGCATGTGCCAGCGCTGCGTCAGCCAGCGAGTAGCTTGCCCAGATCCGGGGCTTGATGATACCCGCACCTATGGCGGCCAACACATCCTGTGCGCGCTCCTGGTACTCAGAGGCGCTCGCCGTATGGGCGGCCAACGAAGGACGTGTCAGGAACAACGAGCCTTTGGCGTTGAGCGTGGACAGCTCCACGGCTGAAGGCGCCCCGGAGGAAGCGCCAAACGACACCATCAGACCCCGTGGTCGCAGACAGTCCAGAGAAGCCTGGAAGGAAGCGCGCCCTATGGGGTCATAGACAACGTCGACCTTTCTGCCCTCGGTGAAACGAGCGACCTGCGATGCCAGGTTGTCAGCGTCAAACACCAGGACTTCATCGCAGCCCAACGCTTGAGCTTTTTCGACACTGGCCGGCTTTGATACGACGCCGATTACCGTCGCACCCAAGTGCTTGGCCCACGGCACCATGATTTCCCCCAGCCCACCCGCTACACCGTAGAGAAGTATGGTTGTGCCCTGCCCCACGGGATAGGTGGCCTTCAACAGGTACTGCGCAGTGATGCCCTTGAACATGACGGCTGCTGCATCAGCAAACGACAATGCATCCGGAATCCTGACCAGCCGCTCAGCCGGAAAAAGCCGGGCCGAAGCATAGGAGCCAACAGGACCGGTGGCATAAGCGACGCGATCTCCAACTCGCACGTTGCTGACACCCGCACCCACAACGGCAACACGCCCAGCGCCCTCCAACCCCAGTCCGGATGGCAACGCAACGGGCACCGCGCCCTTGCGTTGGGTCACGTCGAGGAAGTTGACCCCAATGGCTGCCTGCTCAAGCCAGACTTCGCCGGGTCCTGGCGATTGTTCGCTCAATGTCTCCAGGTTCAGTACTTCAGGATTGCCAAACTGGTTGAATCGAATCACAGAGACCATGGTCATTTCCCCTTCAATCGGAAGCTGCCTTCACACAAGTGCTGCCAGTGTGAGTACTGATCTCCTGACGAACAAGGTAGGTTGATTGCAGATCATTAATGCACAGGTTGCAGCAATAACGTCACAGATACTACGCGTTACTGCGAGGTGTCCGGTTTCATCAGACCGCTCTACCTTTTGCACCCGCCCCTACCGTGAATCACCTCTGCTATCTGCAATGCTCAAATCGCACTTTCTTGCAGACTGCACGCACCAGTGGATGAACACGGATCGCAAGTCCTTGTTTACCGGCGTATTGGCTGGCCGATTCCCTTGGCACAGGAAATGCGATAGCTACCGGGACGCCTCAATGCCACACCCCGTTGAGGCTCAATTCCACGCTAGCTGAGGCAGCCAACATGAACGCGATTGACCTTCTGAAAGCCGATCATCAAACCGTGAAAGCCATTCTTGCTCAATTGAGCGAGTCGACTGATAAAGCGATCAAGAAACGCACTGACCTTCTGGATAAGCTGGAGATGGAGATTTCCATCCATACCAAACTGGAAGAAGAAATCCTCTATCCAGCCTTCAAGGAGGCAGGGACCAAGGAGCAGGACGTGATGTACTTCGAGGCGAAGGAAGAACATCGCACCGTCGACTCGCTGGTATTACCGGATCTGAAGCAGACTGATCCGGGCACGCCGGAATTTGCCGGGCGAGTGAAGGTCGTCAAAGAGCTGCTTGAGCACCACATAGAAGAGGAGGAAACCGAAATGTTTCCTCAGGCGAAAAAGCTATTGGGAAAATCCAGGCTGGACGACCTCGGCGAGCAAATGGAAGCGATGAAAGCCAGTTGCAAAAAGGAATGGGCTGCAACCCATATGGCAGCCTGAGGCGTACCGGGTCGTAAAGTACGGTCTACAAAGAGATGGAGCGAACAATAAGCAACCTGTGGCGAGGGAGCTTGCTCCCGCTGGACTGCGCAGCAGTCCCATTTTCAGGGCCGCTTCGCGCCCCAGCGGGAGCAAGCTCCCTCGCCACAGTTACAGTGGAGATCCTCTATGAACAATCGCCGTTCACTCCCCCCTCACGGAACTTGCACGACAGCCACTGGAACGCGTTGCCTGTCACTGACCAGGCAAGCAACCAGCGCCGCCACGCCAATGGCAAACAGATAGAGGGCTTGCCGTCCCAAATGCTCCATCAATGCACCTGCCACCAATGGCCCGATGGTTGCGCCGATACCGAACGTCACCAATAACACCCCCGCCACCGATACACGCAGTTGGGGCTCCAGATTGTCATTGGCATGAACAACGCCCAATGGGTACAGGCAGAACTGCAGGAAACCTATCACGGCGCCCGCCAGCATGACCCAGCCCTGTCCCGGTGCCTGCAAAAAGGCCAAGGGCAGGTAAGCGATGCAAAGCAGGACGGCAGTCAGGCGAATCAGGCCAACGCGGGAAAAACGGTCCGACAGCTTGCCCAGCGGCAATTGCGCAAACAGTCCGGCCGCAATGCTCAGGGCCATGAACTGGCCAACCTGTGCAGGGGTGAAACCCGATTGCGCCGCGAAGATCGGGGTCAATCCATAGAAGCAGCCATTGAGCAATCCCGACGCCAGGACAGTGCCCAACGACTGCGGCAGACGACGGACATATAGCATGAAGCTGACTCGGTCCTGGCTGATCGGACTGGGCTGCATGCCCCGGTGCATGGCCATCGGCACCAGGCCGATGGCAAAGGCGATGGCCACACCGGACAACACCAGGGTGTCGAGCCCATTGCCCAGGCCCAGCAGCAGTTGTCCCAGCATCATCCCCACGTAGCTGGCCACCATGTACAGCGACATGGCGCCGCCACGACGATCACTCGGCGCACAGTCGTTGAGCCAGCTTTCGATGACCATCAGTTGGCACATCATCGCTACACCGACCACAAACCTCAGCGCCAGCCATAGCGTCAGCGAGTCGCTCAATTGGTGGCTGAGTACCGCCGTGACAATCACCCCCGCACTGACCACGAAGGCCCGCACATGCGAGATCCGGCCAATCAGCCAGTACCCGATCCGGCCTCCGAGTACCATTCCCAGCGCATTGGCCGCCATGAGCGCACCGCCCCAGAACTCTGCGACGCCGGCGGCGTCCAGGCGCAAGGCCAGATACGTCATCAGCAGGCTGGACCCCAACTGCATAAGCAGAGCTGCAGCGTAAATCGTTGCAAATACCTTGGTCAGCGCAAACATGCTCAGTTTTCCCGATCAGACGAGGCCGTGACGTTGCTTCCAGTCTCCGGGATGCACGACATAGCCAAACAGTGCGTGTCCGCCATAGACGAGCTCGGTGCCTTCGGGTATCCAGAGCAATTGCCCTGGCGTCACCCGGTACAGTTCACCGTTCGCTCTCAGTTCGAAACAGCCTTCAATGACGAAAATGACTTCGTCATAGAGCAAGGTCCAGGCGACCTCCGCGCCTTCCCACCGCGCAAAGCCAATCCCCAGATGAGGCGACACGTCATTGCTCAGGGCACGGGCAACGCTGGCGCCCCCCGGGGGGCCGCCGCGATGCACAAAGTCCAGGTCCCGGTGGTCGACCAGCATCACCGGCTTTCTGTCAGCAGGCACCTGGGTCATAGTTCGCGCCTGCTGTTCCACGCCGCCCAGCGGATACGTGAACGCACGCCCAGCCCCAGGAACGGTTCCGGCGGATTGCGCGAAGGCATGCCCGTCACGGACTGGATGTCATCCAGACGCTGAGAGTCGGCGCCCACTACTTTATCCGCCAGCAATGTCCCGGAGATGGTGCCCCATGCAGCCCCAACCCCGTTGTCACAAGCCGTCGCGAAAACGCCGTCGTCGAGCTTGCCGAAGAAGTTGGTGAAGTTGCGCGAGATCGCGTAGACCCCGCCCCAGGTGTGTGTGAAGGGAACATGGGCAAGTTGCGGATAACGGGCGTGAAAAGCCGCGCAATGATCCTCGCGGACTTTCAGGCGGATCGAATCATTGATGCTGCGCCCGTAGCGTGGAACGTGCTTGTAGGTATTGCGGATGATGAGACGACGATCCTGGGTCATCCTCACCGTGGTGCCGGCGTGGTCGGCCGGTGTCAGCCCCCAGTCGGCCTGGACGCCAACAGAGGCCATCTCGGCGTCGGTGAGCGGGCGCGTCCAACTGGCAAATGTCATCACCGGCAGCAGCCGATTGCGCAAGTAACCAAACTCCTGGGTGAAGATGCTGGTACCCAGCAGCACTTTCGGCGTGCGGATCAAACCCTCTTTACCGACCAGGATCCAGTTCCCGCCGGCGTCCTTCTCCAGACGCTGGATGGGCGATTCCTCGAGGACTTCAACGTTCTGTGGCAGTGACGCGCCCAGGCCGCGCACCAGTGCCGCCGGCTGCATGAGATAGCAACCGGGGGTGAAAATGGCGCGGCTGTAGTAGTCGGTCCCGAGTACGCCGGCCAGTTCCTGGCGTTCCACCTGGCGATAAGGCTCACCCAGGTCGGCCAGCAGTTTCTCGAAATGGTCGAGGTAGGCCAGGCCACGCTCGCCCACCGCCCCCTGGTACTTGCCGGCATGGGACCATTGACAATTGATGGCGTGGCGACCGATCAGGGTTTGCAGTTGATCGATGGCTGCGCGGTTAAGCCCCAGCAGGCGTTGCTTGTGCTGTGGGTCAGGATGCTCCAGGGCAAACTTGTGCGGCAGATCGATGACGAAACCGGAGTTACGCCCTGATGCCCCATAACCGACACGCTGGGCATCGACCAGGAGAATGCGCGACTGTGGCATATGCTCAGCCAACCGGCGTGCAGCGGCGAGACCGGCGAAGCCGGCACCGATCACCACGTAATCGGCCTTTTGTTCACCGGTCAGGCGCTTGGCCGGACGCGGTTCGGGCAGTGCGGCGTACCAGCCACAACTGTGGTCATCATGAGGCAGGTTAACGATACTGTTCATTGGTCAATTCTCAAGCCACATGCTGTGGGGTGTCCTGGCAGTTCTGCAGCCAGGCATTGCGTTTTTGTTGGGCCTGCCGCCCGAGCAGGACGAAGCCGCGCAAGGCGCCATCGTTGTCGCGAAAGGCTGCGCTGAGTCCGTCCCCGGTCGCGTCGCAGTGCCATTGCCCGGCACAATCGACGGGTGGCGGGAGCAAACACAAAGGGGCCGCCGGTGTCTTCACCGTCACAGGCGCAAGTGGATAGCTCACTGGCGTCGGCTGCCCGGACAAAGTCCTGGCCAGGGCGCGTATGCCCTCATTGATCGGCGCGAGGTAAGGCAGCAGTTGCCCATTCACCTCGATGCAATCGCCCAAGGCATAGATACCGCTTTGCGAGGTCTGCAGGTGCGCATCCACCTTGATACCTCGCCCGCACTCAAGGCCCGCGGCTTGCGCCAGCTCCACGTTAGGCCGCAGGCCGACTGCCGACACCACCAGATCCGCATCGAAGTGCTGACCATCGGCCAGTTCCAGCCGATAGCCGTTCGCGCCCTGTTCGATACGTTGCAAGGTCGTGCGCAAATGCCAATGCACGCCAAGACCGGACAACGCCTGTTGCAGTTGCAGGCCCGCCGGTTCCGGCAACAGGCGCTCCATCGGCCATTTGCCCAGACCGATGACCCGAACCTGATAGCCGCTGCTCGCCAGGTCGTTGGCGAACTCACAGCCAATCAATCCGTCCCCCAGCACCGCAACGCTGCGCACACCGTCGAGGCGCTCACGGAACGCGCGGTAATCCTGCAGGTTGTTGACGCTCAGCAATGCATCGGCACAACCTTCGATGGGCAGGCGCAGCGGCGAAGCCCCGCTGGCCAATACCAGCTGGCCGTACTGCATCTCGCCCAGATTGGTATGCAGTCGTCGCGCCACAACGTCGATTCGCTCGACACGGCAGTGGCTATGAATCCGGATGCCCAATCGCTGTTCCAGCGCCATCGGGCTTTCCGTCGCCAGGCCCGCGGCGCTGCGACCTTGGGCCAGCGCGATGGACAGCGCCGGCTTGGAATAGAGATGCCCACAGTCCTGGGTCAGTACCCGGACATCGAGTTGCGGGTTGGCCTTGCGCAGCGCCTGAGCCAGGCCGTAGCCGGCATGTCCGCTGCCGATGATGACCACTGGCTGGGCCGGTGAAACGTCAACCATGGCCTGCTTCACAACAACCGGGGCAACGGCCGCGACCTTGACCGGCTCGCTGATTTCGATCATCTCGAAATCGGACTTGCCGACCTTGCACTCGGGGCACAGCCAGTCTGGCGGCACATCTTCCCAGCGGGTCCCGGCAGCGATGCCGTCGTCGGGCCAACCCAGAGCTTCGTCATAAATCAGGCCACAGATAATGCAGAGCCACTTTTTCATGCTGATGCCTCCTCACTCGCCCGAGATGCGCACGGCCAGGTTCTTGGTCCTGACGTAGCTGTAGAGCGCTTCCTGGCCCTTCTCCCGACCGAAACCGGAGAGGCCTACGCCGCCAAAGGGCGTTTCGATGCCGCCGGCGTACCACTCGTTGATGAACACCTGACCCGCACACAGTCGCCGCGCACAACGCAGGGCGCGATTGAGGTCTTGAGTGAACACACCGGCGACCAGGCCAAATTCAGTGCCATTGGCAATGCGAATGGCCTCCTCCTCGGTATCGAAGGCAATGACCGCCAGGACCGGGCCGAAGACTTCGGTCTGGGCAATATCCATGTGCGCGGTAACGTCTCGGAACACCGTCGGCGCCATGAAATGCCCCCGCAGCCCGCTGATCGCCTCACCGCCGGTGGCGACCACGGCCCCCTCCTCCTCGGCACGCCGGCAGATGGCCTCGATGCCCTGAAGCTGACTGGCGCAAATCACCGGCGTCAGGTCCGGATTGTCCTGGCCACGGCCGATGCTCAGGCTCTCGGCCATCGCCACCACATCAGCGACCACCTCGTCATACAGCGAACGATGCACCAGCAGGCGCGACATCGCCGAGCACACCTGACCGGCATTGAAGAAGATGCCGTTGCGCACGCTGGCCAGCAGTTGTTCGCGATCGGCATCGGGGAACACCAGCGCAGCAGACTTGCCACCCAGTTCCATGACGCTGGGAGTCGCGTGCTCGGCGGCGGCCCGCAGGATGCTCTGCCCCGTGGCGACAGAGCCGGTGAAGACAATCTGGTCGACCTCACGATGCCCGGCCATGTAGGCCCCCACTTCCCGGCCGCGGCCACAGATCAGATTGACCGCCCCCCGTGGCAAGCCCGCACGTTCGATGGCCTGCAACAGCACACACAGTCCCAGCGGCGAAATCTCCGGCGACTTGATCACCACCGCGTTACCGGCCGCCAGGGCCGGCGCCAGCGAACGGGCGCAGATGGACACCGGAAAATTCCACGGCACGATCTGCAGCGACACGCCCATCGGGTCGTAGACCGTGAAGTCCATATAGCCGTTACCCAGGGGAATGGATGTGCCTTCGATCTTGTCGGCCATGCCGGCGTAATACTCGAAGTAGCGCGCCGCCTCGACGAACTCGTCACGGGCATCGCGCAGGCTCTTTCCATTTTCCTGACACAGGACCCACGCGCCCTCTTCAGTCACTGCGCGAATTTGCGCGGCGATTTCCAGCAGCCAGGTCACCCGTTGCGCAGGGCGCGCGCGGGTCAGCTCACCACTGTCGGCACAGCGTCGCGCCGCTTGCAGCGCGCGCTCTGCGTCGGCCACTCCAGCCTGGGCGATAGTGGCGACAGGTTCCGCCGTGCCGGGGTTATTGACGGTAATGTGCTGCTCACTGTCGGTCCAGGTGCCGTCGATGAAGTTCAGCCAGTGCGGTTGGATCGAATACATGCTCATCTCCTCACACGCTCTCGGCGCAGTCGAGAAGCTGACGCGCCGCCCACTGGTGGAAGAAATGCGTCGGCAAATCCATTTCCGGAGAGAACGCACCACCGCCATAGCCGGGAGAGTGACGGCCCTTCTGCATGCCTTCGACGGAAGCGATGTCCTCGGCAAACACCACGCGCCAGGACTGCATCACAGCGTCACGCGCCGCTTCGAAACGGTCATCGAGGGCCTCGTCGCCGACGTAGAAAAGACGCAGGTGTTCGACGGTTTTTCCGGGGGCAATCGGCTCCAGCATCATGGCGAAAGCATGGTCGGCCTGAATGCCCAGCAAGACGTTGGGGAAGAACGCTACGTATTCTGCGGTGCGCAGGCGATCCCGCGGCCAGGACGGGAACATGGGCAAGTGAGTGCCGGCGACGTCGGACAGGTTATAGGCATGGCTGCCCTGGCCGGCGAACTGATCGAAGATGATGTTGTAGTGGTCTTCCAGGCGCGAATAGCTGTTCAGGCTCGGGTGCACCCATGGCAAGTGGTAAGCCTCGCAGTAGTTTTCCACCGCCAGTTTCCAGTTGCAGTTGACCTCGATGCTGACCGCACCACTGTTGGGCTCGCGGCGCATCAGGTCCATGCCGTCGGTGCCGAGGAATTGGGTCCAGCGCTCGGTGAGCGGCGCGAGCTGGTCTTGCAGGTCCGGCGCGTCAGCCGACAGGTTGATGAACACCATGTCCATCCAGATCGCGCTGCGCAAGGCTTTCAGGCCATGTTTCTCGCAGGCGAAGCGCTCGTCCTTGTGCTGATTGATGCCGCCCACATGAGGCGTACCTTTGAGGCCACCGTTCAGATCGTAGGTCCAGGAGTGGTAGGGGCAGCGAATCACGCCCTGCACTTCACCCGCCTGCTGCACCAGCTTCACGCCACGGTGACTGCACACGTTGTGGAACACCTGGACCAGGCCTTCGCGGTTACGCATCAGCAACAGGGGCAACCCCATGAAGTCCACCGGCTTGACGTAGCTGTTGCCCGGCAGGTCGCTGGCGAAACCGACGCACGCCCAGTTGCGACCGAGCACGTGATCGCGCTCCAGGTCGAAATAACGTTGCTCGGTATAAAACTCATTGGTCAGGCCATGGGCCTCGTGGATCGGAGCCAGGACAGTCTCAAGGGTGTGTGTCGGGATGAGGCGGGTCGCGGTCGTGGAAGTCATTATTGTTTTCTCTTGCTGGCACGAAAGGAAATGCACGGCAGGTCTGGCCTGCTGCATGACGGCGAGTTTCGGCAAGAAGAGGAAGCCTCGACAAACGATTTTTGTTGCACGCATTAATGACTATTGATCATTAATACGCTCGGCATGCTTTGCTGATACGGTTCAGTAAAGGATGGGGTTTTTAGCGTTTTGACGCGCTTCGGCATTAATGATCAAAAATCATATATTGATGAGGATAAATGGGTTGTCGGCGACCCGTGTCTCCACCATTTTGTTGCCACATCCCGAGCCTGCCTCGAGATCACCCTGAGGAGTTGATGACCGGCCGTTGGCATCCGCCAATGACCGCCCTTCCCCTCACCCGGCGAAACCCTCAACCCTTGAACAATAATAAAAGGGGAAAAAAATGCGTGCAGAATCGGGCCTTCTCAAAGGTCTCAACCCGAATGTAACCTTGGCTTCGATCACAACCGTGGTCCTGTTTGTGCTGTTCTGTGCGTTCATGAACGAGCAGGCGGCCAAAGCGTTTGAAACCGCGTCGACCTTCATCCTGACCAACTTCAAATGGTACTACCTGGCACTGCTGAGCGCTGTGCTGTGCCTGCTGCTGTACATTTCCGTCAGCCGGTTCGGCACCCTGAAACTGGGCGCCCACGACGACCAGCCGGAGTTCAGCTTTGGTTCCTGGATCGCCATGCTGTTCAGTGCGGGCATGGGCATCGGCCTGATTTTCTGGTCGGTCGCCGAACCCATGCTGCACTACGCCGACAACCCGTTCTCCAAGGGGCTGACGGATGAGGCCGCGAGCATGGCCATGCGTATCACCCTGTTCCACTGGGGCCTGCATCCATGGGCGATCTTCACCTTGATCGGCCTGAGCCTGGCGTACTTCGCCTATCGCAAGGGTCTGCCCCTGGCGCTTCGGTCCCTGCTCTACCCACTGATTGGCGACCGGATCTACGGCTGGATTGGCCATGTGGTGGACATCATGGGCGTGGCGATTACCGCCTTCGGTGTGTCCCAATCCCTCGGTCTGGGCGTTGCGCAAATCAACACCGGCCTGCACCAGGTGTTTGGCGTTCCGGTCAGTATCGGCCTGCAGCTTTCGATCATCCTGGTGGTCACGATCATCGCCTCCATCTCACTCCTGGCAGGCCTGTCCAAGGGAATGAAACGGATTTCGACACTCAACATGTACATGTCGATCCTGTTGATGCTGATTGTCCTGGTGATCGGGCCGACCCGTTACATCCTTAACCTCATGTTCGAATCCACCGGGGACTATGTGCAGAACCTGGTCGGTTTGAGCCTTTGGATGGACACGCAGAAAGACACCCAATGGCAAAACTGGTGGACCGCCTTCTATTGGCCATGGTGGATGACCTGGGGGCCATTCGTGGGGCTGTTCATCGCACGGATTTCCAAGGGGCGGACCATTCGCGAGCTCATCGTCGGTGCTTTGGTGGTGCCTACCCTGGTCACCATCCTGTGGATGTCCGTTTTCGGTGGCGCCGCGTTGAAGAGCGAGCAAACCGAACGCCAGCAGTTCCAGAAAGCAGCGACAAGCACCGAGCAGGTTCAGGAACAGGCCACCTTCGAAGGCGGCACGATTCTGCTGGCGACCAAGAAAGAACCCACGGCGGCCATGTTTACCCTGCTCGGAAAACTGGATGGCCCCGTGATCGGTGGTGCGCTCTCCATCTTCGTTTGCCTGCTGCTCGCCGTGCACTTCGTGACCACGGCCGATGCAGGAACCCAGGTCCTCTGCACGCTGAACGCGATGGGAAGCACCAATCCACCCAACTGGATCAGGTTGCTCTGGTGTGTGCTGGAAGGTGGTGTCGCGGCGGGACTGCTGCTGGCGGGAGGGCTCAAGGCCATCCAGATGGCGAGTATCGCCGCAGGCCTGCCCATTGCAATCCTGATGATGGTCATGAGCTACACACTGATTCGCAGCCTGCGGGCGGAACCCTTCAGCGACCTGCCCCACTTGCCTCCCGCTCGCCTGCCCAGACCCGAGCACGCCCGGGAAGCGTTCTCGCAACGTGGCGGCCCCTTGCCGGACGGTCCCGGGGAATCCTTGCTGACCGCCAGAAAAGCCGGCTGAAACCAGCGCTGTGGCCTGTGGAGACAGGTCACAGAGACTACTGAATGAAAAACGCCGCCAGCCAACCGCTGACGGCGTTTTTCTTTTTCTGGACCTTGCCTTATCCCTGGACGGAAGGAAGTCCCATCAGCCAGTCGCGAAACAGCTTCACGCTGTGTCGTGGGCCGCGGGTACTGAGAGGTTCCAGCAAACAAAACTGGGCGTCTGTCTGCAGCACCAGATCGTTTGGTCGAACCAGCGCGCCCGTGCCCAGTGGCTCGTCGACCAGATTATTCCAGGCCAGAGCCACACCCTGCCCGCTGATCGCCGACTGGATCAGCATGCTGTAGCTATTGATGTTGATCCGGTGTTTCGGGGCAACGGGAGCACGCTCCAGGCGCTTGAACCATTCCGGCCAGCCGATCCAGTCCCGCTGGGAATCCTCAAGCCATAGCCAGGTGCAGGAAGCCAGCCCTTCAATCGAAGACAGCTGGGGATGCTTGGCCAGGTACGACGGACTGCACACCATGAAAATCTCTTCCGAGAACAACGGCGTAACGTCCAGGCCTTTCGGCGAGGCACTGCAGTAATACATCGCCAGATCGCAATCGAGCTTGGCGTAGTCCTTCACATGATCGATCGCAATGATCCGTAGATCGATCTCTTCATGCTGGCGTTGAAACTCGGCAACCTTGGGTAAAAGCCAGAGCGATGCCATGGCCGTGCTGGTGGCAACGGTCACCTGCTGATCCCCGCGCCATTGCCGGATTTCCCCCGTGGACCGAGCCAGACTCTGCAGACAGTCGCGAACCGTCTCGTGGTACTGGGCACCGGTCGGCGTGAGGTTGATGGTACGGGTTGTCCTCTCGAACAATGTCTTGCCGAGATAATCCTCCAGCAACCGAACCTGCCGACTGATCGCGCCCTGCGTGACATTCAGCTCTTTGGCAGCGAACGTAAAACTCAAGTGGCGGGCTGCAGCCTCAAAGGCAATCAAGCTGTTGAGGGGCGGAAGAGGCTGAATTTTCAAGGCGTTTACACCCACATATTCTTGTTTTTACCGAATCGCCATTCTAGTGATTCGCACGCGGTCAGGCGCAGGTTTTATGCGTAGCCCGCTATATTTATGCCGTGTTTTTTCGCTTCGTAGAGGTCGGGGTGGATTTGTACCTTCGATTGAGCAAAGACGACCCCAAGGGGCACATGACATGCACAGCTTGTTTTATGCAACAGCCCAGTTGACCAGAGTGCGCGTACGCCCTGTTGATTGGCTGGAGCCCCCTCGTGCTGCACAGGCATCCCCCCTCGAACGCCAGGCAGGCATTTGCGGAGGGCTTTTGCTTTTCGCGATGGGCGTTTCATTCTTGCTGTGGTTACTCGGCAGCTAGACCCGCCCCCGCAAAGCACAGCAAGCAATGGTTGCCCCATGACTGCCACGCTTTGCGGCGTGCCAGCTTAGTGCCCGTTTTTGATCATGTCCGCGGCCTTTTCGCCGATCATGATGCACACCGAGTTAGGGTTCCCCGAGATCAGCGTTGGCATGACCGATGCGTCGGCAACGCGCAACCCTTCCATACCATGCACCCGGAGATCCGGGCCCACTACCGAAAGCTCATCCACTCCCATGCGGCAAGTGCCGGATGGGTGCAGCGCGGCGTGCGCTTGTTCGTGACAGAATTTTTTCATCTCTTCCCGGGACCGGACCGCCACGTCCGGCACATGCCGCCTGGCAATGAAGGGTTTGAAGGCGGCCTGGGACATGATTTGCTCACCCACCAGGCAACCATCCACCAGGCTTTCAATATCGTAAGGGTCGGAGAAATAGTTAGGCACGATCCGCGGAGGTGACATCGGGTCGGCTGAATAGAGCTCGACATAGCCTCTGGACCGTGGACGTATCTGCCCCAGGTTCAGCGTGCATCCATTGCCACCGGGAACAGAGTCAACGCCCTCCTCGATGCCTGCACCCACCACCATGAAGTACTGGATATCGGGATGGGTTGCCGCCTTGTCACCCCACCAGAAGGCCCCGCCTTCGATCAGGTTTGACGCCGCCGGACCTTGTCTGAACAACGCGTATTGCAAACCGGCCATCATTTTCCAAAGCGGCTTCTTGTACTTGTCGTAGCTATGCGGGCCCGTCAGTTCATACACCAGAGACACTTCAATATGGTCCTGAAGGTTCTGGCCGACACCGGGCAAGTCTTTGATCACTTTGATGCCATGTTTATCCAACTGTGCGGCCGGACCAATACCGGACAACATCAACAGTCGCGGCGAGTTGATGGCGCCGGACGATAAAATGATTTCCTTGTCGGCGTGCATTACATGGCGCACGCCCTTTTCTATGTATTCAACACCAATGGCTTTGCTGCCTTGCGTCAAGATACGGATGACGCGACACCCCGTCTTCACCGTCAGGTTCTTGCGCGATTTGGCGGGTGCCAGGTACGCCACTGCGGCACTGCTGCGAAAGCCGTTTTTGGCGGTGATTTGATACAGCCCGCACCCCTCAGGCTTGCCCGAATTGAAATCTTCGTTGTACGGCAATCCGTGCTGCTGGCAAGCGCGAAGCCATACTTTGGTCAATGGATGGACATTGATCGGATCAGAAACGCCCAGCGGCCCACCAACGCCGTGGGCTTCATTGCAGAAGCGCTCGTTGTCTTCGGCTATTTTGAAGTATGGGAGTACATCATTGTAGGACCAGCCGGTGGCGCCCTGCTCCGCCCAACCATCGTAGTCGGCCGGGACACCGCGGATGTAGATCATCGCATTGACCGAACTTCCGCCTCCCAGCACGCTGGCCTGGACCATCGTCGGCGTCTCGGTCCGGCGTTGATCTTCGGTAGGCTCCCATGCATAGCGTTTGAGCAGCGGGCCTTGCGCAGTCTTGTAGTAGGCGCCGGGAATATGGATATAGGGGTTGCGATCGCGCGGTCCCTCTTCGAAAAGGACGACGGAAGCTGTTGCGTCTTCGCTCAGCCTCGAAGCCACGGTGCAACCTGTCGATCCGCCTCCGATTACGATAAAATCCACCATTACGACCTCAGATCTTTTTAGTATTGAGAACAAGGCTGCCGGGAGCAGTGGCAACCAATAGAGACTGGCAAGCGTTGACTTGCCCCTGCTCAATGACGAGCAGGCCGAAATCAAACTTGAAAAAGTATTTTTGGATCTTGTCGAAAAAGTTGTTTATCGACCCACAAGCCGGGTCAATAGTGACTTCAACTCTTTGGCGACTTCGTAGCTGTTCTGTTGTTGCTGCTTCTTGCAAAACAACTCACAACTCCACCAGCCCTGGTACCCGGTTGCCTTCACTGCGGCCGTCCACTCGGCAAGGTTCAAGACCCCGCTTCCCGTTGGCACATCCCTGAGGATTGCTTCGTTCGCAATGCCACCTTCGAACGGCAGCGAGTCACAAACATGCACGCCGTAGATCACGTCTTTGTTCATCCTGGCAATGTCTTGCGGTTTCACGCCTGAGGTAAAGCAATGCCAGTAGTCGATGACCATCTTGACGTTATCGCGCTCGGTGCGATCAATCAGCTGAAGTTGATGGTCCAGGCTGTTCAAGGGGGTCCAAGACAGCGCTTCAAGATAAAGAAGCACGTCATACTGCTTTGCCAGGTCAGCCAGCAAGGCGAGGTTCTTGACAGTCAAGTCATACTGAGTCGCTTCATCAAAACCCAGCAAGCCGGAGTAATACGTGCTCTTGCCATGATGCTGAAAATCGATCACAGCCTGAACATTGATTGGCCCGGTGAGAACCTGTACACCTTTTGCACCTGCCAGGTTGGCCAATTGAAAAAGTCGCTCAGCCTCTTTCAGCAAGTCATCGCGTTCGGCTCCCTGGCGCTCGATATCCCTCAGGTAACCAATGCCTGTGACAGGCACGTCCTTGAGCAGGTTTTTCAGTTCCGCTTCGGTGTAACCGGCCTGCAGCCAGGCTTCCAGTTTTGCGCTGTTGATCTCCAGCGCATCGAAACCCACGGTCTTTGCGATGTCGATGTCCATCGCCAGGGTCGAGTGCTTTGCAACTGTGGAATGCAGGGCCAGAATATTGTTTTGGGTTTGCATATGACGCTCCTACCGTTGTCATTCATTGTAGAGCGATCGGATTCAGGTAGAGATTTCGCAGCTACGCAAAATGCGGCGCAAACTGACGCAGTCAATGCGTCAGGTTCCGATTGTCGACCACTCAAGCGTTTGAAAGCCGGTTGGCCTAGGCCTGATGACCAGATCAAGCAACACTGGAAACAGCACGCTCAATGCCTTGCTTTCATTTGTGCTCAGGACTTGTCCTGGCTCGAAGCGTTCTGGTCGGTTGTTGCATTGGCCAACGCCCGAACCTTGACCGCGGCTGCCAATAGCGCCCGGCGGTCCAGTACACCCTCATGGACGGCCGCAACAATCGCCTCGGCGATGGCATCAAGGCCCGATTCACTCGACACCAGCAATAGATGCGCACCTGCCGACAGTGACGCAACGGCTGTGTCCGTGATGGAATTTCCCCGGAGGATGGACACCGCATCGAGGTCATCGGAAATGATCAAGCCTTCGAAACCAAGGGTGTCGCGCAAAATGCCGATGACTGTTGACGAGGTGGAGGCCGAATGTTCCGGGTCGAGCGCCGCAAACACCGCGGGGCCCGGCATCACCGCTTTGACACCAGTGGCAATGACTTCCTTGAAGACCTCAAGGTTGTCATGCAGCAACTCCAGTGGCCCGGGAACCGTGGCTTGGGCAATCGCCGGGTCCTCTTCAGTGACGTAATGGCCAGGAAAATGTTTGGCCGTCGCAATCACGCCGGCCCGTTGAACCCCGCGGATAAAGGCACAGGAAACCCGGCTGACCTCGACCGGGTCTGCGCCCAGGTGTCGATTGAGTAGCCATGGATTGGCGCCGGTTACCACGTCGACAATCGGTGCCAGAAACAGGTTGACCCCCAGGCTTCGTGCCGCCTGGGCCATCTCGAAGCATCGCTGTTCGATATCCTGCGAGCTCAGCGTCTTGAGCTGCTCTCTCGACGCAATGGCAGGAACCAATTGATGAAGGCGTTCGATGCCGCCGAGTTCCTGGTCCACCGCAATCAGTACCGGCGCCCCAGCCAATGACGCCGCTTGCCGCGCGATGTTGACGAAGTCTGCCTGGGTTTCCGCACTCTTTCGTACCTCGCTCATGGCTCTGCCCACGTACTCCTCCCGTGTCTCCCCCAGCAAGAGGGAAACGCCACCTCGGCTCAGATAACGACGGACGTTGTCGTCCAGGTGCAAATCCCCGAACGCGGGCAGCAGTACCGAATATGCAGCTCTATAGAGTTCGCCAGACATCGATTTTCCTCAGTTCCGTAGTGTTGAGCGGAGCGCTTGTTTTTAGAAAGCGTGCAGGTGTCAGTTGTGTGGAAAAGGCACCCAGGCGCGCCGTCGGCTGGACTCGACGCACGCCAGTGACAGGCCGACGCCACGTACGCCTTCATGGATGTCGGGTAGCGGGATGCTGGTCGCGGTGCGCCAACCTGCGCCGGCATCGAGTGCCTCGGCGAAGTCGGCGTAGAGAACGGCAAGTGCTTCCAGGTAACCCTCGGTATTGCCGGCGGGCAAACTGCTGAAGTTCAGCGTCTGGGCGGCATTGTCGCTCTGGCCTCGGCGGTGGATTCGCTCTGCGCCGTCAATTGGCGCAAACCGGAGTGATTCCGGAGTCTCCTGGCACCATTCGATCGACGCCTTGCTGCCGATGATCTTGAAGCGCAGACCATTACGGTGGCCGGGTGCCGCGAAACTGGCCCACAGCAAACCGTCCACGCCGCCTTCATACTCCAGCTGCACCACACAGGTATCGTCCAGTCCCCAGCCGGGTACGACCGTGGTCAACTTGGCATTCAGGCTTGTGCAGCGACGCCCGCACAGAAACTCAAGCATGTTGAAGGCATGTGTGCCGATATCCCCGACGACACCGGTCGGGCCGGCCTTCTCTGGATCACCGCGCCAGGCAAGGCTTTTGCTCAACGTCGAGACACCCGGCGCCAACCACTCCAGCAGATACTCGACATACATGAAGCGAATGTCGCCAAGCTCCCCGGCCTGTATACGGCTGCGGGCATCCTTGACCATGGGATAGCCTTGATAGGTATAGGTCAGCGCGAAAAACGTATCGTGCTGATCGGCAATACTCGCCAATTCAATGGCTTGCTGGATGCTGTTGACCAACGGTTTGTCGCAAATGACCGGGATACCCGCCCGCAAAAACAACCGGCAAGGTTCAAAGTGCAGGTGGTTGGGCGTGACGATGACGACCGCCTCTATGGGATCGGGTCGACGTGACTCGGCAGCGGCCATGTCCTCGAATGACAAGTAAGTCCGCTCCGGCTGGAGGCCAAGTGCCTCGCCCGCCTCTCGGCATTTGTCGGCATCCGAGGAGAAGGCACCGGCAACGATCTCGAAGCGATTGCAAAGACGCATGGCCGCCCGGTGATAGCTGGCGAAGTAAGCGCCCTGCCCGCCGCCAACCATGCCCACCTTGAATCGCCTTTGCCCTGGAATGTCGCCGGTTAACCTTGCCATCGCTTAAAGACTCCAATAATTGACACTGACTTTGCGAATGCGCGGAGTGAAGTATCGATGGCGAACTTTCTTTGCACCATTTCGCACACTATCGATACATGACGCGGACTGAAGCACTCGTCATTGCACAGGCAAGCCGGGGTTTTGTTTGTCATCTGGAGTGCCCTTTCAAAGCCGACGGCCAAAATCTGTTACCGAGGGCCGGGTGAAGTGTTACTTGTCGGGCTTGCGCGTACCCAATGGTGGTTCTGACACATCATCCTGGGCACCCAGAGGTGCGGCTTTTCCCGCCGGGCAGTACAGGGGCACGCCGCTAAGCGCTTACAATCTGACGCATTGACTGATATTGACGGGTTGAACTTAAATACCCTGAGCGGGCATGGAACATGCTTAATTAAATCGCTGATAATTCAAGTATTTAAGCTGGCACGAAGTTATACGGCCGATTATTTCAATAACTGATTTATAACCTATATAACCTGCTGTTCTTAACCCCAGGCCTACATCGAGATAAAAAATGCCCAGCCGAGGAGATTCGCCCCCCATGTCGTTAAGTTCTGCCACCTCGCACCCTGAGCGACAACAGGTTCGCAGCGACTTGCAAGCCAACGTGCAAAAGAACCTGAGTACGCTGGTCGAGTCTTGCCGCTCGGTTGCAGACATGTGCCGCAAAGTTGATGTCAATCGCCAGCAGTTCAACAAGTACCTGGTGGGCCAGCACGTACCCTCACAGAAAATCCTGCAGAAGATCGGCCGGTATTTCATGATGGAGGCCGAAGACCTTTTTCGGCCGCCCGCCGAGTTCAAGAAATTTTATGAGGGCTACGA
This sequence comes from Pseudomonas sp. PDM32, assembly GCF_019219225.1. Classification (NCBI taxonomy): domain Bacteria; kingdom Pseudomonadati; phylum Pseudomonadota; class Gammaproteobacteria; order Pseudomonadales; family Pseudomonadaceae; genus Pseudomonas; species Pseudomonas sp. PDM32. Next base: position 69,834 of record NZ_JAHUWE010000011.1, read on the forward strand.
AAACGAACTACCGACAGACTTGCGGGCCTCGGCGCAATTCAATCATTTCCTGCCCCTGGCGAAGCAGTCGGCGGATCTGCTTGAAGACTATCTGGGCGTCTATTACCGGTACCACAACTCGTCCATCTATAAAGGCCGTATCCTGCGTTCGGTCACCTGCCTGTACCGGACCGACTCAATGGTCCAGTACGTCACCGTAGAACGCTTCCCCTTGCTCGATGGCAGCGGAAAGATCGGCTACTCGTTCACTTATCACGGTTTCTGCCTGCTGCTGGGTGATCGCCTGTTCATGGTCGATTTCGAGGGCAAGCAACGTAACGAAATGACGTTTTCGATTCTCACGCCGCAGCATCGCCGGCCGATCCGCTTTCTCTACGGATTGGTCACCGGGGTGGCGTCGTCTTCTTTCCGCCAGCCCTTCTCTACCCGAATGGCCTTGGGGTTGGTGGACAAAGGCAAGATCCGTAAACATCACCTGCGCAATGCAACTGCTGTGCTTCCCAGCGATCAGTCGTTACCGCTGGAGGTGCGCGAATACATGACGGGCGATAACGCCACTATCGTCTGGGGCGGTCAGGATTAAGACGGTTGAAGGGCGGGCCCGTCGATGTGCCCGTCGATGTTCGGCGGGGCGTCGACAGCGGCGCAGGATGGCGTGACTAAACTCATGAAGGTTTAATCAGGTTTCACGCGAACTGCGCGCAGTAATAATTTCCACCAACGAAGGCCCCTTGCTGTTCAGTGCCTTGATGAAGGCTGGATTGAGTTGCGAAGCATGCTCGACTCTCCACGCTTCAAGACCAAAGTTTCTGGCGATGCCCGCGAAGTCAGGCGAGTAAGGCTTGCCATCCGGCAAATTGAATTCCCCGGCCCGATGTTGCCCCGCAAGCGAAACCTGCACATCGCTCAACGACTCAGGCCCGCTGTTGTTGAACACCAGGAACACCACGGGAAGACTGTGCATCACGCACACCGCCATCTCCTGCATTGACTGCAAAAAATCCCCGTCACTTACGGCACACACCACTTGACGTGCCGGCATGGCGAGCTTCGCGCCAATGGCTGCCGGAACTGCCCAACCCACCGCACCGACGCCAGCGGTGCAAAAATGACCTCGGTGCTGATAATCCGGGAACATCTCACCGACTATGTCCTGGAGACTCTGCGTCCCGACCATCAGAATCGCATCCTCTTCCAGACCCGATCTCAACTCCGCCATAGGTCGGTGAACCATCAGAGGCGGGATGTCGCTGGCGCTGTTCGCTCGCAAGGTCGCAGGTGACAAACTGGCGTCAACCGAGGCGCTCTGAACAGCCGCCGGAATGTCCAGGCTTACAGGGCCGATGCGACCACTGAACATCGTGTCGAAGGACTGACGCAGGGTCTGTGGTAATTGTTCAATCGCCGAAACCCGCACATGCTCTTTTGTGATGCCAGTGGCGGCGAATTCAGGCCGGTCATCGCCCCGATCGGGGTTCCCCCCACTGATCACCAGGATGGCCGAGCAATCCGCCAAAGCGACCGCGATCCCGCCCAGGGCTTTCGAAAGGCCCAACGGAGCTGGCAGGAGAACAGCCATCGGACGACCACAGGCACGAAAGTAGCCGTCGGCAAGATGGACTGCACTTTGCTCCTGTATGACATGAATGAACGGGATGGCGGAGCCAGTGTTCAGCAGTGTTTCCACCAGGGCCCACGAACCGTCACCCGGCATGCCGGCAACATAGTCGACACCGTTCGCTTTCAGCGCTTTCGCAACAATCTGACCACCCGTGAGCTTCACAGAAAAACTCCCATCGAATAGACGCTGGCGCAAGGGCGGATGCACCTTGCGTCGTCTCAAGACCTTCATCGGAGTATTCGCCTGGAACAAACACGGCTCAATTTCGCACCCCCCGCAAAAGAGACGCACATTGACGCAGGTGAATGCCGCCCATCCCCCGCTATGGCGGGACTATCGTTAACAGGAGCCTGCTGCGCCGATTAGGTCACTTTGATGCGTCAGAGTGCGTCGCTTTTAAAGGGGCTGCGAAATTGAGTGCCCTGCCCACCAGGCCAATACTCGATCCATGAAAACAACAAGCCGAGCCTATCAAGCGCTGGGCGTGCCACGTGAAGGCTTCACCTTGATATCCAGGGAAAGTGGCGCGCTACCAGCCAAGGAAGAGTCGATCGGACCAGTGGAGGCCAACTGCGCAATGCCCTGTTTACCAGGCAGCACCGCGCCACAACCTCCCCAGCTGCATGGAAACAATGCTGGCCATAACTCTGCCGATTTACATGACCGCATGCATAGGGACGTGTCCGGCTAAACCCGCCGCGCCCACGCCAATGCAGGTCGCCAATTGTTAGCAAACAACCACCCTAGGCAGGAACTCAAAATGAAAAAAGAAAGAGAGACGGGTTATGGATCAACTGGCATCAAGCTGGATTCGATCAGCCTGAACCGGCGCACCTTTATGCTGGGGGCTGCTGCATCTGCCGCGGGGTTGTACATCAGTTCGTTCGTACCCAGTGCATTTGCCGCGTCCTCCGGCCATTTGGAGATTCTTGGGTGGGAAGGTGAAACCGGTGATGCGGAGCTGGCCGAATGGCGCAAACAACGTGGCATTACCGTACGTTCCAGCTATGCCAGCAACCAGGACGACATCACCGCGCGGCTGGCCGGCTCCGACCCCGTCCAGCTTGACCTGACCATGTACGCACTGGGCTACGAGACCATCTATCAGGAAATGGGCCTGCTCAAGGCGATCGATACCTCGAAGATCCCCAACTACTCCGCCGAAAATACCGTCCCGCTTTTCTATAAAGGCAGCCGCTGGTACTGGGATGGCAAACAATGGGGCATCCCGCTGTTGTGGGGCATGAACACCATCGTCTACAACCCTAAGAACGTGAAGAAACCCACCGAGTACAAAGACCTGCTCGACCCGAAATTGAAGGGCCGGCTGACCTTTGTCGATGACGGCACTTCCAACTGGTCACTCATCGCGATCATTGCCGGTTACGGGGACAAGTTCCCCAACCTGACTCGCGCCGAATTCGACGACGCCTTCGAAAAACTCAAACCGTATCGTGATCAATGCCGAGTCTTTGCTGCCTCCTCGGGCGATGCGGTTTCGCTGTTGGTCTCGGGCGAAGTCGACGCGGTATTTTCGGCGTCGGCCAACACCCCAAGCGAGACCAAGAAGCGCGGCGTAGTCACAGAACTATCAGTGCCCAAGGAAGGTGCTGCCCTCTGGTGTGACGCCCTGTTCATACCGAAGACCGCCAAGGACGTACCGCTCGCGCTGGAGTTCATCAACAAGACGCTCGAGGCCGATACCCAGGCGAAAATGGCAACCACGATGTTCTCTGGCGTGGTCAACAGCAAGGCTGTGCCGCTACTACCCGAAGAGCTGAGAAACACCTTCGACTACGCGAACCTCGACAGCTTTTTCGAGAAGTCGAAGCTCTACGGCCAGCCGCCCCTGAGCTCCGACAAGTACGTGACCTATGCTGAGTGGATCGATCAGTGGGCGAACTTCAAAGGCTCGTTCTAACCGCCTCGGCTATCCGGTGAGGTGAAAGAACGGCTTGAGTGTGTACGAGAGAGCGGGTGCTTGCGGGCACTCACTCCTCTGCTCGTTATCGAAACAAAAAGCAAAGGCACAATAATCATGAACGTAGTCAACAACAGCGAGCCCATCCTCCTCGATGACAGGGATTCAAAGGCTGGCAAACACGTGAAAATCGACAAGAAAACCCTCAGCGGGTATTTGCTGGCGTCGCCTCCGCTGTTCTTCCTGGTGGTGTTCTTCCTCATTCCGTCGCTGCTGCTCCTGGTTGCGAGTTTCTGGACCGCCAAGACCTTCAGCATGGAACCTGCGGCAACCCTGGCCAACTACGCCAAGGCATTGAGTGCCACCGGGTTCTACGACTCGTTATGGATCGCCTTGCAGAATGGCTTCTGGACCGCGGTGCTGTCGACGGTCATCAGCGCCCCGGTCGCCTACTACATTGTTTACCGCACGCGCTCCAATGCCGTGCTGTACCTGGCCCTGGTCTCCTGGTTCTCCAGCTACCTGGTGCGGGTCTACGCCTGGCGCTCGATCCTGGGCACCAACGGTGTGATCAATTCCACCCTGATGCACATGGGGCTGATCGATCAGCCGCTGGAATGGCTGGTCTTCAGCAAGTTCGCAGTGGTGTTGACCCTGGTGCACATCATGCTGCCCTTCACCCTGCTGCTACTGGTGTCAGGCTTGCGCGATATCAAGAGGGACTATCTGGAAGCCGCTGCGGATCTGGGTGCCGGCGGCACCACCATCCTGTGGCGGGTGATCATGCCGATGGCGCACAAGAGCATCGTCAGCTCGTTCATGTTCACCTTCGTCCTTGCCGCCAGCGACTACGTCACGCCCCAGCTCCTGGGCGGCCGAGACGCCATGACCACAGGCCTGGTGATCGCCAATCAGTTTCGTTCGGTCGGTAACTGGCCACTGGGGGCTGCGATGGCGTACTTGCTGCTGCTGGTTTTCATGCTGGTCTATGCGCTGTTGCTGGGAGTGTTGCGGGCTGCAAACCTGGCACCCGGCAAGCGTTACCACGACTGATGACCGCCCATAAAAAAGGTAACTCGCCATGATCAGGCTCTTCACTTACGTCTACATGCTGTTTCTTTATGCGCCCATCGCGATCATCGCGCTGTTCAGCTTTCATTCGTCGGCCTCGCTGTCATTCCCGTTCGAGGGCTTCTCGACCCAATGGTACGAGGCGCTGTTCAGCAGTTCGGACTTCATGACGGCTTTGACCAACAGCGCAATCGTCGCTGCGGGCTCGGCCATTCTGACCACCTTGCTGGGAACGTTCTCGGCCCTGGCGCTGATGCGCATGAAGGGCCGGTTCAAATCCGTCTTTGCCTTCATGAACTTCGCCCCCATCGCCTTGCCCGGTTTATTTCTGGGAATTGCACTGGTGATTTTCTTCTCGCTGATTGGCCTGCCACGATCACTGCTGACGGTGATCATCGGCCATACATTGTTCACCTTTCCATTCTTCGTCGAGTCCGTACGTTCACGTCTTGAGTACTTCGATCTGTCGTTCGAAGAAGCTGCACGTGACTTGGGCGCGTCACCGCTCAAGGCGTTCTGGCTGGTGACGCTGCCCATTATCGGCCCGACGATTGCGGGTGCGGCGATCCTGGCGATTGCCCTCTCCCTGGACGAATTCCTGATCACCGTATTCGTCACCGGCAGCGACACCACGTTGCCACTCATGATTCTTTCGATGATGCGCCGCGCCGTCAGCCCAACCATCAATGCCGCCTCGGTGTTCATGCTGGTCGTGACCATTGCCATCATTGTCATTGCCGGCCTGGTCATGACCCTGCGCCGTCGTCGTCTCGAACTTGAACGTGCAGAAACTGCAGAGTAATCGCCATGACCAACAGTATCGAACTGACCGGAATATCCAAGAGCTACGGCAATCTGACTGCCCTGGGCAAAGTCGACCTGACCGTAAAGCGCAACGAAATCCTGACTTTGCTGGGTCCCAGTGGCTGTGGCAAAACCACACTGATGCGCATCATCGCGGGCTTCGAAGAGCCGACCACCGGCAAAGTCGTGATCGACGGCAAGGACTCCACGGCGCTGGCGCCGGAACATCGCCCCGTCAACATGGTGTTTCAGAAGTACGCCCTGTTCCCGCATCTCGATGTCTTCGACAACGTGGCTTTCGGGTTGCGTCTGAAAAAGAAACCGCGGGACGAAATCAAGCGCGAAGTGACCAAGGCACTGGAGCTGGTGCAACTGGAAAACTTCAAGAATCGCTGGATCTCCGAGCTCAGTGGCGGCCAGGCACAACGCGTCGCCCTGGCTCGAGCCCTGGTCAACCGCCCCGCCGTGCTGTTGCTCGACGAGCCGCTGGCGGCACTGGACCTGAAGATTCGCCATCACATGCTCAACGAGATCAAACGGATCCACGAAGAGACCTCGACCACTTTCGTTTACGTCACCCATGACCAGGACGAAGCGATGATCCTCTCCGACCGGGTGGTGCTGCTGAACAAGGGTGGCATCGAGCAGATCGGTGGACCACAAGAGATGTACTGGTCGCCGCGCACGTTGTTCGCCGCGAAATTTTTCGGCGACACCAATATCGTCAACGGCACCTATGGACTGGGTGATACCAGCAGTGGTTATGTCGAGCTACCGTTCGGACGCTACGCACACACGGCCAAGAACAGCCTGAGTGCCGGACCGGTCAATGTCTCGATCCGTCCCGAAACCATCGGCCTTGAGCCTGCACTGGGCAACCCTCTGGCCAACGGGGCCTTTGCCGGGAAAGTCAAAGACACGTCGTTTATCGGCAACCGGGTCATTTACCGTGTCGCCGTAGCCGGCGGTACCCTCGACCTCAAATGCCAGCAGTTGCCCACCCCCGGCAGCCTCACGCTGCCGCCCGGGGCGGATGTCGCCCTGACCTGTAAACCGGACAGTTTCGTGGTGATACCTGCCTGAACAGCTTTCGGTTGAACGACGATCCCTGCGGTATTTCGCGCAGGGTCTGCCAGTAGCCTCAACGCTGGATCAGCTCTTCACCAAGAGCCTGATCCGGCGTTTTTTTGACCTGCACGGTGAACAACAGTGGTCCAATATATCGTGGTCGGGGGTGGGTCAGCCGGATGCGTCATTGCCGCGCGCCTGAGCGAAGATACCCAAGCGTCAGTCGTGCTGCTGGAAGAAGGGCCGAGGGACACCCATCCGTTTATCCATCTCCCGGTGGGATTCTATAAAACCAGCCAGGGAAATCTGGTTGAACGCTACCCCTGGGAGCCCCCAGCCGGTTATATCGGCGCGCCGAATCCGACCATGGTGCAAGCCCGGGTGCTCGGCGGTGGGAGTTCAGTCAACGCCATGGTGTACTTGCGCGGGCAACCTGCCGACTACGACAGTTGGGCCGATGGCGGTGCCCGGGGTTGGGCCTACAAGGACGTACTACCGTTTTTCAAGAAATGCGAAAGCAATGACCGCTTCAGCAACGACGCCCATGGCACCGATGGCCCGCTCGGTGTCTGCGATCAACGATTTACCCATCCTTTGACCAAACTCTGGCTACAGGCCTGCCAGCAGGCAGGGTTGGCCTACAATGCCGATTTCAACTCCGGTGTGCAGGACGGTTGCGGGTTGTATCAAATCAATGCCCGCAACGGCTTGCGATCGAGCACCTCGGTCGCCTATTTGAAGCCGGCGCGCCGGCGTCCCAATCTGACGGTGAGAACCCACTGCCGGGTCTTGCGAATCCTGGTCGAGAACGGTCGCGCCACGGGCGTTGAGTACCTTGAGAAAAACCGTCGCCATGTCTTGAGGGCCGATCGTGAAGTGATTGTCAGTGCCGGGGCAATCAACACGCCAAAGTTGTTGATGCTGTCGGGTATCGGGCCGGCCAGTCACCTGCACGACAAAGGCGTCAAGGTAATCCATGACCTGCCAGGGGTCGGGCAGAATCTGCAGGACCACATCGAAGTGTCGCTGATCAATGAATTGCGTCGCCCATTGAGCTACGACAAGTACAAAAAACCTCACTGGAAGATCGCCGCCGGCTTGCAGTACGCATTGTTTCGGCAAGGCCCGGTAACCTCCAACGTGGTCGAAGGTGGCGCGTTCTGGCGTACTTCCCTGGCCGAAAACCGTGCGGACGCCCAGTACTGTTTCATGGCCGGGGCCGGGGTCGAGGACGGTGTAGGTTCCGTCCCTGGTGGCAACGGATGCACCTTGAATGTGTGTCAGACCCGCCCCCGTTCAAGCGGTTTCCTGCAACTGCACAGCGCAGACCCCATGGACTTGCCCCGCATCGAGCCCAACTACCTGACCGACCCGCTCGATGTGGAGTGCATGGCCCAGGCCACCGAGTTTGGTCGGCACATCATGTCCCAGGCCGCATTGGCCGGCCACATTCAGCGCGAGCATGTGCCCGCAGAACCGTTACGCACAGGTGATGACTATCGGCGATTCGTGCGCCGACACGCCCACGCTGCACTGCATCCGGTAGGCACCTGCAAGATGGGTACGGACGCCATGGCGGTGGTGAACAACGATCTGCGTGTACACGGGATCGATGGCCTGCGGATCGCCGACAACTCCATCGCGCCGAGCTTGTGCTCCAGCAACACCAATGCACTGGCAATCATGATCGGCGAAAAAGCGGCTGATCACATTCAGCGTGCTGATCAGTCTCTGTAGGAGCCTGGGCGCGATGGCGGCACAGTCGACGCCATCGCGCCCACCCTCTTGCCCGTGGGTCAGACCCGGAAGTTGTTCATCAGCACTTGCTGCTGGTTGGCAAAATCGTTCAGGGACTGGCTGATACGCGCCGATCGATCCGCGTGTTCCACCAAGGTGCCCGTTACATCCCTGATGGCCGAAATGTTACGGGTCACCTCTTCGGATACCGCACTTTGCTCTTCGGCAGCACTGGCGATTTGCAGGCTCATATCGCTGATAGTCTCGATGCAGCGACTGACATGGGTCAGTGCGAGTACAGCCTCAAGCGCTTGCGCTGCACTGGTGTCGGCCTGGCGGTGCTGGCTCTGCATGGCGTTGACCACGTCGCGTGTTCCGCTCTGCAAACTTTCGATGACACCCTGAATCTCACTCACGGAGTCTTGGGTACGCTGGGCCAGATGACGAACCTCATCAGCGACTACCGCAAACCCCCTTCCCGTTTCCCCTGCTCTGGCTGCTTCAATCGCCGCATTCAACGCCAGCAAATTGGTTTGCTGGGCAATCGTGCGGATTACATCGAGGACGCTACCGACTTTCTCACTGCTGTCGCCAAGTTCGCGGACCGCCACCATTGCGCCGCTCATATGTGTCGCAAGCGAGTGGATGGACTGTGCAGCAGTCTCGATGGTGCCTTTGCAGGAGCGGGCAGCGACATCGCCATCGCACGCGGCAGTCGCCGCCATGGATGCATGTCGGGCCACTTCCTGCGAGGTCGCACTCATCTCGTGAGCGGCGCTCGCCACTTGCTCGACCTCCCGCAGCTGTTGTTGCATGCCGCTGCTGGTGCGCATTGCAATCGAAGACGCCTGGTCAGCCGTGGACCGGGTGTCCATTACGCTCTGACTGACCTGCGCGATAATCGGCTGCAGTTTATCGAGGAATCGATTGAACCAACCCGCCAGCACGCCCATTTCATCCCGTCGCTCAACGCTGAGTCGCCGGGTCAGATCGCCCTCGCCATTGGCGATGTTTTCCAGCATTTCGGATACGCGTCGAATAGGTCGGGTGATACTCGCCGCCAGTAAGCCCATCAGCAACGTACCGACCAGAGTGACGCCAATCCCTGCGATCACCTGCACGGTTACCGACTGCTGATTTGATTGATCCAGAACCTGCTGCAACGTCGCCACGGAGGCCATCAACGTGGCACGCGGCACTTCAATAACTGTCATCCAGTGGTTGGAATTCGGTATAGGGGAAAACGGAACAACGAGCATGATGCCCGGGTTGCCAGGTTCGTCTATGGCGAGGGTTTCGCCAGTTTTCGCCCCCTCGAGCATCTCGGCGGCCTGACTCGGATAGATGTCCTTGATGGACTTACCCAACGATGCGAGGTCGCCACTTCGCCCCATGATGACGCCGGCGGCACTGACGAAGGTGAGTTTTCCTTGCCCCTCGAACAGTGAAGCACTGGCTTTCTGCGCGATGTTTTGCAGGCTACTCAACGCCAGGTCGATACTGACCACGCCGATGAACTTTCCACCGTCCATCAGAGGTATCGCAATGCTGGAGGTCAGTGTCGGCGCGCCATTCAACAGGAAGGAATAGGGCTCGATCAAACAGGACTTGCGGGTTTTCTTCGGGCAATTCCACCAGGCCTTTCCCGGATCATCGTCATCCTGCATTTCCTTTTCTTCAAGGACGAAGTTCTGCATGGAGGAGACATACACCGCAAAACGACCCTTGGCATTGCCGGTGAACTCGGCTGCCTTGATGCTGATCGAGTCGGCGCCATCGAGCGCATTGGGCTCAAATGAGAGGCCTACGCCGAGTATCTCCGGTGTGGTTGCCACCTGCGCCCGAATCAGTCGATACAGATCACCCCGCAGTTGCCCGGCAGCCCATCCATTTTGTCGGGCCTGCCGGCGCATCATGACGACCTGGGTGGCCAGGGAGCGGGCAAACATCATGCTGCTGAAGAACCGCTGCTCAATCCCATTGGCCTGCAGGAGCCCTGTCGCCTCAAGGTACTGCATGGATGCCAGTGACAACGAGTTCGTACCGGATTCCCTGACCACCGTCGACGTGTCGCGCATCTGCTGAATGGAAAAGCCCACCAGGCAGAGCACCATGACAAACAGGCAACTCCCGGCGGCCAGCGTTATTTTTGTTTTGATCGACAAGGTTCCCATCGCATCGCCTCACTAAAATTCAGCCTGGAACAACAAGTTTTTTTGTGGCAACTAAAAAAAAAGCCCCCCAATCGGGGAGCCTGAAAACACTTGGAAAAGCGGTAAGAGTGACCAGCAGTACCGAGAAACGACCCTTTCTCCCGCTACCCGCTTGCCAAGTGCTGCAACTAACCAAGCGGCCTGGTGAGATCCGCCGGTTCGATGTTCTAAAAAGAGCGCTGTCACGCCGACAAACGTTGCGCTCTATAAACGGGAGAAATCAGACAGCCTGCTTGTAACGGCGAATGCGGATATCCGCCTGTTCCTTGTGCCCGGCAAAACCTTCCATGCCGCACAAGCGGGAGCAGTACTCGCCGACCAGCACAGAGGCTTCATCAGTCAGAACACGCTGATAGGTGCAGGTCTTGATGAACTTGCCCACCCACAGGCCGCCGGTGTAACGCGCAGTCCCGGTGGTCGGCAATGTGTGGTTGGTGCCGATCACCTTGTCGCCGTAGGAGACATTGGTGCGCTGCCCGAGGAACAGCGCGCCGTAGTTGGTCATATGCTCCAGGAAATACAACGGGTCACGGGTCATGACCTGGACGTGTTCGGAGGCAATGCGGTCGGCTTCCTGGACCAGCTCATCCACGGTGTCGCACAGGATGATCTCGCCATAGTCACGCCAGGCGACGGAGGCGACGGGCGCGGTCGACAGGATGGCCAGCTGGCGCTCGATTTCCGCCGGCAGGGTTTCTGCCAGTTCGGCGCTGTTGGTCAAAAACACCGCTGGCGAGTTGACGCCGTGTTCGGCCTGGCCCAACAAGTCTGCGGCAATGATTTCTACGTCGGAACTGTCATCGGCTATCACCAGTGTTTCGGTCGGGCCGGCAATCAAGTCGATGCCGATTTTGCCGAACAGCTGGCGCTTGGCTTCGGCGACATATGCGTTGCCAGGCCCGACGATCATATCGACCGGCTTGAAGTCATCGGTCCCCAACGCCAGGGCAGCAATCGCCTGAACGCCGCCGACACAATAGATTTCATCGGCGCCGGCGAGGTACATGGCCGTCACGATGGCCGGATGAGGCTTGCCGTCGAAGGGTGGCGCGGCTGCAACCACACGCTTCACGCCAGCGACTTTAGCCGTCAGGACACTCATGTGTGCCGATGCCAGCAACGGATATTTGCCTCCGGGGATGTAGCAGCCCACCGAGTTCACCGGAATGTTGCGATGCCCAAGGATCACACCCGGGAGGGTTTCGACTTCGACATCGTGCATCGAGGCTTTCTGCACCTCGGCAAATCGACGGACCTGTGCCTGCGCAAACTTGATGTCGCCGATTTCCTGTTCCGAAAGACTGGCAACGCACGCGGCAATTTCTTCGTCGGTCAGGCGGAAGGTCGCAGGCTCCCACTTATCAAATTTCTTCGAATACTCCCGAACGGCTGCATCGCCGTTCTTGGCGACATTGGCAATGATCTGCTCGACCGTATCGCGCACTTGCAAAGCGATTTCGGCTTGGGCTTCGACGGGCTTACTTTTTTTCAGATAACGAATCATCAATATGCTCCAGGTGGTTCTTGATGCACGCAACATGCACTCAGCATTGGCAAACATCTTTTCTCACCCCCCTGCTCCGGGCAATTTCGCAGCCGCCTTATTGCTGACGCGATCTGACGCAGCACAGACGCAAAGTTGAAGCACTCCTGACAGCCCCGCCCCTCTGCCACGGGCAATCAAACTTATTCGTATAACCTTTTATTCTCAAAAACGACGTGTACAAAACTGTTCTGCAGCCTGTAGCAATGCACGCTGTCTAGACGCCACTCCTATTCTACTGGGTCATTTCATTAAAAATCCGATCAAGGCATTGACAGTACGGTTTTGAGTGATAGCTTAAATAAGCGGTTATACGTATAACCTAACAATCACACCCAACCTAAGAGGTGACCAACCGTGAGTCGAGTCTTGTATCTATACGGTGGCTGGCCCGGCCATTTCCCCTATGAAATAGCCGGATGGGCCCGGACCGTTTTCCAGGAGCTGGATTTCGACGTTGAAGAGTCGACAGACATCTTCACATTGGACAGGGATTTGACCGGTTATGACCTGATCGTGATCGGCTGGAACAACGCGGTCACCACTGAAACGCTGACCGCCTCGCAGGAAAATCGCCTGCTCGAAGCGATCGAAAGCGGCACCGGCCTGGTGGGTTGGCACGGTGCGGGGGCGGCCTTTCGCGCAAGCCTCAAGTACCACTGGGTACTGGGTGGTTCCTTTCTCGAGCATCCGATGGGCGAAGGCTTTCCCCATCCGTACCAGGTCAACGTCATCGACCGCACCCACGAAGTCACTCAAGGCGTCGAGGATTTCGAGGTGCGTTCCGAGCAGTACTACATGCAGGTCGACCCGAACATCCATGTGCTCGCCGAAACCACCTTCGACGGCAACCCGTTCCCGTGGATCAAGGGCCATCGCAGCCCGGTTGCCTGGGTTCGCCAGTGGGGCCAGGGGCGCGTGTTCTATCACTCGATCGGACACGACACCAGCAACCTCGCCGACCCGAATATCCGCCGCCTGACCAAGCAGGGCCTGAACTGGGCAACGCGCGGGCGTGCTGAAAGTCAAGGCAAAAACACTGCATCCACCCCGCTTTCATCAACCCAAGGAGTCCTGTCATGAGCAAATTGACCGGCAGCCAGATCGTGGCACAAACCCTGAAAAACTACGGCGTCGAGTATGTCGCCGGTATTCCCGGCCACGGCATCTGGACACTTACCGACGCCTTCCTCGAAGAAGACTCGAAACTCAAGTTCATCCAGGTCTTCCACGAACAGAGCGCCGTGCATCTGGCAGATGGTTACTACCGCGTGGCCGGAAAGCCGATGGCTGCGGTCACCTCCATCGGCGCCGGGGCCGCCAACACCGTGATCGGCATGGCCACCGCGTTCACCGACTCCACCAGCCTGATGCTGATCACTGGCGGGCCACCCACGCACATGCGTGGCCACGGTCTGCTGCAGGAGCTGGAACGCTACACCGACAACGACTTCCCTAAAATCGCCGAAGCCGTGACCAAGCGGCACTGGGTCGCGACGCGCGTTGAAGAGTTGCCGTTCATGATGCATCGGGCCTGGAGCTCGATGGTCACCGGTCGCCCAGGTCCGGTCCATCTGGAAATCCCGATGGACGTCCAGGCCGAGGCCGCGGAAGTGACCCTCCACGCCCTGGAGGAACGTACGCCGATCGGCAAATGCTTCCCGGATCCGGCGGCCACTGCTCGCGCCGTTGAAGAATTGCAATCCTGCAAGCGCCCGGTGCTGGTTATCGGTGGCGGTGTCATCACGGGCGAAGCCAGCGCTGAAGTGCTCGCCTTGGCCGAGGCCTGGCAAATTCCGGTGGTCACCACCTGGAACGGCAAAAGCGGCTTCCCGGAAGACCACCCCTTGTTCGCCGGCAGCGTCGGCCAGACCGGCACGATGTGCGGCAACAAAGTAGCCTCGACGGCCGATGTGATCATCGCCGTAGGTTGCCGTTTCACCGACTGGTCGTCGTCCAGTTATGCCAAGGGCGTGACCTTCGCCATTCCGCCGTCGAAGTTGATCCACATCGACATCGACCCGCACGAAATCGGCAAGAACTACCCCGTTACGGTCGGAATCTGTGCCGACGCCAAGCACGCGCTGGCCCATATCGTTGAGGGTCTGAAAGGCCAGACTGTCGATCGCGAAGCGTACCTCAGCGATCTGCGCGGCTATCAGGACGAATGGGAAACCAAGCTCGCCGGTCGTCGTGACTCCGACCGCTTCCCGTTCACCTCGCAACGTCCATTGGGCGCGCTGCGCAAGATTTTCCCGCGGGACACCATCGTGGTGGTCGGCTCCGGCAACACCCAGGGCGCGGTCAAGCAGACCTTCCCGGTCTACACCCCTCGCACCCACCTGACCTCCGGCGGGTTCTCCTCCATGGGTTGGGCCGTGCCTGCCGCCATCGGTGCCAAACTGGCTGCGCCGAACCAGCCGGTGGTCTGCATTCTGGGCGACGGTGACTTCCTGATGACGTCGCAGGAAATTGCGATCTGCGTGACCAACAATATTCCGGTCGTGTTCATGATCCAGAACAACGCCGGGTACATGTCGATTCGCGGTGGCCAGCGCAAGCAAACCAGCCGCCATATCGGCACCGAGTTCAACCATCCGGACGGCACGCCCTATAGCCCGGACTTCAAAGCGGTGGGCGAAGCCTTTGGCCTGAAGTCCTATCGTGTGGAGCGCCCGGAAGACCTCGAGCCGATCCTGCAGGAAGCCCTGGACTTGAACGCGCCGGTGTTGATCGAAATCCCGACTGACCGCGACGCTGCTGGCCCTTGGGTACCGGGTTGGTGGGACTTCCCGATTCCCGAATACATCACTGACGAACGTCAGGACGAGTACTGGGAAATCCGGAACTCCGAACAACACCTATAAGATCTGGAGCGGCTCAAATGAGTGATGCATTGATTTCGCATCATGCAGAGCTGAATCCACAATCGGGGGCGTCGCGCGAACCGCGCGCCCTCGACGTGGTGACACCTGATGCTGATGGCAATATCAATTGTGATGTGGTGATTATCGGCTCGGGCATGGGTGGTTCGACCTTTGCCCATGCGCTGCGAGATAGCGGGCTGGACGTTGTGATCGTCGAGCGCGGTGATTTTCTGCCACGAGAAATACAGAACTGGAGCACCGAATCGGTCTTCGGGCAAGGCCGTTATCGCAATGCCGAGCAATGGCTGGACGAGTCAAACCAACCCTTTTCGCCCGGCGTATTTTATTACGTCGGCGGAAACACCAAATTCTATGGCGCGATGCTGCCGCGGTTTCGCGAAGAAGACTTTGCCGAAATCCAGCACGCCGAAGGCGTCTCTCCGGCCTGGCCGATCAGCTATGCGGATCTGGAACCCTGGTACGCCGAGGCGGAAAAACTCTACCGGGTACATGGCCAGGCAGGCGTCGATCCCAGCGAGCCCTGGCGCTCGGGCCCCTACCCACAACCTGCGCTCAAACATGACCCTGCCCTGGCTTCCCTGGAGCAGAGCATGCGCCGGTCCGGGCTCAAGCCTTTCGTGATGCCTGCGGCCGTGGACTATGGCAATGGCGGTGGCTGCGTACTGTGCTCAACGTGCGACGGTTACCCTTGCCTGCTGGACGCCAAGGCTGACGCCGAGGTTTGCGCATTAAGGCCGGCCTTGCGCAGTGCAACCGTCAGGCTGCTGACCCGCACCACGATCCAGCAACTGAAAACTGCAGCAGACGGGCGGACAGTCACTCAAGCCCACGGCCTGATCGATGGTCGCGCAGTGACGCTGCGTGCCAAGCGCTTCGTGCTGGCCTGCGGGGCGGTAAACAGCGCCGCGCTGTTGCTCAAGTCGGCAAACGAACAGCACCCCGAAGGCCTGGGCAACAGTTCAGGGCAGGTGGGTCGCAACTACATGGTGCACAACAGCACGTTCATGCTGGCGATCGACCCTCGACGCAAAAACAAGGTGATCTTCCAGAAGACCCTGGCCATCAACGACTGGTACAGCGCCGGTGCGAACAACTCGTTTCCCTTGGGTAACGTGCAGATGCTGGGAAAAATCCGCGAACCCATGATCACCTCCATGCGTCCGTGGCTGCCGAAGTTCGCCTCGCGCTACATCACCGATCACAGCGTCGACCTGTACCTGACATCGGAGGACCTGCCAACCCGGGAAAACCGGGTCACGTATGACGCGCAACGCGGTGCGATCAAGGTCCATTGGAAACCCAATAACCTGAAAGCCCATGAAGGCCTGGTGACCAGGACCAGCCAGGTCATGCGGGCGGCAGGCTACCCGCTGATCCTGAAAGCACGCATGGGCATTGCCACCAACTCGCATCAATGCGGTACGGCGGTCATGGGCAAGGACCCGGTGTCGAGCGTGCTGGACCTCAATTGCAAGATGCATGACCTGGACAATGTCTGGGTGGTCGACAGTTCTTTCTTCCCGTCATCGGCCGCGGTCAATCCGGCACTCACCATCGCCGCCAACGCCCTGCGGGTCGCGGCGAACTTCAAGCAACTGGCGCAATGAATGGCATGACATGAAGCCGGAGGCTGCGGTCGCGCTGGGTCACCGCAGCCTTGTTCATCGATTGGCGTTAAACGTCCTGCACCTTGAGCGTCGAACTGCGCACGATCAATTTGGTGGCGAATATCTTCTGTTCAGGTTCCAGCGGAGTATCGGCTGGTGCATTCAACTGCTCGGTCAAAAGCCTTGCCGCGTAGACACCTTTCTCGACGATGGGTTGGCCAATGGTGGTCAGGCCCAGTTGCACCGCCTCGGGAATATCGTCGAAGCCAATCACCGAAAGGGTTTGTGGAACCTCGCGATTGAGCGCGTGGGCGGTTTTCATGCAAGCGATCGCCATGACGTCCGAACAAGCCACCACCGCCGTGACGTCGCTGGACGTCAGCAAGGTAAAGGCAGCGGTTTGCCCGGACGTCGAGTCAAGCCCGCCGGCCTCTATGATGCTCAAATCCTCGAATGCCAGGCCGGCTGCACTTGCCTCTTCCACGTAGCCGGTCAGCCGCTCCCTGACGATACGCTCACTTGCACTCTTGAACCGGTGCCGGTCGATGGGGCCGCGGTATCCGTCCGGGTTAAGACGGTCAATGATGACCCCTATCTTGCGATGGCCCAGATCCAGCAAGTGACGCATCTGCGCACGTGCGGCACCCCGGTCATCAATCCCGACAAAAAAAGAACCTTCCACCAACGGCGAATCGATCACCACAAACGGAATGTTCTGTTTCACCACGGCCAGCACGGCCGGGTGGTCATCGGGCAGGGTCGAGATAATCAAGCCATCGACCAACCCGCGCAGCGCAAGGCTGCCGTGATTCGCTGCCGGTGTCCGGCCGACAAACCGGTTGTTGTTGAGCGGGAACAACGTCAGCGCGACGTTCTCCAGTTCCCCTACCTCGCTGATCCCTCGCAGCAGGGCAACAGTGCAAGGGTCGGCGAACGCCAGGGACAACTTGTCCATCATCATCAACCCGATCGCCCCGATCTTGCCTGATCGAAGGCTACGCCCAAGCACATTGGGTCCCGGGTAACCCAGTGACGCCGCTACGGCAAGGATATGCTCACGCTGGGCCTCGGACAGTTTGGATGGGCGATTGTAAGCGTAAGACACCGCGGGCTGGGACACCCCCGCCGCCAGTGCTACATCTTTCATTGAAACGGATGCCATCGCTTGCTTCCCAACCTTTTTGAAACCTCGTGAGAGGTCAGTGAAAAAAAACGCCATGCACTCAGTGTAACCGTTGAGGTGAAACCTTCGGAACCAGTCGAGTGGCACTGAAAATGATCGCGATCATCAACGCGGCAACAGCGAGCAACGCCAAGGGCAGGCTGCTTGCATGGGCGACGAAGCCAATGGCTGCCGGCCCCATCAAAATGCCGAGGTAGCCCAGACTGGTCGCGGCGGCAATGGCCAGCTCACCAGGCATCGTCTTTTGGGCACCTGCCAGCGACAGGTAAACCGGAGCGATGTTGGCCAGACCTGTGCCAATCACCGCAAACCCCACCAGGTTCAACAGCCAGTCATTCGCCAACACCACCATCGCGAACCCCAACATGACCACGAGCCCGCCGCCAATGAGCACCACCCGTGGCCCCAGTTTCAGCAGTATCCGGTCACCGTTCAATCGGCCC
Source organism: Pseudomonas sp. PDM32 (assembly GCF_019219225.1). NCBI lineage: Bacteria > Pseudomonadati > Pseudomonadota > Gammaproteobacteria > Pseudomonadales > Pseudomonadaceae > Pseudomonas > Pseudomonas sp. PDM32. Next base: position 87,933 of record NZ_JAHUWE010000011.1, read on the forward strand.
AGCGCCATCATCACCGCAAACACTGCGTAACCCAGCCCGGCCAGGGAATGCTGGACGCCTCGCTCGTCAGCCAGGAACACCGCGCTCCAGTCGAGAATCGCGCCCTCCGCAAGGAAGGCGAACAGGCAAAGCATACCCAGCAGTAAAACCTTTCGGGTAGGCCTGACAAATATCGGGCTGCCTTCGTCACCGCTGCGTCCCAGCAACTGTCGGCCATGCGTCAGGACGAAGGCGACCAGGATCGCCATGACCGCACTGCTTGCCATCAACGGCGTGGCGCCCAGCCACAACAAGGCGGTGATACCGGCAGCACTGACAATCGCGCCGAGGCTAAACAGCCCATGGAAGCCGGACATCAGTGAGCGTCCCGTCGCGCGTTCCACCATCACGCCCTGAACGTTCATCGTCACGTCGACCGACCCGCACCCTGCCCCGAAAACGGTCAGGGCGAACATCAAACCGGCAAAGGAATGAGTCGTCGCCAACAAGGGCAAGGTCAGCAACACAAGCGCAATACCCACGTGCATCGTAAAACGACAACCCTTGCGCGCATTGAGAATCCCCGCCAGCGGCATCATCACCAGCGAACCCAAGCCAAGGCACAGCAACAGCAGCCCCAGGGCCGCGTCGTCGATCCCCGCTCTCGTGCGGGCATAAGGTACCAACGGAGCCCAGGCGCCCATGCATAACCCCGACAACAGGAACGTCGATCGATAGGCCAGCATATGAGGTGTAGCGCACGGCAGTAGCAATTCCTGAGATGACACGGAAACCCCTGTGCTCGGATCAATTTGAGTTATACGTATAACTCATAATAACCTGTTCGGCCACAGGATCCGTTCAAAACCAACAGCCTCGTCACACATGACTAGATGCTATACGTCGCCTGAATTGAGAATAGCCACGAAAAAGTTGACATCGATCTTGCCACCAATGTTATTTTTGAACGGAGTTATACGTATAACTTTTGCCTTACTCAGCTTTCGCATGAACACCCAACAAAAACAACAGGGACAATGCAGCGTGATGAATAACGTTCAAAAAACACCGATCCCCACTCGCATCCGCAAGGCGCGTATCGCGACGTTTCTCGGATTCATGATGATCGGCGCCATGATGTACATCTGGTCGACCGGGGTGAGTGTCTTCAGGACGCAACTGGGCTTTACCGGTGAAATGGGTGATGCGAACTTCGGCCTGATCGCACTCGGGGTCGGCGTCGGCTCAGCGGCGGGAGCGCTGCTGGTAGGCCGCCTGCTGGACACCTTCGGTGCTAAACCGGTAATCACCGTGTGCGCCCTCGCCTACCCCCTGTCCATTATCCCGCTGGGTTTCGTCAGCGGTTTCTGGTTTGCGATGTGTTTTGGCGTTGTGCTGGGCTTGCTGCGCGGCGCCCTGGATACCGCGTTGAATGCCCATGGCGTTCAAGTTGAGCGGTTTTACCAGCGCTCGATCATGTCCGGCTTCCATGCGTTCTATTCGCTGGGTGGCTTTCTGCTCGGGATGGCGTGCAGTTGGCTGACGGGTTTCTACACCGACAGCGTAAAAGTGCCATTTACCGTGCTGGGCATCGCCATGCTGATTGTCGGCTGTATTTTCAGCCGGTGGCTGCTGGGCAAGCATGATGTTCCAGACGCATCATCCGGCGACTGGCAAGCAGACACTCAGTCCGCTGATGAAATCGGCAAGGGTCCATCGACCAGAACGCTACTGGTGATGATTGCACTCGGCGCTCTGCTACTTGGCAGCATGATGGGTGAAAACGCGATTGCCGACTGGGGCCAGGAATACATTCGCCGCGAGTTCTCAACATCGACTTCCACCGCGGGCATGGCGGTGTCGATATTCGTCGGTGCGGCTTTCATCGGGCGCCTGTTCGGCGACCGTCTGGCGGCGACCTTTGGTAACGCTCAAGTGGTTTTCGCATGCGGGACCGTCTGTGTCCTCGGCATGACCCTCACCATCGTCGGCGGCACGGCTGTTACCGGCATCCTCGGCTTCGCACTGTTCGGCCTCGGCCTGTCCTGCATCGCGCCACTGATGATTTCCGCCGCCGGACGCCGGGACCCGCAACATGCAGGCCGCAACATCGGCATCGTCAATTGCATCGGCTTCTCGGGCATGCTCGTGGGACCCGCCGCCATCACCGTGATCGTCAGCCATTTCGGTCTCGATTCGCTGATGTTTTTCCCGTTGATCATGCTGGGCCTGCTAGCCACATTTGGCCCACTGCTGATGAGAGCGCCAAAAATCGACAAGCGCGTAAAACAGTCCGTCGTCAACAACACCAGCGCCTAGATCATCGGCGAACTGCTCGCGATACGCAGTGCCAGGCCTTCATAGGCATCGAGGGTGATGGTGAATCCGCCCTCGACCCGTTCGTTGATGGATCAATCTCGTCAGCGTTTGCGAGTCGATGCGTGGCTGGGGTATTGGAAGTACTGTTAATGCACATGGCCGAAGAGCTCGCGCAGAAAAAATAGTGCATAGGTATAGGGGGTATGCCTATCATGCGCAAAGCATAGGTAAAGGGGGTATCCATCCAATGGGCCACATCGCAGCAAACAAAGACGATCTTCTCAAGCGTGTAAAACGCATCGCCGGACAAATCCAGGCCGTTGAACGCGCATTGGAATCGGATCTCGATTGCGCCAGGACACTGCACCTTGTGGCCGCCACTCGCGGCGCCATCAACGGTTTGATGGAAGAAATCATCGAGGACCATGCGCGCGAGCATGTCGCGAACCCTGCGCTGAGCGAAGCGGAGCGCAACAAGGGCGTCGAAGAGTTGCTTGAAGCCATTCGCCGTTACTCCAAGTGAACGCATCCAGGTAGACATCATGAGCAGCCCCCACATCAACTACAGGCACGACCACGTGTTCCTTGGCCCGGCGCACGACGAAAATGCCAGGCGTACGCTTTGGGTAGTGGCATTGACCGTTGTGATGATGATTGGCGAGATCACCGCCGGGTACCTCACGAGCTCTATGGCGCTACTGGCCGATGGCTTTCACATGGCAACCCATGCCGGCGCATTGGGCATCGCGGCGGCCGCTTACGGATACGCAAAACGCCATGCCTACAGCCAGCGCTACAGCTTCGGTACCGGAAAGGTTGGCGACCTGGGCGGGTTCGCCTCGGCGCTGATCCTCGGCATGGTCGCCCTGGGCATTGGCGTTGAGTCTGTCATGCGCCTCTTGCAGCCAACAGAGGTTCAGTTCGGCACCGCGACGCTCATCGCGATTGCCGGCTTGATCGTCAACGTCGTCAGTGCCCTGCTGCTGGGCTACGATCACAGTCATGGGCACGATCATGAGGATCACGGCCATGCCCATGCCCACCACAGCAACGACAACAACCTGAAATCCGCCTACGTCCACGTCATCGCAGACGCGCTGACTTCGGTTCTGGCCATTGTTGCACTGCTCGCTGGCCGATATCTGGGCTGGGTATGGCTGGACCCGGTGATGGGCATCGTCGGCGCCATCGTTATCGCGCGTTGGGCCTGGACCTTGATGGGGACAACCGCAGGTGTGCTGCTCGATCAGACCGATGCGCACGTTGCCGGGGAAATCCGCGAACGGGTCGAGAAACCGGGGGATGCCACCATCACGGACTTGCACGTCTGGCGAGTCGGGCCGCAAGCTCATGCGGCCATCGTCAGCGTCCTTGGCGAAGCCACGGCGAGCGCCGACAGCATTCGTGAACGTCTCAAGCCGGTGCACGAGGTCAGCCACCTGACGGTCGAGTTTCGACCGGCCTGATCCCGCACCTCCCCATTCTTGTCTCCAAAGGAACCCCTGATGCCACCAGGCAAACGTGAACTGGCGCGGATCGAACGCCGGTTGATCACCACACTCACCGATGCGTGCGAAACAGCAAAAGGTGAAATCAAAGGCTTTACCTGGCTCACCCACACCGCTGACCTGAATGCGTTGACTGAAACCCTGAAGGTCATCTGGGTGTTCGAAACCCTGGCTGACAGGCAGCTCGCCCAGGTTGACGCGAAGGCGCGCATCCTTGAGTTGACGGCCATCGCGCTGCGTGAGGCCAACATCGACCTGACCCCTTCAGACCGCAATGTCCGTTTCGACTCTGAGCAAGAGTGCCAACGCACTCACGGCGGTGACTGGAAAAGTCGCCTGGCTCAATCACGGGTGGCCAAAGGTGACTGACAATGGCTAAGGAAATCGAAAACCCCTGCATTGCAGTTTGCCAACTCAGTGGTGATCTGTGTGTCAGTTGCGGGCGTAGCAAGGAAGACATCAGAAAGTGGAAACGCATGAAGCGGCCTGAAAAAATGGCCGCTGTGCAACGGGCGAATGTGCGCTTGAAAGGGCTCAGGAAAGCACAGGGTTAATCACTTCCTCAGCATTCAACAGTCGATGCATGCGGTAACCAGACGCACACTTCGAATCCGTCCCGTCGACCTGTTGCAGGGGAGATCAATTTCATTCTCGCGTTGACCCCCTGCACTATGGTTTTGGCAATCGCCAACCCCAGCCCTGAACCGCTGATTTCACTGTTTCCCCGCACAAAGCGCTCGGTGAGCCTCTGCAATACCGGCTCAGGCACCGGCAGGCCACCATTGACTACCCGCAGCAGCGCCTGGTCGGTGAGGCTGACTTCGACCGGTTGATCGGCGGTGCCATACTTGAGCGCATTCTCGATCAGGTTGCGCAACAGGATTGCAAAAGCGTCCGGATCAATCGTCGAGTACAGGCTCGTCCGGGTTGGCAGGTGCAACTCGATTCGGTGCCCACCGCTGTGGTTCCATTCATCGACCACATGCGCCAACAACGGAATGAGATCCTGGGGCGCTTCGGACAACAGCCCACCCCCCTCGGCCTTGGCCAGTTGCATGAGTTTTTCCGAGAGCCGCGTCAGTTCGCGCAACGCGTTTTCAATTTTAGCTGCGCGTAACCGCAACGGGCCTTCGGGCGCTTCGTGACGCAAACGCTGGATCTGCGCCAGGGTCGCGGCCAGTGGTGTGCGCAGTTCATGGGCGCTGTTGGCGGTAAAGCTGCGCTCGGTCTCCAAGGCCTTGCGCAAACGCTCCAGCAGGTGGTTGACCGCTTCGGCCAACGGATTGATTTCGGCCGGCAGGCGGGCCACCTGGATCGGCGACAGATCCCCCACGCCCCGAGCCTCCACTGCACGGCGATAGGCCAATACACTGCGCAGGCTGATGCGCACAAACATCCAGGTGCCAAACAGGCTGATGGGAATCAACGCCAATAACGGCAACAACAAGGCAAGCAACGCTTCGCGTGCCGCTTCACGGCGATGCTCAAGCGGTTCGGCAATTTCGATAAACACCGTTTGACGCAGCGCACTGGCGGCATACAGGCGGTATTTTTTTGTGGTTGAAAAGCCTTCGGCCGGTTGTTGGTTGAAGATCTTCGGGTTGGCGTCGTGGGACTGCATCAGGATTTGGCCCTTGGCATCGCGCACCAGATACGTCAGGTATTCCTTGTGCATTTTCAGGGTGGCGACATGCTGTGCCTCACGGGGATTTTCCCGGTTGCTGATTTCCAGCACCGCCAGGGGCAGGATGCGCTGCGCGGTCTCCTCCAGTGCACTGTCAAACGCCTCGTTCAATTCATGTTGCACCACCAGCCAGGCACCGACGGTTGCCGCCAGCCACAGCAAGGTCATGCCCAAGGTCAATCCCAGGCCGAGACGTTTTTGCAGGCTTGACGACGGCTTCATGCGCACACCAACCGGTAGCCCATGCCCCGCACGGTTTCTATCAGGTCGCGCCCGAGTTTTTTACGCAGACGGCTGATATAGACCTCGATGGTATTGCTCTCGATTTCGGCGCCGAAGGCATATAGCCGCTCTTCCAGCTGCGACTTGGACAGCAGCGCGCTGGGGCGCTGCACAAATGCCTCGAACAGCGCCCACTCGCGCGCCGTGAGGTCCACCGTCGCGCCAGCCCGCTGCACTGTGCGTGCACTCATGTCGACCTGCAGATCACCGAGCTTGATCTGTGGATTGGGGTTGCCGCTGTAACGCCGGGCCACCGCCGCCACACGGGCCGAGAGCTCAAACAGGTCGAACGGTTTGACCAGATAGTCGTCGGCACCGGCGTTGAGGCCAGCGATACGATCGGAAATCTGATCCTGGGCAGTCAGGATAATCACCGGGGTCACGTCCCCTGCCGAGCGTTGCTGACGCAAAAAATCCAGCCCGCGACCGTCCGGGAGCATCAGATCCAGCAGGATCAGGTCGTAAGGCGTGGTGCGTACGCTGTTGCGCGCATGGTCCAGGCGCTGCACCCAATCGACCGCGTGACCGTCATCGGCGATCTGCTCGCGCACCGCCTCCCCCAATCCCGGTCCGTCCTCGACCAATAAAACCCGCATCTGGCCCCTCCTGTGATGGTTGTCGTGCAGCACCTTAATCGCCTTACCTGACGTGAATCTGAAGATTCAGCTGGTTGTCAGGAATGCACCTTAGGGTATGCCACAGACGCCGACCTCGACGGGAGACAGATCATGAAATCAGTTTTTATTGCCAAAGCCACGCTGTTGAGCCTGCTGCTCAGCGGTTACGCCCTGGCCGATGACGACTGCAGCGACCCGGTGAGCGACTGGCAACCGCGCGAAACCTTGCGTCAGCAGGTAGAGCGACAGTATGGCTGGAGCGTGCAGCGCATCAAGGTCGACGACGGTTGTTACGAGCTCAAGGGGTTGGACCGCAAAGGCAATGCCATCGAAGCCAGCTATTCACCGGCATCGCTGCGCCTGCACACACTCGAGATCCATTTCCGCGACGACGGCGATGCCGGGGATTACCTCGGTAGCCCGCTCACCGAATGACACCTCGCCTGTCGATGAGTTTTTCCTGCGCTTCAGGTTGCTGTCAGCAAGCAGGTCCAGGCTCTCGACCTAACGCTCAAAAGGACACCACCATGAAAAAGATCATCACAGCAACTTGCCTCGTCGGGGCCATTGCCCTGCCGGGACTGGCCCAGGCCCGTGAGGTGACCTTGACCACACAGCTCAAGGACTACGGCGGAAATGATGCCTACCTGGCGATCTACGTCACCGACGCCAATGGCCAATACCAGAAAACCCTCTGGGTGGCCGGCAAGAAGGCCAAATATTACAAACACCTGGGCGATTGGGTTCGTGGCAGCGGGATGAACCCGAGCGAGTTTGACGGCGTCAGCGGCGCCAGTGTCGGCAGTGGGCGCACGCTCAAAGTCAGCGTCGAACTGGCAGACACCCTGATTGATGCCGGGTATCAGATCCGTATCGACAGCGCCGTCGAGGACAAACGTGACGCCCGCGCCGATGTCAGCGTGCCCCTGACGTCCAAGGGCGCAGGCAAGCCGGCAACCGGCAGTACCTACGTCGACTCCTTTACTTACGATCTGTAGCACCCGCCAATTCTGGAGGCTGAACATGCTTCGTCAGTTCCATTCCCTGCCTGGCCTGATCGCCACCCTGTTGGTCATGCTGTTGGCCATCAGCGGCGCGATCCTGTCTGTCGACCCGGCCCTGGAACGCCTGCACAGCACGCCCTCACCTGCCGGACAACAAAACGTCGGCCAACTGGCCGGGCGCGTTGCCAGCCACTTTCCGGGCGTGGAGCAGATCCAGCGCACGGCGTCCGGCACGCTGATCGTTTACTACAACCAGAACGGCCAGGCCGGGGCGGAAAAGGTCGACTCACTGACCGGCGAAGGCCTCGTCGCTTACGAGCCATCCGCGTTCTCACGTTGGGTGAAAGACCTGCACCGCTCGCTGTTCCTTGGCACGCCGGGCCATGGCGTGTCAGGTGTCGGTGCCCTGTTCATGCTGATGCTGTCGGTGTCCGGTGCGCTATTGCTGGCCCGGTGCCTGGGCGGCTGGCGCAACCTGCTGCAGCCACTGCGGGGCCCCTTCAGTCAGCGCTGGCATGCCGAAGTCGGGCGACTGGCACTGCTCGGGCTGCTGCTGTCGGCATTGAGCGGGCTCTACATGTCCGCCACCACTTTTGGTTTTATCGACGACGGCAGTCAAAGTGAACCGGCCTTCCCCGCCCATATCAGCGCCGGCCCGGCCTTGCCGGTGGCGACACTGCAAGCCTTGCAGGCCACCGACCAGAATGACTTGCGCGAACTGGTCTTCCCCAGTCCAGGCAACCCGAGGGACGTGTTTTCCCTGCGCACGGTGCAGGGCGACGGCTACGTGGATCAGGCCAGCGGCGCCTTGCTGTCCTATCAAGCTCACGACTCGATGCACAACCTCTACCAATTGATCTATCAGCTGCACACCGGCGAAGGTCTGTGGTGGCTGGGCCTGCCGCTCGGGCTCTGCGCCCTCTGCGTACCGTTGATGAGCGTGACCGGCATTCTGTTGTGGTGGCGACGCCGCAAGGCTGGCCCGAACATCCGCAACAACAGCCCGGCCCACTGTGCCGACAGCGTGATTCTGGTGGGCAGCGAAAACAACAGCACCTGGGGTTTTGCCAAAACCCTGCACGACGCTTTGCACCAGAGTGGCCACCAGGTGCACAGCGCGGCGATGAATGAATGGAGCGGCGATTACCGCAATGCCCAACGGGTGCTCATCCTCACTGCGACCCACGGTGACGGCGATGCACCGGCCTCGGCTTCGCGGTTCCTGGCGCGGCTGGCCAAAACCGGCCTCAAGCCTGGCCTGCCCTATGCAGTGCTGGGCATGGGCGACCGCCAGTTTGCGCAGTTCTGCCAGTATGCCCATCAGGTGCAGGACGCGATGTTGCAGGCCGGTGGTTCGCCCTTGCTGGGGCTGGAAACCGTCAACCGCCAGTCACCTCAGGAATTTGCGCGCTGGGGCCACGCGCTGGGCGAAGTGTTGGGTAAGGATCTGGTGCTAGTTCACACCCCGCAGCCGCCGCGCAAACATCAATTGCAGCTGACAGAGCGGATTGCCTATGGCGAACAGGTGAATGCGCCGACCCACGTACTGCGCTTCCAAGCCAGCGGCGATCTGCCGGGCTTTCTGGTCGGTGATCTGGTCGGGATTCTGCCCCCGGGCAGCCCGATCCCGCGTTTCTACTCGCTGGCCAGCGGTTCCCAGGACGGCGTGCTGGAGATCTGTGTGCGTAAACACAACGGTGGCATGTGCTCGGAATTCCTTCATGGCCTGACCATCGGCGCGCACATCGAAGCTTTCATCCAGCCCAACCCGCAATTTCGGCCGGCATCGGGCACGCACCCGGTAATCCTGATCGGCGCCGGCACCGGCATTGGTCCTCTGGCCGGGTTTATTCGCAACAACAAAGCCCGACACCCAATGCACCTGTATTGGGGCGGGCGCAACCCGGCCTCGGACTTTCTCTATGAACCGGAGCTCAACCAATACTTGTCGGACCGACGCCTGACGGCACTGCGCGCGGCCTTCTCTCAGGTTCAGGACCGTTGCTACGTGCAAGACCGACTGATCGGCGATGCCCTGGCCTTGCGCCGGTTGATTGAAAAAGGTGCTCAGGTGCTGGTTTGTGGTAGTCGCGAAATGGCCAAGGGCGTGATGCAGGCCCTCGATGAAGTGTTGGCGCCTCTGAACCTGAGTGTGCTGACCCTCAAGACACAAGGACGCTACCGTGAAGACGTCTACTGAGTTGCAACGCTACAGCCTGAACGGCGAAACCATGGGCACCCGCTACACCGCCCTGTTTTATGCCGAAGCCGGGATCGATACCGACGAAATTGGCCATCGCCTGGCGCGTGCCGTAACCCGGGTGGACCAGCAAATGTCCACCTGGAAACCCGACTCGGACCTCAACCGCCTCAACGCCGCTCCCGTGCAGGAATGGGTGCCCGTGCCCAAGGAACTGGCCACGGTACTGTCAGCAGCACTGCGCGTCAGTCAGCAATCCGGCGGCGCCTTCGACATTGCTGTCGGCGACCTGGTTAATGCCTGGGGGTTCGGCCCCGGGGAGCAAAGGGGCACGGAGCAGGCGATGGGCTCGATTGCGCCGCGCCCCCGACTGTCAGCCAGCGCCGCATTGGTGGTTGAGCCCCAACGCAATCAGGTGCGCAAGCGCGCGCCGTTGAACCTTGATTTGAGTGGCATCGCCAAAGGTTTTGGCGTGGATGAACTGGCCCGCTGCCTGGACGGTTTGGGCATCGACCGTTACCTGGTCGGCATCGATGGCGAGATGCGCGCCCGGGGCGTTAAACCTGACGGCCAGTGCTGGGCCGTGGCCCTGGAAAAGCCCAACCGGGGCGTGCGTGAAGTCATGGGCGTGATGGAGCTTGGCGATGCCGCAATCGCCACCTCCGGGGACTATCGACACTGGATCGATTTGGCCGGTCAGTCCTATGCTCATACCATGAACCCGGCCACCGGCACGCCGCTGTGCAACCCGCTCGCCGCCGTCACCGTGGTGGCAGCCTCGTGCATGCTCGCCGATGCCTGGGCCACGGCGTTAATGGTGCTGGGCGAAACCGAGGGCCCACGTCTGGCTCAAGAACGCGGGATGGACGCGCTGTTCGTGCTGCGCGAGGGTACACAGTTCAAAGAAATATCCATTGTCGGCGGCCGGTTGCAGGCGCAGATTGAAACCCGCTGACGCCGTTTGCCGGCCCGCGTCCGATGTGAACCGCCTAATGACAGTGAGTCCCGTTAAACAATGAAATTCATGCACAGGCACACCGAGGCACACCGAAGCGATCGTATCGGCTGGCTGCGCGCCGCCGTCCTTGGGGCCAACGACGGGATTGTCTCTACCGCCAGCCTGCTGATCGGCGTCGCGGCCGCCAACGCCAGCCACGCCACGTTGCTGGTTACCGGTATGGCAGGGCTGATGGCCGGTGCCATGTCCATGGCCGCTGGCGAATACATTTCCGTGCACTCCCAGGCCGATACCGAGCGGGCCGATCTGTCCCGGGAACGGGCAGAACTGGCGAGCGACCCGAAAGCCGAGCACATCGAGCTTGCCAACATCTACATGCATCGCGGCGTATCACCCGAACTGGCGCATCAAGTGGCCGATCAATTGATGGCCCATGACGCACTGGGCTCTCATGCCCGGGACGAGTTGGGCATCAGCGCCACCCTCACCGCCAAACCCTTGCAGGCCGCCCTGGCCTCCGCCGCCAGTTTCGTGGTGGGCGCCGCGTTGCCCCTGGCCGTGACTTTTTTCGCCCCGGCGCACAGCGTCGGGCCCTGGATATCGGCCATGTCATTAGTGTTTCTCGGGACATTGGGCGCCATTGCCGCCAAGGCTGGCGGGGCCAACGTCATGACCGGCGCCTGGCGGGTAACATTCTGGGGGGCTCTAGCCATGGGGATTACGGCACTGGTGGGACACGTGTTTGGCGCAGTGGTCTAGCGGGCGACTGCGTTGACCTCAGAGTTTGATTGCGCGCTTTGATCAAGCGCGCAGGTTCAAGGTTTTCTTTTGCAGTGCGACTCGGGCGCACCGTATCCCCACGTGATTGTCGTCTCGGCCTGATGCTCCCGAAGGGTCTCATTGCGCCCAAGGTATTTAATGCCACTGCCGCCTGGCTGCTGGTACATCAGCGATACGCTATCGCCACGCTCGGCGATCAATGTCGGCGGATCAGTGTTGAAGTACATGGCCGTGACCTCGTTAGCCGGGTTGCCGTCGCACTCGTAGTAAACCGGCCCTGTGCCCGCTACCAGTCGATACCGTGCCTGCAACTCGGCGATGCGGCGCTGGTATTCCATGCGTACGCAGGCACCCGCATCATCGCTCTTCCAGCAGTCATCGCGCCCCTTGATCCATCCACGTTGCTCTGCTTTCAGCGTGGGAGGATGCTCGTTGCCGGCCTTGATACGCGCACTGGCATAAACCTGCGACAGCTTGCGATCGAGCGCGGACAAGTCCTTGTCCTCACAGATCATCGCCTCGATACCGCCGGGCTCCACCTTGGCGCAATCGTAAGAAGGGCCAGGAACAACATTGACCGTCCGGGGTTTTCCGGCGTCGCTCCCGGTCGCCTGCATCGCCTTGGTCTGCTGATCAATGTACGTGCACCACTTTTCGGAGCTTTGTTCAGGGACGTTTGCCCTACCGCGAACCCCGGCTTTGAATTCGATCACCGATTTCCATTCGTCGGAGCCAATATCAGGCCCGTGCCCTTGCGCATCGGCAGTTTGCAGTCTCTTTTCGATCGCTTGGTACCAGGCGTCAGAGCATAGGGTTTGCGCCTGGGCAAATCCTGTAGCGCCGACAAAAAGCAAGGCAAGATACTGGGTCATGTGCAGTCCTTTTTGATCCGGGCCGTCGTCAAACAACGGCATAAGCCGACATCCGTCGGGTCGACCACTATGGGCTTGTTATAATCAGCAAGGACGAACAGAAACCGGACAGCATGCCGACACTTGAATACCTGACCGCCAGCGCTGGAATGAAGCACTCAATGAAGCCTCCAGGGTTATAAAAGGACTTATCGCAGAATGTGGCCATATCTTGCTCCGACCCTTCTGGCGTGTCTCCTCCAATTGCTGGCAGCGAGTGCCAACGCCGCACAGCAGGCGCATGAAACGCTGACAATCATGGTAGAAGATGCCGCCGCACCCTGGTCAAACCGCGACGGTACAGGGTACGCCAACGACGTGGTCCTCGCCGCCTTCAAAGAGATGGCCATGGAGGCCAGGTTAAAAGTAGTGCCCTATTCACGCTGCAAGTACATGGTGCTCAACGGCCAGGTCGCCGCGTGCTTCAACATGAGCTGGCAACCCGAATTCCAGGGCAAGATCAAACTGGCGGCGCGACCGATATTCAACGTCAGTAACGATGTTTTTGAATCCATCAAGACCCCCTTGCCGAAGCCCCCGGACGGTCAATGTATTTTGCCGCCCGGCACCGTCGTCGGCATCACCAGAGATTACGAATACTCAACCCAGGTCATGGCACTCCAGACCTCGGGGGTCGTGTTCGAGAATTCCCTCTCAGACTTGACGAGCCTCCAGAAACTCGCTGCTCGACGCTTTCAGGCAGCCGTGATCATGAGCAACGACCTCGAGGTCCGAAACCGAAAGGCTCAGCAGTCAGGGACAGAAGATACCGTGCGCTTCGCCTTCAATTGCGGACTGGTGAACTCGACGATAGGTTTTAGCCTGTCCCATCCAGACGGATTGCGAGCACTGGAAATGTATGACGAAGGCTATCGACGCATCGAGGCCAACGGTGTGCTCAAGAAGCTTCACCAGCGCTGGTTTCCTGAGTAGTGAATTGCCCAGGGTTTCACTGTAGGAGCCAGCCTGCTGGCGATGGATTCAAGTACGCCGCGTTCATCCAGTTCACCCGCGTTATCGTTAACGACCATCGCTGGCAGGCCAGCTCCTACAGGGGACCGCGTTTACCCGGTTCAAACGCGTTATCGTTAACGCCCGTCGCGGGCAAGCCAGCGCCTACAAGTGACCTCCAGGTCTGACCACTACAAACCTTCATTGAAACGGAACGAAGCGCCATAAGCCGACGCCGGCAAATGGTTTGAACCGTCACCCCGTAACCGCGAGCGGAAGGTACCGCTTTGCGGTTGGGTGCGGTAGAGCCCGCGTTTCTGCAATTCAGGGATCACCAGTTCTACGAAATCCTCAAGACTGCCCGGGCTGATCAGCGGGTTAATCATGTAACCGCTGGTACCGGATATCCTTGCGTGTTCCTCAATGCGCTCGGCCACCTGTTGAGGGGTGCCCACGAGAATAAGATCACTGCCTCGGGTGACGCTGGCAAAACGCTGTTTGACGTCCCCTGCCGTCAAGGGTTTGCCACTGCCATCGGGATGCATCACATAGGAGGTCATGCCCTCGGTGTGGGTGGAAAGCGCCTCGCTGTCGGCATAGCGGCCGATATCAATGCCGGTGTCGCCTGCGTAACTGACCAGTTGCGCCTGCAAGTGATAGTTGCTTTGCAGTTCGTCGTATTTACGCTGAGCCTCAATCTCGGTTTTCGCGGTGACGATACGCAGCACTGTCAGGGACTTCACATCATCACGCTGACGGCCACGCGCTTGAGCCCTGGTCCATATTTCCTCGAGCCCCTGGCGAATTTCCTGCGGGTTGGACTTGGCAATGAAGATCAATTCGGCGTGCTTGGCGGCGAACTCACGACCGCGCCCCGACCAGCCCGCCTGAATCAACAAAGGCGTCCGTTGTGGCGATGGAGACGTCAAATGCGGCCCGGCCACCCGGTAATGCTCACCCACATGATTGATCGGCCGCACACGCTCGCCCCGAGCGTAGAGCTGGCGCGACTTGTCCGCGACCACGGCGTCGTCGGCCCAACTGCCCTCCCAGAGTTTGTAGACCACATCAAGAAACTCTTCGGCACGTTCATAGCGGTCATCGTGCTTGATCATCTGCTCCAGGCCGAAGTTGCGGGCGGCGCTGGACAGGTAGGAGGTGACGATGTTCCAGCCGACCCGGCCGTTGGTGAGGTGATCCAGCGTGCTGAAGCGTCGGGCATGGGTAAAGGGATGTTCGTAGCTGGTGGTCACGGTAACGCCAAAGGCCAGGTTTTCCGTAGCGGCAGCCAAGGCCGGAATGATCATCAGCGGATCGTTCGCCGGGGCTTCCACGGCCCACTTCATCGCCGCATCGGCGTTGCCACCAAACACATCGTAGAAGCCCAGCACATCACCAAAAAACAGCATGTCGAGGTGAGCCTGATCGGCAATGCGCGCCAGGTTCGACCAATACCCCAGGGAATTGATCGCCAGTCGTTCGTCAGCGGGATGGGTCCAAAGGCTTGGCGCGCCGCCACAGCCCACACTGGCTTGCTCATAGAGCGCAAACAAAAGAGGTTTTGGATCGGACATCGTGGTTCCTATAGATAAAGTCATTAAACGCGGCGGTTCACCGCTGATTCTTGAAACCTTTGCCGTAGTGGCGCTCAAGGCGGTGCTGTATCAATTCCAGCCCGATGGACAGCAACCAATAGATGACCGCTGCGGTGGTGAGCATTTCGATGTAGCGATAGGAAGAGCGCCCATAGGACTGCGCCAGAAACATGACCTCCCACACCCCCATCACCGAAATCAGCGATGAGTCCTTGAGCATTGAAATGAACTGGCTGGTTGTCGGCGGAATGATCGTGCGCATGGCTTGCGGCAAGATGATGTGCACAAAGGTCGCCTTCGGCCCAAGACCCAGCGCCTTCGCCGCTTCGCGCTGCCCGGGTGCTACCGCCAGGATGCCGGCGCGAAAGATCTCGCTCAGATAGGCACCATAGTTAAGCGAAAGCGCAATGATCCCCGCGCTGATTGCCCCGGGTACAACGCCCAACTGCGGCAAGCCCAGATAGATCAGCAGGATCTGGATCAGCAGCGGTGTACCGCGAAAAAAAGACGCATAGAAACTGGCAATGCCGAATGCCACTGCGCTGCTTGACAGGCGCGCCAGCGCCGTCACAAAACCAAGGAGCAATGAAAGCCAGATCGAACAGAAACACAGGAACAACGTCAGCGCGGCGCCTTGCAGGAAACCGTTTGGCCCAAGGTGCAGGCCGACCAGATTGGGCCATTTCTCCAGGATGATCGAAAACTTCAAATCGAAGCTCATGAAGAACAGGACGCACAATCCAGACAACGCCGCCCACGTCAAATACAGGCGAGTGCGAAATCCAAACAATTGGCTAAAGCGGCGCGTCTCGATTTCGGGGGCGGCAGTTGCCTTGGCCGGGTGTGGGTTGAGGGCTGTCATTGGCTGATGTCGGCACCGATCCACTTCTGCGAAATCTTGCTCAGCGTACCGTCAGTCTTGAGTTGAGTAATGACCTCGGTGACTTTGGCATTCCATTGCGGGTCGCCCTTTTCAATGGCCACGACGTTCGGTTCGGCATACAGCGTATCGCCGGCTATCTTGAAGCGCGGATCCTGGGCAATCCGCTCGCGAGCGGTGATGAGGTTGGTGACCATGGCATCCAGACGAACGCCTGTGCCCAGCGCCAGGTCCTGGAAGGCCACCGTTTCATTGTCATAAGGGGCCACCTGGACATTATTGAATGGATAGTTCAACGGCTTGTCCTCGGCGCCCTCGATCACCAGATCCTTGTTCAAGTAGGCTTCGTAAGTCGACGCGCTGATCACACCGACTTTTTTGCCGGACAAGTCTTTGCCCGCCGTGATGTCTTTGTCCTTGGCATTCACCACGATCACTGCCGGCGACTGGTAATACTCGACCGGAAAATCAAACACCTCGGCCCGTGCCTTGCTCGGGGTCATCGAGCAGACGCAGATGTCATAGCGCCCACTCCAGCGGCCGGCGGCAATCACATCCCAGGACGGTGTTTCCAGTTTGAGTTTGACCCCGAGGCGTTGCGCAACAGCCTTGGCAACATCCACGTCAAACCCGTCGAGTTGGTTCTGCTCATTGAGAAACGAGAACGGCGGATAACTTTCCATCAGGACGCCGGTCAGCTCGCCTTTTTGTGTCACGCGATCCAGGGTCGCACCCGCGAAAGCCGTTGAGCAGGTAGCGAGCAACGCCAGGCCAAAGGGTAGAAGCGCCATAGTTTTCAAAGACAAATGCTCCAATCAATTCAAAAAAACCTGAATAGATTAAAACGCACTATAAAACGCGTTTGTACTATCTTTATGGAATAAATGGCTCGCTTCAGGCTATATCGAATCAATGGCCGGATCGTTCACGGGGCAGGTCTATATTATGTTATACAGTAACCAATCGTACTCTATCGGTGGCTACTGACAGAGCTCTCCACTCCCTGCCTGCGACTTTCGATGACAAACTTCAATCAGATTCCGCCCACCACGAGCGTAAGCCAACGCCTGCTATCCATCGATGCCCTCAGGGGATTGGTGATCCTATTGATGCTGCTCGATCACGTGCGCGAGACGTTCTTGCTACACCGCCAGGTAGCCGACCCGATGGTCATCGACACCACCGAACCGGCGCTGTTTTTCAGCCGGACTCTCGCCCATTTATGTGCGCCGGTGTTCGTTCTTCTCACCGGACTGTCCGCCTATCTGTACGGCGAAAAGCACCAGGGCAAGAAAGCTGTGTCGATGTTCCTGTTCAAGCGTGGTCTGTTCCTGGTTCTGCTGGAGTTCACCCTGGTGAATTTCGCCTGGACATTCCAGTTGCCGCCCAATGTGATCTACCTGCAGGTGATCTGGGCGATTGGCCTGAGCATGACGGCCCTCGCTGCACTGGTCTGGCTCCCTCGGCCGTTCCTGTGTGTGCTGGGCCTGGTCATCGTCGCCGGGCACAACCTGCTCGATCCCCTGCACTTCCCGGTCGGATCAGCGATGCACCTGCCCTGGGCAATCTTGCATGATCGCGGCTGGATCGAATTCTCCGACAGCTTGCGCCTGCGCACTTCCTATCCCCTGCTGCCGTGGATCGGTGTCATCGCCCTGGGTTACTGCATCGGCCCCTGGTTCGCACGCCCAGCCTCGGCCACCGTGCGTCAGCGCCATCTGTTGCTGGCCGGGGCCAGCGCATTGACCGGTTTCATCGCACTGCGCCTGGTTAACGGTTATGGCGAGGCACATTGGGTGCTCCATGAAAGCACCACACAAACCCTCATGAGCTTCTTCAACATCACAAAGTACCCACCTTCCCTGCTGTTCCTCTCGCTGACGCTAGGGGTGGGCCTGTTGCTGCTGCCTGGCTTGGAGCGGGCTCGGCAACGCAAGTGGATCAGTACTTTGGCAGTATTTGGCGCGGCGCCGATGTTCTTCTACCTGCTCCATCTTTACGCGCTGAAAATGCTGTACCTGACCCATGTGGCGTTGTTCGGTTTGAATCAGGGCAACTACTTCGGTTTCGACAGCATTTGGGCGGTGTGGCTGACGGCCGCGCTCTTGGCTACAACGCTTTTTCTACCTGTACGCTGGTTTGCCGCATTGAAGGCTCGTCGTCGTGATATTGGCTGGCTCAAATACTTCTGATCGGGGCACAGGTTTTTCACAGGCGGCTGGTAATAGCGCGTAGACACTGACGCGCTGTCAGGCCGCCCGCTCCAGGGCATCCAGCAAGCCCGCGTACTCCAGTGAGAGCCGGTGGCGCGGGGCCAGATGCACGATGGGGACAGACACTTCGTGAGACTCGCGCATCTTGACGGAACTGCTGAGATAAACCGGCAGCACTGGCAAGCCTTCGGCCAGCAGTTCATTGACGACATTCTGGTGAAAACCGGTGTGCCCGGTGAACTGGTTCACCACCACCCCTTCCACTTCAAGTGACTCATTGTGATCGAGTCGCAGTTCTTCGACTTGAGCGATGACCCGGTACATTGCCTGGCGAGAAAAGCTGTCGCAATCGAATGGAATCAGCAACCTGTCCGCCGCCACCAAAGCGCTGAAGGTGTAGAAGTTCAGCGAAGGCGGCGTATCGATATAGATGCGCTCATAGTCCTCGGACAGTTCAACCAGCAATTTGCGCAGCTTGTTGATCTTGAACTTGCTCTCGAGTCTTGCCTGCAGGTCCGCCAGATCGGGACTCGCGGTCACCAGGTGGAGGTTGTTGTAATGGGTCTCGGTGATGGATACCCGATTGCGCCTGCCTTCGAAGCCGCCGGACAACGTCTGCTTGAAGAAATCGGCTATGCCGGCAGGAATATGCTCGTTGCTCAGCCCCGTGAGGTAGTGAGTCGAGTTTGCCTGGGGATCGAGATCAACCAGCAGCGTTCGGTACCCTTCGGCAGCACTCACAGCGGCAAGATTGCAGGCGATGCTGGATTTTCCAACGCCGCCTTTTTGATTGAATACGACACGACGCATGTGGCTTGCTCATCCATGAAAAGGCCAAAGGCCATCTGTAGTAAATGTAAGCGGTCATGTCAATTCTATGACTGCAATATTACAGTTTCACGACAGGGGTTTTCTGAAGGCGCGGACTAGAGCATTCCACACCCATTCACGACTTGAAATCGTACTGCCGACTATTCTGAAGCCAAGTCTGATTTCAACCGTGCGACGTCAGGTCCGAAGCACTACTTGGCCCTTTGGGAAACCGATATGACAGATCCGCAAGATAAACCCGACTCCGACGAGGGTTTAGCTCAGATGCTTATAGGGAAAGGTCCCTGCACCTATCTATTGCTGCTCTTGCTGGGATTGATCCTGCTGTTTCCCTTTCTTGAGGAAGGTCTGTTTGCTCGTACGTTGCTTGGCATTCTGTTTTCAATCGTGCTGCTCGTGGGTGCTTTCGCCACTCGGCAGACTCGGCGAGGGTTCATCCTCAAGCTGGGACTGGCGCTGCTTGGGGTTGGTCTTCAATGGGCGGCGTTGTTGGCTGAAAGTACCGTGATTCTTGGCCTTGCCGGGATAGCTTATACGGCGTCTCTTGCCGTCTCGTTCAGCGGAGTGCTTCGCTATATTCTAAAGCGCGGACCGATTACAGCGGACAAGCTGCATGGCGCGCTTGCGGGTTACATTATGCTGGCCTTCGTCTGGTCGTTCGTATATGCCCTGGTCGAGATGTCCAGTGCCGGTTCATTCGGCCCTGGCCACCTCGACTTCACACAGCCCGGCACGTTCTTCAAACTGATCTATTTCAGCTTCACGACGCTCACAACCACCGGTTACGGTGACTTTATCCCGTTGACCAACCATGCCCGCTCACTGGTGATGGTCGAAGAATTTTCCGGCGTTTTTTACGTGGGTGTCGTGATTGCGCGGTTTGCCGGTCTTTATCCATCGAATCAGAACAAGTGAAAGAACCGAATGGACCGGGCTTTTTCGTCTAACGTGAATTGATGCGTTTGCATGATCTATTCCCCTGAAAATGGAGTTCGACGATGAAAACTATCGCTTCCTGGCTGTCGGTTACGTTTCTTGGGTTGGTGCTCGGCGGCTGTTCCGCGGTCGGCGCCGGGAGCGGAGGCGCTGGCGAGACGCAGATCCGTTCGGGGAAAATCGAGCAGATTACACTCACACAGATGCAGACCAACCACGATAGCGGCGTCGGCGCCATTTTGGGCGGCCTTGGCGGTTTAGCCTTGGGAAGCCTGGTCGGCCAGGGAACCGGTCGGGATGTCGCGATGGTTGCCGGTGCCCTCGCCGGCGGGGTTGGCGGCAATTACGTCGAAAAGAAAAAGTATGATCAGCCCGTGGACGCTCAGCAGATCATCGTCCGGACCCAAAGCGGTGTGCTGGTTCAGGTGACCCAGCCAATCAATCCGGCGCTGACAAAAGGCCTGAAGGTTTATGTCGAGGGCAGCGGTAACGATGCGCGGGTAGTACCGCAAAGTTAGTGCCGCAAAGTTAGTGGCGGCAACAATCGCGAAGCAGACAGGCCCGTCAGAATGCCGCTCGACCCGCCCGCGATGAAAGTCGGTGTCATCTCCGACACCCACGGCCTGCTCCGCCCCGAAGCGATCGCCGCCCTGCTGGGCAGCGATTGCATCATTCACGCCGGCGACATCGGCAGCGCGCACATCCTCGACCAATTGGCGGCCATTGCACCGGTGCACGGGGTGCGTGGCAACAACGACCTGGACGCACCCTGGGCGCGCGAGCTGCCCGACTGTCTGCGCCTGGACCTCAACGGCTGGAAGGTGCTGCTGGTGCATGACATCGCCGACCTTGCAATCCATCCTGATGAGCGCATCGACCTTGTGATCTGTGGTCACTCGCATAAACCAGGCATCGAATGGCGCGGCGAACGGCTGTTCCTGAATCCGGGCAGCGCCGGGCGTCGACGCTTCAAGTTGCCGGTCACCCTGGCGCTGCTGGACCTGTCTGCACAGTCTATCGAACCTCGGCTGGTATCACTGCTCGACTGACTCATCCGCCAGGCACCGCCCCTTCCACCGCCCCCCCTGGGGAATATAAACAATCGCCTATAACTGTCCGAAATGACCGAGAGCAGAGCGCTAACGGTTGCGCTTGTGTCGTGCCTGTTCCTCTTCGGCCAATGCCTGACGAACCAGGGCCCGCGCTGCCCAGGTGGCGGTGTCGAGTGATTCTTCGACGCTCGCGCGACTGATATCGCGCACGGCGATCAAGGCCTCGGTGCCCATGACGATCGACAGCGCCTGTTTCAGTCGTTTGCGCGCGCGGGGTGAGAGCACGTCCTTGAGCGAATCGACGATCGGCTCGATGTAGCTCATGCGCCGACCCGGCCGCAGCGGCGTCTGGGGAGACTGGTTTTCCAGCCACACCGTCATGAACGATCGTTCCATTACGTGCAGGCCGATCTCGTCGTCGATCAGGACTTTGTTCAACGCCTGTGCCGCCAGGCCAATGCCCTTCACCGGATCGTCCCCCGGGCGCCAGATCTGCTCCAGTGGCTTGATGTCGCGCTCGGCGGCCGTCTCGCTGATCAGCGCTTCAGGTGAGGGAAAGTAGCGATAGGCGGTGGCGCGAGACACCATCGCGCGCTCAGCCACTTGCGCGACAGTCGGGTTGTGGCCCTCGTCGCGCAAGGCGACGGCAGCATCGATCAGCGCCTGCCGCGTTCTGAGTTTCTGGTTGGATCGGCCCTGCGAATCGCCGTCGCGGACAGACGGGCTTGACTTGGGATTCGGCATGGAATAAATGATACTCCGTCTTGTCGTGAGACACTTGTCTCATAATAGAGGCGTGGCACAGGATATGCCACTGCCCCGTGTGCCGCACAACCAGCGCGCCGGGCTCAACGATTTCATATCAGGAATTCAGCAACTGAACGCGCCCCCCGGGCGCATGAGGTGAATGCGATGAATCACAATCCCCGTTCGCGGACCTGGTTTCGGCTGGCAGCCATCTACTTTGCCATTGGCGTGGCGCTGGGTGTCGCGATGGGCGCGTCCGGCGACCATTCGCTCTACGCAGTACATGCCCATATCAATCTGTTGGGGTGGGTGTCGATGGCCCTGTTCGGTGTCATCGGCACGCTGCACCCGTCCATCACCGGAGGGCGAGCGGCGACCGCACAGTTCTGGCTGTACAACCTGAGTGTGCCGGTGATGCTGGGTGCATTGCTGCTGCGCCTCAAGGGCTTCGCGGCAGTCGAGCCATTGATCGCCATTGCCTCCCTGCTCATCGGCTGCAGCGTGCTGTTGTTCGTGTGGCTGGTGTTCTCGCGCATCGGGGCAACGGCCGAGAGCTTGAGCAATACGGCACTTGAATCGCGCCTGTCATAGTCGCGGCTATTGGGCGGCCTATCGGTGTGGGGCGGGTTCAACCCCCGCACCGATGTCTGCCACTGACCGCCATGGGCCATCGATTCACGACTCGTCGGCAACCACCCTGACCCTGTGGCAGTCGGCAGGCCCAAGCTTCTGACCGCTGGATGAGCGAACTTCAATCGGCATCAGGGTCTGGCCGCGCTCATTGTCCAGCAGCACAGAACGCGTCTCTTCGCGCTTGAACAGGAAACGTTCACCCCACTGCCGCATGCTGACCACCACCGGAAAGATCTCCCGCCCTTTGTCCGTAAGGACGTACTCCTTGTAGGCACTGCCGTCTGACGCGGGTTGAACCTCGAATACACCGACCTCAACCAGGGTTTTCAAGCGCGATGCCAGTATGTTCTTGGCCACGCCAAGGCTTTTCTGAAATTCGCTGAATCGGCGAATGCCATCGAATGCGTCGCGGATGATCATCAGCGACCATCGATCCCCAATGGCCTCCAGTGTTCTGGCTACCGGGCATTCGCTGCTGTGGGATGAAGTGTCTTCGACCATCGTATTGACCTTCCGGATAAGGATTGCCGGCCCTGCCGTGCAATCCCGAGCAAAGTGGTTGCAATTTAAAACCTGATTCGATAACAATTCAATCCAGTTTTTAATTGAAACCAGTTTAACGCCACGGAGGCTCCTGTGACAGCAGATGCCGATTCAGCCACCTGCCCTTTCGACCCGCAGGCTTCGGGCCTGCCCGATGCGGATAATGGAGAAAGCGCCAGCGCAGACAGGGCTGCCGGGCTGTCTGCGTCGCTTACGCTGCTGTTTTCCGTCACCTGCGCGCTGGCAGTCGCCAACGTGTATTTCGCTCAACCCCTGCTCGATTCAATGGCTCAGAGCCTGGGGGTTGCCTCATCAATGATCGGGGTCGTGGTGACGGCTACCCACGTCGGTTACGCGCTGGGGTTGCTGTTCATCGTCCCGCTGGGCGACCTGCTCAACCGCAAGCGGTTGATCCTCACGCAAGTGCTGCTGTCTGCGGTTGCACTGGCGGGAGTCGGTGCAGCGCAGCAATGGCTGGCCCTGTTGGGCGCCATGGTCATCGTGGGATTGCTGGCGGTGATGGTTCAAGTGCTGGTGGCCTATGCCGCCGTACTGGTAACGCCGTCACAACGCGGCCAGGCCGTGGGCACCGTCACCAGCGGCATTGTCCTGGGCATTCTCCTGGCGCGGTTCACCTCTGGGCTGATCGCCGATCTGTCTGGCTGGCGCGCCGTGTATTTCGTTTCCTCAGGATTGATGCTGGTCCTCGCGGCGGTGTTCTGGAAAGTGCTTCCCGCCACAGTGTCTCCACGCAACCGAGACACCTACCCGGCACTCATCCGTTCGATGTTCAGGCTGTTCATGACCGAACCGGTCTTGCGCATCCGGGGCTTGCTGGCCTTGCTGATCTTTGCCGCGTTTTCGGTGTTGTGGACATCCATGGTGCTGCCACTGAGCGCGCCTCCGCTGTCGCTGTCGCACACAGCCATCGGCCTGTTCGGTCTGGCCGGCGTCGCCGGTGCCCTCGCCGCCAGAAGAGCCGGTCGCTGGGCCGACCGGGGCCTGGGGCAACGCGTGACCGGCATTTCGCTGGTGATCCTGACGCTGTCCTGGTTGCCCATCGCGTTTGCGCAGACGTCACTGATCGCGCTGGTGTGCGCAGTGGTCCTGCTCGACTTCGCGGTGCAAGCCGTACACGTCACCAACCAGAGCCTCATTTTTGCCGCACGCCCCGACGCCCAAAGCCGCATGGTGGGCGCCTACATGTGCTTTTACTCGGTGGGCAGCGCACTGGGAGCCGCGGCCGCGACCAAGGTGTATGCGCACTGGGGCTGGACAGCCGTCAGCCTGCTGGGTGCCTCGATCAGTGCGACGGCCCTGGTGCTGTGGTTTCTCACCTCTCATTCCACAACGACCGATCGAGGATGATCCGCATGAAAACCCGACACCTCCTCTTGCTCGCCATTTCGATTACAGCCATGGGGGCATGAGTTTCTCGGTGATCAAACTTATCGTCTGCGCCAACCGGGGCTGAGTCGGGACGGCTTCAGTCAGCCCCTTTGCGCACCGCCCGCCTGACCTCGGCCTGTATGGCATAAGCGGGTGCCTCCACGGCATTGAAGTCATGGGTATAGCGCTGGGCAAATCCCTGCACACCCCATTCCTGATATTGCTGCACATGTTTGAGTTCGTGAGCCCAGAGCGCGACGTCCGTTTCTGCGGCTTGGGGGTCGCGGAAGAGGATGATGTCGATCAGCGTCACGGCACCGACATCGGGGTTCTGCAGCATGGCCGTGGCGGCGCTGAACTGGCCGTTGTCGCTGATTTTGTAGCGCGCGGCATTGAGGACGCCGGGGTCGTACCAGGGCAACAGTTGCTCACGAATGTGCGCAGGAATGGGTTGGGTACCGGCGATGGCCGCTTCATCACGGGCCTGGCTCAGCCACAGCGCCAGGGCCGGCGTCGCGATCTGGTAAACGTCCTCGGGCACCACGTCCGGCAGGCAGATGCAGCCGTCCAGGCACACCTGTCTCTCGCCAGCCGGGCAGTCGCTGATCTGGGCCGGCACTTCAAGCGCCAGGCAAAGCACAAACAGCGCCACCAGGGGCGTGGTGATGGACGGCATTCGACACTCCGGGCAGCGGACAGTGGTGAACCGTTTCCGGGTCAGGCATTGACCTGGAGTTCATGCAGAAGAAAACCCAATGATTCCGGGGCTGCGCAATGACTTTTTTCCGAGCGTTGTTCATCCCATGGCATCGCGTCATCGGTGCAGAAATCTCCAATGCATTCCATGTTCAGCTCGGCGTCGAGCAGTCCGAGCGGAATCCAGAAATAAGGTGTTTCGCGAAGTACATTAGGCACGGTCGAGCCACATCGCGAGCAAAAGTCATTTCTGTACCCGCTGGGTTTGCGCCAACCGGTGATCGCCTCTTGCCCTTCTTCCCATCGAAAGTCGCGAGCATTGACCAGTGTGGCGAGATTATGGCCGACCCCGGTTTGCTTGCGGCACAACGTGCAATGGCAGCGATAGAAAAATCGTGGCTCAACCGCCAGGGAAAAGCGTACAGCCCCGCAAAGACATTGCCCTGATGCCATGAGTCCCTCCTTGAAAAATGTTCATCCGTATCGGCTTGCGCCATGAAGTCCGCTTGATCACTGGTGACCGAGCAGTTCACTCGCCAACAGCGCTTTCAACGCCATCGGCTTGGCAAAGTGATAACCCTGGGCCTGTCCTGCGCCCATTTCACGCAGCAGTTCCAGTGTCGCCTCATCCTCGACGCCTTCGGCCACCACACTCAGGTCCAGGGACTCGGCCATCCGCACGATTGCCCGGACGATCGCGCGACTGCGGGAACTGCTGGTCAGTTCAAGGATGAACGACTTGTCGATTTTCAAACCGCTGAAACGGTACTGATGCACATAGCTCAGGGAGGAAAACCCTGCGCCGAAGTCATCGAGCACCACCGACATGCCGTTGTCGGCCAGTTGCTGCATGGTCTGTCGGGCAATCGCCGGCTCGGCAACCAGCGCCCCTTCGGTCAGCTCCAGGCAGATCCGCGACGGCGACACCTGGTGCTGCGCCAACAGTTCCAGCACCTCACTGGCGAAGCCGGGGCGCGTCATGCTGTAGCTGGAACAATTGACGTGCACCGCAGGCCAATTGGCGTGCTCGGGCTGCGCGAGGATCGCGGCAATGCTGGTCAGCATGTACAGGTCCAGTCGACCGATCAGGCGCAAGCCTTCGACATCCGGCAGGAACTCGCCCGGCGCGATCACCCGGCCGCCCGGCTGATGCCAACGGATCAGCGCTTCCAGGGCCAGCAGCTCGCCGGTTTCGACGCTGACGATCGGCTGGAAATACGGCAGCAGTTCGTCAGTACGCTTGAGCGCGTTGCGCAAGGCACCTTCCCGCTCGACCTGGTCCGAGACTTCACAGCGCACTTCCTGGTTGAACACCGCGTAGCTGTCGCGGCCGGCACTCTTGACCCGGTACATCGCCGCATCGGCATCGCGCAGCAAGTCGGCGGGTTCATGATGGAACTGACTGTCGGCGCTGACGATACCGATGCTGCAGGACGAAAAAACCTCATAGCCGTTGATGAAAAACGGCAGGTCGAACGCCACCAGGATCCGTTCGGCGATTTCGATCATCACGTCCAGCGGGGCCTCGGGCGCCAGTACCGAAAACTCATCGCCCCCCAGGCGTGCCAGCATGTCGGTCTCGCGCAGACAACCGCGCAAACGCTGGGCCGCTTGCATCAACAGCAGATCGCCAAAGTGGTGGCCGAAGCTGTCGTTGACCATCTTGAAGCGATCGAGATCGATGAACATCACCGCCAGGTGCCCGCCTTCGCGGCCGAACCGCAACCAGGCAAGATTGAGGCGCTGTTGCAGGTAGGTGCGATTGGGCAGCCCGGTCAGCGCATCGTGGGCGTTTTCATGCTGCAACTTGGCATTGGCGTGATCGAGTTCGCGGGTGCGGCTCTGCACCCGGGCTTCGAGCTTGAGGTTGGCGGCATGGATCGCTTCAGCGGCCGTGCGTCGCGACAGCGCCGTGTCGATGTGCCGCGACACGAACGTCAGCAGTTCCTGGTCTCGCTGGGTATAGCGCACCTTCGAGGTATAGCTTTGCACCGCCAGCACGCCACGCACCGCGTCGTCTTCGAACAAGGGAATGCCCAGCCAGGAGTAAGAGCGTACAGACTCATGGGCAATTTCGATCTCACCCTGCGCGTGTAATCGTTCGGCCTCGGCAACGTCGATCAGGCAAGGTCGGCGCTGACGGATCACATACTCGGTCAGGCCCCTGCGCCCTCGCCGTGCCGGCGGGCAGGTCGTCTGTCGTTCATCCACGTAATAGGGAAAAGTCACCTCGCCGGTGGTGTCGTCGAACAGCGCAATGTAGAAGTTCTGCGCGAACAGCAGGTCACCGACGATGCCATGCAGGGTCTTGAACAGCTCGGCCATGTCACCGGGCTGGCTGGACAGTTCGGCAATCTGGAACAGCGCGCTCTGCAGATGTTCGGCGCGTTCCCGCTCCGCCACTTCCTGGCGCAATGCATCGTTGAGTGCGGACAGTTCCAGGGTACGGCGTATCACCGTTTCTTCCAGGTCCTCCCGGTGCAGGATCCGGTCCAGCGCCATGGCCACGTGACGGGCGACCACCAGAAACAATGCACGGTCTTCAGCGCTGTAGATTCGCGAAACATCGTAAACCTGCATCGCCAGCATGCCAAACACGTCATCCGAGGCGTTTTTCAACGGTGCGCCCATCCAGAACTCGGGACGATCACCCACACAGTGGAAACGGTTTTGTGCCTGGGCCGCGAGAATGCCGGCGGCGTCGATCAACAATGGCTGGCCACTGGTCAACACCTGTCCGGTCAACGACAGGCGCGAAGGGTCAAGGTATTCATAGTTTTCCGATTCCAGGGCATCGACGTCGATGATGTCGACGTAATACGGGTAATCGATCTTGCCAGTGTGCGGGTTATACAGCGCGAGATAGAAGTTCTCGGCGTCGATCAGGCTGGCCAGCAGCCGGTGAACCCCCACCAGGAACACAGAGCGGTCACGGGTCGAACTGGCCAGATAGGTAATTTCATAGAGCACACGCTGGGTGATCTGCGCACGGGCCAGGGTATTGGTTTGTAGCTCGATACCCAGGCGCTGGGCAAAGTCCGCGAACGCGGGTTCAGCCGCATCGTTGACGGGGGCGAGCAGCCAACCCAGCTCACTTTCGCCTCTGCCGGTCGGCCAACGGTGCAAGTTCGAAGTCCGGCAAAAGGCTTCAAACGCCTCATTGGCAATGCTCGAAGGCCATTGCACCCGTGGATCGCCTTGCCCGACCCAATGCATCTGTTCGCCGGCGCGGTAGAACACCCAGGCAGTGCTGTGGGCCCAGTGGCGCGCTGAGTCCAGCACGTGCTCGATCGAGTCGTCATTGCCGGCGTAGACCTTGCCGACAGTATCCGGGCTCTTTACGGGTTGCAGCTCGGCCACTTCGCAATGGCTCGAATGCCTCCGGGAGTCGGTCAATGTACGAAAACTCATCAGGGCTCCCTGAGCCAAAACTGGCGAAACTCACTGACTGATTGCTAGCAATATGCCATCTATCATCTTATTTATAGCTTATAGCGTTTTTTTCAATGATTTGTTCACTTTAGTGCCGGGTATGAGACGGGCTGCAATTTATTCGCTGCGTATTGCCCGGGCCAGCGCCTCCAGGATGATGGGTTCCATCGTCCTCTATGACGCGAGAACCGCAGTGGCGGCAAGCGGCGCAGACAAAGAAACACCACTCGGTGGCAGGGCGCGTTTTCACACGATCTGCCACCGAGTGGCGTTTTAGCGATGCTGTCTATGGATTGTCTCAGCCATCGGACACAGGCTCTGACTAACCCCTGCATTTCAATGTGACGTATCAGTCGTCATTGTCATCGCGATCACGGTAGCGACGGTGTTCACGATCATAGCCACGACGATCATCGTCACGGTCATAACCCTGATCATCGTCCCCTCTCCAGTCGTAACCACGTCGATGATCATGATCGTGATATCGCCCGTACCGTTCTCCGTCATCCCAATGCGGGCCGCAGCCTCCCAACAACACGGCGCTGGAAATGGCCAAGATCAAGATTACTGCGCGATTCATGAAAACGTCCTGAATGTCGGGATTATGGAAGGGTCACGGCTGCTCGAAACGTTTATCCGGGCAGTGTTCAGCCATGGCTATGACCATTCGGTAACTCAATGATTCCGTTGGGAAATACAAACAAGTGACGCTCACTCCCAGCGACCACGCCATCGAATGCCCGCCGAGACCTACCGGACGTGTCATCAATAGCCAAGGGGCTGTCGTCAAATGAAAAGCGCCCCTGACACGGGGGTTATCTAATGGCAGTACTGAAAAGGTCTCTGGCGACGAGTCGACGTAAGCGACGCTGCGCCTGAGTCACGAGTTGCCTGGAACACCAGGCAGGAGAACAACAATATGAAATTCGTGAAAACTCTTCTGGCTGCCGTACCCCTCATGGCGCTGGCCATCGATGCCCAAGCCTATGTATCGAGCCAGGAAGCCGCCCGACTGGGCAGCAGCCTGACGTGGGTGGGTGCCGAAAAGGCCGGTAATGCCGACGGCTCCATTCCGCCCTACAACGGTGGCCTGACCACCGCCCCACCCGGTTTCAAGAACGGCGACAGCATGCGCCCGGACCCTTTTGCCGGCGAAAAACCGCTGCTGGTAATCAACGGCAAGAACGTCGACTCGTACAAAGGCATGCTCACCGCCACCACCGTAGCATTGGCCAGGCGCTACCCCGGCTTTCGCATCGACGTGTATCCGACCCACCGCACGGCATCGCTGCCCCAGGCGGTACTGGACAACAGCCGCCGCAATGCCACCCATGCCAAGTCCCTCAATGGCGGGATCGCCATCGACAATGTGATGCCCGGAGTGCCGTTCCCGATCCCGCAATCGGGCGCCGAGGCGATGTGGAATTTCCTGCTGCGCTACCAGGGCGTCAACATCCACTCCAAGTACGACTCCTGGACGGTCGACACGGCCGGCGTACCGAGCCTGGCGGTCACCGGCGAGGCATTCGTCTCCTTCCCGATCTACGAGAACATGTCCAAGCCGTTCAACAGCTCGGACATTTATTATCAGTTGAAACTGTCCTATACCGGGCCTGCGCGCCGAGCCGGCGAGTCGATCATGCTCAAGAACGCCACCAATCCAACGGAGTTTCCCGGCCGCGCCTGGCAGTACATGCCGGCCCAGCGCCGGGTCAAGCAGATTTCGATCCTGGCCTACGACACCCCCAACCCCGGTACTGCCCGTGCGCTCGAGCTGTATGACTGGACGCTGGTCGGCAAGCAGGAAATGATCGTGCCCTACAACACCTACAAGCTCACCTACGCTCGCGACGCCAAATCCCTGACCACGCCGAATTTCATTGCCCCGGATTTCGTTCGCTGGGAAAAGCACCGGGTCTACGTCGTGGAGGGCAACCTCAAGCCCGGCGCCAGGCACATCTACCAGAAGCGTCGCTTTTACCTGGATGAAGACACCTGGGCCGCAGTGGCCTCTGATCAATACGACACCCGTGGCCAGCTGTATCGTGGCTCCTTCGCTTTCTTCAGCCAGAGCTATGACCAGCAAGTCCCGGATGCCACGCCCTTCATGACGTACGACCTGTCCAAAGGCACCTACAACATCAATGGCGTGGTCGGCCCTCATGGCGGCATCCGCTACATCGAGCCGCTATCGACGGCGCAGTGGGTGCCGGAGTCCATGGCGGGCGCCGGTATTCGCTGAGTTCGTGGTGGCAGAGCCCCCTGATTGGAAAAAGGGGGCGTGAGCTGCGCAGATCAGCTCTCGCTGGCAACAACCGGGTCTTGAGCCGCCTCGGCAGCCAGCTTCAATCGGTCAGCCTTGCTGATGTACTTATCCTTGCTTTTCGGTGCCAGTTTGGCACTCGCCTTTTTGGCGTTAGCCTTTAACAACTGATTTATTTTCTTGCGACGATTCATGTTGTTCTGCTCAACGGGTAGTTCTTGAATGATATCAGCTTAAACATTCAGGCCGGGCTGCCATATCCCCCATAACTGGGGTCCTTCACCCACCCTTCCGGGTAATTACCACCAAATGGGAGGAATATCCCCCGGTTCTGCTGCCGGCTACCCAGTCAACAACTTGTTCATTTACCTGAATTTTTTCTTTTGCCAGGATGATGGCTCATTAGTTGCACTCCCCCACTTGTGCCCACAACAGCGGTCGTCCCGGACATGGAGACGACGGGACATCAGGCGAGGGGTCATAAAATGAAAAGCGCGACACCACAATGCAATTCCTTCGACCGGCTGCGCAGATCAAGCCTGCCTTGTGCGATGCTCCTTTCCCTGGCCACGGCAGACGCTGCGCCACTGGACGATGTCAGCCCGCCACCGCCGACCGACCCCTCAGCCTATACCAACCCGCCGGCTGACCCCCAGGCCGCGCTGGATGCCATTCTGACCATGCCCCCCACCAACGAGGGCGCCATCGCCCTGCCCAACGGTGTGTATGGCGACCGGTACACGCCACGGGCCGAGAACGTGCTGCCGCCAGCACTGCAGACATCGTTCAAGATCCCCACCAACGGCAAGCCCAGTCCGCTGTTCGGGGCGCAGCCGTACACTCAGCAACTGCTGTTGTTCGAAGAATTCGGCACGGAAAAACTCGACCCGACACTGCCAGCACCGCCCCTGACGTTCCCGCCTCCGACCGTCGGCCCGGCCCCCGTGCAGGACCCGAACAGCATCGCCCGCAGCGGCCCTTCGGCCGTGGCGCTCGAAGCCTTCATGCGCCAGCCCGGGCTGTACCCGTTTCCGTCACAGTATTCCAACGTGCTGGACCGTAACCCGTGGCAAGCGCAGGTAGAAGCCTTCCTCAACCGCCATCCGGTCGGCTCGCCGGCCGAGGGGCGTCCGCCAGGAAAAGGCTGGTCGCACCAGCGCTGGAACGAGTTCTACCCACAGGTCGCCTTCAAGACCGCCCAAGCGGGCGCCAAGCTCAACGGCGGCATGCGCGACCGCCGCCAGTTGCACAACTATGCCGTTGGTGAGTTCGGGCCGGGCGGCCTCTACAACCAGACCTCGGACACCCCGGTCATCGCGGGCACCACCAAAGGCATCGACACGCGTTTCCACCCCAACATGCCGATTCAGAACCACAAGGCACTCTGGACCTTCGACGGCACCTTTCCGCCAAAACTGTTGATGGTGCGCTACGGCCAACCGGTGCTGATGCGGCACTACAACGCCCTGCCGATCGATCCGGCGGCGAACATGGGGTTTGGCTTGCACACCCTCAGCACCCACGAACACAACGGCCACTCCCCGGCCGAAAGCGACGGCTATGCCAATGCGTTTTTCTTTCCGGGGCAGTACTACGACTATCGTTGGCCGATCCAGTTGGCCGGCTATGACAGCATCAATACCAATGCGCAGGATCCGCGCGCGGCGTTCCCCTGCGCTCCGGGTGAAACCCTGTTCGTCAACGACGCCACTCCGGGCCTCAAGACCTGCAACAACGGCAGCATCAAGATTCGTGGCGACTGGCGCGAGACCATGAGCACCCACTGGTTCCACGACCACATGCTCGATTTCACCGCGCAGAATGTCTACAAGGGCAACGCGACGATGATGAACTACTACAGCGCCATGGATCGCGGTAACGAAGCCATGGAAGACGGCGTCAACCTGCGCCTGCCCAGCGGTTCGGCCTTGCCCTGGGGTAACCGTGACTACGACGTCAACCTGATGGTGGCCGACAAGGCCTGGGATGCCAACGGCCAGTTGTGGTTCAACCCGTTCAACACCGATGGCTTCCTCGGCGATCAGATCCTGGTCAACTGGCAGTACCAGCCGCGCTTGAACGTGCGTGCGCGCAGCTATCGCTTCCGCATCCTCAACGGCTCGGTGTCGCGTTTCTTCAGGATCGCGCTGGTGCGTGAAGTCGTCGGCACCGGTGGCGAATTCCCCGGTCCGGCAGGTTCCGGCCTGTCCTATACCCGGGTGCCGTTCCACATGATCGCCAACGACGGCAACCTCATGGAACACGCCGTGCCGTTCGACGGCAGCATGGACCTGGACGCCGACGGCGATGTACAGGACCACAACGCGATACTGCCCACCCAGGGCATTGCCGAGCGTTTCGACATCATCGTCAACTTCTCGAAATACGGGATCAAGACTGGCGACAAGCTGTACTTCGTCAACCTGATGGAACACCAGAACGGCAAGGGTCCGGAGAATATTGCGCTGAGCCTGGCCGATGTCCTGTCCGGCAAGTACAAGGCCGTGCTCAAACTGGGCAGCAAGGGGCTGGAATGGGACCTGGGTGACCCGGCGGTGGGCAAGTTCATGCAGATGGTGGTGCAGCCTTATGCCGGCCAGGACGTAAGCATGAACCCCGCCGACTACGAACCTGCCAAACCGGGTAAACCGGTCGGCAAGGTCATGATCCCGCTGACGGTCAACCGCGACGATCCAACGATGCAGGCCAAGCTCAAGACCGTGCGGCATCGCGAATTCATCTTCGGTCGCTCCGACGGCACCGATGGAGAACCCTGGACCATCAAGACCGACGGTGGTTTCGGCAACCGCGCCGACCTGCGCCGGATCAGCGCCGCACCACAACTGGCCACCGGCCCGACCCCGGCCGGGTTCTCCGGCGACGGCACCCTGGAAGTGTGGAAAATCAAGAACGGCGGCAACGGCTGGAGCCACCCTGTACACGTGCATTTCGAAGAAGGCGTCGTCCTCAGCCGCGACGGCAAGGCACCGCCGGAATGGGAAAAATGGGCACGCAAAGACGTCTATCTGATCGGCCAGGGCATCGACAGTACGGTGGACGTGGACATCGCGATCCGCTTCCGTGAGTTCGCCGGGACCTACATGGAGCACTGCCACAACACCCAGCACGAGGACACCTCCATGCTGATGCGCTGGGATAGCGAGAATCCGGGCCAGTTCCAGTTGATGCCAACGCCCCTGCCAGGCTGGGACGGCGTGACCTACGTCAACTCCGCCGCGCTGCCAACCTTCCGCACTGGCGATACCCGTACCAACGACGATAACCAGAAACCGATCGCCAATCCCGACAGCGCCATCAGCAACACCGGCCAACCGGTGACCATCAACGTGCTGGCCAACGACAGCGACCCTGACGGTAACGTGCCACTTAAAGTGGTGGGTCTGGCACAACCGGACTCCGGCATGGGCTCGGTCAGCACCGATGGCCTGCGCGTGATCTACACGCCACCGGCCACGGTCCCCGCGCCATTCACCGCGACCTTTACCTATCAGGCCGCCGATGCCAAGGGTGCGGAATCGGCACTGGCGACGGTAACCGTGGCAGTCTCGGCAGGGGTCGTCGAGAACCTGATCGTCACCGGCGCTACCGTCACCGCCCGCAGTAACAGCCGCTGGTATTGGGTACTGTCCGGCACCACCTCGCGTGGCACGGGCAATACCATCACCGCGACGGCCACGACCACGACCGGCACGGTGAACCTTGGCGCCGCCACCCTGACCACGACGCCTACAGGCGCGCGCTGGAATATAGCGGTGACAACCGTCGGCAGCGGCCCAGCGGCTGCCCCGACGGCGACCATCAAGTCGGCCTTTGGCAAAACCGTGACGGTGCCGGTAGTGAAGAACTGAGTTTCAACCTGGCTTTAGCGACGAGGGCCTCAATGGATCTGAGGCCCGAATCGGTCAGTTCGGTTGGTCCGGTTCAACTGTGCGGCGCGATGATCCTGAGCCATGGCCAGCGAGCCTGATAACTTCTGGCCTTCTGAGCAAACAAGTCCGGCCTGGGATTTCCTGGATTGATTCGAAGCAGCCCGTGCTCTGTGTCGGCCAGGCCGTTGGGGGCATAGACCTCGCCGGTGGCGACATCCCAACCTATGCAGGTACCGGCAACCAGGTAGCGATCGACCCCGTCCCTGGCCGACTGGAGCCTGGGATAATCCCCGCCGAACCGCTGGCTGTACCACAGGTGAACGCGGGCCTGATTCTTGACCTCAACGTTCACGTCGAGGTCGTTGAACAGCTGCCGGGCTGACTGGATGACCTCATTCTCTGCCTCCCAGGACAGATCATCATCGAAGTAAAAGACGTCGTAATCCTTCACGCCCCATTCTGGCGGTCGCTGCGACTGATGATTCCAGACGACCTGGAACAGGCAACCGGCCGTGAGCATGCATTGGTTCAAACCGAGCTCGGGCAAGCGTGTGTAAATTTGTGCGTTGACCGGATTGGTCATTGCGATCCTGACCAGGCTTTCGGCAGTCAATGTCATCTTCATCCCTTCCCTGTCGATCTGATCCTGGCGACCGACAATACCCCCGCTGCTTTACAAATTCACGAAAAACACTGCCCGTTCCCTTATCCGGCCAATCAGGTGCCATTCAGCGTTATCTCGTCGGTACTGACTACGTGGATGACACTTTTGAAGTGAGCCGCCGCCGTGCCTGCCCCGATAATCGATAGCTTACTGACGAACTGTCGAGGTCAAGCATGACTAGCGCAAATATGGAACAAGTCAGCCCGGGAACACTGAGAAGAGTGATTGTCGCCGCCGGCATCGGCAATTTCGTCGAGTGGTTCGACTTCGCCGTCTATGGCTTTCTGGCCACGACCATCGCCCAGCAATTTTTCCCCAGTGGCGATGCCAGCGCCGCGCTGCTCAAGACCTTTGCGGTGTTCGCCGTAGCCTTCGCGTTTCGGCCTCTTGGCGGGATTTTCTTCGGCATGCTGGGCGACCGGATCGGCCGCAAGCGAACCCTGGCGATGACCATTCTGCTGATGGCAGGTGCGACAACCCTGATCGGTCTGCTGCCCACTTATGCGGCGATCGGGGTCATGGCGCCGATTCTGCTGTCGCTGATCCGTTGCGCCCAGGGCTTTTCCGCCGGGGGCGAATACGCAGGTGCCTGTGCCTACCTGATGGAGCATGCACCCCATGACAAACGAGCCTGGTACGGCAGCTTCATCCCGGTGTCGACATTTTCCGCCTTCGCCGCGGCAGCCGTGGTGGCTTACGCGCTCGAGGCATCATTGTCGGCCGAAGCCATGGGCAGCTGGGGTTGGCGCCTGCCCTTCCTGATTGCTGCGCCGCTGGGCCTGGTGGGGCTTTACCTGCGCTGGAAGCTCGACGAGACGCCGGCATTCCAGGCGGTGACCCAGGAGCATGCGGTCGCCCACTCGCCGCTCAAGGACACCTTGCGCAACCATGGGGCGGCGATCTGTTGCCTGGGTGCCTTCGTGTCACTGACCGCCCTGTCGTTTTATATGTTCACCACCTATTTCGCGACGTACCTGCAAGTCGCCGGTGGCCTGAGTCGCGCCACCGCGTTGCTGGTGTCACTGATTGCATTGCTGTTCGCCGCGGCGATCTGCCCGCTGGCCGGGCTGTATTCGGATCGGGTCGGGCGTCGCATGACGGTGATGACGGCCTGCGCGCTGTTGATCGTTGTCGTGTATCCATCGTTCCTGATGGCCAGCTCCGGCTCGTTCGCAGCGTCCGTCGTCGGCGTCATGCTCCTGGCGATTGGCGCGGTGTTGTGTGGCGTGGTGACGGCGGCCCTGCTCTCGGAAACCTTCCCGACCCGCACTCGATACACCGCCTCGGCGATCACCTACAACATGGCGTACACCCTGTTCGGCGGCACCGCGCCGCTGGTGGCGACGTGGCTGATCAGCACCACCGGCAGCAACCTGTCGCCGGCGTTCTACCTGATTGCAATCGCATTGCTCGCGCTGGCCGGGGGACTGGCATTGCCGGAGACCTCGAGGATCTCCCTGCATGACGTGGCGGCGCAGGAGAAAGCCGAAGGCGTAGGTGCCTCCGCCTGAGACACGAAACGAGCCGGCAGGCGTCATCAGCGAGGTTTTCCCCGGAGGCCTTTGACTGGCCAGCAAAACCCTGCACAATTGCCGGCTGTTTTTGGGGCTTTCACTGGTTTGGAGGCCGCCGGCTTGCCAGCGATGGGCGTTAACGATAACGCGGGTGAACTGGATAAACGCGGTCCCCTGTAGGAACTGGCCTGCCAGCGATGGTCGCTAACGATGACGCGGGTGAACCGGATGAACGCGGCGCACTTGAGTCCATCGCCAGCAGGCTGGCTCCTGCAGTTCCCCGAGAATGCGTAAAGAATCTTTTTTTCGACAGGACGTCACTCGTGCAACGGATGGTTATTCTGGGCAATGCCGGCAGCGGCAAATCCACCCTCGCCCGCACCCTCGGCAAGCATCTGGGGCTGCCCGTGGTGCACCTCGATACCTTGTTCTGGGAGCCCGGCTGGATCGAACCCGACGCTGAGCAGTTCCGCGCGCGGGTCAGCGCAGCGATTGCAGCGGATACCTGGATTTGTGAAGGCAACTATGCCCGGCGCACCTTCGACCTGCGCCTACCTCGGGCCGACCTGATCATCTGGCTCGATACGCCGCGACTCACCTGCTTCGCCCGGGTGATCCTGCGCAGCCTCATGAACCGTCCTCGCCCTGACCTTGCAGCCGGCTGCGCAGAGAAGCTCGACCGGGCGTTCCTGACGTTCCTTGGGTTCGTGTGGAATTTTGATCGAGGTTACCGCCCGGGTATCGAAGCGGTGCGCCTGGCCATGGGCCCGCGTATTCCCGTGGTGCATTTGCGCAATAGCCAGCAGATTGCGGCCTTTCTCCATGGCTTGCCCGCCATGCCTCAAACCTGCCTTGAATAGAGGGGCGGCGACATCCGTCATCCGAGGTGATGCCTCGCGCCCCGAAACCGATTCGATTCGACGTCACCCATGATTCCACAGCGACATCGTGAGTTGTCATGAAATGAAAAGAAATTGTCGTCGAATGAATGGCCGTCAGCCGCCCCGCTCCATAAATTCCTCTCCGGGCCCGCACGCGTTGAATCCCTTGATCTGACGGCGGGCTCCGTCTGGTTTACAGGCTCAACATCATAATAATAATCCGAGGGGCCGCATCGTATGCGCGTGAATTTGCCCGTAACCGAGCATGAAAGAGTATTTCCCGCCGAACAACGATTGATCTCCACGACCGATCTCGATAGCCGGATCACCTACTGCAACGAGGCCTTTGTTGCCATCAGCGGTTTCACCTACGACGAATTGGTGGGCCAGCCCCATAACCTGGTTCGACACCCCGACATGCCTCCCGGGGTATTCATTCACATGTGGCACACCATCAAGCAAGGCAAACCCTGGATGGGCATTGTGAAAAACCGCGCGAAAAATGGTGATTTCTATTGGGTCAGTGCCTACGTCACGCCCATCCATGAAAACGGACGCCTGAGTGGCTACGAGTCGGTTCGTTCGCTGCCCAGCCGCGACCAGGTTCGTCGGGCTGCAGCACTCTATGCACGGATGCGGGCCGGCAAGCCCATCGTTTCGCTGAGCACGCGGATTTCCCGGCCGCTGCAACACGGCTGGCCGTTGCTGATCGCCGGCGCAGTTTCATTGCTCGCCGAGCAGTGGCTGCCCAATGCAGCGGCACAGGGGCTGATGGTGGCGAGCCTGTGTATGGCCTGGTACCTGATCGAGTCCCGGCATCGCAGAGCCATCGAGCGCACCCTGGCCGAGCATCCGAAAGCCTTTTCCGATCCGTTGGTCGCGCTCACCTACAGCGACAACCATGGTCCCCAGGGTCGCCTGGACATGGCCATGGTCAGTGAGGAAGCGCGTTTGCAGACCGCCCTGAGCCGACTCGTCGATGCCGGGGTCAATGTCAAGGCCAAGGCTGCGCAGTCATCCGAACTCTCCGGTTCGCAGGCACAGTCACTTGATCGTCAGCGCAGTGAAACCGATCAGTCAGCCGCCGCCATCTCACAGATGGCCGCCACCATCCAGGAAGTCACCCAGAACGTCATCAGCACTGCGCATGCCGCATCGGAGGCTGACCAGTTGACGCGTGACGGCAGTGAATTGGCCCGGCAAAGC
Organism: Pseudomonas sp. PDM32; assembly: GCF_019219225.1. Taxonomy (NCBI): domain Bacteria; kingdom Pseudomonadati; phylum Pseudomonadota; class Gammaproteobacteria; order Pseudomonadales; family Pseudomonadaceae; genus Pseudomonas; species Pseudomonas sp. PDM32. The sequence goes on from NZ_JAHUWE010000011.1 coordinate 126,491, forward strand.
CTGAGCGCCATGGAAACCATGCATGAAGCAGTCAACGAGATCGGCAAGGCGGTCAACGCATTGGCCAGTGAAACGCAATCGATCGGCAGTGTCGTGGATGTCATCACCTCCATTGCCGAACAGACCAACCTGCTGGCACTCAATGCGGCCATCGAGGCGGCCCGGGCCGGTGAGCAAGGTCGCGGTTTTGCCGTGGTTGCCGACGAAGTGCGCTCCCTTGCACAACGCACTCGCACCTCTACCGAACAGATCCACGGCATCATTGCTTCTCTGTACAACGGTGCCGATCGCGCAGTGTCAACGGCCAGCCGTGGCGAGCAGATCTCCCGCGAAAGCATGCAGCGTGTCGAGGCAGTGCAGTCGGCGCTGGTCGGCATCAGTCAGGCCGTCACCCGGATTACCGGAATGAGCCAGCAGATGGCCTCGGCGTCTGAAGAACAAAGTCACGTGGCTGAAGACATCAATCAGCAGATCACGCGTATTGCCCAGCTCTGTGACCACAGCGCCGGGCAGGCCAAACAAGGCGCCGCGATCAGCCAGGATCTTGAGGTCATGGCCGACTACCTGCACAGCCTGGCCGAGCGTTTTAACCGTTAGTAGCGACAGGGCGAATCCTGCTTCGCCAGGGTCCTCGCCCATTGATGCTGCTCCGAACCAATGGCATCACCTGTGGCGAGGGAGCAAGCTCCCTCGCCACAGCTACGGCAATGCATACACCCTGAACAATCTCTTCACGGTAAGGTTGCTTCCGCCCAGATACTGGTCGTAGGCCTTTTCCACAAAGCCCGAGTAATAGGCTTCACTCAGGGCCGTATCGACCAGCAGGCGGAAGTCTTCGTCGTTGCGATCGACCATCATCGCCACCGGCGAGTACTCGAAGATGCGGTCCAGGATCATCAGGTTCTGCGCCGCACCTCCCTTGGCGACTTCATTTCGCAGCAGCATGCGTTCGGAGAAGAAGGCATCGGCCTTGCCCTCGGCGACCAGCTTGACGCCCTCGTCGTTGTTGGCCACGGTCACCAGCGAGGCGATCACGTTGAGCAGGCGCATCCGCTCGCGAATCCAGTCTTCGGTCACCCCGCCCTCGAGGGTCGCGTAAGTCTGGTTGGCCAGGCCGTTGTTGATGCTGGCACGCCAGGTCGGGCCGGCAGTGGCGACCTTGCCATTGAGCACATTGAGCAAGGGTTCAGGCGCATCTTTGCGCACCACGACCGAGAGGCCGGCGGTGTAGACCGGGATGGAGTAGCTGATCATCTTGCGCCGCTCCAGGGTAGGCGCTGTCGGCGTGCAGAGGATATCCACCTTGCCCTGGCTGACGGCACTGACCTGGTCCGAAACCGTGACCGGCAGGTAGTGCACTTGCAGGTCGGACAGGCCCAGTTCGCTCTTGAGCTTGTCGGCGACTTTCAGGCACAGGTCGATGGCATAACCGCTGGCCTTGTCGCCGTCCTGCTTGCTGAAAGGCGCCAGGTCCGGCAAGTAACCCAGGTTCAAGGTGTGGCTGCTGCGCACGCGTTCAAGGGTGTTGGCGCCGGCCACCAGCGGCAGCGTCAAGAGTGCGAAGGCAAGCAGCAGTCTGGTGGTTGTGGCAAATGGTACGTTCATGTCCGGTTTCCCCGTATGCAGATGTCTGTGCAGTCCTGATGGCTACGCCTGAGGGTTTGCGGCCCTGGCCTGATTGGTCACTGGCACTTCGGTGAAGCGCTTGGCGAGGAATCCGTAGAGCAGGTAGCCGACAGCGAGTACCAGGGTGCCGCCCATCACTGCGTCCTTGCCGCAGGCATAGAGGGCGTACAGGGAGTACGTGACGGCAATCAGCAAGACCACCACGTTACGCGTGCGAATCGCTGACGAGACTCCGGCCTTGTGCATGATCACCAGCAGGCCGGTCAGCGCAGTGATATAGGGGATCAGGTTGGTGACCGCCGCCAGGCTGACCAGCTTGCTGAACTGCGCGGCGGCGTCGGGCGAGATGGTCGACAGGGCCATGAGGGTTTGCAGCACGCCGCAGACGATCATGCCGACGACGGGCGCATTCATCGAGTTGACCTTGCTGAACAACTTGAGGAACAGGTTCTGGTCAGCCGTCATCTTCGCCGTTTGCGCCAGGGTGAATTGCCAACCCAGCAGCGAGCCGACGCAGGCCATGACCGCCAGGGCCATGACGATGTTGCCCACCATCGGGCTGAATATCGTGGCGTAGACCAACGCAAAGGGCGCCGAGGACTTGGCCAGTTCGGCGTTGGGAATGATGCCCTGGATGACGGTGGTCGACAGCACATAGACCACGGCGGCACCGAGGGTGCCGAACAGGCAGGCCAGTGGCACATTGCGCTTGGGGTTTTCCACGGCATCGGTGGCCTGGGCCGCCGACTCCATGCCCAGGAAGGCCCACAGGGTCAGGGGAATGGCTTTGCTAATGGCTTCGGAAATCGGCAGGCTGTTGGGGTTCCAGGCGGCGGCCAGCACATCGGGCTTGAACCAGAACCAGCCGATGATGCTCAGGCCGGCTACCGGAATGATCACGCCCCACACCGTGAAAGCGCCTATCTTGCCAGTGATGCCAGGACCACCGAAGTTGGCGAAAGTGGTCAGCCAGATCAGCGAGATCGTGCCGATGCACAGTGGAATGGCCCCCGTGCCCAACCAGGGCACGAAGGCGGTCATGTAGCCCACCGCCGAAATGGCCACAGCCACGTTGGCGATGGCCAGGGACAGGAAGTACAGATAGGAGCAGAGGAAAAAGCCCGACTTCGCATGGGCTTCTTCGGTGTAGGCGGACAAGCCGCCGGAACGCGAACAGAAGACTCCGCACTGGGCAAAGCAGTAAGCGATGGCCATCGAGCCGATCGCCGTGAAGATCCATGACAGCAGCGAGACGGCACCCAGTTGAGCCATGTTGGTGGGCAACATGATGATGCCCGAGCCCATCATGTTGACCGTTACCAGCGTCGTGAGCCCCATCAGGCCCATTTTCTTGCTTGAATCAGCCATCGCAAACTCCTTGCCTTGTTCAGAGTTTTGAACCTGGGCCTGGCGACGTGCAGCACGCGGCCGGACTGGGGCTAATGCTTGATCAGGCCTTGAGCCTGTAGACGCACCGCATTGCTGGCAGCGATTTTCAAAGCGTTCATAACCGGAATTTCTCGGTCTGTCCGACGTTGAAGTTCCCGGGACGAGTATCTGGGGAGGCATCATGTCCCGGGGCCACGAGCGATTGCCCTATTGGGTATAGTTCAAATTTACAAACTGTTACTTCCTGCTGATTTTTTACTGGACCGCCTGGGCATGCTCATGACGATCAGGCGCCCTCCTTTTTCGGGAATGCAGCACCCCGCAGGTGGCATTCAACCTGTGGGGTGCTGCTCATCCAGCCGTCAGGTGCGCCCTGCGGATCCTGTAACGGGCAGGTTCCCGAGCAATTTGAGCCCGGTGTTCTTCACGAAAGTGTCGTAGTCCATCGGCTTCTGGATACGGGTTTCAGCGTTGGGCAGTACGTAGGCCCAGGCCCGTTGGGACGAGGCGTCGTACACCAGCTTGAACAGGCGCGTCGGCACCCAGACCTGGTTGTCGCCGACGGTCGAGTGGCCTGGATCGAAGAGCGGGCCGGTAAAGACGAACACGTTGCCATCGGCTCGCGTGGCAAACTTCCTGACATCCGACTCGACCTTGCTCCAGATCTTGCGGTTGTTGGTCGGGTCTTGCGGCACCATGTTCGACAGCGCAAAGGATTGGGCCATTGCCTTGGGGTTCGGTGCATCGGCTGCCGGGGATTGATGACCACGGTCCACGGCCGGATGCTGGCTGCGGTAGTCGCTCAACTCTGCACGCCCACCCTTGGGAATGCGTGGGTCCGGGTAGAACTGGTTGGTGCGCTCCTCCCCTTTGGCGTCCCGCAACTGGGCCGCATTCAGGCGTTCAACCACCACCAGCGGGGTCTTGCTGGTTTGCGAGTACAGCACCGCGAAATTGTCGGAACACAATGCCAGGGGTTTCATGGAGGCAGGCACAGTGGCGGTGTTGATCGGTTTCGCTGCCGGGAACAGCTCTGCACAGCCTTCGAACGAGGCCTGTTTCTGTTTGCTTGAGTAAAGGTCCAGGGCCGCGCTCTGGCTGATTGAGCCTGAGCGGGACGCTTGTTCGTGTTGCGCGGCGGGTGGCTTGAGGAGGTCCAGCAGACTGCGGGCTTGCGCCCCGGGCGAGAGCAAAACAAGGGCCGACAGCCCAACTGCAATTTTGCGTAGGTACATGGGTCAGATCTTCGAAAGGAATTAAGGGGTAAACGTACGGCGAGTCCCGATTCACGGAACCGGGTGGAGGGGGTTGCTGATTATGTGGCGGCGAGCATGCTTTCACTGTCCTTGATCAATTACCGATGCGGGGCCGGTCGGTTCGACCGCTGAGGGTCGTGCGGGGGTTATGGACCATGACCAGACCGGTTAGTGCAATGCCGCACTCGCCGGCCCTGTTATTGTGACGCTGGGGTGGATGACTTATCCAGCCCCCCTCGCTACCCTTTCGCACCCGGGTGCTTGACCGCGATCAGGCCAGACCACATTCCATCCAGACGAACGAATAATGAAATCCTCCGCAGGTTTGCTGTTGTCGGGTATCGAGCTGGACCGTGCCAGTTCCACCCCCTTGTACCGCCAACTCTACTTGCAGATTCGCAAACAGATTCTCAGTGGAAGGCTTCAGGGCGGCGTGCGCCTGCCGTCCACGCGGACCCTGAGCAAGGAGCTCGAACTGTCGCGAATCAGCATTCTCAATGCGTTCGATCAACTGATTGCCGAAGGTTTCCTGACGTCGCGGACCGGGGCCGGGACTTACGTCGGCCATGAATGGGAAGGCCGCGGCATTGATGACGAGCAGCCGCGCCAGCCGCCTCGCTTGTCTGACCTGAGCCAGTCGATGCTGTCGTTGCGCAGCGATCATTTCCGTGGCGTTTCCTATGCCGGCTGGGCTACGGACAGCCCGACGTCATTCCTGCCCAGTCACAGTGCTTACGATGCGTTCCCGCAATCGGTCTGGAAGCGCCTGTTGAACCGCCACCTGCACAAGCCGACCAAGGCCATGCTCGGCTATGGCGAACTGCAGGGGTTGCTGGCCCTGCGCGAGGCGATTGCCGAGTACGTCTTCGATGCCCGCGGCATTGATTGCAGTGCCGAGCAGGTGGTCATCGTGTCCGGCGCCCAGCAAGCCTTCAACCTGCTGGGCATGCTGTTGCTCAATCCACAGGACAGCTTCTGGATGGAAGATCCGGGGCATATCGCGGCGCGCATTGCGCTCCAGGCCCAGGGTGGCCAGGTCGTGCCGTTGCGTATCGACGAACAGGGGATCGATGTCCGGCAAGGCCTGGCGTTGTGTCCTGACGCCCGCCTGGTGTTTACCACGCCTTCTCGCCAGCATCCCCTGGGCGTCACCATGAGTTATGGGCGACGCCAGGAGCTCATCGACTGGGCCGCCCAGAATCAAAGCTGGATCATCGAGGACGATTGCGACAGTGAGTTTCGCTACAACGGCCGTCCCCTGCCGGCACTCTATGCCATGGACCAGTGGGCCCGGGTCATCTACGCCGGGACCTTCAGCAAGGTGCTCTTCCCCTCGCTGCGACTGGGGTACGTGATACTGCCCGACGCCCTGGTCGATCCTTTCTGCACCCTGCGGGCGGTGATGGATCGCAGCCCGCCCACGCTGCTTCAAGCCGTCACGGCGGACTTCATGCGCGAAGGCCACTTCCTCGGCCATATTCGGCGGATGCGCGCCCTGTACCAGGCTCGCCAGCAGGCACTGGTCGAACAGTTGCAGAAACAACTGGGGACTTTCTTCAGGGTCACTCCGGTGGAAGCCGGCATGCACATGATCGCCTGGTTACCCGCGCATCTGGATGACGATGCCCTGGCCAGGGCGCTCGACCAGCATGGCATTCACACCTATCCCCTGAGCGACTACTGCGTCGAACATGTCCTGCCGCCGGCGCTGCTGATCGGCTTTGCCAGCACCCCCGAGGACCAGGCCCAGGCGCGGGTCGAAGCGCTGGCCCAGGCCCTGGACACAATGGGCTACCTGCAGCCGGCCACCTGACGCCGGGCAAGTGGTCTTATGATTTAACTGATAATGGATCTATCGAGAGTTCCTGACTGGCGCGATAAAGGCTGCGCCGGTAGTCCCGGTGTCTGAACCAGGAACGACTCGAATGAACAATAAGATCCAGGAACGATTCAACGCATTGCTCAGCCATAAGGCTGTCGAGGCCGAGGCTCCCCCCCTACTGACCGAGGCACTGGCCCGCCAGTTGCTCGACCGACTTGGGCAACTGCGCCTGTTTGCCCATGCCTACCCCTTGCTGACCAACCTGACCCACGGCCGTGTCACCCCTGCCGACCTGCTGGACTTCGCCTATCGCCACGAACTCCAGGGCCTGAGCCTGCACCTGCTCGACGGTGAGGAAAACAGCCTGAGTCAAATGACCGCCGCGCAGCTCCAGGCGTTCGCGGCCAAGGCCAATGCCCTCGGGCTGGACGTGCATCTGGAAATCAGCAGCACCCTGAAAAAAGATGTCGATCAAGCGATCGCCATCGCCAAGGCGCTGGGCACCCGCAACATCCGTGTCTACTCACGCTACGAAGGGGCGCTGTCCCGGGTCATGGACGTGATCGAGTCCGACCTGCACTACCTCGCGCAACAGGCAGACGCGCACGACCTGTTCTTCGACTTCGAGCAGCACGAGGAACTCAAGAGCGGCGAGATCGCGCAACTGCTGAGCCGGCTGAACCACCCGCGCCTGCACGCCCTGTTCGACTTCGGCAACATGATCAATGCCTGCGAGCAGCCCCTTGCGGCACTGCGCGCCCTGGCCCCGCACATACGCCAGACCCACCTCAAGGGTGTGCGCATCGTGCCCGAGCAAAACGGCTTCGGGCATTACGGCGTGCTGCAAGGCAGTGACGAAGACGACCTGCCCAACGCACGCATGCTGTTCGAGCTGCTGATGCTCGGCGAATCGACCCCGCAAGTGATCGCCTTCATTCTCGAGCAGGAAAACCACTACGTGGCTCCGGCATTCCGCCAGCTCGACGAAACCGCCGACCCGTTCATTGCGTACCGGGAAATGAGTGAGACAGCGCTGCCGCAGGGCTTCTCGCTGGAGCGAATGCTGGCCGATGAACACCGCTGGGCAAACAACCAGGTCGCCTATGTACGAGGTCTGCTGGCCGAGTTCCGAACCCTGGCCGAGTTGACCCTGGCGCATTGCGCTGACGCCTGAACCTGAGGTGCCGAGCGGCACTACCTACCCCCAATACGCCTGGAGAACAATAATGACATCCCATGACAAGGCCAAATGGCTCAGATTCCTGATTCTCATCCTCGGTGGCGGCACCGTCTACAAGCTGGCGAGCCTCAAGGACGCCTTCTACATCCCCATGCAAGAATTCATGGGGCTGTCCCACACTGAAATCGGCGTGCTGCTGAGCGCCAACGCCATCGTCGCCACGGCGCTGTTCGTGGTGGGCGGCATGCTCGCCGACCGGTACGACACACGCAAGCTGATCCCCCTCGGCCTGATCGGTACCGGGGGGCTGGGGCTTTACCTGGCGACCTTTCCGCCGTTCAGCAATCTGCTGGTTGTGTTCTGCCTGCTGGCCGTGTGTGCCGACTGCCTCTTCTGGCCATCGCTGCTCAAGGCCATCCGCAACCTGGGTGACGATAAGGAACAGGGGCGCCTGTTCGGCCTGCTCGAAGGCGGGCGTGGCGTCATTGATACCCTGGTCGCGTTTTCTGCGCTGGGCGTCTTCGTCGCCATGGGTTCCGGTGAAAACGGCTTGAAGTCGGCGATTCTGTTCTACTCGGTCATCGACATTCTTGCCGGTACCCTGACCTGGCTGTTGCTCAAGAGCGGCAAGACCCAGTCGACCGTCAAGTCGAAGAGCGGACTGTCGAACCTGCTCGAGGCCATCAAGGTGCCGGGCATCTGGCTGGTCAGCCTCAACGTGTTCATGGTCTACATCGTCTACTGCGGCCTGACCTATTTCATTCCCTACCTCAAGGACATGTACGAACTGCCCGTGGCCCTGGTGGGGGCTTACGGGATCATCAACCAGTACTTTCTCAAGATCCTCGGCGGCCCCGCTGGCGGCTTCATTGCCGACAAGCAGTTCAAGAGTTCCAGCCGTTATCTGAAGTGGGCATTCCTGGCGTTGTTGCCGCTGATGGGCGTCATCATGCTCATCCCGAAAAGCCCGGGTTACATCTACGCAGGCATGGCGGCCACCCTCTCCTTCGCGTTGATTGTATTTTCCATGCGCGGTGTGTTCTGGGCACCGATGGGTGAAGTCGGCATTCCCCAGCACATCACGGGCTCGGCCTTTGGCATTGGTTGCCTGATCGGCTATGCGCCGGGCATGTTTGCCTACGTCATCTATGGCGCGATACTCGACCACTTCCCGGGTCAACAAGGCTACAACTACGTCTTCTCGTTGATGAGCCTGCTGGCCATTGTCGGGTTCATGGTATCGAGCCTGCTGTATCAAACGGTGCGCAAGAACGCCACGGTCACTGGCGAGCTCAGCGCCGCGCAAGCCTGAACATAGGCCGGGGTTACCCAGTTCATAGGCGTTATCGTGCCCACGCTGAAACTGTAGGAGCCAGCCTGCTGGCGATGGACTCCAGTGCGCCGCGTTCATCCAGTTAACCCGCGTTATCGTTAACGACCATCGCTGGCAGGCCAGCTCCTACAAGGGACCACGCCCACGCTGAAACTGTAGAAGCCAGCTTTATACGTGTTGCAACGCAACGCCGTGCGGCCTGGCTGATCATCCGTGAAACTGTCGGATCGTCATGCAGTGATCTACTGTCAGTCATGGGCTTGGCGTCAATCTCCAGATGGGCGTTGAACTGCCGGGTTTGCAACCGACCTGTCTCGATGATCAGGGAACCGGACCTATGGCAAAAAATGCAAAAGCGGAATCCGAAAACCAGACGTTCGCCGCGCAGCAAGCCGAGGCGCAGGACGAAGCAGCGCCTGATGGCGATGTAAGTCGCAATGGCCTCTGGCGTACATGGATCAGGGGCCGGGCGCGCAAGCTGAGTCACTCGACCCAGTTTGTCATTGCCGCTGCGGTGATCCTGGGGCTGACCATGTTTTTCGTCGGCAATCTGGTGAGCGTGCGCATCGAAAGTGCCGCGGTACATAGCGCAGCAGAAGCAGGCGCTCAGTACATGGATACGTTTCTGGAGCCCTTTGTGCAGGAGTTGAGCCAGGACAACACATTATCGGCTGCAAGTATCCAGTCCCTGGACCGCCTCACGGAAAGTCGTTCGCTGAAACAGCACATTGTCTCGATCAAGATCTGGCGAGCGGATGGCACGGTGGTCTACAGCACGAACAGAGACATCACCAACGTTCAATTCCCGCTGGATGAGATCACCGAGGCACTCAAGGGCAAAGTGGTCACCGATCTTCAGGAACTGACCCAGGATGAGAACGCGTTCGAGCGCGAGCTCAACGTCCCGCTCTATGAAATCTACGCGCCCCTGCGGGATTCGCGCTCCGGGAAAATCATCGCGGTCGGCGAATTCTATGAAAAGGCCGACAGCCTCAGGCGCGAGATCAATCGGGTCCGGGAAGAGGTGTGGGGGGTCGTCGGCGCCGCGACACTGGCCATGCTGACCCTGCTTTTCTTCATCGTGCGACGCGGCGACAAGATTATCCAGCAACAGCAGGTGGCACTGCACTTGCGGCTGGTCGAACAAACCCGTTTGCACATCAGCAATGCTGAACTCCAGCACAAGATGGCAACGGCTACCCAGGAGTTTTCCCGAGTCAACGAGCTCACCTTGAGGCGCATTGGCGCAGACCTGCACGATGGGCCCGCGCAGCTATTGACCTTGATTCTGATCCGGCTCGACGACCTGGCCGAAAACTGCACGGAGGTCGATCAGGAATCGCTGGAAACCATCCGTGCCGCCGCCACCGACGCATTGCGTGAGGTCCGCGATTTATCACGCGGCCTGGCACTTCCGGAAATCAACGACGTGAGCCTGGTGGAAGAGTTGCAACTGGTGGCGCAACGGCACGAGCAACGCACTGGCACCAAGGTCACATTGACCCTGGGGCAGCTACCGAAGGCCGCGCCATTGCCGCTCAAACTCTGTTTGTACCGGTTTGTGCAAGAAACCCTCAACAACGCTTACCGGCACGCCAACGGCGAGGGCCAGGTCATCCTCGCGAAGTACATCGATGGGGTATTGAACATCAGCGTCAGGGACAGTGGTCCAGGCATGGCGGCGGACGCGATGCAGCTCGAGAAATCCGGCAGGACCCGATTGGGCCTCGCCGGTTTGCGTTATCGCGTCGAATCCCTGGGCGGGTTGTTCAGCATCGACTCCTGCGACGCGGGTACGTCGGTCAATGCCCAGTTCAAACTCTAGTCAGGCGCCGCTTCGGCATCCATTGGCGCTTTCGCCGCGCCGATGTGAAGGTGACTGATAGCTTCGCGCTCCCGGTAGTGGCGCAGAGCCGTGACCGCTTCGACTCGATTTCGCGCGTTCAGCTTCTGCATCACACAGCCCATGTGGTGCTTGACGGTTTTTTCGCTGATCAACAGCCTGTCCGCCACTTCCCTGTTGGTCAGCCCCTTGGACACTTCACGAATGACCTCCTCCTCGCGGTGGGTCAGATCGAACTTGCGGGTTTCCGCTTCGTGCTTGTTGATGTTGCTCAGCAGTTTGTTGGCAAACTCGGGGGTGATATACGACTCACCCTTGGCAACCGTCCTGATCGCCAGGACCAGTTCCGGCCCGCTGACACCTTTCAACACATACCCGCGCGCGCCGGCCTCCAGTGCCAGGAAGGCATCATCCTCGGACTCCGAAACCGTCAGCATCAGCACCCTCACATCCGACAGCTGTGTGGAAATGAACCGCACTGCGGCGAACACGTCGCCCGGCATATTGACGTCCATCAACATCACGTCCGGACGCTCCTTCTGCGCAATATCCATGGCATCCTGCGCATTGGAACCTTGCTCCACGACCTGAAGATCCGCCCGTTTTCTCAACGTATTGGCCACGCCTTCACGCAACATCGGGTGATCGTCGGCAATGCCGATGCGAATGAATGGACTCATGAGACGCTCCCGCAAGAATAAGCATTCGGATACACATTGATTAATAGCAGGGAACCCGTGAAGCCGCCGGTCATCAATCGTATGTACCGGGCTCCAGTCGTCCGGATATCCGACTTAGGTCGGGTGCAATCAGAACCTGAACAAGTAAAAAGTCTTACAAAGCACTTTATATTTCTATTTCAACACTTTGTTTTTAATGGATTTGAGCATAAAAAAACAGAAACCTTCATAAAAACCCGGATCCGTCTTCCATCCGACCAGCAGTCGCCCTGCAACGCTTGGGTACAGGCGACCACGGCACCCGGCAAACCGGGCCCGACGTCAAACGCAACAAATTTCCAACGTGGCACGTAACCCGCCACCGATGCGATTCTCCAGTTTGATCTGTCCACCCAGGCGAACCGCAATGGCCTTGACGATGGTCAGCCCCAACCCTGCCCCCTGATCATTTGCGCGACTGTAGAAACGCTCGAAAAGCCGATCGCGGTCCTGCTCATCGATACCCGGCCCCTCATCTTCGACAGACAGTTCGTAGCCCTTGCTCTTTTCGACCAGTTTTACCGTGATCACTCCGTGCTGGGGGGAGAAGTTCGCTGCGTTGGTGACCAGGTTGTTCAAGGCAATGTCGATGGCCGCAGGGTCGACCCTCACAAGGCCGATGTTGTCGCTGACATCGAAAACCAGTTCAAGGTCCTTGCTCAACAACCAGGGCGTCAATTGGACAAGGCTGTCGCGAACCGTGGCTGCCAGATCGACGGGCACAGGCGGTTGCGCGCCTGCTTTAGGCTCGATACGGGCCATCGTGAGCAATTGATTAACCAGTCGGCTGGTACGGTCCACTCCGGCAATCAAGTGCTCAAGCGACGCACGACGCTCCCCTTCGCTCCCCGCTTCCATCAGGTTCTGCGCATGCACCCTGAGCACGGCCAGGGGGGTGCGCATTTCGTGGGCGGCATCGGCGATAAAACGTCGCTCACGTCCCATGACTTCCTGAATCTGCGCAAGCATACGGTTAAGGGCCGCCTGCATCGGCTCAAGCTCCGTAGGCAGCGGAGTCAATTGCAGGGGTTCGAGTGAACCGGGATGCCTCGCCCGCAGTGTTGCAGCCATGTTGACCAGCGGTTTCAATCCCCAACCGATGGCCAGCCAGAGCATGGCGGCCAGTATCAAGCTCCCCAGAATGTTAGGCCACAAGGTGTGGCGTACGATGCGGTCCACCAGGTCCATTCGCACATCGTCCCGTTCGCCCACCCAGATCCGCAGTTTGTTCTGCTTGTCTTCAAGCAGGAAGGCCCGCCAATGCCGGTTGTTCAGGTCGATGACATCACTGAAGCCTGGTGTGACCGGGGGTTGGCTGAAGGAAGGAGAACTGGCGGTATGTACCAGCACTTCATTCCTGGCATTCCAGACCTGAAACGCAATCTTCGTTTCGTACGGATGCCCATCGTCCCTGGGCGTCGCCTCGTTCAGGGCCTGGTTGAAAGCCTTGTACAGATCTGCGTGATCCTTGCTCACCATGGGCATACGCATGACGCCTTGCAGCAGGCGAGCATTCTGGGCCAGTTGGGCATCATAGACTTCGGCAATTTCATGGTTGCTGTCGTGCAGGTTCAGCACGCTGATCACTGTCAGACCTGCGAGCATCAGGCCAATGATCAGGGTCAGGGTGCGACGCCGGATCGAGGTCATCGACGCTCCTCCACCAGATAACCGATACCGCGGACGGTGCGAATCAGGTCGGTGGAGAGTTTCTTGCGCAGGTGATGGATGTGCACTTCCAGCGTGTTGCTTTCGGCCTCCTCGCTCCAGCCGTACAGCAACTGCATCAGATGATCGCGAGTCATTACCCGCCCCGGTGGCGAGAGCAGTTCGTGGAGCAACTGGTATTCCTTGGGTGTCAGGGCCACCGGTTCGCCTTTGTAGCTGACTTGCTGGGTGCCGGGGTTCAGGCTGATACCCGCGTGCTCGATCAGCGATTGCCCGCGCCCGGCGCTGCGCCGAAGCAACGCACGCAGGCGCGCCTTCAATTCTGCCAGGTCGAAAGGCTTGATCAGATAGTCATCGGCGCCGGCATCCAGGCCGGCGATGCGGTCTTCGGTGGCATCGCGCGCCGTCAGGATCAACACCGGCAGGTTGGAGCCGCTGTCACGCAAGCGCCTGAGCACTTCGAGACCGTCCATGCGTGGCAGGCCAAGGTCGAGCACCGCCAGATCGAAGATTTCACTGAGCAGCGAGTGCAAGGCACTGTTGCCGTCCTGCAACCAGTCGACGGTATAACCTTCACGGCGCAGGGCCTGATGAATGCCCTCGCCGAGCGCCATGTCATCCTCTACAAGTAATAAACGCACAGGGTCTCCTGTCAGCCGAGTTTCTTGTTCACGTCCACCAACAGCGCTTCGATCTCCTTGCGGCGCCCGGCATCAGCGCTCTCGCGGCCAGGTCGGGGCGCAGCCTGCAAGGCTTTTTGCAACGCTGCCCTGGCTTCGACATACCGCTTCTGACGGTAGAGGTGATCGCCCCAGAAGTACAGGCTGTCGATGCCGTTGGGGTTTATTTGCAATGCCAGCTTGAGCAACTGCTCGGCCTTGTCCGAATCGCCGAAACCGATGGGCCAGCCCGGTACGCGGTCATACAGGGCCCCCAGGCTGGTATAGGCTGAGCCTTGCAGGGCCTTGGGGTCCAGGGCCAGGGCTTTTTCCAGATCGGCCTTGGCATCCTTGACCTTGCTCAGCGCACCCAGCCCGCCCTGGGCGCCCGCCCAGCTACTGGTGACGATGCCAGACCAGATCCACGCCTCCGCCACCGATTGGCGCTCCTGCTTGAAGCTCGAAGCCTGGGCGGCCAGCTTTTCAAAAGCCGCAGTGCGTTGTCCCTCGGGCAACTCGTACTGAATGTGCGCCCAGCTTTGCTGGATACCGTTGAGACGCTGCTGGTCGGCAGCATCCAGCGCCCAGACACTCTGGCTCAATGCGCCCAGCAGCAGGCAAGCGATGATCTTTTTCATGGTTCGAGATTCTCCTGGTCGGGTTTCTGGCTCAGGCGGCGAATCAGTGGCAATTGCTTGCGCAAACCACGGTCCACCAGATGGGGCAGGAAGCTGTTCAGGCGTACAAAAAAACGCTCGGGCCAGCCCAGGTACAAGTCGCGACGGTCACCGGCAATGGCGTGAATCACCGCCGCCGCCACGGTTTGCGGATCGTCGACATTGGCCTTGAGCGCATCATTGAGCGCTTGGGCTGCCGGGCTGTTCATGCCGGTACGGGTCGCTCGCGGGGCGACGTAAAGCACACTGACTCGGGTGTCCGCCAGCTCTCGGCGCAGGGCTTCGGAGAACCCGCGCAGGGCAAACTTGGTGGCGCAGTAGCTGGCGTAGCCGGGGTAGCCAATGGAGCCATAGGTCGAACCGACGTTCACGACCATCGCACTGTCGGCTTGCTTGAGCAGTGGCAACATCAGTTTTGTCAGGCACATCGGCGCACTGATGTTCACCGCGAGCATCGAATTGATCTCACTGTCGCCGAGCTGTTCGAGCATGGCGAAATGGTTGACCCCGGCGGCATTGATCAGCAGGTTGATGCCGCCGATGTTCTGGGCCCGCGCCAACACTTCGCGGCGGTCGGACAGCAATGTCAGGTCCGCACGGACCCAACACAAATTATCGGGATATAGTTCAAACAGCGGCACCAGGGGCTCCCGATGACGAGCCACGGCCAGCACTTGGGCACCACTGGCGCACAGTGCAGTGGCGATGGCCAGGCCGATGCCGCCACTGGCACCGGTCAACACGACGCGGGCTTCAGACAGGCGCATGCAGGTTCTCCCCGTTACGCGGCAAGCCACGAAACATATCGGCGTAAAGCCGGTACACCACTTTGGAGGCATGAATGACGGCGGCCTGGTCGTGCGGGTCATCCAGGGTGTCCATCAGTCGACGGTAAGTCTGCATGTGTTCGATATCCAGCGAACCGTGGGAGCTGAGGTAGCTGAAAGCGCTTTCCGGCAAGTCCAGGCGCTGGCGAATACTGCCGGCGGCGTGGGTCGCCAAGGCGATGCTCGTGCCTTCAAGCACGTTGACCATGCCGAACAGTCCCACCGGGTTGTCCCGGGCAATCAGGTCGTAGAGGAAGCTGACCATCAATTCGATCGGCAATGACGGGCGCCCATCGCGTACAGCGTCCCTGTCACCGCCGCAGGCTTGAATGTCATTGAGTACCCATTGTTCGTGGCCGTATTCGTCCTCGATGTATTCACAGACCGCTTTGCGCAGCCATTCCAGGCGCGAAGGCAGGCACGCTCCGCAGGCCATCATCAACGGCACGGTATGGCGCACGTGGTAATAGGCCTGTGCCAGAAAGGCCCGGTAACTTTCCAGGCTGACGTCGCCCTGCAGCGCATCACGGATGATCGGCAGGTTGAACAACTCATTGCGTTCTTGCTCAGTGGCTTGCTGCAACGTGTCAAAAAAACTCATGGTGCGGATTCCTCGGAAAATGCAGATTCGGTCAATTGCCGCCGGTAGCGCTCGATGATGGCGTCACGGCGGGGCCGGCCATTGGCGGTGAGCAAACCGTTGGTGGCGGTAAAGGGTTGGTCGAGCCGACTCCAGTGGCGGACCTGGGCGTACTCGGGCAAGGCCTCGTTGGCCTGGGACACGGCGGCGGCCAGTTGTTCGTCGGTACAATCCGGGCGATGCGGCCACAGCAGCGCATGGTTGTGGGGCATCGCCTCGCCATAGACGAAGGCCTGGGCAATAGGCCCGCGCTGGGTCAATTCGGCTTCCACCCATTCGGGGTTCACGTTGCGCCCGAAACTGGTCACGAACTGATGCTTCTTGCGTCCCTTGAGGTAGAGAAAACCTTCGGCGTCGAACTCGCCGAGATCGCCACTGGGCCACCACTGGGCGGTGTGCGGCGCCTCTCCCAGATAGCCCAGCAAGGTCGACCCCTTGATCAGCACTTCTCCGTCCTCCGCCAGGCGAATCTCCACATGGGGCAATGGCCGTCCGACACTGCCGGGTCGCCGAGCTTGCGGGCGATTGAGGCACACCACCGATGCGCACTCGGACAGCCCGTAACCTTCATAGACGGGTATGCGCACGCGTTCAGCGCGATGCAGTAGAGCTTCACTGACCCGGGCACCGCCCACGGCGGCAAAACGCAAGTGCCGTGGATCGAAAGCCTTCTGCTCGGCAGCACCGACCAGCATCAGCAACAACTGCGGCACCAGGACCAGGCTCTGGGGTGTCCGGCTGGCCAGGCAACCCAACAGTTTCGGCACTTCCACACCGCTGGCGCCTGCAATTCCCAGGGTTTTCTGGCTGGGCAGGCTCAAGGTGGCCCCGGCATACAGCGCGGCGTAACAACCGATGTTCTCCAGCAAAATGGCCAGCGGCAGCAGCGCCAGGTGGTGTTGCGGGTCGGTGGGTTGGCTGGCCAGGTCCAGCTCGCGAGCGACCCGCAGAATGCTGTCGGCACTCAAGCACACGCCCTTGGGTGTGCCTGTGGTGCCCGAGGTGAAGGTCAACTTCGCGGTGCCTTCAGGCATCCGGCTGGGGCCACTGAACGTGCGGTGCCAGAACTCGCCGCACTGCTGATATCCAGCGGCTTGTAGCTCTTCCTGCAATGACGGTTCGGCAATGACGTGTTCGGCCTGGCTTTGCTCCAGGCAATGCTGGCGTTGCGCCAGACTGAAAAAAGGCGGCAAGGCCACGCAGGTCAAACCCTCGAACAGCGCGGCCAGGTCCCATAGCAGGGCTTCGCTACCATTGTCCAGGGCCAGGGCGACTACCCTGACCTCTTCATCGCGCAGGCGCTGTTGACGATAAATGACCTCGGTATAGAGCGTGGCGTAGTCGAGCTTGCGATGGTCGTCCCACAAGGCAATGGCGTTGGCTTTTTGCTCAGCATGATTACCCAGGGTCTGTTTGAAACGCTCTATTTCAGGCGACATGGCAGGCCCCTTCAATGGAGGTCGGCAAACCCAGGCGACTGAACAGGCCGATGTTGCGCAAATGAATGAACCCGGAGCGGATATTGCCGAAATGAACCCAGGGTTTGCTTTCGTAGTAGCTGCCCCAGGCGTGGCGGTCGTCGCCCAGGCGTGCCGGATCAGCAGCACATAGGGTCACGGGCTTCAAGCCAAGGCGATGAAAGCTATTGACCAGCCCCAGATTTCCGGTGAAGGCGACCCATTCCAGTCCCCCCATGGCCAGCAGGTAGGTCATGGCGATGATGCTCATCCGCGCGCTGCCGGTGTCGCTGGCAGCCAGGTTGCCGACCTCGACGATGGCTGAGCGGCTTACGGTGTGGTCGGCCGCGGCACTGATCAGTGGATCGATCGCCTCGTCCAGATAACCTTCCAGAAACAGCGGTCCGCTGCTCGCCAGACGCGCGCCAACCACAGCGCAAAGCGTGCCGGACGCATCGCTCATGCCAAACAGCTCCGGCATGAAGTGGCGAACATCGGCGCCGTGGGCCCTGCGAAACCGTTGCTGGATAAAGGCTTCGAAGACACTCCTTTGCGGGGTGTCCGGCAAGGCCCTGACAAGATGCATCTGCTGTGCTTCGGTCAGGCCAAAGCGCAGCGGCAACTGAACGTTCCAGTTGAAATCGGACATTGAAAAACATCTCCCCGGATCAATTGGGGAGCAGTATCAAAAACAATTCTTAACGAAGTCTGAAGGTGACAAAACGGTTCTCTTCAGGGGCCTGCTGCGCGAGCAAAGCAAAAAAGCGCGGCCTGCGATCTTTTAGCGGTTTCGGAATCGCTTAAGATCAAAAGATCGCAGCCTTCGGCAGCTCCTACAGACGCACCCGATACCCTGTAGGAGCTGCCGCAGGCTGCGATGGTCGTTAACGATAACGCGTGTGACCTGGATGAACGCAGCGCACTTGAGTCCATCGCCAGCAATCGAGCGTCGACCGGCTGCTCCTACGGTCTCCCGGGCCGCCGACGCTGCGCGGTTAAAAGTGCGCCGTATCCGCCCCGGCAACCGGCAGGCTGGTCGACAGGGGTACGCTCTGCGTGACGTTGCCCATCCGGGTGATTTCCACCTGCACCTTGTCCTTGCCGAGCAAGTAGTCAGCCAGCTTCTGTGAAAACGGCCAGTAGTTCAGGTCGGCCGTCAGGGTCAGCGGGCCGACGGCGTCGGCCGGCACCAGGAAGGAGAACTCCCCGATATCGTAGCCCTTGGGCAGAATGCGGTTGTCCGAGAGAATTTGCGTGGCATTCCAGACCTCGACGTCCAGCGGGTTGCCGTCCTTGTCGCCTATGTGCACCTTGAAATTTCGCGTGTTGACTTCGGTCTTGCCGTCCTTGATCGAGCCCAGCCGGTAGATCTCGCGCCCCGTGGCATCCTGCACGCGGAAATCGATCCACATCTCCCGGCCCTCCGGAAAGCCGGTCGGCAGCTTGTGCCCTGCGCCGACATTGGAAACCTTGACGGCGACCGAGGTGTATTGCCCGGCAACGATCGCTGCCGGCAATTGCTCGAAGGTTATTTCCCCCGCGCGCGCGAGCATGTTGCGAGCCCGTTGTGCGCCCTCATCCTGACCGAGATGGTTGAGCATCATCGCGTTGGCCCCGCTGAACCAATGCGAGGCGACCTCCTCGCGATCCGGCCCCATGATCGCGGCCTTGCCCTTGAAACCCGGCATGTGGCAGCTCTGGCAGGTGACATCGTTAAGGCTGTAGGTGCTCTCCTGCCATTCGTCATAGGTGCGCTCCACCGCCACGCTGCTGAACGGGTGCGTGACGTTGTGGCAGGTGCCGCAAAAGTCCGAGCGGGTGTGCAAAGCCGAGTACACCGTGTCGTGATAAGGCGAGACGGCGTCTTTGCGCGGGCCGAACTTGGTCGGTTTGCCGTGCGCCCGGGGGCTCAGAACATAGGCGCCGTTGTCCAGGCCCGTGCGGGCACTGATGTTGTGGCAGGTCTCACAATCGACCCCGGGCATCGGAGTGTTCTTCGCGCTGTCTTCAACCGAGGAGCGGTTGACTTGCGAGGTGATCTGCCCGGTCGTGAGACCGATCGGTGTATGGCAACCGGTGCAGAAGTTATCGACCTTGCCCTCGGTGGCCGAACTCGCACGCTTGAGCAAGGCCCGATAGATGGGTTCATCCCAGGCCTGGGACATCATCGACGAGCGCCACTGCTTGTAGATCTCCGTATGACAAGCGCCACAGACCTGGGCATTGTCGAAGTCCTTCACATTCAAGACCAGGTTACCGGTGGTATTGGCCCGGTGCGGGAAGAACGGCATCCCGCCATTCACATGCATGAGCCGGGAGCGTGCCGGCTCCAGCCACTTCTCATTGCTCTGATTGTCATTGCCCTGATTGTTACTGCTCTGGGGTTCGTCGGCCGCCACCAGCGTCACCGTCAGCAGGCAGGCCAGAAAGAACAAAATACGGCGAGCCAGAGGCCTGAGCGCCAGGAACAACGGTATGAACAATGTCACCAGGGAAATGTTCAAGTCGACAATAGCCAGCTTGACGCCTGGCGGTACGTTGAACATTGCCATGTAAGACCCGGCGCTGATCGTCCATAGAACAATCAAGGCCGATAGCCCATGCAGCGCTAACTGTGCACACGTTGATCTGGAGTGGCTCATAGCATTTCCTCTGGACGGTTCGCAGAGGATGACTGCAGTACTTCTATTGAGTCGCCAGGGGTATTTCGTGATGCAAACCGATGGTTACATGCAATCACTCAATGGGTACTTACAGCTCCACAGCTTGCCGACGCGGACCTTTCATGAACGGGACAAGCTCATTCAGCAATTACCCTGCCATTGCAGTAACAAAATATGTGCGATGAGCGGAAGGTCCCTGCAAACATTCGTCGAAAGTTGAAATGCCGTGCTGATACTGGCGTGAATGCCGCTGGGGAATAGCGCCCCGTTTGTGGGGATGCTCACACCGAAATCGGGGGCCACTCACCGCCTTGAGTCGATCCCCCTTACTCCCTGTCTTTCGTCGTCCGGATGAGATTGCCCCGTAACTTCACGATGGCCTTCTGCATTTGCACGAACTCGTCTGGATCGAGGCCGGTTTGCGGGAAGCCGTCTTCGCGCAGGCCTTCACGCAGTGTTCGGCCCTCTTTTGTCAGATTGATCCGCACCTGGCGTTCGTCTTCCGGATCGCGCTGGCGCAGCAGATAACCCATCGCCTCGAGCTTCTTCAGGATCGGCGTGAGGGTGTTGGATTCGAGAAACAGCTTTTCGCCAAGGCTGCCGACGGTCTGATTGTCTTCCTCCCACAGCGCGACCAGGGTGATGTATTGCGTGTAGGTCAGGCCGAGCCGTTCGAGCATCGGCTTGTAGGCCTTGCCGAAGGCCAGGTTGGTGGAATAGACGGCAAAACACAGGAAGTCGGAGAGTTTCAGATCCAGGGCGGATGTCTTGTCGGTGTTTTTCATGGACGTTCTCAGGGGGCAGTCTTGCGAGACCGAACTATACGTCGTACGCGATGGTATCGGAAGTGCGCATAAACACCGACGACCGGCTCACCGGGAACATCCCCGTTGAGCCGGCCGTGCTGCGGGTCAGGCCGTCAAGACATTGATGTCAACATCAATGTTGCCGCGTGTGGCCTTGGAGTACGGGCAGATGGCATCGGCGTTGTGGGCCAGTTCGGTCGCCACCCCATGCTCCAGCCCAGGCACGCGCAAGGTCAGTCGGGCCTGGAGGAAGTAGGCCGCGCCGGTCTGGCCCAGATCGACTTCAATGTCGACAGCCGTGTCGGTCGGCAGTGTCACCTTCATTTGTTGGGCGGCCAGCCCCACCGCTGCGATGTAGCAGGCCGACCACGCTCCGGCGAACAGTTGCTCGGCTTTCGGGTGCGGCTGAACGGCGGTCAGCACGTGTGCCGGTGTGTCGCTGCCGGGGGACGACAGCACGATGTCGAGGTTGCCGTTGTGACCACGCGACGTATTGCCCGCGCTGTTATGGGTGGTGTGGGTTTTGCCGCTGGCCAGTACTTTTTCGATCTTGCTCATGATGATTTCCTCAGGATTACAATCAGTTATATTCGTATGCGCTTGCATCGTATGCGATATTTGTAATGCGTCCGCGCGTCACGCCGTGATCACGTTCAGGGCAACATCGATATTGCCGCGTGTCGCTTTGGAGTAAGGGCAGATGGAGTCGGCGATGTGCGCCAGTTCGGTCGCGACATCCTGTGCCAGCCCTGGCACGCGCAGGGTCAGTCGGGCCTGAAGGAAGTAGGCCGGACCAGTCTGGCCCAGGTCCACTTCAATGTCGACGGTCATGTCCGCCGGCAAAACGATATTGCGTTCCTGTGCCACCAGCCCCACTGCTGCGGTGTAGCAGGCCGACCAGGCCCCGGCGAACAGTTGCTCGGCTTTCGGATGCGGCTGTGTGGCGGCAAAGACGTGGGCTGGCTGGGTGGAACCCGGTGACGACAGGATGATATCGAGGTTGCCGTCGTGACCGCCGACATTGCTGCGGGTGGTGTGGGTTTTGCCGGTAACCAGTACTTTTTCGATTTTGCTCATGGGGATTTCCTCAGGGTTTAAAGTTCGTGCGATTGTATCGCATACGATGTTTATGGCATTCAAAAAGACAACGTTCCTCAATTGGCCTGTGCAACGATCCAGTTGTTGCCGTTGTGGCCATGGGAAGCTTGAGCGGTAGCGATCAACAGGGTGCGGCGGCTTCCGGTGTTCATGGCTGAATCTCCAAACGGCAAGGGTTGCCTGTATTTGTTGTCGTATTCGACTAGATCGCATGCGATAGATGAATATTCATCCAAAGCCCCAATGATGTCAAAGCTTATTTTATGCCTTGGCGATGAGCGGCAGGTTCGCGGCCGACCGAGCTGCCCTCCCCCTCGCCGAACCAAGGGATGAGCGGACAACCGGGGGGAACACAGATAGCGAAATATCTGTAGGAGCTGCCGGAGGCTGCGATCTTTTGATTTTGCTTTTGCGATCTGGAGATTGCTGAAGATCAAGATCAAAAGATCGTCCGAACGCGGCCCGAGCCTTCGGCAGCTCCTACAGGGGAGCACGTGCACCACCAAACAACGAGGCCGATCGCGGCGGGCTCCTACAGTTCTCGGTGTTCCCCGGAACTGCATGAACACATCGAGTAGGAGGCGGCTTCACAGCCGCCGTCCTCTCACACCACCGTACGTACGGTTCCGTATACGGCGGTTCAGGTTATGCGGCTAAGCCGGTTGATCGTATCCAGTATCGAGACCAGCCCAAGTCGATCCCATAGCTTCTTCGGTAGTGCCTGATTCATATGTGGCGCTCCCGAGTTCCACCATGGGCCCCGGCCATTGAACGCAGATTTACAGGCACGTGCTTCGTTGAGCCCCAGACGCATCAGGTTGCGCGCCCTCGTGGAGGGCCGCTTCCATTGACGCCATATGGCACAGCGAAGTTTGTGACGCACCCAGCCGTCCAGTTCTTCAAGTGGCCGTTTGCTCTGACTTAGCTTGAAGTAGCCAGCCCAACCACGCAGCACGGGGTTTATCCGTTCGACGACATACGTCATCGAGCGGCCCCGTACCCGACGCAGCAGTTCCCTGAGTCGGTCGCGTAAGCGATGCAGGCTCATGCTCGCCACTCTCAGCCTCGGCTGTTGGTGCCAGCTCATCCCATAACCCAGATAATCACAGACCCAAGGCCGTGCCACTCGGCTCTTTTCCCGATTGAGGCTTAGTTTCAAGCGCCGGTTCAGGAACCGTTCGACGCTGACCATCACTCGTTCACCAGCACGATGACTACGCACATAAATGTTCGCATCATCGGCATAACGCACGAAATGATGACCCCGTCGTTCCAACTCGCGGTCGAGTTCGTTGAGCAGGATGTTCGACAGCAACGGCGAGAGCGGGCCGCCTTGCGGCGCCCCTTCCTGTCGTCGACTGGCGATACCGCCTGACATCGTTCCAGCCTCGAGATAGCGGCGAATGAGCGTGAGCACCTGCTTGTCTTCGATTTGACGCTCTATGTGGGCCATCAAAATGTCGTGATTGACTCGATCAAAGAACTTCTCAAGATCAAGTTCCACGCACCAGCGGTGCCCCGTCGCCACATGGGCGCGGGCTGTTTCAATGGCTTGGTGAGCGCTTCTGCCCGGACGAAAGCCGTAGCTGGAGTCCGAGAACAGCGGGTCGAAGATCGGCGTGAGCTGTTGCAGCAGTGCGTGTTGGATCAAGCGGTCCACGACGCAGGGGATACCCAGCTGTCTGGTGCCGCCTTTGGGCTTGGGGATTTCGACGGCGCGTACACCTTGCGGGTGATACTCGCCGGCCAGCAACCGAGCCTTGAGGATCGGCCAATACTGTTTCACGTAGCCCGCCAATTGGTCGACCGTCATACCATCGGCACCCGGTGCACCCTTGTTGCTGACTACCCGTTGATACGCACGCTTAAGGTTGGCCGGTGCAAGCACCCGCGCCATCAGCGTGTCCGGCTCCGCTTTCGTCCACGCCACAGACGCCGCCGATGCCTGTGCACTGCCAGCCGTCGCCCGCGGATTCTGTCCGGAACTAAGGGTCACAGTTCTCCCTCGGAGAAATTTCTGCTTTTCGACATTCGACGAGACTCTGACGCCTACTGGCGGCATAACCTGTTCGGCCCTTGGTGGCGCGGTTATTCACCACTTACTACGGCCTCGGCTGACTTCTGCACGCTCATCCCGTCGCCTCTCGACGCTCGGTAGCACTGTGGCAAACGTACAGATCTCCCAGGGTAATTCGCGCGACCTTCCTGCTTATGCCTGTCGGATTTACGTCACAGCGTCCCGTGCAAGTATTGGGCTTTGACGATTTGGGCCGTCTCACCCCACTGCGCCGCCTCTATCCGCTTCCTGTTCGTCAGGCCAGCATTTTGCCTCGGGCTTCCTTCAGATTCGCGGTCGCCCGCGACACCCTTGCCTCTGGCTAACACTTCCCCTTGCCGGGTGTGTAGAGGACTTTCACCTCCAAGTCACCAGCGAGGCCACCACAGCCAAGCTGGTTGCGCTTGCGCGCAACGCGCCATGCCTGGCGCACCCCCCAAAAAAAAAAAAAACCCCCTCACAGGGAGGGGGTCTGGTGTTTTCAGGGTTCTAACGGTTTCACCCGTCTTCACCTGGACTTTCGTCAGTTCAACGCGCAGGAATTCCAGCGAACAGCCAGGTAGTCTCTTCAGCCGGCGCTGCCGCGTTGCGATTGCGCGCCCACTGGGTCAGCGCCACCATCGTCGCAAAGCCGAGCACGATCAATACCGGATAGGCCATCAGCAACTCGGTCAACGAGTATTTCCAGGCCAGCGGTCGGCCAACACCGAGCATCGCGGCATACAGCCAGGAAACGCCCGACAGTGCACCAGAGAACAGGGCAAACATTCGCACATT
Source organism: Pseudomonas sp. PDM32 (assembly GCF_019219225.1). Taxonomy (NCBI): domain Bacteria; kingdom Pseudomonadati; phylum Pseudomonadota; class Gammaproteobacteria; order Pseudomonadales; family Pseudomonadaceae; genus Pseudomonas; species Pseudomonas sp. PDM32. The sequence goes on from NZ_JAHUWE010000011.1 coordinate 150,987, forward strand.
GATAGGCAGGTCAAGCAAGGAACCGGCCTTGAGCATGGCGGGCAATACATAGCGGTGCAAGAGCATGCCGTTGAATGTCAGCAACAGGACAATAATAACTTTGGCTTGAAGTTTCGGGTTGGCAAAATAAGTCATCCCTTTATCAAGGTAATCAATACCTATAATCGCTGCACCGGTGATCCACAAAAATAGCAACGCATTGGAAACAGACTTCTGCAAACTGGCCATATGATCATTATCGTGCCCGGAGGACACACGGCCTTTCAACAAATCCTTGACCATTGCGACATCGCTGGCAAACACCAGGCCAATCGCTACACAGCAAGCCAACAGGTGTACGTATACAACTCCTAAACGCATAAACTCCATGGATTCTTTCTGGCCAAGCAGGCCGATCATTGTATTAATATCCACGTATACATCTCCACTTATTGCGGCAGTGTGAAGTGACCATGCCCCAGGCTCGCGAATGAATTATCCACGCCTGCACAATCAAAGTTCACATTGATTGAAGCGACTAAATTAGTTTGGGTATTACAAGAGAGAGCGACTCGCCCCGCGAGTCAGTGATGACGTCATACTATCACTCCAGGTCTCAGGTAAAAAAAATCCCCATGTGCATTCCATTCAATGCAGATGAGGTATACGTCCATTTTACTAGGGAGTGCAGTGCGAAGCTCAAGGGATCCGCCTGCTGGAAGATCAGAGCGCAGAATACCCCAATTGTTCATTTTTCGAACAAAAACCACGACAAACGGTACTGTCGACGCCCCCTCAAAAGGCCGGTTTCATTGGCTGAAACCACCGTTGCAAAGCGGCTGAATCGTTTCACTTTCCGTGCCGGAAAAAAAAGCGGATTTCGCGCGGAACTCACACCGTTTGCCCCTGCAAACTGCGAAATTTGGCTCCCACGCAGCCGCGCCATTCAATGCTGGCAATACAGCATCCCGGAACGGAACTGCTACGCTTCAACAACGGCTTCGACTCTTTGCGAAACACCAGTGCAGGTCACCCTGAAGGCTGATGGAACAGTCGCATTAGCAGATCCTGTGCCCGAGGGAGTCAGCCTTCGTTGAGCAAAGGAGTGGGCATGCCCCCCCGCAAAAGCAAGGCTGCCGATGGCCTGGCAAAACAATCGGACGACAGCGCAGACGAGTCAGTCTTTCTCTCGCGCAAGGAGCGCCTGTTCGCAGGCGAGCAAATACGCGAACGCTTGCCCCATTCGGTTCACGGCGAATGGAAACCGCCGGGCAAACACCGCGACCCTATCGAACGCCTCGAAGAGTCCAACCGCTATCGACTGCCAAACCTGGTGCCGCTGCGCTACGGCCGGATGCTGCGCAGCCCGTTCACCTTTTTACGTGGTTCTGCGGGTTTGATGGTCCATGACCTGGCCACTACTCCAACCACAGGCATTGAGGTGCAAGCCTGCGGGGACTGTCACCTGATGAACTTCGGATTGTTCGCGACACCTGAGCGCAATCTGATTTTTGATATCAACGATTTCGACGAAACACTCCCTGCCCCCTGGGAATGGGACGTCAAACGCCTGGCAATCAGTTTTGTCGTGGCGGCACGCGATAACCGGCTCACCGATAAAGAGGCACGGGGCATTGCCGTCAAATGCGTTTGTGCTTACCGCGAGGGCCTGCGCAAATTCTCGAAAATGGGCCCGCTGGAGGTCTGGTATGACCGTCTGGATGCCCAAGCGATCATCGACATGGCGCCCAATGCCCAGATCAGGAAAATTCGCGAGCAAGTGGTGGCAAAGGCGAAGATGCGTCTGGGGGATTACCTCTACCCCAAGATCAGCAGCGAAGTCGGCGGTCGACGGCGACTGATCGATCAACCGCCCTTGCTTTTTCATGTGTACGAAAAGGACTTCAAGCAGCGAGTGCGTATCGCACTGCAGGAATATCGTTTGTCGCTGCCCCATGAACGACGTGTGCTCTTCGATCGGTACCGCCTCGAAGACGTTGCCGTCAAGGCTGTCGGCATTGGCAGCGTGGGTACCTACTGTTTCGTCGGCCTGTTCTTTTCTGCGGAAAACAACCCCTTGCTCCTGCAGTTCAAGGAAGCCTGCCCCTCGGTATTGGCGCCTTTTGCAGGCGACAGCGAATTCGAGAACCAGGGGCAGCGTGTGGTCACGGGGCAGCGGCTGATGCAGTCCTCCAGCGACATCTTTCTGGGCTGGACACGCGGACAAAATGGCCGGCATTTCTTTGTACGCCAGTTGCGCGACATGAAAATGTCAGCCCCCATCGAAGGCGTTTGCGCCGCAAGAATGAAGATGTACGCCGAGTGGTGCGGGCAAACCCTGGCCCGTGCCCATGCCAAATCCGGAGATGCCGCGCTCATCAGTGGCTACCTGGGCAAGACGGACTCCTTCGACCAGGCCATCGGCAAATTCTCCATTGCCTATGCCAATCAAAATGCGAAAGACCATGCCGCACTGCTGGCAGCAGAAAAGTCAGGGCGGATCCAGGCACTCAGGGAAGAAGAGTGATGAGGCCGATCCATCGCTCATGGATCAATCAAAGTCAGTCATCAGGCACGGAAGCCTCAAGGGCCCCCGTGCCTGGTCAGCGGATGGAGAATACCGCAGATCAGCGCCCTTCCAGTTTTTTCACGACGTCGTCTGTGGTCATCACGCCGTTGGCGATGTAGCGGAAATTGACCAGCGCGCTACCGTACCCGTCGCCGTCAGGCAGCTTCGGGCCGGCGATGGCATCACGTACCACAACCACCTCGAAACCGCGCTCCAGAAACTCGCGAAGGTGCGATTCGACGCACAGGTTGGATGCCATGCCGGCCAGGATGATCTTGTCGATCCGCTGCTTGCGCAACTGCAGCATCAGGTCGTTGCTTTGCGGGCCATACAACTTGTGCGGTGAGGCGACGATAGTCTTGCCGTCTTCGATGAAAGGTTTGAACTCCTTCATGAAGTCGGCACCCGAATTGCGGAATCCATCCAGCGTCAGGGCGCCCTTGCGATCGAAGAGCCCCAGTTTGTGCTGCACGGTCTCCGCCGGCGCCTCGAACTCCCATTCATGATCGTGGGGATAGTAGTAGTGCGGCGAGATGGCTACCGTCGCTGCGGCCTGCTTGAACGCCGCGAAAAGCCGGCTCAGGTTCGGCACGAGGTTTTGCTCGGTAACGCTCTGTCTGAAGACCGACCAGCCCGCCCCCTCCGGGCTCATGAAGTCGATCTGCGGGTCGATAACGACCAGCGCGGTTCGACTGGAATCCCATTCGAAGGTGGAGGCCGGGAGCGCGGGTTTGGCCGGATCGGCGTAAGGGTTCTCTGCGGCGAAGCCAACGCCGGAGGCTATCAGGAAAGCCGACAGCAACGTGGCGCAGGAGATCATTCTCGCGGCTTGAATTGTGTTGAAGGTCATTTGCACGTCCTCAATGTGGGGGGGGCATGTACGGTACGGCGAGAAAGCATCAGCAAATGGACATTAATCCCTGGATTTCGGCCGACAGGCGCAGCCATCTCGCGTGAGGTTTACGGGCTTGATGCGCGCCCCTGACCTTGCAGACGGCAAGCGCGTACCATGGCTCCCCTCCCATGCAGACTTTGGGCGCTCCGTTCATGCAACGTCACATCTGTTTCCTGGTCTACCCGGGGTTCGTACTGCTGGATTTGAGCGGCCCGCTCGAAGCCTTCTCCAACGCCAGCCGTGCGCGCCCCTCGGGCTATCGATTCACGGTCGCGTCCCTTGAAGGCGGATTGATCGAAGCTTCGAGCGGCGTGCAAGTCGCGACGCAAGCCCTGCAGGTTGTCGACCCGCTCGACACGCTCATCATCGTCGGCGCACCCACCGCCCCGATCGATGACAGGATGATGCCGATGGCAGCGGCGATACGGCAGATGTCCCCGCGCGCGCGCCGCACTGCCAGCGTCTGCACGGGCGCCTTCCTGCTGGCCGAAAGCGGCCTGCTCGACGGTCGTGTCGCGACCACGCACTGGAACTACGCGCCGCAATTGCAGGCACGCTATCCGGCGCTGCGCGTGGACGGTGATCGAATCTGGACCGAAGACGGCAATGTCTGGACGTCCGCCGGCATGTCGGCCGGCATCGACATGGCCCTGGCGATGATCGAGCAGGACCTGGGCAAGGAAGTGTCACGCGCTGTCGCACGCATGCTGGTGGTTTACTACCGGCGACCGGGTGGTCAGTACCAGTTCTCTTCGCTGCTGGATTTCGACCCGGGCTCGGACCGGATCCGCACGGTGCTGAGCTACGTGCGCGATCATCTGCGTGATGATCTGTCGGTTGAACGCCTGGCAGACGTTGCCCATATGAGCGTGCGCCAGTTTGGCCGCGTGTTCGCGGCATCGGTCGGGGTGACGCCGGCTAAAGCTATCGAACGCCTGCGAATCGAGTCGGCACGGCCGCTGGTCGAAGACGGGCACCAGACGTTCGAGGAGATCGCCAGGTGCTTCGGATTCGGCGATGCCGATCACATGCTGCGCAGTTTCGTGCGAGTCGTCGGGCGCACGCCGCAGGAACTGCGGCGCAGCGCCCGTCTGGCCAAAGGGGCCGGGAACAAGGGCGATCCATTGCCCGCGTAAGCGCAGACGCGTGCCTTGCGCAACAGAATCAGGCCAGCAACTGGTCGATCCACCGGACCTGGCGCGCGATGTCCTGCACCTTTTCCTCAGGCACGGCCCGCTGCGCCCCGCCAAACTGGCTCAGGGTCTTCTGCTTCTGGCGCAGCTTGCGTTGCCACTTGACCAGGAACGCCGGGCTGCGGGTCTGCAACTGCAGCGGGCCGAAGTACAACTCTTCTGCGGTGTAGATCACCGGCCCGGCGCGCTCGGCGACGATGATTTCGTAGTCGAAACGATTTTCCCGCAGCACTTCCTCGCAGCGGATGCGATAGCCATTTTCCATCAGCCACAGGCGCAGTGGCTGCTCGCCGCCGTTGGGTTGCAGGATCAGGCGCTCCTGCCCGCTCAGGTACGCCTTGCCGCTGTCGAGAATGTCGCGGATCGTTTCGCCGCCCATGCCGCAGAGGCTGATCGCCGTGATCCCGTCTCCCGGCAGGATTGCCGCCAGGCCGTTGGCCAGGCGCACGCTGATCCGTTGTTCCAGATCGTTCTCGCGCACGGTGCGTTCGGCCGCGCGGAACGGCGTCAACGCCACCTCCCCGGCCACCGCCGCGGTGATGGCGCCACGGCGCATCAACGCCACCGGCAGGTAGCCGTGATCCGAGCCGATATCGGCCAGGCGCGCACCGGCCGGCACATGCGCCGCCACGCGTTCCAGGCGCATGGACAATGTCTGTTCGTTCAACTGCAGCCCCTTCTCACCACGAACGTCCGGCGCCTTTGGCCGGAACGGGGCGCGATTGTGTCGGGCAATGCCGAGCATTTCAAATTTATGCGACCAGGTTACAACCCCCCTTCACGCAATCACGCCCGCATACACCGATCTGTCGACGTTTCCGCCGGACAGAATCACCCCCACCCTTTTTCCCGACATGGCTTCACGCTCGGCAATGAGCGCCGCCAGCGCCGCCGCACCGGCCCCTTCCGCCAGGTTGTGGGTATCGGTGTAATACACGCGCATGGCCTCGGCTATCTGCGCGTCACTGACCGCAACGATCCGCGCCGCACCTGCGGCATAGATGGCAAAGGCCTCAGGCACCGGCTTGCGTACGGCCAGACCGTCGGCAAAGGTGGTCGCCGAGGCGGTTTCGCACAGGGCGCCGGTGTCGAACGATAACTGTGCGGCCGCCGCCTCTGTGGAAACCACGCCCACCACCCGGGTGTTGAGGCCCAGGGCATCGCGGGCGGCGATCACGCCACAAATCCCCGATCCACAGCCGATCGGTACATAGACGGTATCCAGATCCGGCGCAGCGTTGAACAACTCCAGCGCACAGGTGGCGACGCCCTTGACCAGCTCGGTGTGAAACGGCGGCACCAGGAACAGGTCGTGCTCCTGCGCAAGCCGTGCCGCCTCTTCCCGGGCATCATCGAAATCGCGGCCATACTCGACCACTTCAGCGCCAAAGCCGCGCATGGCGTTGTTCTTTTCGACCGAGTTGCCTTGCGGCACGACGATCAGCGCCCGCAAACCCAGTGCGCCAGCCGCCAGTGCAAGGCTCTGGCCATGGTTGCCGCGGGTCGCGCTGACAATGCCCTTCACGCCCGGATGCTCGCGTTTGAGCCAGTGCATGAACGTGATGCCGCCGCGCACTTTGAAAGCACCGGTAGGCGTGTGATTTTCGTGCTTGACCCACACCGTGCAACCCAAACGGCGGGCCAACAACGGCCAAGGGTACTGGGCGGTGGCGGGCATGACCTGGTAAACGTTGCGTGCGGCCTGTTCGATGTCTTCGCGAGTCAGTGTGTGCATGAGTTGTCTCCCCGGGATTTTGCCCAGTCTGAACAAGAGCGCAGTACGCAGGCTTTCAAAAAACCGACCTGACTTTTGTGTGCCCTCTTCACTACTATGGTGCTCATGAGCCATCGAAACCGCCTGCATCCCCCCCTGCTGTCCGAACCGGTCCGCCGCATCGAGGCCGGCCCCTGGGCGATCGAATTGCTCCCCGGCTGCGCCTACGCAACCCGATACGTAGCGACCCAGGCGGGAATCGGCTTTGCCTTCGACAGCCAGCGAGGCCTGCACGCGATCGGCAGCGACCGGGTACAACCCTTCGATGCCCTGCCCAACGGCCTGGCGTTCGTTCCGGTGGGGTGTGACGTGTTATCCGAATCGCCCAAGGGGGGTGAATATCTGCGGGTGATACGCACTGACGGTATGGCGCTGGAGGGGGATCGCGCCTTCAACAATCGCATCGACCGGCAGGCCACGGCCCTCGCATGGCGCATGCGCGCCGCGCTGTTGCACGCTGGCGTGGAGGACGACTGGGAGGCCTGGGCACTGGCATTGTCCGAGCGCGCGACGGCCAGCGAAGCCGTGTCGACACTGCCCCAAGGCTCGATAACCGGCAGCCGGATGCGCTTGCTCGATGAGTTCATTGACGCAGGCCTCGATGGCCCGTTGAGCGTACCGGCGATGGCGAGCCTGCTTGGCTTGTCCGAAGGCTACTTCATGCGGGCCTTCAAAAACACCACCGGCAAAAGCCCCCATGCTTATCTGATCGACCGACGCCTGGCCAGGGCCCGCGCCCTGATGCGCGACTCGACCGCCACGCTGGCTGAAATCGCCTACGCCTGCGGTTTCAATTCCCAGGCGCACATGGCGACCACCTTCAGGCAACGCCTTGGCGTGAGTCCGGTGCAATTGCGTCGACAATGAAACGGCAGGAAAATCAGCGGTCGCGGGCGGGCAGCATGCCCTTGAGCACATCATCCTTTTCAACGAAGTGATGCTTGAGCGCAACCAGCAGATGCCCCCCCACCAGCGCGCCGCACAACCACGACATGTAGGTGTGAACCGCCTTTGCCAGATCGTACAGGCCTTGATCGGGGTCAACGATTGGCGGGAGCACGAACAGCGCCGCCACCATGACGGGTTTGTCAGCGACCGAGCTCCAGTACCAGCCGGACAACGGCAGCCCGATCAGGGCCACGGCGTACAGCAGCACATGCCCGACCAGTGCACCACGCTTCATCGTCGGGCTCATCGAATCGGGTAGCGCCGGTGCCGGGTGACTCAGTCGCCAGGCGATACGCACGACGATGAGAAACAAAAGCGTGCTGGCCATCGCCTTGTGCACGTAGGTGAGTTCATGGTGGGCATTGAATTCGTCGCGCCAATGCGTCGCCACAATTCCGATAACCCAGGCACCCAGCCAGACCAAGGCCATGCCCCAATGCAGCCACTTGGCTGTACCGGTATAACTTCCTTCCTTCGCCATCTCACTGTCCTGCCCGTCACTTTTGAAGGAGGATTATCGCGACATGGTATTATCGGAAAAACCGTGAAATGTTGCTTAAACACATCGAAATGTTTGATGTAGCTCGTGTTTCGCTTTCGATCGGACAGGTCGAAATCGACCCCATGTGGCCGGTGGTCGTTGCATGTCGATTGTCGCCGGCGTTTGACTAAGCTTATTGAATCAGGGCGACCTGAAACCCGGGGGAGCAGCAACGGATCTGTATTGGCATCACGACGGTACTCTCAAAGGAGACGACCATGTATGCGGTGATAAGAACCTACCTGGGTGCTGGAGCCAAGCAGCTATTCGAGTTTATGGAAGAGCGCAGCGTCGACATCGAAACGACCCTGCGGACAGTACCTGGCCTCGTAAGCTACACACTGCTCAATACGGGTGATGGTGGTACTTCGATCACTGTTTGCAAGGACAAGGCCGGCAGTGATGCGAGCCTGAAAGTTGCCCGTGAGTGGATTCAGAAAAACACTTCGCATATCCGCGCGAACCCACCGATCGTGACGGAAGGTCCGGTCATTGTGCAGATCAACTAGCGACCGGTCCGCAGGATGGCGAGTGCTATACTTTTTTTCAGATTGCATGAAGTGTGCAACGTTCCCCACGGTTCAGACACCGACTGCAAATCCAGGTTAATCGCTGCCGGACAAAGGAGGTCTACAGCAAATTCGAGTCGGGAGGTGTGGCATGAATCGGCACTATTACATCAGTGACAATCTCAACGATCTTGAAACCGTTGAATATGAACTGGAAGCCAGCGGCATCAATTCTGAACAGATACATGTGCTCAGTGAAAAAGTTGCCGATGTCGAACAACATCACCTCCACGAGGTCAACTCGTTATTGGAACAGGATGCTGTTCACTCGGGTGAGATAGGCGCGGTGATCGGTTTGCCACTGGCGGCACTGGTTCTCGGTGGCGCCTATTGGATGGGCTGGACCGAATCCGCCGCAGGCTGGATGCCGTTTATCTTCCTTTCCATTGTCATCCTGGGCTTTTGCATCTGGGAAGGCGGTTTTTTCGGGTTCCAGATGCCCAACACTCACTTCCGCAACTTCAAACAGGTGGTAAACGAAGGCAAACATATCTTCTTCGTCGATGTTGATCCGAACCAGGAATCGGTACTGGATCAGGTAATCAGACAACATCCACAGCTGGAGATCGCCGGCACTGGAGCGGCAGCCCCCCATTGGACAGTCGCCTGGCAGCACAAATGGCATCAGTTCAAGCGAGTGATATCGGGTTAGCGCCTGGAGACTCAAGGCCATCCGCAATCGGCTTACTGGCCAAAGAAAATGACCCGGCTGAGGAAAATATAGTCGGCCTCGGTGGCCATCAGCCCGACGAGCACCAGCAAACACAACGGTGGCACCAATATGGCGTAGACCATAGCCAACCGCTCCCAGGCCATATGCATGAAGATGGAGACAATTAAACCTGCCTTCAACAACATGAACGTGATAATCAGGGACCACCGAAGGTAGCCATGGAAGTGGAAATAGTCGACCAGGTACGACAGCGTGCTGAGGACGAATAACAGCCCCCAGATTTTAAGGTACAAACTGATTGGATGTTGCTGACCCTGAGCATGTGCCATCACCCGCCCTCCTCTACCATAAATAGAAGAATGCAAAAATAAACACCCACACCAAATCCACGAAGTGCCAGTAGAGCCCGGCGATCTCGACGTTCTGGTAGTTTCCGGAGCGTTCATAATCTCCGCGCAATACTTTGAGCGCCACAATGCTGAGGTAGATGGCGCCGATTGACACATGCAGTCCGTGAAAACCGGTAATCATGAAGAAGCTGGCACCAAATTGCGCCGCGCCCATGGGGTTCCCCCACGGACGCACACCTTCTGCAATGAGCTTGCTCCATTCAAATGCCTGCATACCGACGAACGTCACACCCAAGGCAGCGGTCGCCAGCATCAGGGCAGTCGTTTTCGCGCGATCACGGCGGTAGGCGAAATTGACGGCCATGGCCATGGTGCCGCTGCTACTGATCAGCACAAAGGTCATGATGGCGATCAGAATAAGCGGGATTTCCCTTCCTCCGATCGTCAAGGCAAACACTTCACTCGGGTTCGGCCAGGCCGTCGTGATGGTCATGCGTACCGACATGTAGCCGGTTAAAAAACAGGTGAATATGAACGTATCGCTGAGCAGGAAGATCCACATCATCGCCTTGCCCCAGGGCACCTGCTTGAAGGCCTCTTTGTCCGTGGACCAGTCGCTGGCGATGCCTTGCCATCCCGGGGCGGGTGGCAAGCCTGGTGGATCGGATGAACCGGTCTCGACTTGGACTTGGGCTTGCGGATGCGATGCCATGGCTTTTCACCTCAGGCCGCAGAATCTGGCGATGGCTTCATAGGTTTGCGGCGTGCTGGCCAGCAGAGCAAACAGCACGAACCAGAGACCCAGCAAGTAATGCCAATAGATGGCACAGAGCTCTACGCTGGCGCTCAGTTGCGCCACCGGCACATGACGCAGAAATTTGGCGACGATCCAGCACCAGGCGATCAGTCCGCCCAGCAGGTGCAGCCCATGCAGCCCGGTCAACAGGTAGAAAAAACTGTTGGCGGGATTGCTCGCGACAAAGTAGCCCCAGGCAACAAACTGCTGCCAGACCCAGAGTTGCCCCGCCAGAAAGGCAATTGCAAAGACGCCCGCCAGTGCAAAACCAACCACGGTTGCGCCCAGTCGAGCCTGTCTGGCGGCCATGCGCGACCATTGCAGTGCGATGCAGCTCAATAGCAGAAATGCCGAGTTCAGCCATAGCGGCCGCAAATTGCCTAACGGCGCCAAAGGCTCTGTCAGGGGTAGCCAATCGGCCATTTGTGAACGGGCAACAAAGGCGATCAGGAAGAGCAAGAACAACGAACTGACCACCACCAGAAACAAGCGCAGGCCCACTCTTGCGATTTGACTTCTATTGGCACCCTCAGCGTCCTGGACACCCTCAGGGTCGCGATTCCAGCTGCCGCCGGGGTCGGCGCCGTCGGCGTTTCTCAATAGCAGTCTGTTCATGTCTTGACGTCCGCTATTTTGGTTCCGGCATTGAGTTGGCGCATGTGCTCCAGTTCCTCGGCGGAGACTGTTTGCGGCACGAAATCCTGTTCTATCCCCGGCACGCTGTAGTCATAGGCCCAGCGATGCACGACCGGCAACTTCTCTCCCCAGTTACCGTGTATCGGCGGGGTGTTCGGCGTTTGCCATTCCAGGCTGGCCCCGCCCCAGGGATTACTGCCGGCGGGCTTGCCCTTGAATGCACTCCAGGCCATGTTGAACAGGAACAGCAACTGGGAAACCCCGACAGTCAATGCGACCACGGTAATGAAGGCATTCAGCTCTTGCGCCGACTGCGGGATGAACGCGTAGTTTTCATAGGCGTAGTAGCGGCGAGGCATACCCTGGAAACCCAGGTAGTGCATGGGGAAGAAGATGGCGTAGGTGCCCAGGAAGGTAATCCAGAAATGCAGTTTGCCCAGGGTGTCGTTGTACATGCGTCCGGTGACTTTCGGGAACCAGTGATAAATACCGCCGAACACCACCAGTACCGGTGCGACCCCCATGACCATATGAAAATGGGCGACGACGAAATAGGTGTCCGAGAGCGGAATATCCACGATCACATTGCCGAGAAACAACCCGGTCAGGCCGCCAACCAGGAAGGTGACGATAAAGGCCAGGGCAAACAGCATCGGCACGGTCAGATGGATGTCGCCGCGCCACAGGGTCAGTACCCAGTTATAGACTTTCAGCGCGGTCGGCACCGCAATGATCAAGGTGCTGACGGCGAAAAAAAAGCCAAAGTACGGATTCATTCCGCTGACATACATATGGTGCGCCCAGACCACAAAACTCAGCACCCCGATCGCAATAATGGCCCACACCATCATTCGGTAACCGAAGATGTTTTTACGCGCATGGGTGCTGATCAGGTCGGAGACCAGGCCAAATGCAGGGAGAGCCACGATGTAGACTTCCGGGTGGCCGAAAAACCAGAACAAGTGCTGGAACAATATCGGGCTGCCACCCTGGTGATCGAGCTGCTGCCCCAGCGAGACCATCGCCGGCATGAAGAAGCTGGTGCCCAACAGCTTGTCAAACAACATCATGACCGCGCTGACGAACAACGCCGGGAAGGCCAGCAAGGCCATGATCGAGGCCATGAAAATGCCCCACACCGAGAGCGGCATGCGAAACAATGTCATGCCGTGCGTGCGCGCCTGCAACACCGTGGTGACATAGTTCAACCCGCCCATGGTGGCGGCGACGATAAAAATCGCCAGTGAGACGAGCATCAGGACAATGCCCCACTCCACGCCCGGTGTCCCCTGGGCGATGGACTGTGGCGGATAGAGCGTCCAGCCGGCACCCGTGGGGCCGCCGGGGACGAAAAAACTGCTGAGCAACACCACTACCGCCAGCAGGTAAAACCAGTAACTGAGCATGTTGACATAGGGGAAGACCATGTCGCGGGCGCCCACCATCAGCGGGATCAGATAGTTGCCGAAGCCTCCCAGAAACAAGGCCGTCAGCAAGTAGATGACCATGATCATGCCGTGCATGGTCATCGCCTGATAGTAAGTATTGGCATCCATGAACGCCAAACTGCCGGGGAAGCCTATCTGCATGCGCATCAAGCCGGACAGCACCAGGGCGATAAGCCCCACGAACAGAGCCGTCAAGGAGTATTGAATGGCTATGACCTTGTGGTCCTGACTCCAGATGTATTTGGTCAGGAAGCTTTTGGGCTCGTGCAGTGCTTCTGTTTCGGCTTGCTCCGCATAGGCCATCACGTCATCCTCGTTCCGAAGTTTCAGTGTGTTTCTGGCTGCTTTACGGCTACTTCCCTGGCTCCGCCTTGGTCGCATCAGCGTCAGCATTCGCTTTGGATTTGATAAAAGCGATCAGTGCATTCAGTTCTTTGTCACTCGGAGCAAGCGTCGGCATTACGGCTGGATAGCCCTTGACGATTTTGGCATTGGGATGAAGAACCGACTCTTTCAAATAGCCCTCATCGACCTTTACGCTCGTATCGTCGGCAAGGGTTTCGGTCTTGCCAAACAGGCCCTGCCAGCTGGGGCCGACGCCCTTGTTGCCATCGACACTGTGGCAGGCCAGACAGCCAAGCGACCCGGCCAGTCGCTGCCCTTGCGCCACCAGGTCGTCACCCGGGCTCGACGCTTCGCCGGTCGAAGGTTGATCGTCTTGCCCGGCAGCACCCAGCGATTTGATCAGGGCGATGACAGCACCCAGTTCGTCGTCTTTGAGAGTATAGGCCACCATGACCGGCGGGTAGCCCTGTACCAGGCGGGCCTTCGGATCGAGAATCGACTCTTTCAGGTAGGCCTCGTCGACCAGCACACCGGTGCCATCGGCAAGCTGTTCAGTGCGGCCGTACAGCCCCTTCCATCCCGGGCCGAGACTGGCACTGCCATCCTGGCTATGGCAGGCCTTGCAGCCTAGCTGCTCGACCAACTGACGACCTTTTTCCAGCACGCTGTCTCGACCGGGTTTGGCAGCTGTGGTCAATGTCTGGGCAAAAGTCGGTTGGCCTTTTAGCCATTGATCGAAGACGGCCTGCTCTTCCACGACCATATGCCCGCGCATGTTGTAATGACCTACGCCACAAAATTCAGCGCAAAGGACTTCGTATTTTCCGGTTTTAGTCGGCGTAAACCAGAAGTACGACACCATCCCTGGCACCATATCCATCTTGCTGCGAATTTGCGGTACATAGAAATCGTGCAGGACATCTTTAGAGCGCAATAAAACTTTCACCGGCCGATCGAGCGGAAGGCGAACTTCATTATTCATGACAAGTACATCGTCCTGGCCTGCAGGATCCTTGGGATCAAGGCCGAGAGGATTGGTGGCGTCGACAAACCTGATATCCGACTTGCCCAGCTTTGTGTCTTGCCCGGCAAAACGATAGGCCCACTGCCACTGCTGGCCGACCACTTCAAGTTCGTAGGCATCTTTCGGCACCCGGATGAAATCGTTGTAGACAACCAGGCCTGGCGCCAACATCCCGGCGATGCCTGCCGAGGTAACGATGATCAGCCATGTTTCCAGTTTTTTGTTTTCCGGCTGGTAGGCCGCCCTGGCACCCACCTTGTGACGATACCGAATCACCGCTACCGCCATGAACCCCGTGATGGCAATGAAAAATATTCCGCTGATGATCAGGGTGATGAACAAGGTGGTGTCTATGGATCCCCAGTTAGAAGCGGCCGTTGTCGCATGCCAGGGCGCCAGTATGTGGAATAGCACGGAGGCAATAACGATGAGTATCAGGACAATTGCTATTGCCATTTGCTCTTCATCCTATTCCTGTTGTTCATTGGTTATGCAATAAGCATCGCCACTGACGTCCAAGCAGGGCCGACAAATACCACCCGTCCGGGCGCTAAAGTCAGTAAGAAGTATAGAGCGATCGGCTTGTACCGTGAGGCCGGCAAGGGAGTTCCGGTTGCCAGCTATACTTGAGTGCTGATGACGGATGGCTGAGTTCGGCCGCAAGCGGTTGCAAAGTTCGAACCCTGCCCTTGCAGCGTCGTCAAACAAATGTGGTGACATTGAGCAGGGACGGTAGCCACACAGTCCAGCAATCCACATGGGAGGTTTCGTCATGAGTGCCCTGACGATCGAAGGCTGGTGCAAAACCAGCGGCGACCAAAAGTCCACCCCGATGGGGGAAGTCCATTTCTACGTCGACGGACCTCTCCATCTCCGTCTGGAAGAGGCCGAAGAGCGCCTGCAGAAGACCCACGAGCGTGAAGCCATGGTCGATGTCGATATGGACTCGATGGAATTGATCATGCCCGAGGGATACGCGCCCTTGTCCGACTGTCAGATGCGTGTCTATCTGCACCACGAACGCGGTCAGTTTCATCTGGTCGGGCATCGTGCGAGCGATGGCAGCCTGATTTATACCAACGCGGTGCTAATCGATCAGTTGCTTGAGTAGCGGCGAGAGATCCGCTGCATCGATCGTTCTGCGCGGTGCGGTGCCGAAATCTCACTGATCGTTGAACCGGACACCCGGAGCCTCAAGACCTGGCGTACCACAATGCATGCCCGCTAGTCCTCGAAACGCCCGGTGGAATCCCGATCGCGCTCGTAGCGTCGTGTGAGCGCAAACGCCGGCAGCCAGGCCTCACGCCGCACGACCCAGCTCTCGTAGGTCGGCGTCAGCTGGTCCGGGGCATCCAGGGATCCGAGGTTCACTTCGATTTCGTCGGCACTGCGCGCGAACACGGACGAACCGCAGTGCGGACAGAAATGCCGCCCGGCGTAGTCACGTGTTTCGCCTTCTATAGTTACCGCATCCTGATGAAATATCGCGGACGCATGAAACAGTGCCCCATGATGCTTGCGGCAGTCGAGACAGTGACAAACGCCAACCCGGAACGGGCGCCCCGATGCGACTAGGCGCACCTTGCCGCACAAACAACCGCCGGTGAATCGGTCCATGGGGTGTCTCCTCCAGCCGTCCGAAACGGCGTATCAGCGTGGAAACAGGAGCGTCACGGCGGCGCGAAAGCCCCAGCCTTGCGGGCCGTCTTCGGGGCTGTCGAGCCAGTAGCGCGGGCCGGCCTGCACCGTCAGCGGTTGACCGCCGATCTTCAACAATTGGGTGACCGTGAGGTTGACCGGTACCGACCATTCCCGCGATTGCCAGTTGTAGGTCGACTCGGTGTTGACCCCGTAGGTCGTGAGCGTATGGGTGGTGTACGAGAGGAAGGGTTGCAGGAAAGTCTGGTTGACCTTTTCCTTGTTGTCCGGCGGGCTGTCGTCCAGGCCCCAGATATGGTTGGCCAGAATGCCGCGGGTCCAGCCATTGGACTGTTTCAACGCCACCCCTGTCGGGCCCAGGCCCCATTGCTCGCTGCCGAGCAACTCGTCACTGCCGGTCGGTATCAGCAACGCCGGGCCGGCACCGAGTATCCAGCCACTTGCCGTCGGCTTGGTCGGCGAGAAGAAAAAACTCTGGGTGATATCGCCGGTGCCGGATTTATCCGCCGCGCCATTGGGGGCCAGGCCGTGCTGGTCGATGATCGGCAGAATGGTGCGAGAGATGAGATTCCAGTCCTCGTTCAGGGCGAACGGCAGCACGGGCTGGATATTGGTCACGCTGTGCATGCCCTCCCCGGTCGGCCCCATTTTCTGGTCCCAGTTGTACTGCACCGGCAGGCTGTACATCGCGGCGACCGGGTTGAGGGCTTTTTTCGCCAACTCTGCCGCATCCTCAGCCTGAGCCATCGGGATGCAGCCCAATGCAACGACGAGTGTCGACGCGCTACCCATCCACCCTTCTTTCAAATCCATCTCACTCACCTGTCGTTGTCAAAAACCGGCGTTGCAAAGGGTTAGCGTAGGCAACTCTGATCGATGTGCAACCCGGCCCGGCCCCTCGCTGGCCGTGTGTTTAACGGTTTTTGAGAGTTTTTGATTCGAATTATCCCGCTGCTGCAGGCAGCATTCGGCCCGCATTGACCGGCGTGCAAACACCTGTACCCGAATGACAACTTTCATCACGTGAGAACCGAACACATGGGCATGTCGAATAAATGGATTGCGGGTATTGCTTTGAGCTGTGTATTTCAGGTCGGCTGTGTCTCGAAAGTGGCGCAACAGGAGCAATACTCGGGCTTTCTGGGCAATTACCAGGGCCTGGAGGAGCAAACTACGCCGAGTGAACAGAAGGTCCTGCGCTGGGTATCGCCGGGGTTCGATCCTCGCGCCTACTCCACTGTGGTGTTCAGGCAGATGGAGCTGTATCCGGCGCCGAAGCCGACCGCGCGCGTCAGCCTGAAGACCCTGCAAGACCTGCAATTGATGGCCAGCAACAGCGTCAAGCAAGCCTTTTCCCGCCGCTATGCGATAGTCCCTTATCCGCAACTGGCACCGACCGATTCGCGATCGCTGATCCTGCAAGCGGCGATCACTCATGTCAGCGCCAACAACGAAGGCATGCACTGGTATGAGGCTGTTCCGATTGGGGCCATTGTCGGGGCAACACAAGCAGCCACCGGGCATCGGGATCAGACTGCCGAGATGTACATCGAAGCCAACCTGATCGATGCCAAGACCGGTTTGCCGGTCGCGAAGATGGTTCGCAAGGTGTTTGGCGCGACACTCGACAATGCCCAACAGCCGGTGCTTGCCAGTGACTTCAAGGTCGCGCTCAAAGGTATGACAGACGATATGCAGGCCCTGCTCCTCAAGCACTGATGCCCGGATAAGCCCCATCGCACACAGGCTGGCATGGGGTTTGAACCGCGCTTGTTCTCTAACAAAACCGTCAGCCGTGCCGACGCCTGACGTGAGACCCCATCATGAAAATACTGGCCCATACCCTGGCGGTGCTCATGCTGTTGCCGAGCACCAGCGCCCTGGCAGTGACGGTGATCCCCCTCAAAGGTCAGACTTCCCAGGCCATCCAACAGGACACCAGTGCCTGCCAATCCCAGGCCAACGCACAACATCCGGTACAAAGCACCGTGCCGACCGG
Organism: Pseudomonas sp. PDM32; assembly: GCF_019219225.1. NCBI lineage: Bacteria > Pseudomonadati > Pseudomonadota > Gammaproteobacteria > Pseudomonadales > Pseudomonadaceae > Pseudomonas > Pseudomonas sp. PDM32. The sequence continues at coordinate 168,385 of NZ_JAHUWE010000011.1, forward strand.
TGGTCGGGCAAAGGGCGCCGCAACCGCCGCCGTAGCCGGGGCGACCGCGGCTGAGGTTCGGGGCCGCCAACATGAAAACGTCTATGACCAGATCGACGACGACACCCGGCAAGACTATCGCCAGAACCAGGCGCGCAGTGCCGCGGCGGCCGGCGCCGTGGTGGGTGCTTCCAGGCAACGCCAGGCGCGCCGGCAGAATAATGCGGCGAGCGAGCAAAGCGTCACTGCCAATAACTCCGTCTATAGCAGCTGCCTGCAGCAGCGCGGCTACGATGTCTTGCCTTGATCGGCGGCGTTAATCCAGTGCACACGCGTCATCGTTAACGACCATCGCAGGCAAGCCAGCTCCCACAAGGGACCGCGCCCACGCTAAAACTGTAGGAGCCAGCTTGCTGGCGATGGACTCCAGTGCGCCGCGTTGATCCAGTTCGCACGCGTTATCGTTAACGACCATCGCTGGCAAGCCAGCTCCTGCAATTTCCCGAACAAAAAAAACCCCGCGTCCTCCATGAAGGGCGCGGGGCAAAAGCCGTCGAACGAGAGGTGAGGATCGTTTGCGCCGCGTCAGGCAAAGCCTGAACGCGATGCGTGTCAACGCTCCTCGAGATCCATTAAAAGCGCTAGCGAGTCTGGTTCAAAGCTAATTGGAATCAAAAATAATCTGCCGTTGAACGGGCGCACAAACAACAATCATTGACTTGTATTGTGAAAACTCTCGACCTGTCCGGGAGCAACGAATACCTTGTCTGGACTGCGCAGGCAATCCGCTTAGACCCAGTCGCCGCGCAAACCCACCCGCGCGAGCTTGCAGTTTTCGGATAGCGCAGAACATCCATTCAAAGCATCATTCATGCTGTCAAAATCAAAAACCATGGGTCATCCAACAATGCTTTTCCTTTGTTTGGTTCAACTGATACCGCTGACAGGCAGGGCTGTTTACCGCACCCCGCGCTCCTGAACCGAGCCGGTCCCGCATCGTAAAGGCACCACAGCGCGCCTTGCGCCTGGTCCTCATCCATTTCATCTCCCAGTCCCGAATGTACCGAGCCAAATCCGGCCCCTATACTCAGGCCAGCACGCCTGATCGGAAGATTTCTATGAGCTACACCTTCAAGTTGAAAAATGGCGCCGTGGCGATATTCGACCCGGACAGCGCCATGCTCACCCTTACAACACCCCATGGAGATGTACAGAATTCCACGCTAGGCAGAGCCGAATCGCGTCTATTGGACCTGCTGCTGATGGAGCCAGGTGTCACTAAAAGCCGCGATGAAATCATCGACTACACCTGGAATGACCGCGTGGTTGCTTCCGGCAGTCTGAATCAAACCGTTTTCTCACTACGAAACATTTTGAATGACAGTCGCGATCACGAGATCCTGATGACTGTTCCTCGCCGGGGATATTGCTTCAACCGGCACTTTGTCGTCGATGCAGCAGCCGACGTCCCGGCACCCTCAGAAGAAGCTGTGCAGCCACCGGCAGCCACGCCTGGACAACGACCGCCACCGGATCGCGATGAGTCGCTGGCGTCCTCGAGCAAAACCGAAAAATCCACCGGTATTACCAAGGCCCAACTGATCGCTTATATCGTTACCCTGGCAGTCGTGGCCTTGACTGTCTTTCAGTTCGACTTCGAAGCGCCAAAAATTGAAATATCCAGCGTCGACAAGAATGGACTGATCATCCACGCCGTAGGCAATGATCTTGCCGAGGCACAAGCGTTGCTGGAGCTGTCGGCCAAGCAATCAGAACAGCTTCCACCCAACCTGAAGGGGCAAGTCTGGATCAACCTGTATAAAACCAACTATTCCGTTTCGTGCATTCGCCCGGATCTAAGCACTGCAAATCTACAATTAAACAGCGCCGAAAAAGACCTCGCCATGATGATTCGTCAATGCTTGGAAGTTACCTTATGAAGTTTGAAATTCCGCAAGCGATTCACTGGCCGGTTATCGCCTTGATCAATGCACTGTGCATTTTTTCCTTTTTTTATTCTCCTTCGCACTACATGGAAAATACCAGCTATCAAACCAAGGCCCGGCAATGGCTGGAAGATCTAAATCAACTCAACACCGAAGAGTATCTCACTATCGGGCATGGTCGACTCACCGGGACCACGCTGGAAAGCCTGAATGGAAAAATCCGCAATGCAACAATATCGGCAAATATAATCAGAGAAAGCAAATCGCAGGTTCAGATAAAAATCAGTAACGTCAAACTCAGCCAGGACAATGAACTTTTTGCCATTGAAAAGACCCCTGACCTGTTCTTCAGACGCCAATACGTCTTGCAAGAAGGTGCCATCCTGAACTACGAATTGATCCCCACACAGAATAAAAACGCCGTGTGCTTTTACATACATGACCTTGGCCGTTTGCGCTGCATGAACCATTAATTGACTCAGCACCAGACTGGCACAGGCTCCTGTCAAAGATCACTTCAAATAAAAATAACAGTTATTGACTTGAATCAGATGGCGTCCCGGAAAAAAAATCCCCCGCCAATAATCTCTGGAATCGAGCCTGCTTGATTCTCGTCCGGGACAATGCCCTACACAGGGGAATCAAGTGAAAACAATACATTTCCTGCGCAGTAATAAATCGACGCCCTTCGGATGCCTGGCGGTTCTATTCCTGTCTGCCCTGCCCTTTTGTTCGTTAGCGAACGACGAGCATGCCGTCGAAAGCACGACCATTGAATATTATGAAATTCAAACAAACCCGGATGACACTCAGAAATTATCGCATCTGAAAATTCATAGTGAGAATGAGTATCATACGGACGAGCAGGACACTGATTCCGCCCTCCCTACACCGCCACAAAGCGATACCGGAATGAGTTACGCCACCTCGCTCATATTACTTTGAACAGCGCGGCATTCTCCGTCACAAGCGGCAATTGCCTCTTCTGACAACCTGAAAATATGAGTTATTGACTTTGGAAGGCGCAGTCGGGGTGGGATTATTTACAGACCACGTCGTGGCAGAGATACAGCTGACACTGGGTTCTGCCTGATTAAACTGTAAATAAGGAAATCGCCTCGATGCTACTGAAAAACTTCGTCACCGTGTCGTTTGGTTTATTGCTTTCCCTCAAGGCCATGGCCGACGACAAGGGCATCTACAGTACAAAATTGACGAGTGTCGAAACCAACAAGAAGGCTGCGGATTCTGTGAAAACTGGCTATCAGGTAAAAACGGGTTACCGTGTTGACGACTTTTATTCCTTTACAGCGGCAGCCATTGACCCGATGAAACCCCAGTCGAAAATCTTCAGTCCGATGGTTGACTCGCGCAACGTACAACAGCTGGACGACTCGGAATCGCACAGCAATTACGCGTTTTCAGCGGAACTGGAAATAATCCGGGGGCTCTGACAATCCTCCCAACGCGCCTATACCTTCATCCGGCATGTGACCGTCATCGCCGCACGGACAGTCATTGCCTGATCCTAATCATTTAACAGGTGAGCTTTCAATTTCATGAGTATCGCACCTCCCGATGAAGTCTTTCATTTGTCTTCTGCCCTGCCAAGCCAACTGAACAGAACCATAGGCAACTGGGAAATGAGCCTTATCCCGACCGAGCACGAGGCGCGCATCCGGCAACACAGGCTCTTTCACAGTCCTGAACTGCAGTGCAGTCGCCTCGAGTTCGACTCATCCGTCACCCTGGTCAGTTCTGTCCCCGCCGGATTCGTCACATTCGCCATTTCGCAGGCCCCGATTGGCCGTCCCGTCGTGAACAATCAAAAACTGCGGCCTGACGAAATCATCGTATTGCACAGCGACGAATCGGTGCATTACACCTGCGAACCGAATGAGACACTGTTCACCATCACCACAACACTGGAGCACTATGCCCGGTGCCGCCAACTTCACCCTGTCAAAGACATACTGGCGAACAGAACAAAACACAGCTACCAGGTTGATAACTTTCAATTCATACAGTCTGCCATTCAAGCCATCAGTGCTTGCTGTGTCGACATCAATGACGCTGCCTCGCCACAGTACGCTGAAGCAGAACGCTCAACGATTGAAACTGCAGTACTTGCGTCTGTATTGCAATCATTGACCCCCGCTGGTGGCTTCAGCCGTAAAGTCCCGACCAGACGCAAGGTGGCGATAGAAGCCATCGAGTACATTCATGACAATATCAAGAAAACGCTCACCATCAAGTCACTCGTAAGGCAACTCGAGACGACCACCCGCACCCTGCATTTTGGCTTTATCGAGACATTCGGGATGTCGCCAATCGCCTATATCAGAAACTTGAGACTCGCCAGTGCCCGCCGCGACCTGATCAATAAAACATGGCCCACCGTGACGGAAACCGCGATGTACTGGAACTTTCATCATCTGGGCCGATTCTCCAAAGCCTATCAGACTGCTTACGGAGAGACACCGTCAGAAACGGCCAGACGCAACTCAGACAGGCCCAGGAACATCACCTCATCCCTTTACAACCAGGTCGTTGGCACGTGTCCATCAAACCCCGGAAAATGAGGATTAATAATTTCCGTTGATTAATGATGGATGCCGACAATTGCATGTTTTCCCACTCAAGGAGATAAGCATGCTTCATCGAATAAACACGCTGCCACTCAAGCAGAAAATCATGCTGTGCATGACCGTCTATGTCAGCGGCATCTTATTGGCCTGGGTCATTGACTGGTACTGAAGAGGTTTAACTCGCGACTGCAAGGTGCACAGTGAAATAATGATACCTCGGGGTTTTCGATGATTGCCGTATATAAAGCGTTATCTGTAAGGCACGCAATCACTGTATGTCTGATTGCTGCAGCGGGCTGGGCCGCATGGTTCTGCGCCGCAGGTTTGGCGGAGTCAGTCATTGCACGGAAGTTGAGTAACGTTTATGCCGACCTGCGTGCGGCTCAAGTGGAGCCCAATGCGCAGATCGACAAGGTACTGGAAGCCCTCGGCGATCTTGATCGCTCAGGTCAGGAATGCTCCGTCGAGCAGTATTCACAACTGGCTGACCTGGTTAAAGACCTGCGATTTGTTGATCAAGCGGCAATCCAGTTGCCCAATGGCAAGATCTGCTCTTCCTATGGACAAGAACTCCCGTCGATACTGGCCGGTAATGAGAAGCGCAAATTCTCCGTTGGCAAGCGAACCTATTGGGTTGATTCCGGCCACGTCGTTTCTGCGGACACCGACTTTATCATCGTGTCGGAACAGTCGACCTACGTCTGGGCAAACAAGAAGATCCTGCTCGACAACTTGAAGTTTCCCGAGGACCTGCAACTGGACCTCATCGGCCCCGGCGGCGCAGTACCCATTGCCTCAACCGGCCTCAAGCCCCTGCAGATGCTGAAGCCGTTCCACCTTGAAGAACTGGTTGCCTCGGCAGACAAGGTCCTCATCGCCTTTGCAGGCAACCGAAACGAACTCATCTCGGTCATTTCGCTTCCGTCGAGTTACCTGACAGGTCTCAAATTCAAATTATTCATTGGCCTTGCGTGCGTGTTCGCAGCGCTGCTGTTGCTCGCAAGGTGTATCCAACGGCATTGCACCTCTACCGCCGTACGACTTCGCAAAGCCCTGAAAGCCAACAGGCTGGGCGTTCACTATCAGCCCATCGTCAATTTGACGACGGGTTATCTGGTTGGCGCCGAATCACTGTCTCACTGGAGCGACAACGGCACCCCTGTGCCTGCGGACGTGTTCATTGCCGAGGCGGAGAAGTCTGACCTGATCCGCGAACTGACGCGTTCGGTGATTCGACAGGTAGCGGAGGATTACAGCACTTACCTTTGGGCGTGCAAGGATTTCTACATTACGGTCAATCTGTCCGCCCAGGATATTCAGGACCCGGACTTTCCAGACTATGTGGCCAGCGTACTGGCAACCTACAACATGCCTGTGTCAGCCATGGCCTTTGAAATCACCGAAAGAACCATGCTCGACCAGAAGCCTGCCGCCATGCAGTTGCGCCGGCTTCGGGCGTGCGGCCATCGCATTGCCGTGGACGACTTCGGAATCGGCTATTCCAACCTCTCGCTCCTCGATTCAGTGCCTTTCGACATTCTGAAAATAGATCGCTCGTTCATCGCCGGTGACAGGATCACGGCCGAGGATGCCCTGTGGCGACACATTGCCCAGTTGGCCAGGTCGCTAAGACTCAAGGTCGTGGCCGAAGGTGTCGAGACTGCGGAGCAACTGCCGCATCTGGTGTCGGAGGGTGTCCTGTTGGCACAAGGCTGGTTGTTCTGCAAAGCGCTGCCTGTCCAGGCGTTGGCAAGACGCTACTTTCAATGCCCGGCAAACAACCCGCCTAACGACCCGAAAATATCAATCAATGACTTCTATTAACCCCTCTTGGCCCCTCAAATGCTCGCCGAACCCTAACACCTGACAAACCTGTACAAGGACTCCACTACACATGCTACTTCGAAACCTTGGCTTCGCTTCACTGCTATCGCTGCTGTCTTTCCAGGCGCTCGCTGATGACAAAGGTTTGTATCTTGGAGCTGGCGTAAGCAGCATCCAGACCGAAGAATCCCGGCTGGACGACGAGGACACCAGCTACAAAGTTTATGCCGGCTATCGCGTCAACAGCTACCTGGCCTTCGAAGGTGCCTACGTCGATCTCGGTCAATTCAAGGACAAGAACATCGATTTCGACGGCAAGTCGGCTCAGGCTGCCGCCCATGTCGGCTTTCCGCTGGGTGATCGGGTGCGGTTGTTCGGTAGTGTCGGTGCCCACGCCTGGGACGCCGACGGCAATGCCACCGACGACGATACCGGAGTTGACCTGACCTACGGCGTCGGCGTGGAGTTCGATGTCTTTCGCAACATCGGTGTGCGCGCTGAATACGAAGTGCTGGAGGTCGGAGAGATCGACCTGAATCAGACGACTGCATCCGCCTACATGCTTTTTTAATACCGATACAAATGAGCGACCGTTCCTCGGTCGCTCATCGCACTTGCCGCAATGCCCGACCTGGCCCTGCCCCCCCCTGCCATTACTTCAACGTATCCTTCGACTCTTGCGCCGGCGCCATGTACCACTTGTCCCTGGGCACCCATTTCTCCTGTTGCGGATCACCCAGGTAGTGCGGCGACATGATCTGTACGCCGTACTCGTTGAACACATCCTGGATGTTGGCGTGCAGCATGCTCAGCAGCACCGCTCGCGGCCGTGGCTGGCTGGGGATGGCCTGGGCCACCAACCGGTACTCGGGGTAGAAGTCCGACAACGCCGTCTGGAATACCTGCGGCGGTGGGGTTTCGAGGACGCCGGGCGTGCGTCTGGCGGCTTCCAGCAACATCCCTTCGACCTGTCTCCAGGGGGTGTCATAACCAATGGTGACTACGGTGTCGACCACATAACCGGGGCCCTGTACCACCCGTGAATAGTTCTTGGTGACGGTGCCTGTGATCATCGAGTTGGGCAAGGTCAGCACTTCGCCCAGGCCGGTACGAATGCTGGTGGTGAACATGCCCAGTTCAGTGACCGTGCCTTCGTGCTCGCCAATGCGCACGAATTCACCGGGGCGCAGGGTTCGGGTGTACGTCAGGATCAACCCGGCCGCCGCCTGCCCGACGACGCTGGAAGCACCCAGCGAGATCATCAGGCCGACCAGCACCGACAAGCCTTTGAACGCATCGGTACCGGCACCCGGCAAGTAGGGATAAGCCATGGCCAGGGCAAACAGCCAGATCGCCAGCGACGTCAGGCGCTGGGTGGGTTTCAGGGTTTCGTGGTTCAGCCAGTTGAAGGTGCCGGGCGTGGCCATGCGCCGCAGTATCCGGCGAGAGAAGGCGGTCACGCCTCGCGCAATGAAGAAGATCGCCAGCGCCACACCGAGTCCGGGGATAGCCCCGAGAATCCCTTGCAGCAAATAGTCGGCGACTTCCAGCAGATAGTTGTTAAGGCTTTCACCCCAGGGCCGGGTGTAGGGAAAACGCGACAGGACAAAACCCAGCCATTCGTAGGTGAGCAACAGCACGATGACCCAGCGCAGCACTTCCAGCACGCGGCTGACCAAGGGATAGAGGAAGTTGGCGTCGATCAGCGGCACCCGCCCGACCTTCAGGGCCTGGGTGTGCCGATGCATCAGGTCGGGCAGTTTTTTCAGCAGTTTGCGCCGTAGAAAAACCATGGCCAGGAGCAGGCCCAGATAGATACCGGTGGCGAGCAGCGCGGCGCCCAGCGACCGGAGTATCAAGTGCAGGCTGCGAGCTTCCTGGGTTTCGGCCACCACCTGACGCAGGCGTTCAGCGGCGGCTTCGGCGGCTTGCCGCACCGAGTCGAATTCGGTGGCATCGAAATCGTTGGGCGTAACGATGAAAGCGCGGCGAGAACCGAGCAGCACCATGTAGCTTGTCATGATCGGGTCGAGGGTAACCTTCAGGTCGTCGGCCTCGTCCAGCGCCTCTCCGATCACCGCTTTCGCCCGTTTGACCCGCGAGGCCGGGGCTTCACCGAGGAGAGTCGCGCGAAACACCACGACACTGCGGTTGGCCACTTTCAGTTCAGCAGGCGCATCGGCCACCTTTGGTGAATCCTCGGCCCACAGCTGCAACGACCAGAACAACCCGAAAACAGTGAACAATACAACGAGCAGCCTGCTCCGCATCTGTCAGATCCCTACTTCACAAATTTCTGGTCGAGTGTACATACCGCAGCGTAGTTCACCGATGAACGGTTGTCAGATGGGTGCTTCTGTAGGAGCGAGCCTGCTCGCGAAAAACCAGAGAACACCGCGGGGCACCTGCCAGCCCGCGTTATCGTTGACGACCATCGCGAGCGAGCTCGCTCCTACAGGGTTTGTGTTTTCGCCGGCGACCATTGCCCTCTGTAGGAGCGAGCCTGCTCGCGATAAACCGGAAAACACCGCGGGGCACCTGCCAGCCAGCGTTATCGTTGGCGACCATCGCGAGCGGGCTCGCTCCTACAGTTACGGTGTGTTCAGTATCTGATCAAGGGTTCACCTGATACCCCTTGCCCTGCAAACAGCTGGTGTAAGCCGACGCGGTGTTCGCCTGTGTGGTTTTCGATTGCTCCCGGCGTTCCTGGCGCTGACGTGACGCACCGACTACGGCGCCGGCCGCCGCTGTTTCCTTGGCGCGGTTCTGGCGATAGTCCTGTTTCCTGTCATCGTCGACACGATCATAAACCTCGTCATGTTGATTGCCGCGCACCTGGGCCCCAACCGCGCCAGCGGCAGCCCCGGCAGCAGCGCCCTTGACCCGCCCGCCGGAAGGCGTGGAAGCCGTCGAGGTGCTTTGGCTGGCGGCAATGCTGTTGCATTCGTTGATGTCGGCCTGGGTTTGTTGCGAATTTTGCCCTTTCATCGGCACCACCGATTGCGCCCATCCCGGGGCGCTCAAAACCGACAAGGCGAGACATAGGCTGATGGGTGACAATTTTTTCATGATGACCTCCGGATGAACCTGGTTCACCCCCAACAGGAGTTTAGATCAGCCCCCATCAGCCACCCGATTACTGACCGGCGGTGGGCTCGATCTCCATCACCAGCCGGTCGTCGACCCAACGCGCCGGCATCATCATTTTTATCAGGCGCCAATCCCCCGAAGGGGCATGAGGCCGAAAGCAAGGTATGACGTGTATTCAGAACAATGGCGCGGGGGATTCGAATGCACTGAAGATGAAACTGTGGGAGCGAGTCTGCTCGCGAAGGCGGTGGGTCAGCCGACTTCAATGTTGACTGTGCCATCGTATTCGCGAGCAAGCCCGCTCCCACAGGGTTAGCGGTGTTGATCAGGCCTTGGTGGTCAGCGGATAGAGTTTGTCATCGAACTGTGACAGCTTCGGAAATACCAGTGGTTGGTCGTCGCTCAAGTGCTGCAAACGCTGGCCGTAATCAACCAGAAATTGCTGGCGCGCCTCTTCGCTGATGTACGGCACATGCCAGGCCACGAAGGGCTCCAGCACATCGAAGCCGACATAAGCCAGCGTACCGCGCAGGATCGGCCGCAGCATGTCCTCCAACGGACCGTGGATCGCGCCCTCACCGAACATGTGCTCGCGGCCACCCAGGGTCACGGTCACCAGCGCTTTCTTGCCGGCCAATCCACCCTGATCGTAGAAGCGCTTGCCGCCGTAGCAGATGCCCGACACCAGCACCCGGTCGATCCAGCCCTTGAGCATGGCCGGGGTGGAGAACCAGAAGATCGGGAAGTTGAGGATCAGCAGGTCGGCCCACAGCAGTTTGTCCAGCTCGGCCTGGATGTCCGGCGCCAGCGACTGGCTCTTCACGCCCAGGCGTTGTTCCAGGGCATAGACCAGGTACTCGGGGTTTTCCCGATTCGAGAAGTCGGCGTCGCTGGCCACCGGGTTCCAGTTCATTTTGTACAGGTCACTGACCTGCACTTCGTGGTTCTGGGCTTCGAGCGTGGCGACGGCCTGGTCACGCAGGGCGGCGGTGAAGGATTGCGGCTCCGGGTGAGCGTGGACGATCAGTACTTTCATGGTGGTTCCTTAGACTTGTTCCAGCGTATCGGTTGAAGGTGTGCAAGCGCGTGTGGCCAGCAAGCGGTCGAGCCAGTCGGGGTCCATTTGCGGTTCGGAAGAAAACAGCAGCCCGGTGTAGTCCTGATGCGGCGGGGTGAAGATCTGGCTGCGCGAGCCGTGGTCCACCACCCTGCCCCGTTGCATCACCAATACCTCATCGGCAATCGCCCGAACAGTGGCGACGTCATGGGTGATGAACAGATAGGCGACATCCAGTTGTTGCTGGATGCGGTTAAGCAATTTCAGTACGCCTTCGGCGACCAGTTGGTCCAGGGCCGAGGTCACTTCGTCGCAGATGATCAGTTGCGGATCGGCCGCCAGGGCCCTGGCGATGCAGATGCGTTGTTTCTGCCCGCCCGACAGTTCCCGGGGTTGGCGCTCCATGAAGGTCGCCGGGTCGAGCTCGATCATCTCCAGCAGTTCAGCGACCCGGGCGCGCATGGCCTTGCCCTTGAGGCCCAGATAAAACGTCAATGGCCGACCGATGATATCGACGATGCGCTGACGCGGGTTCAGCGCTGTGTCGGGGATCTGGTAGATCATCTGGATGCGCCGCAGTTGCTCCTTGCTGCGCTGGCGAAAGTCCGCAGGCAAGGGTTCGCCGTCGTACAGCACCTGGCCGTAAGTCGGCGGCAGCAAACCGGTGATCAGCCGCGCCGTGGAGCTCTTGCCGCTACCGGATTCGCCGATCACCGCCAGGGTCTGACCACGGTAGAGCTTCAGGGAAACGTCGTGCAGCACCGGTTGCCGGCCATAACTGGCGCAGCTGTTGCGCAGTTCCAGCAGCGGTTGTTCCTGTTGCGGACTTGCCTTGGGCTCAGTGCGGAAACTGCGCACCGCCCACAGTGACTTGGTGTAGTCCTCCTGCGGGTCACCGAGCATCTTGCGGGTCTCGGCCTCTTCCACCAGTTTGCCGTGGCGCAGCACCATGATGCGGTCGGCCATCTGCGCAACCACCGCCAGGTCGTGGCTGATGTAGATCGCCGCGCTGCCATAGGTCGCCACGGCGTCGCGAATGGCGGCAAGGACTTCGATCTGGGTGGTGACGTCCAGCGCCGTGGTCGGTTCGTCGAAGATGATCAGGTCCGGGTGACAAGCCATGGCCATCGCGGTCATGACCCGCTGCAACTGGCCGCCGGAGACCTGATGCGGATAGCGCTGGCCGATGGTTTCGGGGTTGGGCAGGCGCAGCACCCGATACAGTTCCACTGCGTCGCGCTTGGCCTGCTCGCGACTCATGCCGCCGTTTTTCACCGCGGTTTCGACGTGCTGGTCGATCAGTCGATGGGCCGGGTTGAACGAAGCCGCCGCACTCTGTGCCACATAGGCAATGCGCAGCCCCCGCAGTTTGCGCAGGGCTTCAGGCTTGGCCTTGAGCAGGTCGATGCCGTCGAAGTGCACCGAGCCGCCGGTGATCCGGCAACCGTCGCGGGTGTAGCCCATGGCCGACAGGCCGAGGGTCGACTTGCCCGCGCCGGACTCACCGATCAGCCCCAGCACTTCGCCCCGTTGCAGGGTCAGGTCGATGCCCTTGATCAGCGGATGCCAGGCGTCTTCGTAATGGCCTTCGATGTGCAGGTCGCGGATTTCCAGCAAAGGATTTGCAGTCGTCATGTTCAGCACTCCTTGAGGCCGCTGGATTTGTGCAGCATCCAGTCGACGACGAAGTTGACGCTCACCGTGATCAAGGCCACGGCCAGGGCGGGCAGCAACGGACTGATGTCGCCGAAGGTGATGAGCACGGCGTTGTCGCGCACCATGCTGCCCCAGTCGGCAGTGGGCGGTTGAATGCCCAGGCCGAGGAACGACAGCGCACTGATGAACAGGAATACAAAGCAGAAGCGCAGGCCGAACTCGGCAATCAGCGGCGCGGCGGCGTTGGGCAACACTTCGCGGGTCACCAGCCAGCACAGGCCCTCACCACGCAGGCGCGCAGCTTCAACGAAGTCCTGCACCACCACGTTCATGGCCACCGCACGCGACAGGCGAAACACCCGGGTCGCATCCAGCAGCGCAATCACCAACACCAGCGACGTCGCCGTGGTGCCGACGACGCTGAGGATCAGCAAGGCGAAGATCAGTTGCGGAATGGCCATCAGGATGTCCACCACCCGCGACAATCCCTGATCGACCCAGCCGCCCTTGATCGCCGCGATCAAGCCGCAGGACCCACCGAGCAAAAACGCCAGCACCGTGGTGAGGAAGGCAATGCCCAGGGTATTGCGCGCGCCATAGACCAGGCGGCTGAACATGTCGCGCCCCAGGTTGTCGGTGCCCAACAGGAACTGCCCGCCCCACGGCTCAAAGCCCCCGCCTACTACCTGGGTTTCGCCGAACGGCGCCAGTACCGGCGCAAACACCGCCACCAGCACGTAAAGCAGGATCATCAACAAACCGAACTGGGCGCTCAGGGGCGCCCGCCACAGGTGTTTAAACAGGCTCATGGTCTACCCCTTCGGATGCATCAGGCGTGGGTTGCTGGCAATCGACAGCACATCGGCGCTTGTGTTGAGGAGGATGTAGGTCGCGGCGAAGATCAGGCTGCAGGCCTGCACCACCGGGATGTCGCGCTTGGCCACCGAGTCCACCAGCAACTGGCCGAGCCCCGGATAGACAAACACCACTTCGACCACCACCACGCCGACCACCAGGTACGCCAGGTTCAACGCCACCACGTTGACGATGGGCGCGAGGGCATTGGGCAAGGCGTGGCGGAAGATGATCCGCGACTGGCTGATGCCCTTGAGCCGGGCCATTTCGATGTAGGGGCTGGCCAGCAGGTTGATCAACGAGGCGCGGGTCATGCGCATCATCTGCGCGATCACCACCAGGCTCAGGGTCGCCACCGGCAGTACCGAGCGCTCCAGAATCGTGCCCAACGAAGCGTCCGGCGCCAGGTTGGAAATGCTCGGGAACCAGTTGAGCTTCACCGCGAACACCAGGATCAGGATGTAGGCAACGAAGAACTCGGGGAACGACACCGCGCTCAGGGCCGAGGTGTTGAGCAAGCGGTCGAACCAGCTGTTGCGGTACAACGCGGCGAGCATCCCCAGACACAACGCCAGCGGCACCGACACCAGGGCCGCCAGCAAGGCGAGGCTGAAGGTGTTGCCCAGGCGCGAGCCGACCAGTTCGGCGATGGGCCGCTGGTTGGCCAGCGACACGCCAAGGTCACCGTGCAACAGCTGCCAGATCCAGTGGCCGAAACGGGTGATCGGCGGCAAATCCAGCCCCAGTTGCGCCCGGTAGGCCGCCACGGTTTCCGGGGTGGCCGATTGGCCGAGCATGGCCTGGGCGATGTCCCCCGGGAGCATGCCGACGGCCAGGAAGATGATCACTGAGACGGCGAACAGGGACAGCAGGCCTAATGCGAGGCGCTGTCCCAACAGCTTGAAAATACTTCTCATCGTGCAGTTCCTTGAATTGGGCACGCCTTTGAAGACACTAAATTTCTACTGTGGGAGCGGGCTTGCTCGCGAACAGGATCTGTCAGTTGACGCATTGGGCGACTGACACACCGCTTTCGCGAGCAAGCCCGCTCCCACAGTTGATCTTCACCGTTCGATAGATCCCGGTTTCATGCCTGCCACCAGCGCTCGATCACTCGCAGGCCATCCAGTTCACCGTAGGGCGCCGTCTGCCCGCCATGAACCACCCGGTTGGAACGCGCCGCCACGGAACTGGCGAACAGCGGCACGATCGCCCCGCCCTCGTCCCGGCACAGTGCCTGCATTTCGTTGTACATCTCGCGGCGCAGCGGGTCGTTCATTTCGCCGCGAGCGGCGTTGAGCAGTTGATTGAAGCGCGGGTTGTCCCAGTGAGTTTCGTTCCAGGCCGCGCCCTTGGCGTAGCCGATGCTGAACATGCGGTCGGCGGTCAGGCTGCTGTACCAGAACGAGGTGGTGAAGGGTTGCTTCATCCACACGTTGGAGAAGAAGCCATCGGCCGGCTCGCGCACCACGTCGATGTCGATCCCGGCAGCGCGGGCCTGCTCCTTGAACAGCACCGAGGCGTCCACGGCGCCGGTGTAGGCCGCGTCGGAGGCTTGCAGACGGACCTTGAGCGAATCCAGACCGGCCTTCTTCAGGTAGAAGCGCGACTTGTCCGGATCGTAGGTGCGTTGTTCCAGCGCGGTGTTGATGAAACGGCTGCCGGGCTGGATCGGGTGGTCGTTGCCCACCAGGCCATAGCCGTGCAGCACCGAGGCCAGCAGAGTTTCGCGGTTGATCGCGTGTTTCATCGCCAGGCGCACGTCGTTGTTCAGGAATACCTGGCTGTCGGTGAGCATCGGGAAGGTGTAGTGCTGGGCGCCTTTGGTTTCTTCGATGACCAGGTTCGGGTTGCGTTTGAGCAGCGCGACGGTTTTCAGGTCGACCTTGTTGATCACATCCACCTGCCCGGTGACCAGCGCATTGACCCGTGCCGCGCCGTCGGAGATCGCGATCAACTCGGCGCTGGCGAAGTGCGCGCGCCCCGATTTCCAGTAATCGGGGCTGCGTTCCAGGGTCATGCGCACGCCCGGTTCGAAGTCCTTGAGGCGATAGCCACCGGTGCCGGCGCCGGTCTGCCAGTCCGCCGCGCCATCTTTGCTCGGCATGATCGCCAGGTGGTAATCGGCAACCACATAAGAAAAGTCGGCGTTGCCCGAGTGCAGTTCGAACACCACGCTGTCGCTGCCGTTGGCGCTGACCTTGGCCACGTCGCCCAGCACGGTCTTGGCCGCCGAAGTGGATTTCTCGCCGAGGTGATGCTGGATCGACGCCACCACGTCCTCGGCGGTCAGGGTCTTGCCGTTGTGGAAGGTCACGCCCTGACGAATCTTGAACGTCCAGACGCGCGCGTCCGGGGTCGAGGTCCAGCTTTCGGCCAGTTCGGGGATGGCGCTGCCGTCGACGGCAATTTCGGTCAGGGTGTTATAGACCGCCGAGAAGCCGACAAAGGTAAAGGTGTCGGACCAGGAACCCGGATCTTTAGAGTCCGTGGTGCTGCCACCTGCCAGGCCCAGACGCAACACGCCACCCGGTTTTGGCGTGGCCTCCCCGGCAAGGGCGCCAAACGGCAGCCCCATGGAGAACGCCCCGGCCACCGCCGCGGCAGCCGCGCTGTACTTCAGGAAGTCCCTGCGCGGGAAGCTGAATTCATGGTTCGCTTGAGTAATCTTGTTTTTGTTATCGCTCATTGCATTGCCCCTGATCAAAAAGCTAATGAATTACCGGTTCAAAACCACGCAAGACACCGGGCCAGGGCCCGGTGCATACAACGTTCGAATCGCCAACCGTCACACCTGGATCGCCTTCACTTCGACAAACTCGTTGAGTCCTTCCTCACCCCACTCCCGGCCATTGCCCGATTGTTTGTAGCCGCCGAACGGCGCCTGGTAATTGAACGCCGCGCCATTGAGGAAGCACTGGCCGGCGCGCATCTGCCGGCCCAGGTGCAAGGCACGCTCGGTACTGCCGGCCCAGACGCCACTGGACAGGCCGAACGGCGAGTCGTTGGCGATCTGCACCGCTTGCGCCTCGTCGGTGTAGGGAATCAGGCACAGCACCGGGCCGAAGATCTCTTCCTGGGCGATGCGCATGCGGTTGTCGACATCGGCGAACAGCGTCGGGCTGACATAGAAGCCGCGCTCGAAGGCCGACGGCGCGTCCCCGCCGCACAGCAGCCGTGCGCCCTCCTCTTGGCCGACCTTGATGTAATCGAGCACGGTACGTTTTTGCCCCGCTGAACACATCGGGCCGAGAAAGCTTTGCGGGTCCAGGGGATCGCCCATGCGCAGGCTCAGGGTCTCCTGCAGGGCGATTTCCACGGCTTCGGCATAACGGCTGGCGGGCAGCAGCATGCGGGTCAGTGCGGTGCAGGTCTGGCCGGAGTTGATCATCACGTCCTGCACGCCGTAGCGCACGGCCGCGTCGAGGTCCGCATCCTCGGCAATCAGCAGCGGCGACTTGCCGCCCAGCTCCAGGCACACACGCTTCACTGAAGGCGCCGCCGCTTGGGCGACCCGTACTCCGGCACCGGTGGAGCCGGTGAACGACACCATGTCCACGCCGGGGTGTTTGGCCAGCGCTTCGCCGACTTTCGAGCCCGGCCCGCTGACCAGGTTGAACACTCCGGCCGGCAAACCGATGTCCTCGATCATTTGCGCCAACAGGAAGGCATGCAGCGGCGTTTCCTGGCTCGGCTTGACCACCACGGTGCAACCGGCGGCCAGGGCCGGGGCCAGTTTGCCGATCAACTGGTGCAGCGGGTAATTCCACGGGTTGATGAACGCGCAGACGCCCACGGCCTCGCGGATCACCAGCGAATTGCCGACTTCGCGCACCTCGTCCATGAGATGAGCCAGTTCGACATACTGCTCAAGGCCAGCGATCGGCCCGTCGACCTGCACCGAGCGGCACCATTGCACCGGCATGCCCAACTCAGTGGTGATGACCGAGGCCATCTCGTCAGCGCGGGCACGCAATTGCCCGGCCAGGGCGCGAATGTAACCGGCGCGTACGCAGGACGGCGTACGCGACCATGAATCGAAGGCCCGGCGTGCAGCCGCCACGGCGTTTTCAACATCGCGCTCATCGCCCAGCGGCACGCTGCCAGCCACTTCTTCGGTGGCCGGGTTGATCACCTCGGCGATGCCCTGCCCCGACGGTTTTTGCCAGCGGCCATCAATAAACAGTGCGTTGTGGTTAAGCATGAACCTGGGTCTCCATCAATTCCTGGGCACAACGGGCAATCCGCTGGCAGGCATCGCGCAAGGGTTCGGCGCCGACCACCAGACCGAGGCGAATGTGCCCCGCCGCGCTCGGCCCAAAGGCCTCGCCGGCCAATACCGACACACCGTGGCGATCCAGCAAACGGTCGGCAAACGCCTGGGCACTGAGCCCGGTCTGGCGGATATCGAGCATCACGAACATGCCGCCGTCAGGTTTCAACGCCCGCACGCCTGGGCAATCGGCCAGGCTGTCGCACACCAGGTCGCGACGCTGGCGATAGGCTTCGCGCATGGCTTCCAGCTCCGGCAGGTTGCTTTCCAGGGCCACCACGGCAGCGTCCTGAATGAAATCCGGCGAGCCGTAGAGCATGCACAGCGCGAGGTTTTCCAGGTGCGCAGCGAGGGACGGTGGCGCCACCACCCAGCCGACGCGCCAGCCGGTCATCGCGTGGGATTTCGACAGGCTGTTGAGGGTCGCGGTACGCTCGGCCATGCCCGGCAGACTCGCCGGGCTGACGTGCTCGCCTTCGAACAGCAGTTCGCTGTAGACCTCGTCGGAAATCAGCCACAGGTCGTGGCCGATGCACAACTCGGCCAGAGCGGCCCAGGTGCTGCGCGGCAGACTGGCGCCGGACGGGTTGTGCGGACTGTTCAACGCCAGGGCCCGGGTGCGCGGCGTGATGCGTGCGGCGACATCTTCAGGCAATACGCGGAAGCCGTTTTCCGAGCGCACCGGCACCGGCACCACCACGGCGCCGCAGGCACCGAACACGGCTTCGTAGGTGACGTACATCGGTTCGGCGACGATCACCTCGTCACCGGGATTGAGCACGCATTGGGCCACGCTGAACAGCGCACATTGCGCCCCGGCCAGCACGGTGACCTGATCGGCCGAAACGCTTTGACCGCTGCGTTGTTGATGGCGCCTGGCAATGGCCTCACGCAGGGCACGCTTGCCGCGCACCTCGGCGTAATGGGTGTTGCCGCTCAGCAGGCTGTCGATAGCGCCCTGCACGATGGGCTGTGGCGTGTCGAAATCCGGGTCGCCCACGGACAGCAGCAAAATGTCCTGGCCCTGCTCGCGCAGCGCCAGGGCGCGATAATGAATATCCCACGCGGCAGCGCCATCACCGGCGATACGTTGAGTCAGATCGGAAAAGCGCATGGCTTCGTCCCCTTCAAATACAGATCAGTGCGCGCAGGCATGCTTGAGTTCGATCAAGGTCACGCCGTTACGCTTGAAGCCGTGGCGTAAGTCGGTCTGCAACTCGGCCAGGCTTTGCGGCTGGCTCACCGTGCAACCGAATGCACGCGCGAGGGCAGCGAAATCCGGATTGCGCGGCAGTACGCCGATGGGTTCGATGTCCAGGCCGAGCATGTCGTCGCGGATCTGCCCCAGGGCGTCGTTGTTCCACAGCAGCACCACCAGCGGGCTGTCCAGCTCTTCGACCGCCGTCGCCAGTTCCTGCGCGGTGTAGAGGAAACCACCGTCGCCCACCAGCACCAGACCGGGCCGTTGCGGTGCGCCGAACTTGGCGCCGATCCCCGCCGGCAAGCCATAACCCAAGGTGCCGTAGCCGGTCGGGTGCAACCAGCTGCGGATGGCCAGGCTGTCAAAGGCGTAGTTACCCGTATACGCAAGCTGGGTCATGTCGGTGCTGATGAAAGCGTTTTCCGGCAGCTCTACAGCAATACGCTCGAGAATCGCCTGATGGATCGACTGCAGCGGGCCATGGCTGGCCTTGACCGCTTCGCGCAGCGCGGCAACCGAGGCTATCGCCGTTCCGGCATCCCGAACGTCCGATGGCAGGCGCTCAAGCAAACCGCTGAGGGTTTGTTGTGCATCGCCCTGCAAAGCCACTGCGCAGGGATAGAAGTCGTTGAATTTGCGCGGGTCGATATCGACGCGCAGCAGTTCACCCTTGAGCGGCAGGCGTTCGCGCCAGAAGTCGGTGTCGGCCATTTCAGTGCCGACCGCCAGTACCACGTCGGCCTCGGCGATCAGGTTCCAGCCCGGCTCCACACACAGGGAGGAACCGGCGTTGAGCGGTGCATCCGGTGGTAGCAGGCCCTTGCCGGCGACGCTGGTGAACAGTGGCGCAGCGAGACGCGTGCTGAGTTCACTGAGTTCCTGCACGGCATTGAGTGCACCGCCACCGGCGATGATCATCGGCCGTTTCGCGTCTTTGAGTTTGGCCACGGCCTGGTCAAGCGCAGTGGCGGATGCCGGACCACGGCTCGGTCGACGCACCACCTCGTTACTCCAGTCACGGGCGATCGGCGCCGCCAACACGTCCAGCGGCACCGAGATGTGCACCGGGCGCGGTCGCTCGCTGTCGAACACCGCGTAGGCACGGGCGACCAGTTCCGGCAAATCTTCGGCGGTCAGCGCCACAGCCGAGAACGCCGTGATCGGCGCGGTCATCGCCCGTTGGTCCTGGCACTCGTGCAGGCTGCCCCACCCCTTGCCGAGGCTGGCGCTGTGGTTGACGCTGGAGATCACCAGCATCGGAATCGAATCGGCATAGGCCTGGCCAATACCGGTGGCGGCGTTGGTCACGCCGGGGCCGGTGATGACAAAGCACACGCCGGGTTTGCCGCTGACCCGCGCATAACCGTCGGCCATGAAGCTGGCGCCCTGTTCATGGCGGGTCAAGACGTGGCGAATGCCACTGCCGGGCAAGCCGCGATACAGCTCCAGGGTGTGTACGCCGGGGATGCCGAACACGGTGTCGACGCCGTAGTTGGCCAACAGGCGCACCAGGGCCTGGCCGCCGGTCAAGGTTTTGCTTTGCATGTTCATGTCCTCACTCGTGGCCGAGGCGAATCAACGCATCGACCGCAGTCGTGCCCTGGGCACCGACCAACAATGGGTTCACATCGAGTTCCAGCAGTTGCGCGGCGTTTTCGCAGGCGTAATCGGCCACGGCGCGGATCGCCGTCACCAGGGCGTCGAGGTCAGCAGACTCGCGGCCACGGAAACCCTGCAGCAACGCGGCGCTGCGCAGGCTGAGCAAGGCATTGTGGATCGCACCGTCGGTGGTCGGCAGCAACAGGCTGCGACTGTCCTTGAGCAACTCCACCAGAATGCCGCCGGCACCGATCACCAACGCGAGGCCGAAATCGTTTTCGCGCTTGATGCCGACAATCAGCTCAGCCAGTGGCGGTTTGGCCATTGGCTCGAGCAACAGTTGATCGAAGGCTACGCCCGGGGCGTAGGCGGCGATGCTGCTGTGCATTTTTTCCAGGGCTGCGCTCAACGCCACGCCATCCTTGAGGTTCAGCGCCACGGCACCGGCCTCGGTCTTGTGCGGCAGCTGTGCGCTGACGGCTTTCAAGACCAGCGGATAGCCCAGTGACTCGGCATCCTTCAGGGCCTGTTCCGGGGTGCTCAATACGCCGTTTGGCGTCGGCAGGCCAAAGGCTTTCAACGCCTGTTTGGAATCCCATTCATTGAGCAGACGCCCCTCGCCTTCCAGCGCGTGCGGGCACAGCGGCACCAGCGCCGATTCGCCCAGAGCCAGCAAGGCCTGGCGATTGCGCTGATAACCGGCGATGCGGCCCCACGCGGCCAGCCCGTCTTCAACACCCTGCAATGCCGCGACGCCTTGGGCGTGCAGACGCTCACGGGCATGGGCCGGCAGCAATTCGGGGAAGGCCGAAGTCACGAAACCGGTCTTGCCGTGGCGCTGCAGCGCCGCGCAGTACAGCTCCAGCAGCAAGTCGCACTCCTTGCGCTCGCCGGTGAACTCCGACGGGTAGTCGAGCACCAGCATCGCCGCGTCAGTTTCGGTGCGCAGGGCGCCGTCGAGCATGCGGTTCAAGGCTTCGCCGTCGCCCCAGATCGCCGTGGTGAAATCCAGCGGGTTGACCAGGTTGGCGTAGGTCGGCAGCACCTGCGCGAGTTCGCCGACCTGTCCTTGATCGAGTTTCGGCAGGCCCAGGTCGTTACGTTCGGCGTAGTCGGCAATCAGGCCGGCGTCGCCGCCGGAACAGGCCAGTGCGATCAGGTTGTTACCCGCTGGCAGGTTGCCGCAGGCCGCGGCCTTGAGGGTTTCGACAAAACTCACCGGGCCGCTGACGCGGATCACCCCCAGACGGTCGAACAGCGCGTCGTACAGCGCATCGGAGCCGGACAGCGAGCTGGTGTGACTCAGGGCCAGTTCGGCGCCGATCTGCGACACGCCGGTTTTCAGGGCGATGATCGGGATGCCCTTCTCCAGCGCCTTGTGTGCGGCGCGGGCAAAACCCGGGACGTTCTTCAGGCCTTCCAGGTGCAGGCCGATGGCGGTGACCCGCGGTTCGTCGAGCAACACGTCCATCAATTCAGCCACGCCCAGTTGCGCCTGATTGCCCACCGACGCCATGTAGGCCACCGGCAACGAGCGGTCGCTCATGGACAGGTTGTAGGCAAAGTTGCCGCTCTGGGTCAGCACCGCCACGCCCTTCTCCACCGCTTTGCCGCCATGGGCCACCGGCCACAGCGCGGAGCTGTGCAGGTAGTCGAGCAGGCCGTAGCAGTTAGGGCCGAGCAGCGCCATGTCGCCAGCGGCCTGGAGCAGTTGCTGTTGCAGGGCCTGGCCTTCGGCGCCGGTCTCGGCGAAACCCGAGGCGTAGCAGATCGCGCCGCCCGCACCGATGGCGGCCAGTTCGGCCACGCAGGTCAGGGTCAGTTCGCGGTTGGTGGCGATGAATACCGCGTCCGGGCCGCAAGGCAGCTCGGCAACGCTGCGCACACACGGCACACCTTCAAGGCTGTCGTGCTGCGGATTGACCAGCCACATCTGCCCTGGGTAGCCGCCCTCGGCACAGCGCTTGAGGGCGCGCGCCATGCTGCGGCCGCCGACGAACGCCACGTGTTGCGGCGCGAGCATGCGTTTGAGGTTGTCACGAATGGTTTGGGACATGGGAGTTCTCCGGGCTGATCAGCGCAGCAGCGGCCGCAGCAGCTCGCGGGAAATGATGTGGCGCTGGATTTCCGAGGTGCCTTCCCAGATCCGTTCGATCCGTGCGTTGCGCCAGATGCGCTCCACCGGACCTTCGTCCATCAGGCCCATGCCGCCGAAGATCTGCACCGCTTCGTCGGCGGTACGGCCGAGCACCTCACTGGCGAACAGCTTGGCCATGCCGGCCTCGCCATCGGTCATGGTGCCCTGGTCCATTTTCCACGCGGTGTGCAGGGTCAGCAGTTCGGCGGCGCGGATCTGCGTGGCCATGTCGGCCAACTTGAACGACACGCCCTGGTAGGTGCCGATCGGCTGGCCGAATTGCTTGCGGTCCGCCGCCCATTGCAGCGACACGTCCAGTGCTCGCTGGGCCTGACCGACGCAGTTGGCCGCGACCATCACCCGCCCGGCGGTCAGCCAGGCGTTGGCCACGTCCCAACCCTTGCCGACTTCGCCCAGCACTTTGCTGGCCGGTACGCGGCAGTCGTCGAAGAACATTTCGAAGGTGTGGTAACCCCGGTTGCTCACGCACTTGGGTCCACGGCGGATGGTCATGCCCGGGGTGTTGCGGTCGACCAGGAACGAGGTCACGGCGTTACGCTTTTTGCCGTTGTGTTCGTAGGTGTCGGTCACGGCGAAGACGATGGCGAAGTCGGCATGCCCGGCGTGACTGATGAAATGCTTGCTGCCGTTGAGAATGAAGTCGTCGCCTTCACGCACGGCACGGGTCTTGATCGCATTGGCATCGGAACCGGCACCCGGTTCGGTCAGGGCGAAGCAGTCGATTTTCTCGCCCTGGATGCACGGCAACAGGTAGTCGTTGATCTGCTCGCCAGTGCAGGCCATGAGGATTTTCGATGGTCGCGCGACGAACACGTGCAGCGCCCAGGAGACCTTGGACAGCTCACGTTCTATCAGTGCCTGGGACAGGTAGTCCAGGCCACCGCCGCCCACTTCTTCGGGCATGTTGAAGGCGTAGAACCCGGCGGCGATCGCCTTGCCGCGAATCTGCGCCGCCAGCTCCGGGGACACCTCGTCGGCGCGGTCGACTTGCTCTTCATAGGGCAGCAGTTCCTTCTCGACGAAGCTGCGTACCGAGTCCACCAACATTTCTTGTTCTTGGGTCAGTTGGAAATTCATGCTGCTACCTGTTGTTCGTGTGCTGAAAGAAGTGTGGGAATCAACGGCCGACGAAACGTGCCGGGCGTTTTTCCATGGCGGCGCGCAGGGCTTCGTTGCCGTCTTCACTGCGCCCGCACAACAGGCCCGCGGCGAGTTCGGCTTGCAGTTGTTCCGCCAGGCTGCGGTCGGCGCCTTCGCGCATGAGTTTTTTGGTCTGGGCAAAGGCGAACGTCGGCCCGGCGGCCAGGCGTGCGGCCAGTTCGCTGGTGACCGTCAACAACTGATCGTCGGCACAGACATCGCCGACCAAGCCGGCATCGAGGGCACGGTCAGCACCCCACAGTTCATCGAGGAACAGCAGGCGCTTGGCCTGTTCGCTGCCGATCAGGCGTGGCAGGTGCCAACTGGCGCCGGCATCCGGCGAGTACGCCATGCTGGTGTAGCCGGCCTTGAAGCGTGCCGACTGCCCGGCAATGCGCAGGTCGCAACACAGGGTCAGGTCCATCCCGGCGCCGACGGCGGTACCGTTGATGGCGGCGATGGTGGGTTTTTCCAGGCTGTGCAGGCGAGTCATCAAGGCGTGGGCGGTCTCGGTCCAGCCGTAGGTTTCCAGTGCGCCCCGGGCTTCGGCATCCGCCCATTCATCGAGGTCGGCACCCGCACAGAAGCTGCGGCCACTGCCCGTCAACACCACCACGCGCACCGCTGGATCGGCGTTGAAACCGTCGAGCAAGGCGTGCAGGTTTTTCAGCGTCGGAACGTCCAGCGCATTGCGCTGGGCCGTGCGATTGAGGGTGATCCAGGCAACGCCTGCTTCGACCTGGCTGAGCAGCGACGATTGAGTGGTCATGGGAATCCTCGAATTATTGTGATTGGTCTGAGGTGATGCGACTTGAGGCCATACTAAACGAGTGTTCAGTAAGGCGGCAATCGGTGGGGAAATGGGCTGTAACAGCTTGAGAATAGATATAACATATTGTTTTTATTGGTTTTAATTCTTTTGCTGACGCATAGCGAAGTGGCTTTGTTACAACTTTGAACAACTGTGGACACGACGACGCCAGGATCGCAGCCTGCGGCAGGAACACAAAACAACTGTGGGAGCGGGCTTGCTCGCGAAGAGGCCCTGTCAGTCAACATTGATGGTGACTGACAGGGCCTCTTCGCGAGCAAGCCCGCTCCCACAGGGGGAAGTGTTTAGTTCGAGGTATCAGGCTGTCGGCAAGCTCGGTGCCAGCACGCCCTGACGCTTGCGATGAATCAGGAAGTACGCGCCATAGCACAGCGCAATGAAGCCAAAGCCCCAATACAGCGACGGACGCTGGGTTTCATCCAGGGCCAGGAACACGAACAGCGAGCAGCACAGCGTGATGCACATCAGCGGCAATACCGGGAACCACGGTGCGCGGTATTTCAGGTCGCTGAGTTTGCCGCCGTCACGCAGGTACGCCTTGCGGAACTTGTACTGCGCCAGGGCGATGACGATCCAGGTCACGGTGCCGGACATGCCACTCACTGCCATCAGCACCATGAACAAGGTGTCGGCGGCGACGAAGCTGGTCATCAGCGACACCAGCGCGAAGCACAGGGTGATGCTCAGCGCCCGCAACGGCACGCCACGCTTGCTCAAGGGCGACAGGCTTTTCGGCGCCATGCCGGTTTTCGACATCGCCCACAGGATGCGCGTCGAGGCATACAGGCCGGAGTTGCCCACCGACAGGATCGCGGTGAGGATCACGAAGTTCATCAGGTCGGCGGCGTAGGGAATGCCAACCATGTCGAACACCTGCACGAACGGGCTTTCCATCAGTCCTGCCTGCTGCCACGGCACGATGGCCGACAGCACGACAATCGCCAGCACGTAGAAAATCAGTACGCGAAACACCACGTTGCGCACGGCGCGGGGAATGCTCTTTTCCGGCTGGTCGGTTTCACCGGCGGCCACGCCCATGATCTCGCAACCCTGGAACGCGTAGACCACAGTCATCATCACCGCGAACACGGCGGACAAACCGTTGGGGAACAGCGAATCGCCGATCAGGTTGGTCGCCATCGGTGCCGGTGCGCCGCTGCTCAGGGGCATCACGCCGAAGATCACCAGCACGCCCACCACGATGAAACCGAGAATGGCCGCGACCTTGATCCCCGAGAACCAGTATTCGGCTTCACCGAAAGCGCGGGTGGCCATGGCGTTGATGCCGAACAGCACCACCACGAACAGCGCCGACCAATACCAGATCGGCACCGCCGGGAACCAGCGGGTCATCAACATGCCGGCGGCGGTGAATTCCAGGCCGACGGTGGTGGCCCAGCTCATCCAGTACACCCAGCCGATCATGAACCCGGTGGCCGGGCCGATGTACTTGGTGGCATGGGTCTGGAACGAACCGGACACCGGCATCTGCACCGACAGTTCGCCCAGGCAGACCATCACCAGGTACATCAGGAAACCCGCGACCAGGTAAGCCAGGATCGCCCCCACCGGGCCACCCTGGTTGATGGTCACACCGGATCCCATGAACAGGCCGGTACCGATGACGCCGCCCAGGGACAGCATGAAGATGTGCCGGCTCTTGAGGGCGCGGGTCAGCTGTATGCCTTTTTGTTGGGTGCTGCGATCTGTATTTTCGTTCATGTCGGCACCTCAGCAGTCAGTGAGGAGCGCAGCGCATGACAGGACGTCACGGCGCAGGGAGGGATCAGCTTTACGGCAATTCATTATTATTATCTCCAATAAGCTTCGAAGACCGCGCTGCGGCGGTTGCGTCGATTATTGGAAAGCCATGTAAGTTCGCGTTGACCGCAAGGATCGAAGTTGTAGAAAGTCGTAACAAATTTGTACGTCAGCTCTGCAACAGGCCTTTGAGGGTATCGAGCGAGTGCTGCAATTGCTCATCCAGCACCGGGTTCATGCGCTGGATGTCCGATTCTTCGTTGGCCAACGCCAGGGTTTCCAGTGTCCTCAAGGTGCTGGCCAACGCCCGAAAACCCAGGGAATCGCAGCTGCCGGCCAGACGGTGCGCCAGTTGCGCGACCTCGGTGCAGTCATCGGCGGCCATGGCTTCATGCAGCGCATCGCGGTGCTGAAGGATCGAGTCGCGCAGCACCGCCAGCAGGCCCTGGACCTTCTGCTCACCGAGCAAGGTGCGATGGGTCTGCAACAGCGGCCAGTCCATCGCTTCATCGCTCATCAGCGCCCCGGCGCTGTGAGTACGCCCTTCCAGCACCTGGCGCAGGTTTTCCAGCTTCAAGGGCTTGGCCAGGACACCGTCCATACCGGCTTCCAGATAACCGCGCACCAGCGCCGGTTGCACGCTGGCGGTCAGGGCGAAAATGCGGGTATGGCGGTTCGGCCCGTCGCTGTGACGGATCTGCCGGCATAACTCGACACCGCTGATGCCCGGCAGATGCACGTCCAGCAACAGCAAATCGAAAACCTGCGTTGTGCAGTGTTGCAGCGCCTGCTCCGCGTCTTCGGCGAACCACACCCGGTGGCCGTCTCGCTGCAGCAAACCCTTGGCCACTTCGCGGTTGAGCGCCACGTCCTCGACCACCAGGATATCCAGTGCCGGCCCCGCCGCCCGAACCGGCCGGGCCTCAGCCACGCCGCTGGCCGACTGCAAGGACAGCTCGAACCAGAAACAACTGCCGCGCCCCTCCTCGCTGTCCACGCCGATGCAGCCGCCCATCTGTTCCACCAGGTGTTTGCAGATCGCCAGCCCCAACCCGGTGCCACCAAAACGTTGCGCGACTTCTTCGCTGGCCTGGGTGAAACGCTCGAAAATCTTCGCCTGCATCGCCGGGGCAATGCCGATGCCGTCGTCAGTGACACTGACCCGCAGCCGCTGCCCGGTCTGTTCGCCGGTTTCGCTGAGAAGCGCCACCTGGACACTGACTTCGCCACCTTCGGTAAACTTGATCGCGTTGGCCAGCAGGTTGCTCAGCACCTGGCGCAGGAACTGCTCGGCGCCGTGGTGATGCTCGGCAATCCGTTGATCGACCCGGCAACTGAGGATGGTGTCGTTGTTCAAGGCTCGCGGTTCCAGCAGCGTCAGCACCTCGTCGAGCAACTGGCGCAGCGAGAAATCCACCGGCTCGGGATGACTGACGCCCTCCTCCAGCTTGGCGAAATACAGCACTTCATTGAGGATCGTCAACAGGCCTTCGCCGGCCTTGTGCAAGGCATCCAGGCGTTTGCCGTCCCGGGCATCCAGACGCGCGCCGCGCAACAGTTCGGCCATGCCGAGGATGCCGTTTAGGGGCGTGCGCAGTTCGTGGCTCATGGTCGCCAGAAACCGCGATTTGGCAAGGTTGGCCGCTTCCGCTTCATCCTTGGCGCGCATCAGGCTGGCGGTGCGGCGCTCGACCATTTTCAGTAGCTCGTCGCGGTTGTCCTGCAAGGCCAGGCGATCGCTTTCCCGGCGCTCGATGTCGTGCAGGATAGCCCGGCGCATGTCGTCCAGGGCATGGGCCACGGTGTCGATTTCGTCGCTGCCGCGGCGCTTGTCCAGTTGCAGGGGTTCCTGCCATTCACCGGCGGCGATGCGCCGGGCGAACTCGGCCATGACTTTCAGGTGCCGGGTCACCAGGCGATAAAACAAGCCCGACAACGCCACGGCCAGACCGCAGAGAAACACCGCCATCCACAACAGACTGGTCAAACCGGTGGCGTAGAGACGTTGGTACACTGCCCCCAGGTCAGTGCTGACTTCCAGTTCGCCCAGCTGGCGCAACGGGCCGGACGGCGGCTGATAGTCCAGGGCAAAGCGTTCGATACGCAGCGGCCCGACCGGCTCGGGGTTGCCCTGTATCAGGTCGAAATCGGCGCTGGTCAAGTGCACCCGGGCGACGTCGGAGAAGTCCACCAGCCCGCGCAACTGCACGTTCAACTGCTCCTGGTTCAAGTCCCAGAGGCTGCGTTCCAGGCTGGCCAGGTAGCCGGCGCGGATCAGTTCCATACGCGAATCGATGTCGCGCATTTCCCGTCGATACTCGATGTACAGTTGCACGCTGCTGGCCAGCACGGTGAAGCACAGGCTGAACAACAGAATGAACAGCAACAGGCGTCGCAACAGTCCACCAGGACGCGCACGGATCATTGCGCATCCGCCGGCAGGTTGATCATGTCGCGGTAGGTCACTTCGCTTTCGTTGAGCCAGCGCTCGATGTCGCCGGCATCGACCATGCGCTGCAATTGCGCGTTGATCTCTGGCATGCGGTTGGCCAGGGGCGAGCGCCGCGACACGGCAACCCGCAGATAGTCCACATTCAACGCCTTGGGCAAGGCGACGATGTCCTGGCCGCCGGGCAGGTTTTCCGCGTACAACTGGCCGGTGCGCCGCTCCTGGGTGATGAAGTCGATGCGCCCGCGAATCAGCTTGCCGAAGTTCTGGTGGCTGTCGGACACCCATTCGATGTTGTTGTTGCGCGCGACCATGCGATCGAACTCCACCCCGTAGCTCTCACCGAACAACAGGCCGCCACGGTAATGGGCCAGGTCGTCCAGCTGTTCGAATTTCACCGGGTGTTGACGGTTGATGAACAGCGCCACTTCTTCACGCAGTACCGGCACCGTCGAGAACAGCATGCTCTGCTCCCGTTGCGCGGTGCTGTAGGCCAGCACCACATCGACCCGACCTTCGGCGGCGTCCAGCAGGCAGCGTTTCCAGTTGCCCAGCACGACTACCTCGACCTCATAACCCAACTGACCGAACAGGTGCTTCACCACGCTCGGCGCCAGGCCGCGCACCTGTTTGCCATCGCTCCAGGAAATCGGCGGGTACACCGGGTAATCGCAATAGCGAACCCTTTCCGCCGAGACAGCATGGCCGTTCACCAGCAGCGCCAGCAGGCAAAGCCATCGCGCCATCCGGCTCAGGCCGCCACGCCGGCGGTGAACAGGTAACCGGCGCCGTGAATGGTGATGATCAACTGCGGTTCGGCCGGATCGTCGTGCAACTTGCGACGCAGACGCCCGACCAGCACGTCGATGGAGCGGTCGTTGGGCACCCATTCGCGGTTGCGGATCTGGTCCATCAATTGATCGCGGCTGAGGGTGTGGCCGCTGTTGCGCAGGAACACGCTGAGCAACTGGTATTCGCCGTGGGTCAGCAGGGTTTCGTTGCCCGATGGATCGATCAGGCGACGGCGGTCGGTGTCCAGCGCCCAATCGGCGAACTGCTTGACCGGTTTGGCCAGCGCAACGGCTGGCTGTGGCGTTTGCGCATGACGTACCCGGCGAATCAGGTTTTTCGCCCGGGACACCAGTTCCCTTGGATTGAGGGGTTTGATCACATAGTCGTCGGCGCCGCATTCGAGGCCGACGATGCGGTCGATTTCATCGTTGCGCCCGGTGATCAGGATGATCCCGACTTCCGAACGCACCCGCAGCTCGCGGGTCAGGGTCAGGCCGTCCTTGCCCGGCAGGCGGATGTCGAGCATCACCAGGTCGACGCTCTGGCTGGCGAGGAAGGTTTCCGCCAGTTCCGCCGTGGCGGCGCAATGGACGTCGTAGCCTTCCTGGGACAGGTAGGCGTGCAGCAGATCGCGAATCAGCGGATCGTCATCGACGATCAGTACCCGAGGAGTCATCGCTTGGTGTCCGGCTCAGGCCCGAAGGCCAGTTTCTTATTAGAGTGTTTTCCCGCATCGGCGCCAGAGAGTATCCAGTGTTGAACAACTGATCAACAGTCGCTCGTCTGCACGCAAAAGCGCTGGCGTCCCCCGGCCTGCAAACCATCGACCCAGGCTTCGCAAATCTGGATGCCCTGCTCCGGGGTAAAGGTCCCGGGGTTCAACCCGGACTCCAGCCACAGGCCGTCGAGCAAGGCGCTGAGGCTGATGGCGGCGAGGTCGGCGTCGAAGTTCTCCCAACCCTCCTCCTGGGCCAGTTCCGCCAGCACCTTGCGCAGGATGGCGCGATACTCGCCATAGGAATGATCGTGGGCCTTGTTGATTGCCTCGGCGGTTTTCACCGCGCCCCAGAACGCCAGCCAGGCATCGATCAGTTGCGGATCGAGCAGTTCGGCGGAAAACGAACCGCGGAAAAACGCCGACAACCGCTCCCGGGCATTCGGTGCGGCTTGCTCCATGGCGTCGCGCAGCAGGGTCATGACCCGCCCGGTGATTGCCATGTAGGCTTCGGCCACCAGTTCATCCTTGCCGGAATAGTGATGGCTGATCAGCCCCACCGAGACCCCGGCCTCGGCGGAAATCTTGCGGATCGACGCGCCCTGGAAGCCGTGACGCTTGAGGCACACCAGCGTCGCCTCGATCAGGTTGGCTTTGCGCAGCTCCGGTTCCATGCGGGAAAAACGGGCTTCCTGGTTCATGGGCGACACGCTCCTTGGTTCAATCGTTTGGGCCTGCGCGGGTTGGCGGCGGGCTGAACGACTGTACAGCAAGAGTGGGACTTGTCTCCAGTCAGATGGACCGCGGCGCCTGCTTCGCGAGCAAGCCCGCTCCCACAGGGTTATGCGTACGGTGCAAATCCCCTGTGGGAGCGGGCTTGCTCGCGAAGAGGCCAGCTCAAACAACACAGGATCTGGATCAGTCGCGATAACCCGGAGCCACCCGATCCAGCATCCGCAACAACGCCGCCCAGGCCAGTTGCATGGCATCCGGATCGTTCAACTCGCCCTCTTCCAACGGCCGCCCAGGATCATTGAACTGCCGCTCGGTGTGCGCGCAGACCTCGTGCGACGGCAAAACAATTTCACCGGCCGCTTGCGCAGCCAACTGGATTTCGCAGGCTTTTTCCAGGTAGTACATGCGCAGGAACGCCTGGCTCACCGTCTCGCCGACCGTCAACAATCCGTGGTTGCGCAGCATCAGGACCGATTTGTCACCCAGGTCCGCCACCAGCCGTTGCTGCTCACTCAGGTCCAGCGCCACGCCTTCATAGTCGTGGTAGGCAACGCGGCCATAGAACTCCATGGAAATCTGGTTCACCGGCAATAGCCCGCACTTCAAGGCCGCCACCGCGCACCCGGATTTGGTATGGGTGTGCAGCACGCATTGCGCATCGTCACGGGCACCGTGGATGGCACTGTGAATCACGAAACCGGCCGGGTTGACCGGGTACGGCGATGGCTCCACAGCGTGGCCATCGAGGTCGATCTTCACCAGGTTCGACGCGGTGATTTCGTCGAACATCAGCCCGTAGGGGTTGATCAGAAAGTGATGCTCCGGCCCCGGAATGCGCACCGAGATGTGGGTGAAGATCAGGTCGGTCATGCGAAAGTGCGCAATCAGGCGGTAGCAGGCCGCCAGTTCCTCACGCAGGCGCTGCTCGGTGGCGCTGCGCTCAGGGGCCAGGTGGCTGGCGATTTTATTCATTGTCGTGGTACTCCAGGCTGATCGGCTGGGCAGACAGTAAGGCTGGACGCTTGGACACGTCCAGCCATCCGCGTTTACTTGCTGGCCCAGGCGTTGAAGCGCTCTTCCAGCTCTTCGCCATGATCGACCCAGAAGCCGACGTTCATCGACAACGCGCCCTTGAGGTTCTGCGGCGCCGTAGGCACCCATTGCGCCAGTTTATCATCCAGCCGTGCGGCGGCCTGGATGTTGGTCGGGCCGTAGGGGATCTGCTGCACGTAGTTGACCTGGGCGTCCGGCTGATTGGCGAAGGCGATGAAGCGCTTGGCCTGGTCCACGTGCCTGGAGCCTTTGATGATCGCCCAGTAGTCCATCCCGTAGAGGCTGCCGGGCCAGACCAGGCCGAGGTGACTGCCTTTCTGCGCGGCGTCGGCGATGCGTCCGCTGTAGGTCGAGGTCATCACCACGTCGCCGGCGGTCAGCCACTGCGGCGGCTGCGCGCCCGCCTCCCACCACTGGATGTACGGCTTGAGTTCAGTGAGCTTGGCGAATGCCCGGTCCACGCCTTGCGGGGTGCCGAGTACTCTGTAGACGTCTTCGGTCTTGACCCCGTCCGCCAGCAGGGCGAATTCCAGGTTGTACACCGCGCGTTTGCGCAGCCCGCGCTTACCGGGGGTTTTCTTCACGTCCCAGAAGTCTGCCCACGAAGTCGGGGCCTGGGCCAGCTTGTCGGTGTCGTAGGCAATCGCCACGCTCCACACCAGCGCCGCAGACCCGCATTCCTGCGCCGCGTCGGGGATCAACTGGTCGGCGTGGCCCAGGCGGGTCCAGTCCAGGCGCTCGTACATGCCCTCCTCGCAGCCGCGCATCAGGTCCGGGCCTTCGATCTGCACCACGTCCCAGTCGACGTTGCCGGTGTCGACCATCACTTTGATCTTGGCCATCTCGCCGTTGTATTCACTCTGGATCACCTTGCTTTGATCCACGGCGGCGAAGGGTTGAAAGAACGCCACGTCCTGGGCTTTTTGTCCGGCTCCGCCGTACCCGACCACCACCATGTCCGATGCTGCCTGAGCGCTGCCCAGGCCCATGGCCACGGACAACACCAAGGGATAAAAACCGTGCTTGAGCGTGTGCGATTTCATCAAGGGTTCCTCTTGCAGGTGCCGCCCGGACAGAGGCCGGTGCAGCCCTTTTTATTGTTGTGAGGTACGGCCCGGGAACGGGCTCGAAATGAAATTACTCCACGCCATAGTAAAAAAACAAGTTGATTTTTTACTGAAGGTAAATTTCTATAGACCAATAATAACAACCGAAAACCTGATGCCTCTGTAGGAGCGAGCCTGCTCGCGATGGACGTCAACGATAACGCTGGGTACCTGACACCCCGCGGCGTTCTCAAGTCCATCGCGAGCAAGCTCGCTCCTACACAGGTCAGCCTGCCTGGAGTACCCGCACCATGCCGACCTCGACACCTGCCTTCGCGCACCTGTTCGAACCCCTGGAAATCCGTGGCAAGCGCCTGAAAAACCGCATCATGTCCAGCGGTCACGACACCTCGATGCCCACCGACAATCTGGTCAACGAGCAACTGATCGCCTACCACCGGGCACGTGCCGAAGGCGGTGCCGGGCTCATCGTGCTGCAAGTGGCCGGTGTGCACGACAGTGCGCGCTACACCTCCCATGTGCTGATGGCCACCGACGATGCGTGCATCGAGGGCTATCGCAAACTGGCGCAAACCTGCCATGCCCACGGCACCGTGGTGTTGTCCCAGGTGTTCCATCCGGGTCGGGAGATCATGGAGTCCAGCGATGGCCTGCTGGCGGTGGCCTATTCGGCCTCGTCAGTGCCCAACGAACGTTTCCGGGTGATGCCCCGCGCCCTCGATCAGGCCATGATCGACGAGATCGTCGCCGGTTATGCCGCTGCCGCCCGCCGCCTGCATCAGGCCGGGATCGATGGCGTCGAAGTGGTTGCCAGCCATGGTTATCTGCCGGCGCAATTCATCAATCCGCGGGTCAACCGGCGCACCGATGGTTACAACGGCGAGTTGGACCAGCGCTTGCGTTTCCTGCGCGAAGTCATCGCCGCGGTGCGTGCGGCGACCAACGAGCAGTTCATCATCGGCCTGCGCATTTCCGCCGACGAGCGCGACCCTGAAGGCCTGACCGAAGACGAATCCCTGGCCGCCGTACAGTCACTGCAAGCGCAGCTCGACTACGTGCACATCGTCGCCGGGACTTCGGCCTCCCTTGGCGGCGCGGTGCATATCGTGCCGCCCATGGCGATCGAAGCGGCTTACCTGGCCAAGGAAGCCGGGACGTTCAAGGCCGGTTTGAACATTCCGCTGTTCGTCACCGGGCGCATCAACCAGCCCCAGGAAGCCGAGCTGATTCTGGCTCGCGGCCAGGCCGATGTCTGCGGCATGACCCGGGCGCTGATCTGCGATCCGCAGATGCCCAACAAGACCGACACCGGCCGCGTCGAAGACGTGCGCGCTTGCATTGCTTGCAATCAGGCGTGCATCGGGCACTTCCACAAGGGCTTGCCGATTTCCTGCATCCAGCACCCGGAAACCGGTCGCGAGCTGATTTTTGCTGAACGCCAACAAGCGCCACAACGCAAACGCATCATGATCGCCGGCGGCGGCCCGGCCGGGATGAAAGCCGCCGCTGTCGGCGCCCAGCGCGGACATGACGTGACCCTGTACGAAGCCGGTTCACAACTCGGCGGCCAAGTGTTGCTCGCACAGTTGCTGCCACGGCGCAGCGAGTTTGGCGGCGCCAGCACCAACCTGCAGCGGGAAATGCAGCTGGCCGGGGTGCGCGTGGTGCGTAACACCCGGGTCGACCGGGCGCTGGTGGAGCAGGAAAAACCGGACATGGTGATCGTCGCTACCGGTGCCGAGCCTTACTGGCCGCCCTTCGAGCGTGGCGGTGAATTGCAGGTGGTGGATGCCTGGCAGGTGTTGCGCGACGAGGTACAGATCGGCCGTTCGGTAGTGGTGGTCGACTGGCGCTGCGACTGGATCGGCCCCGGCATCGCCGAGCGCCTGGTGCGCGCCGGGCATCAGGTGCAACTGGCGGTCAACGGCACCCATTGCGGGGAAAACCTGCCGCTGTACGTGCGCGATCAACTGGCCGGCGAGCTGCATAAACTGGGCGTGCCGATCACGCCGTACGCGCGGCTGTATGGTTGCGATGACAACACGGTCTACCTGCAACACACCGCCAGCGGCGAGCCGATGCTGATGGAGAACATCGATACGCTGGTGCTGTGCCAGGGTCACCAACCGGTGGATACCTTGGGTGCCGAGCTGCAAGGGCTGGTGGAGTTTCGCCGCATCGGCGACTGCCTGGCGCCGCGCACCGCCGAAGAAGCGATTTATGAAGGGCTGAAAGTCGCGTGGGAGCTTTAAGGCTGTTTATACTCCGGGGCTTAGACGGCTAACACCACCCCTGTAGGAGCGAGCCTGCTCGCGATGAACCCGAGAACACCGCTGGGTGTCAGGCTTGCAGCGTTATCGTTGGCGACCATCGCGAGCAAGCTCGCTCCTACAGGGATTTGCGCCACTCCTCCCGGTTCGGATTTGACCATGAGCAACAGCAGCACCACACAGCCCGCACCCGGCAGCGCCGAACCGCATTTCCTCGGCACGCGCATTCGCGGCCTGCGCAAGCGCCGGGGCATGACCCTGGCGGAACTGGCGCAACAGAGCGAACTCACCGCCGGCTACATCAGCCAGCTGGAGCGCAACCTCGCCTACCCGTCGATTCCGGCGCTGTTCAACATTGCCCGCAGCCTCGGTGTCACCATCCAGTGGTTCTTCGCCAGTGAAGCGGTCACCGCCCCCGAAGACGATGGCGTCGTGGTGCGCAAGAACAGCCGCCTGAACGTGCATTACGAAGACGGCATCGTCGATCAGTTGCTGACGCCACAAGCCAACCGCCAACTGGAAATGCTCCACTCACGCTTCCCGCCCGGCACATACAGCCAGCAAAGCTACAGCCACGACGGCGAAGAGGCCGGTTTTCTGCTGTCCGGCAGTTTCGAGCTGTGGGTTGGCGAGCGCCATTTCCAGCTCAATGAAGGCGATAGCTTCAGCTTTTCCAGCCAGGAGCCGCACCGCTACGGCAACCCCGGCGATGTGGACGCGGTGGTGATCTGGGTGATTACACCGCCGACGTTTTAACGCCGGCCGCGCCCGATGGGCTGCGCGACACTCGCACGCTTGAGGGTGTCGCTCGGCAGCTCTTTGAACAGCGCGCGATAGCTGCTGGAAAACCGCCCCAGGTGCCAGAACGACCAGTGCATCGCCACTTCGGCCACGGTGGTTTGCGTCGGCGTGCGGCTCAGCAGTTCGCGGCGGGCGCTGTTGAGGCGGCGCAGGCGCAGCCATTGGGTCGGCGCCATGCCGGTATAGGTCTTGAACGCATGCTGCAACTGGCGCAGTGAAACCCCGGCCACATGGGACAATTCCAGCAGGTTGAGGTGTTCTTCCGGGGTATCCGCCGCCCATTCCCCTACCCGCTTCATGATCGCCCGCTCTCCGGCACGGCGCTGCAAGGCGCCCTGGTCGAGGCCGACACAGGCGTTGTCGAGAATGAACAGACAGTCGTCCAGCAATTGCTGGGTCAGCGCTTCGCGGCTCGGTGGATCGAAGGTCTGCGACAGCCGCGTCAGGGTCCCGCTGAGCCAGCGGCAGAACAGCGCGTTCTGCTGCGAGTTGAGCGGCGCCATGAACAGCCCTTCGAGCCGGGCGATGTCGAGGCTGTGGCGTTTTACAAACTCCGGCCCGAACACCACGGCGATTTCCTGGTAGTTCTCCGGGGTAATCCAGATGTTGCGACTTTCGCCATTCAATACGTACAGCGCGTTGTCGCCGCGATCGAAACAGAACGACAACGAGCCCTGGGGCGCACTGAAATTCTGCTCGACCCGGGTGTTCATCGACTCTTCGTAAATCTCCACGCCCTGCAGATCCAGATAGCGCACCAACCCCGCGAAATGCCCCGGCGACATCTGCTGGTAATGCTGAATCCAACCCGGTGTGGCGCGGATTTGCTCGGCGACATCGGCGGTATTGAAGGCTTGGACCTGGAGGGAATTGGAACCTGTCATGGGTGACCTTACGCACTCTTTTGGTGCGCTTTGTGCTGCTTAAAGTGGATAGATGGAACCGCAAGGCTCGCCCAAGATAGACCTCAACGCGCTACAGGGGAAGTGTCCGGCGGATGAAACCGGCCTCTCCTGGCGTTAATAAAACCAATAACGAGGTCTTTATGAATGTCCCTTTCGATCAGCTGCTCACTTGGCTGAAAGATCACAAGATTACCGAAGTCGAGTGCGTTGTCAGCGACCTGACCGGCATTGCACGCGGCAAAATTGCACCGACCAACAAGTTCCTGCATGAGCGAGGCATGCGCCTGCCGGAAAGTGTCCTTCTGCAAACGGTAACCGGGGACTTTGTCGACGACGACATCTACTACGACCTGCTCGACCCGGCCGACATCGACATGGTATGCAAGCCGGACGCCGACGCCGTCTACGTGGTGCCGTGGGCTATCGAGCCGACCGCCATCGTGATCCACGACACCTTCGACAAGTTCGGCAACCCGATCGAACTGTCGCCGCGCAACGTGCTGAAGAAAGTCCTGCAGCTTTACACCGACAAAGGCTGGCGGCCGATTGTCGCGCCGGAAATGGAGTTCTACCTGACCCAGCGCTGCGAAGACCCGGACTTGCCGCTCAAGGCGCCGATGGGCCGTTCGGGCCGTGCCGAAAGCGGTCGCCAGTCGTTCTCCATCGACGCGGCCAACGAATTCGATCCGCTGTTCGAAGACGTCTACGACTGGTGCGAACTGCAGGGCCTGGACCTCGACACGCTGATCCACGAAGACGGCCCGGCGCAGATGGAAATCAACTTCCGTCATGGCAACGCACTGGACCTGGCCGACCAGATCACCGTGTTCAAGCGCACCATGCGTGAAGCGGCGCTCAAGCACAACGTGGCGGCAACCTTCATGGCCAAGCCGGTCGGCGACGAGCCTGGCAGCGCCATGCACATTCACCAGAGCGTGGTGGACATTACCACCGGCCAGCCGATCTTCGCCGATGCCGATGGCAACATGAGCGAGCTGTTCCTGCATCACATCGGTGGCTTGCAGAAGTACATCCCGAAAGTGCTGCCGATGTTCGCGCCGAACGTCAACTCGTTCCGCCGCTTCCTGCCGGACACCTCGGCACCGGTGAACGTCGAATGGGGCGAAGAAAACCGCACCGTCGGCCTGCGCGTACCGACGTCCAGCCCGGACGCCATGCGCGTGGAAAACCGTCTGCCGGGCGCCGACGCCAACCCGTACCTGGCCATCGCCGCCAGCCTGCTGTGCGGATACCTGGGCATGGTCGAGCGTATCGAGCCAAGTGCCGCGGTACAGGGCCGCGCCTATGAGCGTCGCAACCTGCGCCTGCCGATCACCATCGAAGACGCCCTGACCCAGATGGAAGAGTGCGACACCATCAGCCGTTACCTGGGCAGCAAGTTCGTACGGGGCTACGTCGCAGTCAAACGCGCCGAGCACGAGAACTTCAAGCGCGTGATCAGTTCGTGGGAGCGTGAGTTCCTGATGCTGAGCGTCTGAGGCCCCCACTCCCACAGGAGGACACAGAACACCAAAAAATCGCCTGAAGAATCCAATAATTCCAAGAAGGTATCGATATGCGTCTATTGAAATCCGTGGTCCCGGCCGCACTGGCGGTTCTGTTCAGCACCATTGCCCAGGCTCAACCCCAGGTCAGTGTCTACAACTGGACCGACTACATCGGCGAAACCACCCTCGCCGACTTCCAGGCCAAGACCGGGATCAAGGTGATCTACGACGTTTTCGATTCCAACGAAACCCTGGAAGGCAAGCTGCTTGCCGGTCGCACCGGGTATGACGTGGTCGTTCCGTCGAACCACTTCCTCGCCCGCCAGGTAAAGGCCGGCGCGTTCCTCAAGCTCGATCGCGAGCAGTTGCCGAACTTCAAGAACCTCGACCCGAAACTGCTGGCGCTGCTGGAGAAAAACGATCCGGGCAACGCCCACTCGGTGCCCTACCTGTGGGGCACCAACGGCATCGGCTACAACGTCGACAAGGTCAAGGCGGTGCTGGGCATCGACAAGATCGACTCCTGGGCCGTGCTGTTCGAACCGGAAAACATCAAGAAGCTCAGCGCCTGCGGCGTGTCGATGATGGACTCGGCGGATGAGGTGTTCCCGGCAATCCTCAACTACATGGGCATGGACCCGCGCAGCGAAAACCCTGAGGACTTCAAGAAGGCCGAAGCCAAGCTGCTGCAAATCCGTCCCTACATCACCTACTTCCACTCCTCCAAGTATGTGTCGGACCTGGCCAACGGCGACATCTGCGTGGCGTTCGGTTACTCGGGCGACGTGTTCCAGGCCGCCAACCGCGCCAAGGAAGCCAACAACGGCGTGAACATCGCCTACGCCATTCCCAAGGAAGGCGCCAACCTGTGGTTCGACCTGCTGGCCATCCCCGCCGACGCCAGCAATCCGAAAGAAGCCCACGCCTTCATCAACTACCTGCTGGACCCGCAAGTGATTGCCAAGGTCAGCGCGTCGGTCGGCTACGCCAACCCGAACCCGGCCGCCAAGCAGTACATGGACCCCGAACTGGTCAACAATCCCGAGGTGTATCCGCCCCAGGAGGTCCTCGACAAACTCTACATCTCCACCACGCCGCCACAGTCGATCATGCGCCTGATGACCCGCTCGTGGAGCAAAGTGAAGTCCAACAAATGAATCAGTACACCCAGGAACATACCCACTCCTATTACGCAGCGTCCGCCAAGGGC
Organism: Pseudomonas sp. PDM32; assembly: GCF_019219225.1. Classification (NCBI taxonomy): domain Bacteria; kingdom Pseudomonadati; phylum Pseudomonadota; class Gammaproteobacteria; order Pseudomonadales; family Pseudomonadaceae; genus Pseudomonas; species Pseudomonas sp. PDM32. Next base: position 207,849 of record NZ_JAHUWE010000011.1, read on the forward strand.
ATGAGGCAGCGTCCGGCGCTGGCCTCGGACCTGGTGGCCGATGTCTGCGTGGTCGGCGCGGGTTTCACCGGCATCAACACCGCCATCGAGTTGGCCCAGCGCGGGCTCTCGGTGGTCCTGCTGGAGGCCCGGCGGATTGGCTGGGGCGCCAGCGGGCGCAACGGCGGCCAGTTGATACGCGGTATCGGCCATGACGTCAGCGGCTTTGCCAGACATGTGGGCGCCGAAGGCGTGCAGTACCTGGAACAGGCCGGGGTCGAATCGGTGCAAGTCGTGGCCCAACGTATCCGCGAACACGGCATTGATTGCGACCTGCGCTGGGGCTTCTGTGAACTGGCCAACACCCCGGCGCATTTTGCCGGGCTGAAGGCCGAACACGCCGAATTGCTCGAGTCCGGTTACGCCCATGAAACGCGCCTCATCGAACCTGGCCAGATCCGCGAGCACGTGGTGGACTCCGGCGTTTACGCCGGCGGCCTGGTCGACATGGGCTCGGGCCACCTGCACCCGTTGAACCTGGCACTGGGCGAAGCGCAAGTCGCCGAGTCCCTTGGGGTGCAGATCTTCGAGCAAAGCCCGGTGCTGGAGTTGATCCACGGCAGCACCGTGCAGGTGCGCTGTGCCGGTGGCACCGTGCGTGCGGCCACGCTGGTGCTGGCTTGCAATGCCCACCTGGAAGAGCTGGAACCGAAGCTCAGCGGCAAGGTGCTCCCGGCGGGCAGCTACATCATTGCCACCGAACCCTTGTCGGAAGACACCGCCAGGCAACTGATCCCGCACAACGTCGCGCTGTGCGACCAGAAAGTCGGACTGGATTACTACCGGCTCTCGGCTGACCGGCGTCTGTTGTTCGGCGGTGCCTGTCATTACTCCGGGCGCGACCCGGCGGACATCGCGGCCTACATGCGCCCGCAGATGCTCAAGGTGTTCCCGCAACTGGCCAAAACGCGCATTGACTATCAGTGGGGCGGCATGATCGGCATCTCGGCCAACCGCTTCCCGCAGGTCGGGCGCCTGAGCCAGCACCCGAACGTGTTCTACGCCCAGGGCTACTCCGGCCATGGCCTGAACGTGACCCACTGGTGCGCGAAGTTGTTGGGCGAAGCGATCCATGCCGGGCACAGCAAAGGCTTCGACGTGTTCAGCGCGGTGCCGCACATGACCTTCCCCGGCGGACGCGCCCTGCGCTCGCCACTGCTGGCTCTGGGCATGTTCTGGTATCGGATGCGGGAAATGCTGGGCTGAAACAATTCTCCTGAAAGGCAGATTCACCCTGTGGGAGCGAGCCTGCTCGCGAAGACTGTTTGGCATCCAGAGAATGGGCTACCTGACACACCGCTTTCGCGAGCAGGCTCGCTCCCACAATGCTTTGGGCAACATCCGGTACGCCCTCCATCCCCTTGTTTCGACTTTCGATTTGCTCAATCGCGAGGCACTTCTATATTGAGGGGGTGCTCTGAATTTCCTGCCTCTTGTTGAGCTTGACCCATGGCAACTACCGATCAGCTGATCATCTGCGAGCACTGCGACAGCGTTTACCAAAAAGTCACGCTCGCCAAACATCAGAAAACCTTGTGTACGCGCTGCGGCGGCGTGCTGCAGCGCTATAACGGCCTCACGGTGGAACAGCGTCTTGCGTTGACCTTCACCGCGCTCATGCTGTGGATTTTCGCCAATTTCTATCCCGTGATGAGCATCAGCCTCAAAGGCTCGAAGCACAGCGCCACCCTCTGGGACTCGGTGCTGGCCCTGAGCCTGGGGCCTATCACCTTCATCGCCATGGTGGCGGCGATCGCCATGATCATCGCGCCGATCTTCCAGTTGTTGCTGCTGATCTGGGTGCTGGGCTTCGCACTGGCCGGACAACGCTCACCGGGCTTCAAGCTCTGCATGCGCTGGCTGGAAAGCCTGAGGCCCTGGAGCATGCTCGAAGTCTGCCTGCTGGGCGCCATGGTCGCCGTGATCAAACTCGCCGGGTTGCTTGATGTGCTGCCCGGTATCGGTTTGTTTGCCCTGGCCGTGTTGAGCCTGATGATGATCCGCATCGCCGGGCGCGACATCCGCGAACTATGGGACATTGTATGAGCACGCCTCCGTACGCCGACGAGCTCAACCTGTGCCTGTGTCACACCTGCGGCCTGGCTTGCGACATGACTGGCGAACCTCACGAATGCGAGCGTTGCGGTGCGCCGCTGCACCGGCGCAAAACCAATTCCCTGACCCGCACCTGGGCCTACATGATCGCGGCCCTGGTGTTTTACATCCCGGCCAACCTGTTGCCGGTGATGAACACCGAGATGGTCGGCCATGGTGCCGACAGCACGATCATGAGCGGCGTGCTGGAGTTCTGGGAGGCCGGGGCCTGGGACATCGCCCTGATCATTTTCATTGCCAGTATCGCGGTGCCGGGCATCAAGTTCGTCGCCATCACCTTGCTGCTGGTCACCGTGCAACGCGACAGCGAGTGGGCACGCAAAGAGCGTTCTACGCTGTACCGCTTCGTCGAGGTCATCGGCTACTGGTCGATGCTCGATGTGATAGTCGTGGCCCTGGTGGCCTCGCTGGTGAAATTCCAGGCCCTGGCCGACATCGAGCCGCGCCTGGGCATTCTGTTTTTCGGTCTGGTTGTGGTGTTCACCATGCTTTCGGCAATGAGTTTCGATCCACGCATGATCTGGGATAAAGAGCGGGAAAACCCACACAATGAGGAGGTCACGGATGAAGTCGCAAGCCACTGACGGGCCGCAAGCCCCTGGGCAGGCACCGATCAAGACCCGCCGTTTCAGCGTTTCGCTGGTCTGGATCGTACCGATCGTCGCGGTGCTGGTGGGTATTTCGCTGGTGGTTCACAGCATTCTGCAGCAAGGCCCGACCATCGTTGTCACGTTCAAGACAGGGAGCGGCCTGACGGCGAATAAAACCGAGGTCAAGTACCGTAATGTGGTGATTGGCCAAGTCTCGGATGTGGAACTGAGCGATGACCAGAAGAGTGTCAACGCCACCATCAAGTTGGCCAAGCAGGCCGAAAGCTTTACCCGCGAGGATTCGCAGTTCTGGGTCGTGCGCCCGCGCATTGGCGCTGGTGGCGTGTCCGGTATCGATACCCTGCTGTCGGGCGATTACATCGGTGCCGATATCGGCCAGGCCAACGGCCGGGCAAAACACTTCACGGGGCTGGAAAACCCGCCGCCCATCACCTATGGCGAGCCGGGCAAACGTTTCACCCTGTTCACCCAGGACCTGGGGTCGCTGGATATCGGCTCCCCGGTCTACTACCGCAAGATCCCGGTGGGTCAGGTGGTGGCCTACGCGCTGGACCCGGATGGCAAAGGCGTGAACATCGAGCTGTTCATCCACGCCCCCAACGACAAGTACGTTACCGAAAACACGCGTTTCTGGAACGCCAGCGGCATTGACGTGAACGTCGGCGCCAACGGCTTTGCGGTCAAGACCGAATCGTTGTCCTCCCTGCTGGTGGGCGGCATTGCCTTCCGCGCCCCCGACTACAGCCCTGGCGATAAACCGGCCGCTGCGGAGTACGCCTACGAACTGTTTGACGACCAGCAAACCGCCCTCGCCCCGCCAAACGGCAAGCCGCAGTACCTGGCCATGCGTTTCGACCAGGCAATGCGCGGGCTCAAGGTTGATGCGCCGGTGGAATTCCTCGGTGTGGAAATCGGCAAGGTGGTGTCGGTCAATCTGGATTACGACGAGAAGCTTCGCTCCTTTCCGGTCAACGTCGGTATCGTGATTTACCCGCAACGCCTGGGCAGGGCCCACGACAAGATGCTCAAGGCGCTCAATCATGACCCCAATGACGAAGCGGGTGGCGTACGCCTGATCGGCACCTTTATCGAAAATGGCCTGCGTGCCCAGGCACGCACGGGCAATTTCCTGACCGGCCAGCTGTACATTGCCCTGGACTTCTACCCCAAGGCAGAAAAAGTCGCCTTCGATGCAACGGCGCGTCCGGTCATGATTCCGACCATTCCTGGCAGCCTCGAGCAATTGCAGGAAAAACTCGAAGCCATGGTCGACAAGATCAACAAACTGCCGATCGAGCGAATCGCCGGCAATCTCGATGGCAATCTCGTCGAACTGCGCAAGGGCATGGCGCAATTCAACGGCAAGATCCTGCCTGGCGTGCAAAGCACTCTGTCGGACTTCAGCAAGACGATGGAAACCGCCAACACGACCTTGCAATCCGCCGGTTCGACCTTGGCCGACGACTCGCCGCAACGGGAAAAACTGAATCAGACCCTGGATGAACTGGGACGCACGTCGAGATCCTTGCGTGATCTATCGGATTACCTGGGACGGCATCCGGAGTCGCTGCTTCGCGGCCGCCCGAAAAATGCCCCGCCCATGGATCTGCAAGGGCCACCGCGCAATTGAGCACAGGAGCAACACCCATGGTTTTTCCGCTGAAATTCACAGTGTTCACCGCGTTGCTGCTGCTCGCCGCTTGCCGCAGTGATCCGATTCAGTTCCATACCCTGACGCCGACCCAGGTGGGCAATCATTCGACGACCACCGTCGGGGTGATTCAGATCGAGACGATAAGCTTGCCGCCCCAGGTCGATCGGGCGCAGATCGTCATTCGCGAGGGCAACAGTACCCTGGCGATCCTCGAAAGCCATTGGTGGGGTGCAACCCTCGTGGAGGAATTGCGCAGTGCGCTGGCCGATCAACTAAGCAACAGTCCCGTAAAGGGCAAGTATTCGGTACGGGTCGATGTGCAGCGTTTTGACTCTGTCCCCGGTCAATATGCGCTGATGGACGTGATATGGCGTCTGCGCAGTGCCGAGCCGGGCAACAAGGCCCAGGTGATTTGCCGCAGCACCTTGCAAACGCCGTCAGGCGCAACTGTCGATGAGTTGGTACTTGCCCAGCAAAACAACATCAAACGCCTGGCCGCGCTGATCAGCCAGGCGGCCACCCGACCCCAGGCGAGTTGTCCTTCGTCCTGAAGGTCATGCATTGCCAGCAAGCTGGCTCCTGTGGGAGCTGGCTTGCCAGCGACGTTAACGATAACGCGTGTGAACTGGGTAAACGCGGCGCGCTAGAGTCCATCGCCAGCAGGCTGGCTCCTACAGTTTCGGCGTGGGCATGGTCCTTTGTGGGAGCTGGCTTGCCAGCGATGGTCGTTAACGATGACGCGTGTGAACCTGCATAAACGCGGTGCGCTTGAGTCCATCGCCAGCAGGCTGGCTCCTACAGGTATTGCGTTGTTAGTGTTTACCGGGATTGCATGAAGAACCTCTTTTCAGCGCTGCCATCCCACGCAAGAGCAAAAGATAACAATTCCCAATAGTTGACTAATTACCCGCCACAACCTCCTCTGCAATTTTTTCACATTCCGTTCACCGTTCCGACACCTGCGCAGATTTAACTTGGGCTCCCGTTAATTCGCTGAACTTGGTTTCGGTGGAATTTTTTTGTGCTGTTTAAGGTTTTGTTCAACAGCACTTTCCCTGGCGCTTCAATGGTGGACAAACTTGGTCGACTCCGTCTTGCGTAAACCGTCTTCGCGCCTGTCCAAATCGGTCGTGGCCATTAGCGCACTGACCATCGCCGTGCTGGTCACCGGCTTTGTCCTGTGGCCGAAATCCCCGACCAACCTCGCCGAGGAAGATGCGCAAGCCCGGGCCCAACTGCTGCAACAATGGAATGCCGGCGAGATCGCGGTGCTGGTTCGCCATGCCGAGCGGTGCGACCGTTCCAGCAACCCTTGCCTGGGCCCGGCTGACGGCATTACCCGTGTTGGCAGTGAAGCGGCCGCCGTTGTCGGGCGCGGTCTGGCACACCTGGGTTTGTTGCAGACCGACATCCTGACCAGCCCCGTTACACGCACCGTGCAGACTGCGCATTACATGTTCAACAGCGACCCTCGGACCCAGGAATGGCTGGCCACCTGCGGCACGACCCTGCGTAACGATGTCGTGGCGCACAAGGTGGTCCATCGCAACCTGGTGCTGGTGACCCACAGCGGTTGCATCGCGGACTTTGAACAGCAGACCGGTCTCAAGCATGCGGCGAAGGACGCCGAGTACGGCAGCTCGTTGTTTGTCCACATCGATGGCAAGGGGCAATTGCAAGTACTCGGCATTGTGAATGCCGAAGATTGGAATACTCTGCAACAAGAAAAAAACTGAATCATCACTCGGCGAAACTCTGGCAACAAGTTACATCAAAGTTGACTGAATAACAGCTGAACAAACGGCGAGAAACATGACTTAACTTCTCGCTGTTCAATATCATTCCGCTTTTCCCTCTTGCAACTTTCATCTCTTTCTTCGATTAGCCTTTTCAGCGCCAAGGTCGAGACATGACGTCAAATCAGCCACTGCCGGATTTTATCGGCCAATCTTCGCGCCTGCTCGCCCCAACGACACCGGCCAACGGGCGCTGGATGCTGTTCGCCCTGGTCCTGGGGTTCATAGCGTTCTACTTGCTGCCGCTGATGAGCCACGGCCTGTGGATTCCCGACGAAACCCGTTATGCCCAGATCAGCCAGGAAATGCTGCAGAGCGGGAACTGGATCTCGCCGCACTTCATGGGCCTTCGTTATTTCGAGAAGCCGATTGCCGGGTACTGGATGATTGCCATCGGTCAGGCAGTGTTTGGCGACAACTTGTTCGGGGTGCGCATAGCGTCAGCGCTGAGCACCGGGTCGAGCGTGTGGCTGACCTGGCTGATTGCCCGGCGGTTCTGGGGCGATCCGCGCAAAAGCTTTGCTTGCGCGCTGCTTTACATGAGCTTCGGGCTGATTGCCGGTCAGGCCGGGTACGCCAACCTCGATCCGCAGTTCACCCTGTGGGTCAACCTGAGCCTGGTCTCGCTGTGGTTTGCCATCGACAGTCGCACCACGCGTGCCCGGATGGGTGCCTGGACGGTCCTGGGCATCGCCTGCGGCATGGGATTCATGACCAAGGGCTTTCTGGCCTGGCTGCTGCCGGCGGTGATCGCCCTGCCCTACATGCTCTGGCAGCGTCGTATTGGCGAGCTGTTACGTTACGGGCCACTGGCTGTTGTGGTCGCCGCGGCTGTCTGCCTGCCCTGGGCACTGGCCATTCACCATCAAGAACCGGATTTCTGGAATTTCTTCTTCTGGAACGAGCACGTACGCCGCTTCGCCGCCGACAACGCGCAACACGCCCGTCCGTGGTGGTTCTATCTGCCGATGCTGGTCGTTTCTGTCCTGCCCTGGGCTGTGTTGTTACCAACAACCTTCATCCAGGCCTGGAACAACAAGCGTCAGCCCGTCAGCGGTTTTCTCCTGCTCTGGTTGTTGTTGCCATTGCTGATTTTCAGCATGAGCAGCGGCAAATTGCCGACTTACATCATGCCGTGCCTGTTGCCGCTGGCGCTGCTGATGGGGGATGCCCTGACCCGCCTGCTGCAACAGGCACGGGGACGGACGATTCGCCTCAACGGATGGCTCAACGTCGTCATTGCCACGACGGCCCTGACGGCCTTGCTGTACCTGCAACTGAGCAAAGAAATATTCGAAAATACCGAGATGTTCAGCCTGTCCCTGGCGTTCATCGTCCTGCTGGGCTGGATCATCGCCAATGCCCTGCAAATCCTGCGACCATTGACGTTATGGGCAATGCCGGCCCTCGGCATCTGGCTGCTGGTGGCGCTGCTACCCGCCGCCATGCCGGGCCAGATCGTCGACAGCAAGATGCCCGACCTGTTTATATCCGAACACCTGGACAGCCTGAACCAGACCACCACGCTGCTGAGCAACGACCTGGGGGCAGCCTCGGCCCTGTCGTGGCTGACCGGCCGACCGGAGATAGCGCTCTACAACGTCGTCGGCGAAATGAAATACGGTCTGCAGGATCCCGCTGCCGCCGAACGCAAGGTCACCCTGCAAGATGTCGGGCGATGGATGACCGAAGCGCGCAAGAAAGGCTCGGTCGGAGTGGTGATGCGGGTCAACAGCGTCGATGAGGTTCAGGAGGTCGAGGCGCTACCTGCCGACGGCACGCGTTATCAGCGTGGCAACCTGCAGGTCCTGATCTTCCCGCCAATCCAGCCCTGACAGGCAGGCCAGAAAAAGCACCACAAGGCCTGCGCCCTACGCCCCCCCGGTTGGGCCGTTGACGAAGAGTTGAAGCGCGTGGCCCCGTTCCCCGGCACACCGGCAATCACCGAGCTATCCTTTCGCAACCCCGATGAACGCCACGCGGGGCCAGCAGCAACTGGCTTCAGGGGAGTGAAAAAAGGCCGTCGGGGCAGCGTCACATTCTGATCGACGACATCGTTTGATCGACGAGTCGAGCCACAGTGGGCACACTGCTGCTAATCTGAATGAAAATTACATGTATTAACGGTTTTTTTGACGTTATTTTCTCATTTGGATCTCTACATTCCCTGCAATTCCAGACATGCAAATGATTCGCATTGGTTAACTGGCGTTTCAATGCACATGACTTTCAAAAAATGCACCAGGAGCAGCCCGCAGAATGATTCCCAAAATCCCTTCGTTCTTGAAAAAAGCCCTGCTGGCCACCGCTTTGCTGAGCGCTGGCCAGGCCTATGCCGCTGACTCCGTCGGCCTTGTGGTGTACAACGCGCAACACGAAGGCCTGACCAAGGCCTGGGTCGAGGGCTTTACCCAGGAAACCGGTATCCCGGTCACCTTGCGCAATGGCGATGACACCGAAATGGGCAATCAGATCGTGCAGGAAGGCGCGGCCTCTCCGGCCGATGTATTCCTGACCGAAAACTCCCCGGCCATGGTGCTGGTCGACAACGCCGGGCTGTTCGCGCCTGTCGATAAAGCCACGCTGGAGCAGGTTGACCCGGCCTACCGTCCGGCCCACGGCAAATGGGTCGGGATCGCCGCACGCTCCACGGTGTTTGTGTACAACCCGAGCAAACTCTCGGAAACCAACCTGCCGAAATCGATCATGGACCTGGCCGACCCAAGCTGGAAAGGCCGCTGGGCCGCGTCGCCAGGCGGTGCTGACTTCCAGGCCATCGTCGCCGCCATCCTGCAACAAAAGGGCGAAGCCGCCACGCTGGAATGGCTCAAGGGGATGAAAACCAACTACACCAGCTACCGTGGCAACAGCGCGGTACTCAAGGCAGTGAATGCCGGGCAGATCGAAAGCGGCGTGATCTACCACTACTACAGCCTGGTGGATCAGTCCAAGACCGGGGAAAACAGCAAGAACACCGTCCTGCACTACTTCAAGCACAAGGACCCGGGCGCTTTTGTCAGCATCTCCGGCGGCGGCGTCCTCGCTTCCAGCAAACACAAGGAACAAGCCCAGGCGTTCCTCAAATACATTACCGGCAAGGACGGCCAGGCTGTGCTGAAGAACGGCAAGTCGTTTGAATACGCCGTCGGCAAAGGCGCTGAATCCAACCCTAAACTTGTGCCTCTGAATCAACTCGATGCGCCGACTGTCGATGCTTCAAAACTCGACAGCAAAAAAGCCGTAGAGCTGATGACACAGGCCGGACTGCTCTAATTGATGCCTGAAACCCTGCCTGCGGAAGTCGCCGAGGCGACTCCCGCACAATTGCGTCGACGCTCCCGCGGACTATTCGCCGGGCGTGGCGGTGTATGGGTGATCGGTTTGTCGGTGCTGGTTTCGTTACTGGCACTGCTGCCGATCGCTTACGTTATTGGCGTGTCCCTGCAGACAGGCTGGTCAACCGTCGTGACCCTGGTGTTCCGCCCTCGGGTCGGTGAACTGCTGGTCAACACCGTGTTGCTGGTGCTGCTGACGATTCCCTTGTGCGTGGCACTGGGTGTGACACTGGCATGGCTGACCGAACGCACGAATCTGCCGGGGCGGCGCTGGTGGTCGTTGCTGGCCACCGCACCGCTGGCGGTGCCTGCGTTCGTTCACAGCTACGCCTGGGTCAGCCTGGTGCCACCGATTCACGGCTTGTTTGCCGGCGTCCTGGTCTCGGTCATCGCCTACTTCCCGTTCCTGTATTTGCCGGTGGCGGCCACGTTGCGCCGGCTCGACCCGGCCATCGAAGACGTCGCCGAGTCCATGGGGCTCAAACCCTGGAAAGTGTTTTTCCGTGTGGTATTGCCGCAATTGCGCCTGGCGATCTGCGGCGGCGCGTTGCTGGTCGGTCTGCACCTGCTGGCCGAATATGGCCTGTACGCCATGATCCGCTTCGACACCTTTACCACCGCGATCTTCGACCAGTTCAAATCGACCTTCAACGGCGCAGCGGCGCACATGCTGGCCAGCGTGCTGGCGTTGTGTTGCCTGGCCATGTTGACGGCCGAGTCCGCCGCCCGGGGTTCGGCACGTTACGCTCGCGTCGGCTCGGGGAGCGCCCGGGAGCAACGGGTCGTGTGCCTGAAACCGGCATCCACCCTGCTCTCGTTGACGCTGCAAATCGTGACCTGTGCTCTGGCCCTGGGCGTGCCCTTGATCACCTTGGGCAAATGGCTGATCGCCGGCGGCGTGGAAGTCTGGGACATGGCCGAGTTGTTGCCTGCTCTGGAGCAAACCCTGCTGCTCGGCGTCGCCGGTGCAGCGCTGACAACGTTAGCGGCGATCCCGATTGCCTGGCTGTCGATCCGATACCCCGGCCGAATGCAACGCGTGCTGGAAAGCTGCAACTACATCACCAGTTCCTTGCCCGGAATTATCGTGGCGTTGGCCCTGGTCACCGTCACGATCCATTTTGCCCGGCCGATTTACCAGACCACCTTCACCGTGTTGCTGGCGTACCTGCTGATGTTCTTGCCCCGCGCCCTGGTCAGCCTGCGCGCCGGCATTGCCCAAGCCCCGGTGGAACTGGAGAACATTGCCCGCAGCCTTGGCCGTTCGCCAGCCCGGGCACTGTGGCTGATCACCTTGCGCCTGGCCGCTCCCGGAGCCGCCGCCGGTGCGGCGCTGGTGTTCCTGGCGATCACCAACGAATTGACCGCCACCCTGCTGCTGGCCCCGAACGGCACGCGCACCCTGGCCACCGGATTCTGGGCCATGACCAGCGAAATCGATTACGCTGCCGCGGCGCCCTACGCCCTATTGATGGTCGTACTGTCGCTGCCGCTGACCGGACTTCTTTATCACCAATCGAAAAAAACGGCTGGCCGATGAACACTCTTGAACTCAATGCCCTCTACAAGTCCTATGGCGCCCATTGCGCGCTGGACAACGTCAGCCTGTCGGTGCCAAGCGGCAGCCGCACGGTCATCGTCGGCCCGTCCGGCTCCGGCAAGACCACCTTGCTGCGAATGATTGCCGGCTTCGAATTCCCCGATTCCGGACGTCTTTCGCTCAATGGCCAGACCCTGGTCGACGGTACCCACGAAGTGCCGGCCCATCAACGCCTGATCGGCTACGTGCCGCAGGACGGCGCCCTGTTTCCGCACATGACCGTGGCGGCGAACATCGGCTTCGGCTTGTCGACCAAGGGTTCTGAAAGACAACAGCGCGTCGCCGAACTGATGGATAGCGTGGCGCTGGACGCGAAGATGGCCGAGCGCTGGCCTCACGAATTGTCCGGTGGCCAGCAACAGCGCGTGGCCCTGGCCCGGGCATTGGCACAACAGCCACGGCTGATGCTGCTGGACGAACCGTTCTCGGCGCTCGATACCGGATTGCGCGCCGCGATGCGCAAGATGGTCGCGCGGCTGCTGGAAGACGCGGGCGTCACCACCATTCTGGTCACCCATGACCAGAGTGAAGCCCTGTCGTTCGCCGACCAGCTGGCAGTGATGCGCCAGGGCCGACTGGTACAGTCAGGGCATCCGCTGGACCTCTACCGCTATCCAGAAGACGAACAGACCGCCCTGTTCCTGGGGGATGCGGTGGTGATGCCGGCACGCATCGAGGCCGGTTGGGCTCATTGCGACCTGGGACGGATCCCGGTCAACAACCACCGCAACAACAACTCGGCGCAGATCATGTTGCGCCCCGAACAACTGCAATTGGCCAGTATCCACCCCGGCGACCCGGAAGCCGGTGGTTGCCGGGCCGTGGTCACCGATCGGGATTTCAGCGGCAACACTTGCACGCTGACGGTCGAACTCCAGTCATTGACCAGCGGCGAGCAACCTGGGCGATCACTGCTGGTGCGCAGTTCCGGCATGTACGCACCACCCGCCGGCAGCGCGGTTCAGGTCTCGACCATTGGCCACGCCCACGTGTTGAGCGAGCTGTAATGGTTCACAAGTCGAATCGATCCACTGCCCGACGCCGCTCGTTGTCGTCGCGCACGTCGTAGTTGGCCGTGGTCTGGATGTTGCTGTGGTGCGCCAGTTTCTGCGCAATCGACAAGTCATGCTCTTCGATCACCCGGGTAATGAATGAACGCCGGAAGTCGTGGGGCATGATTTTCACCCCGACCTGCGCGCCCCGTTGCCGGGCGATGTAGTAGATCGCATGTTTGGTGATGCGCTCACGGGTGATGTGGCTGCCACGGCGGATGCGGTTGAACAGGAACGGATCGTCCGGCTCGCCGTCCTTAAGCAGGGAGCGGCGCAATTCAAGCCAGGCTTGCAGTTTGGCGAAGGCCCAGGCCGGTGCGTACTTGATCAACTGCTTGTTGCCCTTGGCCGTCACCTGCAAGCTGCGCTGGGTGAAGTCGACCTGATTCAGCTCCAGGTTCACCGATTCGGACTTGCGCATTCCCGAGCCGTACAAAATCCCGATGATCGCGGCGTCCCGCAAGCCTTGTGGCCGCGGATCGGCGGCGCAGACCGCCATCAGTTCCTGGATCAGCGTACGCCTGAGGTTGCGTCCCTGGGACAGCCGTGTACCGGCGATGCCCTTCACCGAGCGCATCTTCAACAGGTGCTCCTGAGAGATCAGGCTCATGCGCCACGCTTCGTTCATCACTCCGCGCACCGCGTTGACATACAGTGAAGACGTGTTCGGCGCATAGCCGTCTGATCGCAATGTGGCCACGAGAGCGATCACGTCTTCGGGCTGCAGGTTGTGCCAGGGTATCTCCTCGATATCGCAGTCTTCGAAGCCCAGGCGGTCGGCGGCGTCCTGCAGCACATAGCGCATGGTCAGCTGGCTGGAGGGTGCCAGTCGCGCCAGATACAGGGTCAGCGGATTGGTGAGAGGTGTGCGTGGATCAGTACCAGGTAAGTCAATCAAACGAAACGGCCTTGAATGTAAACAGTTCAATGAAACAACTAAGAAGAGAAATAACGATGATGTAAATTGCACTACAGCTGTAGGACTTTTCCTAAAATTCACGATAAACGGAAGAAGTCTGAACAGCGGCTTAATGGGCTTCAGATAAAACGATTCCCCAACCGTTTTTTCATGTTCCTTTCACAAAATCGGGCATAACCTCCTATAAAGTCGGCGCAACCCGAATGGATGTCCAACCTGCCGCCCATGGCGAAAAAAGTCAACCGATGCAGTTTTTTACCGCCGACCGGTAACTATTTGATTTGATGCAGGTTCTGATTTAGCGTCTACGCTGATTTCTGGATCCCTTTAGCCTCAAAGGCTATTTACGTTGACAGCCCCAGAGGTGCCCATGAGTCAGGCGTTTCTCCCTTTTTCCCGTCCCAGTATCGGTGACGAGGAAATCGCCGCCGTCGAGCAAGTATTGCGTTCCGGGTGGATCACTACCGGGCCGAAGAACCAGGCACTGGAAGAACACTTTGCCAACTACGTCGGTTGCCGACATGCCGTGGCACTTTCCTCGGCCACGGGCGGCATGCACATCACCCTGCTGGCATTGGGTATCGGTCCCGGCGATGAAGTCATTACACCGTCGCAGACCTGGGTGTCCACCGCCAACATGATCACCCTGCTGGGTGCCACGCCGGTGTTCGTCGACGTTGACCGCAACACGTTGATGACCGATGTGAGCACCATCGAAGCTGCGATCACGCCGCGCACCAAAGCCATCATCCCGGTGCATTACGCCGGTGCGGCATTCGATCTCGATCCGCTCTATGCCCTGGCCGACAAGCACGGCATTACCGTGATCGAAGACGCCGCCCACGCCGCAGGCACGCTCTACAAAGGTCGTCACGTCGGCGCCAAAGGCACAGCCATCTTCTCATTCCACGCGATCAAGAACATGACCTGCGCCGAAGGCGCCATGTTCGTCAGCGACGATGAAGCCCTGGCGTCCCGGGTGCGCATGCTCAAGTTTCACGGGCTGGGGGTCGATGCCTACGACCGCCTGACCCACGGCCGCATGCCCCAGGCCCAAGTGGTCGAGCCCGGCTTCAAGTACAATCTGGCCGATATCAACGCAGCCATCGCCCTGGTGCAACTGGAACGCCTGGGCGAGATCAACGCCAAGCGCACTCAACTGGCCCAGGCCTACCTGCAGTGCCTGGAAGGTCTGCCGGTGCAACCGCTGGCCGTTCCCGCTTATTCGCAACAGCACGCCTGGCATCTGTTCATCCTGCGTATTGATGCCGAGCAGTGCGGGCTGGATCGCGAAGCGTTCATGAAAGCCCTGCAGGAGCAGCATATCGGCACCGGCATTCACTTCATTGCCACCCACTTGCACACCTACTACCGCCAGCGCTACCCCAACCTGCACCTGCCCAACACCGAATGGAATTCGACACGGCTGTGTTCGATCCCGTTGTTCCCCGACATGACCACCGATGATGTCCAACGCGTCGTCGGCGCCATTGAAAACTGCATGGATAGAAGCCTTTGAGACCTTACCCAATCAACTTCGTGTCGATCGTCATTCCGGTCTACAACGAACAGGACAGCCTGCCGGAGTTGCTACGTCGCACCGAAGCAGCCTGCCAGCAGTTGCACCATGCCTACGAAATCGTACTGGTCGACGACGGCAGCCGCGACGACTCCGCACAGATCCTGGAAGACGCCGCGTCCCGCGAAGGCAGCCCGGTGGTGGCCGTCATCCTTAACCGCAACTATGGCCAGCACGCGGCGATCATGGCCGGTTTCGAACAGTGCAAGGGCGATGTCGTCATCACCCTCGATGCCGACCTGCAAAACCCGCCCGAAGAAATCCCGCGGCTGATCGAACAGGCCGAGCTGGGTTATGACGTCGTCGCGACGGTGCGCAACAACCGCCAGGACTCGGCGTTGCGCCGCTGGCCATCGAAGCTGATCAACCTCGCCGTGCAACGCTCCACCGGCGTGGCCATGAGCGACTACGGCTGCATGCTGCGTGCCTACCGCCGCACCATCGTCGACGCCATGCTCGCCTGCCGTGAACGCAGCACCTTCATTCCGATCCTGGCCAACAGTTTTGCTCGCCACACCACGGAAATCCCCGTGACCCACGCCGAGCGTGAACACGGCGATTCCAAGTACAGCCCGATGCGCCTGATCAACCTGATGTTCGATCTGGTCACCTGCATGACCACCACGCCCCTGCGACTGCTGAGCATCGTCGGCGTCGGCATGGCTGCCCTGGGCATGCTGTTCGCCATCGCCCTGGTCCTGCTGCGCCTGGTGTTCGGCGCCGGTTGGGCCGGTGGCGGTACCTTCGTCCTGTTCGCCGTGCTGTTCGTCTTCACCGGTGGGCAATTCATCGGCATGGGTCTGTTGGGTGAATACCTGGGCCGCATGTACAGCGATGTGCGCGCACGCCCGCGCTTCTTCATTGAAAAGGTGCTGCGCAGCCAGCCCGCCTCCCCTGCTTCCGTTGTCACCGTCGACGGCCTTACTTCCACTTCTTCAGATCAGGTTCCTTCATGAGTGCAAAAGCTGTTGTCTTCGCCTATCACGATATTGGCTGTGCCGGCATCAAATCCCTGCTCTCCTCAGGTTTCGAGATCGCTGCGGTGTTCACCCACGCCGACGACCCGAAGGAGAACGCCTTCTACGGCTCCGTCGCGCAGCTGTGCGCCCGCCACGGCATTGCCGTGCATGCACCGGAGGACGCCAACCACCCGTTGTGGATCGAACGTATCGCCAAGCTCGATCCCGACTACATTTTCTCGTTCTACTACCGCAACCTGCTGAGCGAGCCGCTGCTGGCCACGGCGCGCAACGGCGCGTTCAACCTGCACGGTTCGCTGCTGCCGCGCTACCGTGGTCGCGCACCGGCCAACTGGGTGCTGGTCAACGGCGAAACCGAAACCGGCGTGACCCTGCACCGCATGGTCAAGCGTGCCGATGCCGGCGCCATCGTTGCCCAGCAAAAAGTTGCAATCGAGCGCAGCGACACGGCGCTGAGCCTGCATGGAAAACTGCGCACGGCGGCCGCCGATCTGTTGCGCGATACCTTGCCGGCGCTGCTGCAAGGCAAAGTCAGCGAAACACCACAGGACGAATCCAAGGCTACGGTGTTCGGCCGTCGCACGCCGGCTGACGGCAAACTGGTCTGGGCCAAGCCGGCCGAAGAATTGTTCAACCTGGTGCGCGCCGTGACCCAGCCGTACCCGGGCGCCTTCTGCGCGGTGGGCGAGCACAAGCTGATTGTCTGGAGCGCCGAAGTCGCCAAGGGCAACGAAGGCCAGGCACCGGGCCGTGTGATCAGCGTCGATCCTCTGCGCATCGCCTGCGGTCAAGACTCGCTGATCATCAACGCCGGTCAGCGCAACGACAACGGCCTGTACCTGAGCGGTCCGCAACTGGCCAACGAACTGGGCCTGGTGGACGGTTCCGTGCTGCGCGGTGCCGAATCCGGTCGTGCCCCGCGTCGCACCCGCGTGCTGATCCTCGGCGTCAACGGCTTCATCGGCAACCACTTGTCGGAGCGCCTGCTGCGTGACGACCGCTACGAAGTCTACGGCCTGGACATCGGTTCGGACGCCATCGAGCGCCTGCGCAGCCACCCGAACTTTCACTTCGTCGAAGGCGACATCAGCATCCACTCCGAGTGGATCGAATACCACATCAAGAAGTGCGACGTGGTACTGCCGCTGGTGGCCATCGCCACGCCAATCGAATACACCCGCAACCCGTTGCGCGTATTCGAACTGGACTTCGAGGAGAACCTGAAACTGGTTCGTTACTGCGTCAAGTACAACAAACGCGTGATCTTCCCGTCGACCTCGGAAGTCTATGGCATGTGCCAGGACCCTAACTTCGACGAAGACAGCTCCAACCTGGTGGTCGGCCCGATCAACAAGCAGCGCTGGATCTACTCGGTCTCCAAGCAATTGCTCGACCGCGTCATCTGGGCTTACGGCCAGAAGGGCCTGAACTTCACCCTGTTCCGTCCATTCAACTGGATGGGCCCACGTCTGGACCGCCTGGATTCGGCCCGTATCGGCAGCTCCCGCGCCATTACCCAGCTGATCCTGAACCTGGTGGAAGGCACGCCGATTCGCCTGTTCGACGGTGGCGAGCAAAAACGCTGCTTCACCGACATCGCCGACGGTGTGGAAGCCCTGGCACGGATCATCGACAACGACAACGATGTCTGCAACGGCCAGATCATCAACATCGGTAACCCGGACAACGAAGCCAGCATCCGTCAGCTGGGCGAAGAGTTGCTGCGCCAGTTCGAAGCTCACCCGCTGCGCGCCAACTTCCCTCCGTTCGCCGGCTTCCGCGATATCGAGAGCAAGGCGTTCTACGGCACCGGTTACCAGGACGTGTCCCATCGCAAACCGAGCATCGCCAACGCCAAGCGCCTGCTGGACTGGACGCCGACCGTGGAGATGAGCGAAACCATCGGCAACACGCTGGACTTCTTCCTGCGTGAGGCCATGTTCGAAATCGCGGACAAGCGTTGATGCAGGCGGGACTGCGGATTGATGTCGACACCTACCGAGGCACCCGTGAAGGGGTGCCCCGGTTGCTGGAAATCCTTGATGAAGCACAGGTCAAGGCGACGTTCTTCTTCAGTGTCGGGCCGGACAACATGGGACGCCACTTGTGGCGTCTCATCCGTCCACGGTTTCTCTGGAAAATGCTCCGTTCCAATGCAGCCGGCCTGTATGGCTGGGACATTCTGCTGGCCGGCACCGCATGGCCCGGAAAACCGATCGGCCGCGACCTGGGGCACTTGATGCGGCAGGCCCGGGATGCCGGGCATGAAGTCGGCCTGCACGCCTGGGACCACCACGGCTGGCAAGCCAATGCCGGGCGTTGGAGCGATGCACAACTGGTCGAACAGATACGCCGTGGCGTGGACACCCTCAGCGACATTCTCGGGGCAAAGATCACCTGCTCGGCCTCCGCCGGCTGGCGTGCCGACGAGCGTGTGATCGAGGCCAAGCAAGGGTTCGGCTTTCGCTACAACAGCGATTGCCGTGGCCAGAGTCTGTTCCAGCCGCGATTGGCCAATGGTTGCCTGGGCGCACCGCAAATTCCGGTGGACCTGCCGACCTTCGACGAGGTGGTCGGACCGAGCGTCGCCGCCAAGGACTTCAACAGGTTCATCCTGGACCGGTTCACTCCGGAAACACTCAACGTCTACACGATCCATGCCGAGGTAGAAGGGATTCTGATGGCCAACGATTTCCGTCAACTGCTGAGCGATGCGCGTCAGCGGGACATCCGTTTTCAACCCCTGGGCGACTTGTTGCCCCAGGCCCCTGACAGTCTGCCGGTCGGCCGCGTGGTACGCGGTGCGCTCGAAGGTCGCGAAGGCTGGCTGGGAGTGCAAGGCGAATGAGCAAACGCTGGGCTTTGCCGTTGTTGTTGGCCATGGTGGCGCTGGCGTACCTGCTGCCAATGGGCAGTCATGGCTTGTGGATTCCCGACGAAACCCGCTACGCCCAGATCAGCCAGGGCATGCTCCTGAGCGGCAACTGGGTATCGCCGCATTTCATGGACGTACGCTATTTCGAAAAACCGGCGGCCGGCTACTGGATGATTGCCCTCGGGCAGGCGCTGTTCGGCCAGAACCTTTTCGGGGTGCGCTTCGCTTCGGCCCTGAGCACCGGCTTGAGCGTGCTGCTGTGCTACCTGATCGCCCGCCGCCTGTGGAACGAACCGCGCAAGAGTTTTGCCTGCGCCTTGCTTTACATGAGCTTTACGGTCATCGCCGGGCAGGCCGGGTACGCCAACCTCGATCCGCAATTCACCTTCTGGGTCAACCTCAGCCTGGTCGCCTTGTGGTTTGCGCTGGACAGTGTCGGCCGCCGTCAACGGTTGGCGGCGTGGGCGGTGCTGGGCCTGGCCTGTGGCATGGGTTTCCTGACCAAGGGTTTCCTGGCCTGGTTGCTGCCCGTGTTGGTCGCCCTGCCCTGGGTGATCTGGCAAAAGCGCTGGCGTGAACTACTGGTCTACGGCCCGGTGGCGGTCGTGGTCGCCATCGCCGTCAGCCTGCCGTGGGCGTTCGCCGTGCACGCCCAGGAGCCCGACTACTGGCGGTTTTTCTTCTGGCACGAACACATCCGCCGTTTTGCCGGGGAAGATGCCCAGCATAACGCGCCCTGGTGGTACTACCTGCCGTTGCTGGTGGCTTTCAGCATGCCGTGGGTTGCCTTGTTGCCGCCCGCGCTCAAGCAAGCCTGGCAGACCCGACGTCAGTCCGGTATCGGCTTCCTGCTGCTATGGCTGTGGATGCCGTTGATCTTCTTCAGCCTGAGCAAAGGCAAACTGCCGGCCTACATCCTGCCGTGCCTGTTACCCCTGGCCTTGTTGCTCGGCCATGCGCTGGCTGACCGGTTGAAGCTCGAACAAGGCCGCGTGCTCGGCATCAACGGCCTGCTGAACCTGGTGGTGGGCGTGGTTACCCTGCTGGCCCTGGTTTACGTGCAACTGAAAAAGCCGATCTACGATCATGAACTGCACAACCTGGTGTTGGTGTTCATCGGTTTGATCGGCTGGATCATGGCCAACCTGCTGCAAGCTTTCCGCCCATTGCAGTGCTGGGCCGCCCCGGCTTTTGGCAGCCTGCTGTTCGCCGGCCTGTTGCCTGCCGGTCTGCCCAATTCCGTGGTCGCCAATAAAACACCTGACCAGTTCATCCTCGATCACGCCCAGGAGCTCGGCCAAAGCGTCAAATTGCTGAGCAACGACCTGGGCGCCGCTTCGGCGCTGTCCTGGCGGATGAAACGGCCGCAAGTGGCTTTTTTCAACACGATAGGCGAATTGAAATATGGCCTTGCCTATCCTGATTCGCTTAAGCAGCGCGTCGACCCGGATCAGGTGCAGCAGTGGATGCACGATGCCCGCCAGCAAGGCTCGGTCGGTGTGGTGATGCGGGTCAAGGGCGAGGAAGAGCTGCGTGAACTCGAACAGTTGCCCAAAGAGGGCAAGCGCTATGAACAAGGCAATCTGGTGATTTTGATTATCCCGCAGGCGGCACCATGAGCCTGCTATTGCTACTGATGGCCTGCCTGCTGACCTGCCTGGGCCAGATCGCCCAGAAATATGCGGTGGAAAGCTGGCGCGGCAAACCTTCCGGGTGGATGGACAAACTGCGTTCGCCCTGGCTGTGGCTGGCTCTGGCTGCGTTGGGCCTGGGCCTGCTGGTATGGCTGCTGGTGCTGCAACGCCTGGAAGTCGGGGTTGCCTATCCGATGCTGAGCCTGAACTTCGTGCTGATCACCCTTGTTGCGCGTTTCGTGTTCCACGAAACCATCGACCGCCGCCACTGGATCGGTGTGGCATTGGTGATCGGTGGCGTGGCTCTGTTGGGGCAACACGCATGAACCGCAGCCGCGGCATCACCTTCGCCCTGGGCAGCGTGTTGCTGGTCAGTGCCGCCCAACTGGGCATGCGCTGGAGCATGAGTCACCTGCCATCGCCGGAACAGTGGCTCAGCGCACACATCGACCTCACAGCCATTGCCGTGGTGCTCGTGGCCATCCTCGCCTACGCCTTGTCGATGCTGTGCTGGCTCGCCGCCCTGCGGGACCTGCCCCTGGGACGTGCCTACTCGTTGCTGAGCATCAGCTACGCGCTGGTGTACCTGCTGGCCGCCAGCCTGCCGCTGTTCAGCGAAGCGTTCAGCCTTACAAAAAGCCTAGGCGTGGCATTGGTCATCCTCGGCGTCATTACCATCAATTCCCGACCTGCTCGTGCGCCCGAATCAAGGAGTGCCCCATGAAAATCAGTGTGTTTGGTAGCGGTTATGTTGGCCTGGTGCAGGCAGCGGTATTGGCGGAAGTCGGCCACGACGTGGTCTGCATGGACGTTGACGAGAAGAAAGTCGAACTGCTCCAACAGGGACACGTGAGCATTTTCGAACCCGGCCTGGCCAGCCTGGTACGCGAAGGCCTTGACGCCAAGCGGTTGCAGTTCACCTGCGATGAAAAATTCGCCGTCCAGCACGGGCAGGTCCTGTTCATCGCCGTCGGTACTCCCTCTCGGGAAGACGGCTCGGCGGACTTGCGCTACGTGATGTCGGTGGGCGAAGCCGTGGCGCGTCATCGCGAGCAGCCGGCGATCCTGGTGGAGAAATCCACCGTCCCGGTCGGGACCGGCGACGCCTTGCGTGCACACATCGACAAATGCCTGCTCAGCGTCGGGCGTGTATTGCAGTTCGATATCGTCTCCAACCCGGAGTTCCTGAAAGAAGGTTCTGCCGTGGCCGACTGCCGGCGCCCGGACCGTATCGTCATTGGCTGCGAACGCGATGAAGTGCGTGAGGTGATGCGTGACCTGTACTCGCCGTTCAACCGCAACCACGAACGCATCATGTTCATGGACCTGCGTAGCGCCGAACTGACCAAATACGCCGCCAACTGCATGCTGGCGACCAAGATCAGCTTCATCAACCAGATCGCCGAACTGGCCGAACACCTGGGTGCAGACATCGAATCGGTACGCCTGGGCATCGGCGCCGACTCGCGTATCGGCTACCACTTCATCTACCCCGGTTGCGGCTACGGTGGCTCGTGCTTCCCCAAGGACATGCGCGCCCTGATCCACAGCGCCGAAGAGGCTCATTGCTCCAGCGACCTGCTGCAAGCGGTGGAAGCCATCAACGAGCGGCAAAAGCACAAGCTGTTCGAGCGCATCAACGCGTTCTACAAGGGCGACCTGCGTGGCAAGACCTTTGCCGTCTGGGGCCTGGCCTTCAAACCCAATACCGACGACATGCGCGACGCACCGAGCCGGGTATTGCTCGAATCGTTGTGGGCCGCCGGGGCGAATGTCCGTGCGTTCGATCCGGAAGCCATGCAGGAAACCCAGAAGCTGTACCCGAATGAGTCGAAAATGATGCTCATGGGGACGCCTGAGTCAGTCTTGTCCGCCGCCGATGCGCTGATCATCTGCACCGAATGGCAACAGTTCAAGGCACCGGACTTCGAGTTTATCCGCCAACGCCTCAACGCCCCGGTGATCTTCGATGGCCGTAACCTGTACGACGCGGACCGACTGGCGCGCATCGGCTTTACCTACTTTCCGATCGGTCGGGGTGAGTCGCGCAAGTTGCCGATGCCTTACCAGCAATGGCTGACCGAATCAGTGGTCGCTTAAACGTCATGCTCCCCCACTTCCACCGACAGTCCCTCGCGCTGGGTCTGTTGGCGCTGGTGTTGTTCTGCGCCGGGATGTACCAGCAGCCGGCCATCGGCTTCGATTCGCGCTTCGTGCTGTTCGCCCAGGAAATGCTGCGCAACGGACCGTCGTTTTTTCCGACGACCTACGGCCAGCCCTACGCAGACTATTCGGGCCTTTCAACGGTATTCATCTGGCTGCTTTCACTGCCGCTCGGCCAGGTCACCAGCCTGACCGCGTGGCTGCCGAGCGCCATCGCCGCAGCGGTCATCGTCACCTTGATGTACCGCCTGCTGGCACCCTACTCCACGCGTTGGGCGCTGCTGAGCATCGCCCTGATGCTGTTGACCAACACCTTCATCACCGAAACCCGCGCCGTTTCCCTCGACCTGATGCTGGCGGCCGTTGCGTTCAGCGTGTTCTACCTGGATTATGCCGCCGATCACTTCGCGGCACCGAGCCGCCGGGGCCTGATCTTTGCCTTGCTGATGCTAGGCTTCTGGATTCGCGGCCCCATCGGCCTGGTGATTCCTGCGGGGATGCTCTGCAGCTATTTTCTGGTCAATCGCCAATGGCCGCGGCTGTTTGTCTTCGGATTGCTGGCATCGGTACTGTTGGCGGTGTGTGTCGGTCTGTTGCTGTGGCTGGCCGACGTCAGCGGCGGCCCGGCCTTCTTGCAGGACGTGATTCGCATGCAGTTCATGGGGCGCATGGACGGTAGCGAAGGCTCCAACGAAGTGTTGTATTACTTCACCAGCTCGATGGGCAACTACGCACTGGCCTGGCCGTTGGCAGTGCTGGCATTGGTGGCGGTCGCAGCTTCCGGTCGACAACAGTCAGGCCAGGCATTGCGCCTGACACTGTACTGTGCAGCCGCCGGGTTGATCGTGATGGTCGGCCTTTCCGTCCCGCAGGCGAAAAAGGCCCGTTACCTGCTGCCGATGCTGCCCATGGCGGCGATCATTGCGGCTTACCCGTTCTACGCCGTGCAGGGTCGGTTGTTCAGTTGGCTGCGCCTATTGATGCAAGGCTTATGGCTGCTGATTCCGGGGCTGCTGATCGTGACCTTGCTGGTGGTACAGCGCAGATTCCCCGAAGACGTCGCTCACCTCACTTCGTTGTTCATCATTCTCGGCGTGCTGCAAACAGTCGCCGTGGCAGCGTTGAAGCACCCCAGCTGGCGTGCACAGGTTCTCGCCCTTTGCGCGGTCCTGGCACTCTGGTCGTTATATATCCTGCAGTTCGAGCCCATCCAGCGACAGCTTTACGACACCCGGACCTTCAGCCACGAAGCGTTTGAACTCGTGCAAAAAGAACCCGCCCCCCTGGTGATGCACGCGATGGGCAAAGATGCCAAAGCCATCAAGTTCATGGTCAACATCAATCAAGGCCTGCAACCGGAGTTCACCGATTCCCCCCAGGAACTTGATGCCCTCAAGGGGCCGGCTTGGCTAATGATGGACCTGAACGTCTACAAGGCACTGCAAGGCACGGCTATCGGTGGCTTGCCACCCGTGTTGAGCGGGCGGTTCGACAAGAATGATTTCGTGCTGCTGCACCTCAAGTAAATCCCGTAGCAACGAGTGGGTGTCCGACTGCTAGAGTAGCGCTGACCTTGGCTGATGCCGGCCCGATCGAATAAGGACATTCACGCCGTGACCCGTTACTCCCCCCTCATCCGCCGCCTGCTGATCTGCTCGCTGACCATCGTCGTCAGCCGCGCCATCACCAGCCCGTTACTCACGTTGTTCGTCAGCGACAAGCTTGGCCTCAACCAACAGGACGTTGGTCTGCTGCTCGGCATTGCGGTGTTCGTCGCCACCCTGCTCTCCCTCTACGGCGGCTACATCATCGATCGTTTCGAAAAACGCCGACTGCTTGTGCTGTCGATGGCCTCCAGCGCGGTCGGCCTGGTGTTGCTGACCTTTGCCGAAAACCTCTACCTGGCCACGATCACCCTGATCGTCACCGAAACCGCCTCCGCGCTGTTCCTGATCGGTTCGAAAGCCATTCTCAGCGACAACCTGCCCGTGGGCCAACGAGCCAAGGCGTTTTCCTTGAGCTATACGCTGACCAACATTGGCTACGCTGTCGGGCCGATGCTTGGCGTGCTGATTGCCGGTGCCTTTGCGAGTGCGCCATTCCTGATCGCGGCGGCCATCGCTTTTTTCAGTATTTTCCTGATGACCGGCATTCCCGCGGATCCGGCCAAGGCGCCTCTTGCCGGTCAGGCGCAGAGTTTTCTGAAAACCCTGATCACCCTGAAAAACGACCGCACCCTGATCCTGTTCACCGCCGGTTGCCTGCTCAGCACCGTGGTGCACGGGCGATTTACCTTTTACCTGTCGCAGTACCTGCTGGTGACCAGTAATCCCCGGCACACCATGGAAATCATGGCCGCCCTGCTCGCCTGTAACG
The DNA here is from genome assembly GCF_019219225.1 of Pseudomonas sp. PDM32. NCBI lineage: Bacteria > Pseudomonadati > Pseudomonadota > Gammaproteobacteria > Pseudomonadales > Pseudomonadaceae > Pseudomonas > Pseudomonas sp. PDM32. Next base: position 232,577 of record NZ_JAHUWE010000011.1, read on the forward strand.
CCATCACCGTGATCCTGTTGCAATACCAGGTCGGGCGTTTTCTCAAACGTGAACAATTGCGCCAGTGGATTGTGGCCGGCACCGGCCTGTTCATCCTCGGCCTGATCGGCTTCAGCCTGGCGGACAGCCTGGTGAGCTGGTGCGTGGCCATGTTCATCTTCACCCTGGGTGAAATCATTATTTACCCGGCCGAGTTTCTCTTTGTCGACACCCTGGCTCCGGAAGAATTGCGCGGCAGTTACTACGGCGCGCAAAACCTTGCTGCGCTAGGCGGCGCGGTGAGCCCGGTAATTTGCGGCTTCATGCTGATGCACAGCCCGGCGCCAACGATGTTTTATGCCTTGAGTGCACTCGCAGCGCTAGGCGGCCTGCTCTGCTACATGAGTGGACGACGGGCCACTTAAGGCAAAATTAATGCACTGAAAGCTCATTAATATGAATTTGTCAGTAGCTGGATTGAACGGCACACTGTGCCTGTTCCTCCCCCAACAGTGGGAACAGCTTCAAGGGCTTTCTGGGTTTCCCAGCTAAGCCCTTTTTTTGCCTCAATTTTTTCTGCCGGAGTTTTCTCGTAATGCTTGCCCGCTGGTTGCCCGTCGCCATCAACACCCGCCCCACCGAATGGAGCCGCGCCGCCATCGGCATGGCCTTGGGCACGCTGCTCAGCGTCTGGCTCTGTAGCCAAGTGTTTGGGATTGAGGTGGCCCAGCACCTGATCGGTCCGCTGGGGGCCTCGGCGGTGCTGTTGTTTGCCGTATCTTCGGGAGCGCTCGCACAGCCCTGGTCGATTCTGGGTGGCTACTTGTGTGCTGCAGTGATTGCGCTGCTGGTGGCCCATGTGTTGGGGCGAACCCTCGAGAGCGCCTGTCTGGCGGCGGGCATGGCGGTGTTGCTGATGTGTTGGTTGCGCTGCCTGCATCCACCGGCCGGGGCATTGGCCCTGACCCTGGTGCTGGCCGACCCGGTGACCATTGCCATGGACTGGAAAGCCATTGAGCCGGTCATGCTCAGCGCAGCGATGATGCTGTTCTGCGCCCTCGCCTACAACAACCTGACCCGCGTGCGTTACCCCAAGGGCAGCAGCGAACCGACCGTCATGATCCCGGCCGATCACCCGCCCGTCGACAGTCAGGCCATCACCGCTGAAGACCTGAAACTGGCGCTGGCGGACATGGAAGCCTTCTATGACGTCACGCCCGAGGACCTCGAACAGCTGATCCAGGCCAGCCAATTGCACGCCAAACGACGCAGCGTCACCGAGGTGTTCGCCCCGCGTCCGTAAGCCCCTGTTCTGGAGGATCTTTTGCCGTGGCCGGGCGGTTCTGGCATCCTGCGCCTCCATTTTCTGACCCGGCCCGCCTTCTGGCACGCAAACCACCATGACCGCCTCCGAAAAAGCCCCCGCGCCACGTAACAATGACCTGATCTACGGCCTCGATGACCGTCCGCACCTGACCGCCACTGTCTTCGCCGCCCTGCAACACGTGCTGGCGAGTTTCGTCGGCATCATCACCCCGACGCTGATCATGGGCAGCGCGCTCGGCCTGCAAAGCGAAATTCCCTATCTGATCAGCATGGCGTTGTTCGTCTCGGGCCTGGGCACCTTCGTCCAGGCGCGGCGCTTCGGCCCGGTGGGTTCGGGCCTGTTGTGCCTGCAAGGCACCAGTTTCTCGTTCATCAGTGTGATTCTCAGCGCCGGCTTCATGGTCAAGGCCCGGGGCGGTGGTACCGACGAGATTCTCTCGACCATCTTCGGCGTGTGTTTTTTTGCCGCGTTCATTGAAGTGGTGTTGAGCCAGTTCATCGGCAAACTGCGCATGCTGATCACCCCGGTGGTGACCGGGACGATCATCACGCTGATGGGTTTGTCGCTGATCAAGGTGGCCATGACCGACATCGCCGGCGGCTTCGGTGCCCAGGACCTGGGGGCCGCCAGTCACCTGGCCCTGGCGGCGCTGGTGCTGGGAACCATCGTGGTGTTGAACCGGGTCGATGTGCCGTTTCTGCGCCTGGGGGCGATTGTCATCGGTCTGACTCTCGGTTACGGGGTGGCCTGGCTCACAGGCCAGGTGGATTTCAACGGCCTGCCCGAAGTCCCGCTGATGAGCGTACCGGTGCCTTTCAAGTACGGTTTTTCCTTTGATTGGGTGGCGTTCATTCCGGTGGCGGTGATCTTCCTCGTTTCGCCATTGGAAGCCGCCGGTGACCTCACGGCCAACTCGATGATTTCCCGGCAACCGGTCAAAGGCCCGGTGTACATACGCCGGATCAAGTCCGGCCTGCTCGCCGATGGCCTCAACTCGGCCATGGCGGCGGTGTTCAACAGCATGCCAATGGTGACCTTCGCCCAGAACAACGGGGTGATCCAGCTCACGGGCGTGGCCAGTCGTTACGTAGCGTTTTTCATTGCCGGTTTGCTGGTGGTGCTGGGCCTGTTCCCGATGATCGGCGCGGTACTGCAACTGATGCCCAAACCGGTGCTGGGCGGCGCGGAGCTGGTGATGTTCGGCACCGTCGCCGTGGCCGGGATCAAGATTCTCGCCGAGGCCGGCCTGCATCGGCGCAACATGCTGATCGTGGCGATTTCCATCGGCATGGGCCTGGGGGTGGCCGCCGTGCCGGAAGTCTTGCGTGAACTGCCCAAGGCCCTGCACAACATTTTCGAATCGCCCATCACCGTCGGCGCGCTGTGCGCTATCGTTCTTAATATCTTCCTGCCTGAGGAGTTCATCGAGCTGGAAGAGGACGAATTCGATCCGGAGGCCTCCGTGCTTCAGGTGATGCAGAACCCCGATGTGACCACCATGGATGAACCCGCAAAGGCTGCGGTGGTCGCACCGTAAAACCGCCGGACGGGCTCAGGGGCTGAGCCGGTGGCGGTACAGCCCTTTTTCAGATGAGAGCACGTCCATGCGCAGCGTTCACGCAGTCCTGATTTCCATTCTGCTCTGCCTGAGCGCCTGTTCCTCGCTGCCCAATCGAGACCCGCTGAAAATCAACGTCGTGGGTATCGAGCCCCTGCAGGGCGAGGGTATGGAAGTACGCTTTGCCGTGACAATCCGCGTGCAAAACCCCAATGACTACAACCTCACCTACAGCGGCGTCGCCCTGGATCTGGACATCAACGGCCAGCCATTCGCCTCGGGCGTCAGCGATCAGAGGGGCGAGATCGGGCGTTTTTCCGACACCGTCGTGAGCGTGCCGGTCAGCGTTTCGGCATTTTCGTTCATCCGCCAGACTTACGGCATCAGCCAGATGAAAACCCTCAACAACATGCCTTATATCCTGCGCGGCAAGCTCTCGGGCGGGCTGTTCAACACGATGCGTTTCGTCGACAGCGGCACCCTCAATCTGCCGGGGTCGACCACTGGCAGTCGCTAGCGAGAGAGGGTCAGGCTGGCGCTGAATCTACTCGACGTCATTGAGAATCAGGCTGCGGTAATGCCCCGGATTTGACCCTGACCACTTGCGAAAGGCCTTGTAGAACGAACTGACATCAGCAAACCCCAGCCGCGTGGCGATTTCGCTGAAGCTGATTGCCGGCTCGGCCAGCCAGACGATCGCCAGCTCCTTGCGCACGCTGTCCTTGAGACCTTGATAGGTTTGCCCTTCTTCGGCGAGCCGGCGGCGCAAGGTCGATGCCGACATGCACAGGCGTTGCGCCAGTGCCTCGGTTTCCGGCCAGTGCTCGGCCGGCAGGTGACGCAGATCGTGTTTGATCCGGCTGGCCAGGCTCTGCGGATCACGGTATTTCACCAGAATGTTCGCCGGCGCGAGGGCCAGGAATCGCTTGAGCTCTTCGGGGCTGCGCTTGATCGGCAGATCCAGGCAATCGGCGGAGAAAATCATCCGCGTACGCGGCCGGTCGAAACGCAGGTTCTCGGAAAACATCACCTGATAGTCATCGCAGAAATCCGGTTTCGAACAGCGCAGTTCAATGGCCAGAATCGGAATCCGCCGCCCTGCCAGCCAGCAGGCAACGCCGTGGACGATCATCCAGTAGGTGAAATAGGTGAAGGCCCGGCGTGGCTTTTTGTCGTCTTCGAGCAGGACGATTTCCGCCAGGCTTTGCTGACGCACCAACTGCGCCGGCAGGTGTTCGAGGATCAACGACAGAAACGCCAGGCCGCCAGCCAGTCCCGCCGCCACGTTGGGTTGGAGCATGGCGCTGCGACACAGGAATGCGAAGCTGCCGGATTTGAGTTTGCGTGGGTCCATGCCAAAAAACTCGTCATCCCCGCGCCGTGCCAGCAATCGCCACAGGCGCGCATAAGCGGTGGCTGGAACCCGGGCGTCGGAATTGCCCAACAGCTGAGGGTCGATGCCGACCTTGATCAACACCTCGTCCTTGTCGATGCCTGGCGCGCAGCTTTGCAACAGTGCTTCACGCACCAGTTGGATGGAGATGGTGTCTTTTTCCGACATGGATTGCGGCAAGCCCTGTGCTTGTTCGAGTGGGGGGCATATTAACAAGATCAAAAGCCAAAACGAGCAAGATCAAAAGATCGCAGCCTGCGGCAGCTCCTACACGCCGCAAGTGCCGCGAACGGACAAAATCCCTGTAGGAGCTGCCGCAGGCTGCGATCTTTTAGAGAATCCGGTACAGCAGCCGCTCGATCCGCACACGACTCACGCGCTTGAGGAACTTGGCCACGCCCATCGGGTATTCGGCGAGGGTTTCCAGGTTCTGGAAGTGCTCGATTCGCCGGGTGTGCTGGAAAATCTCCGCCAGTTCCTGACGGCGCGGCTCTAGCCATTCGCCGTGCGGATCATCGATCAACAAGGCGTTTTCCAGATCGAGCCGGAACGCCCGCGGGTTGAGGTTGTTGCCGGTCAGCAAGGTATAGCGCCGATCGATCCACATGCCCTTGAGGTGATAGGTGTTGTCACCATCAAGCCACAGGTGCAGGTTCAACTGACCGCTGTCGATGTTGCGCTGATGACGCTTGGCAAACCGGCGCAAGCTGATTTCGTACAGGTACGGCAGCGCCGAAATGACCCGGAACGGTTCGCTCGGCGGAATGTAGAAGTCATTGGCCGTCTTGTCACCGACCACAATGTCGATCTTCACTCCACGGGCCAGCGCGCGGTTGATCTCGCGGATGATCGCCAGCGGCAGGTTGAAGTACGGCGTGCAAATGGTCAGCTGCTGCTGGGCGCTGGCGATCAGCTCGCAGATCACCCGGTTCAGCGGATTATTCTTGCCGACGCCGAGCAACGGGCTGACGGACAGACCGGTCCGGTCGGTGGTGCCTCGCGTGGTGTCGTACGCCGCGTGCTTGAGCCGGCTGCGCAGGTCACCGATGTCATTGCGCAGGCTGCGGGTCGTCGGCAGGTTCGGCAGGTCAAGGCGGTGCACCGCTTTGGAAGCCACCAGGCCGTGCTGCACCAGGTGCTGCATCGAATCGGCCAGTTTGCGATTGTGCAGCACGTGATAACGGTCGTAGCGGTACTTGTCGAACTTGTGCAGGTAGACGTTGTTCAGGCTCGCGCCGCTGTAGATCACGCAATCATCGATCACGAAGCCTTTGAGGTGCAGCACACCGAACAGTTCGCGGGTTTGTACCGGGACGCCATAGATCGGCACCACGCTTTCGTGGGTGCGGGTCATCTCCTGGTACCAGGCCGAGTTGCCCGGTTGCTTGCCGGCACCGATCAGGCCGCGCTGGGCGCGCAGCCAGTCGACGACCACCACCACGTCCAGTTCCGGACGCGCCAGTTTGGCCGCGTGCAAGGCATCGAGAATTTCCTGGCCGGCTTCATCCTGTTGCAGGTACAGCGCAACGATGTAAATGCGCCGGGTCGCGCTGGCGATTTGCTCAAGCAGGCAACGACGGAATTCGGCAGCGCCGGAAAGGATGCCGACGGCATCGGCCGTCAACGGAAAACTGCGCAGCTTGGGCAGCAGGGAACGTTTGAAAAGCGACGGCATAGGGCTCGCAATGGGTCGAATCCGAAGAACCTGAGAGCTTACACCATGCAAAGGTTCGGGTCTTGTTACCGTCTGTAATGTCCCCTTCGCGAGCAAGCCCGCTCCCACAGGGGGAATGCATTTCAAATGTGGGAGCGGGCTTGCTCGCGAAGACCATTTATCAGGCACTGCAAAAATATCGATTGACCAAGGAGAACGATCGTTCTACTGTTAGCCACATGAACGAAATCAATAGCAACGACACACGCGACATCATTCTGGATGTCACCGAAAAGTTGATCTACAAAAGTGGCATAGCCGCCACTGGCATGGATCTCCTGGTGAAAACCGCCGGTGTCTCCAGAAAAAGCATCTACCGCTACTTCGCCAACAAGGACGAACTGGTCGTGGCCGCCCTGCAACGCCGCGATCAGCGCTGGATGCACTGGTACCGCAGCGAAGTCGGCCAGGCACAGACGCCGGCCGGGCGGCTGCTGAACCTGTTTACCGTACTCAAGTCGTGGTTCGCCTCCGAAGGTTTCCGCGGCTGCGCCTTCATCAACACCAGTGGCGAAACCGGCGACCCGCAAGACCCGGTGCGCCTGGTCGCCAAAGAACATAAACAGAAACTGCTCGACTACGTGTGCGAGCTGTGTACCGAACATGGTGCCGAGGATCCGCAGACGCTGGCCAGACAGCTGCTGATCCTGATCGATGGTGCCATTACCGTGGCGCTTGTAACGGGTGATCACAGTGCCGCCGATAATGCGCAATGCATGGCGCGAAAGTTATTGGACCTGTAGCAACCTGATCAAGCTCGACAATTGTTTTAACTTTAACTTGATACGGAGACTTGAAATGTCTAATGCCGAAGTTCGTCCGCCATTGCCCCCTTTCACCCGTGAATCGGCCATTGAAAAAGTTCGCCTGGCTGAGGATGGCTGGAACTCCCGCGATCCGGAGCGCGTGTCCCTGGCCTACACCCTGGACACCCAGTGGCGAAACCGCGCCGAGTTCGCCCATAACCGCGAAGAAGCCAAAGGCTTCCTGACCCGCAAATGGGCCAAGGAGCTGGATTATCGACTGATCAAGGAACTCTGGGCCTTTACCGACAACCGCATCGCCGTGCGTTATGCCTATGAATGGCACGACGACTCGGGCAACTGGTTCCGTTCCTACGGCAACGAAAACTGGGAGTTCAACGAGGACGGCCTGATGGCCCATCGCTTTGCCTGTATCAACGACATGCCGATCAAGGAAAGCGAGCGCAAGTTCCACTGGCCGCTGGGGCGTCGTCCTGACGATCATCCGAGCCTGTCGGATCTGGGTCTGTAAACTCACCGATACCACCTGTGGGAGCGGGCTTGCTCGCGAAAGCGGTGTGTCAGCCAACATCAATGTTGGATCTGATGGCCCCTTCGCGAGCAAGCCCGCTCCCACAGGTTTTTGTGTTGTTCACAAAGCATCATGCAAAGGTTACAGGTAACATACCGCCCCTTCCCCGCAGCCTCTTTCTGCACCCGCCGAATAAGCCGATCCCATGCCTTTCGAACTCAGCGTTGACCTCTCCACCCTGGCCATCCTGGCCCTTGTCGCTTTTGTTGCCGGTTTCATCGACGCCATCGCCGGTGGCGGTGGGCTGTTGACCACCCCGGCCCTGTTGACCGCCGGCCTGCCGCCGCATCTGGTGCTGGGCACCAACAAGCTCAGTTCGACCTTCGGCTCGGCGATTGCCAGTTTCACCTTCTACCGACGCAAGCTGTTCCACCCCGCGCAATGGGTGCACGCCATCGTCGGTACACTGGTCGGCGCGCTGACCGGTGCCGTGGTCGCGCACTACTTGCCGGCGGAATGGCTGAACAAAATGCTGCCGGTGATCGTCTTCGCCTGCGGTGTCTATCTATTGTTTGGCGGCACGCCGAAAGCGCCGACGGACAGCGATGCACCGATCAAGAAAACGTGGCAGTCGACCCAGGGCTTCAGCCTCGGTTTCTATGACGGCGTCGCCGGTCCCGGCACGGGCGCGTTCTGGACCGTGAGCAGCCTGTTGCTCTACCCCATCGACCTGGTGAAAGCCAGCGGCGTGGCGCGCAGCATGAACTTCGTCAGCAACGCGGCGGCGCTGTCGATCTTCATCTTTTCCGGTCAGGTGGACTGGATCATCGGCCTGTGCATGGGCTCGTCATTGATGGTCGGCGCCTTCTTCGGCGCCCGCACCGCCATCAGCGGCGGCGCGAAATTCATTCGTCCGGTGTTCATCACCGTGGTGTTGGGCCTGACCGTGCGCCTAGCCTGGCAGCACTGGTTCAGCGTGGCCTAAACGCCGCGCCACGTAGACGTCGATCAGGTAACGGGCAATCGAGCGCGACGCCGGCAACGGCGGCAGCGCGTGCACGTTGAACCACTGGGCGTCCTCGATCTCGTCTTCCTGGCAGACGATCTCGCCACTGGCGTATTCGGCATGGAAGCCGAGCATCATCGAGTGCGGGAACGGCCAGCACTGGCTGCCCATGTACTGGATGTTCCTGACCTCGATGCTCACCTCTTCGCGAACCTCGCGAATCAGGCAGTCCTCGGCCGACTCGCCCGGCTCGGCAAACCCGGCCAGGGTGCTGTAGACCCCCGGCACAAAACGTGGCGAACGCCCCAACAGAATCTCGTCGCCACGGGTCACCAGTACGATCATGCTCGGTGAAATCCGCGGGTAATAGCGCAAGTCACACGGCTCGCAGTACATCGCCCGCTCACGCACCACCTGATGGGTCGCCTGGCCGCAATTGCCGCAAAAGCGGTGTTCACGGGCCCAGGTGCCGATCTGTGCGGCGTAACCGAGCACCTTGTAGACCGTGTGATCGCCTTCGAGCATGAACGCCCGCAAGCCTTTCCAGTTGCAGCCCGGCACTTCGCTTTGACTGCGCAGCTCCAGCAGATAGACCGGCTCGCCATCGAGATGACCGATGCCGTGCTCGGCGAGAATCGACAGGTCCTGACGCTTCAACCATTCACGTGGAAACAGGGCGCCATTGTCATCGAACAGAAAGCCTTCGGGGCTGCGTGCGACGGCCCAGCCGCCGGGTTGATCGGTATCCAGTACTGCAGTGGTCCAGCGAGGAATCATGGTTAATCAATCCAGAAATTCGGGTTTCTGTTTGCTCATATGGGCGGCCATGGCCACGCGCAGATCGGTGGATTGCAACATGGCGGCGTTCCAGGTGGCAATGTATTCGAGGCCGTCATCGATGCGATGGTCACGCATGTAGCTGATCATCTCCTTGGTGCCGGTGACGGCGATCGGCGACTTGCCGGCAATTTCGCGGGCAATCCCCATGACGCCGTCGAGCAGGCTGGCGTTGTCGCTGTAGACGCGATTGACCAGGCCCATGCTGCGCGCTTCGTCGGCGCCAAAGGTGCGACCAGTGTAAGCCAGTTCGCGCAGCATGCCGTCACCGATGATCCGCGGCAAGCGTTGCAGCGTGCCCACGTCGGCGGCCATGCCGATGTCGATTTCCTTGATCGAGAACTGTGCGTCCTCGGCGGCATAACGCATGTCGCACGCGGCAATCAGGTCGATGGCGCCACCCAGGCAGTAGCCCTGAATCGCTGCAAGCACCGGTTTGCGGCAGTTGTCGACGGCATTGAACGACGCTTGCAGGGTAAGGATTTTGCGCCGCAGCAGGCGCGCATTGCGGCCGACGTCCTTGCCCAGTTCATTGGCCACACCGGCCAGCATCATCAGGTCGATACCCGAGGAGAAATGCTTGCCTGCCCCGCTGAGGACCACCACGCGCACTTCATCGGTGTCGTCGATCCACTGGAAGATCTCGACGATCTCGCTCCAGAACGCAGCGTTCATCGAGTTGATCTTCTCCGGCCGGTTGATCTGCACATGGGCGATTTTATCAACCAGTTCGACGTTGAACGCGCTGTACTGAGACATTCCATTGATCCTTTTGCGGGCAAAAAACGAGGCCCGAACTATAACAAGGCATCGCGACCGGCAGTAAGGCAGTGGTTCAGCCAAATCCGGGACTTAACGCACGCACCGCATTGGTGCGCGACCGCTCGATCACGTCGCACATTCATGTGACTGCCCGGTGACTTTTTGCGGCAAAAACGCAAAAAAACATGCACTTCGTCGGGGCGTTTGCACCTCGATCAGGCACGTCCGTACCGCTACAAACCGATTGTCGAACAATTTTGCCATTGGCCCTTTACCGCTCTAAGTTCTGGCCTAGACTCATTTTCTCAAAGCGAAACCGGTCGGTCACAAAGTGGAAAAACAGTCGAAACTTTTTCCATTCCCGATCGGTCCTCTGACAAGAAGGTGCGTTGCGACTGGTGCAATCTTTGCAACGGCCCATTCACCCCTTTTGCTTCGACGCATCGGGCAGCGCTTGCTCACTGATGCGCAGCGCTTTTGCGCCCGGCCACGGGAATTGGCCATGAAACACCGTTTGCCAGACCTAAGAATTAGATCAACAGCACGGGAGATTCATATGATCAGTACGGCTTTGGAAATACAGGGAGAACGTGCTCATCAGGTCGGCGAATCGAGCGCCGTAACTGCCGCGAACACCCAACCCGTCAGCGTGCCCGGCACCAGGACGCTGACTCCGGCAGCCCAGCAGAATCCGAACCGTAAGAAAGTGTTGTTCGTGACCTCGGAAATTGCCGACCTGGTGAAAACCGGTGGCCTGGGCGACGTTTCCGCGGCGCTGCCACGGGCCATGGCCCATCTGCACGATGTGCGAGTGTTGATCCCGGGTTACCCGCAGGTGCTGCACAGCGAGAACCCCATCCATATCATCGGTGAACTCGGCGGTCATGCCGCGTTGCCACCGTGCAAGATCGGGCGCATGGACATGCCCGATGGTCTGGTCATCTACGTACTGATCTGCCCCGAACTCTACGAGCGCGAAGGTTCACCCTACGGCGCCAACAACGGCCGCGACTGGCCGGACAACCATATCCGTTTCGCCCGCCTGGGCCTGGCGGCGGCCGACATCGCCGCCAACCTCGCGCAAATCCACTGGTGCCCGGACCTGGTGCACGCCCACGACTGGCCGGCCGGCCTGGCCCCGGCCTACATGCACTGGCGCGGACAGCGCACACCAACACTGTTCACCATTCACAACCTGGCCTATCAAGGCGTGACCAGCCTGGGCTCGTGCCCCGAACTGGGCATTCCTCATCACGCGCTACAACAGGAAGGCATGGAGTTCTACGGCAAGATGTCGTTCCTCAAGGCCGGCATGGCCTACTCGAGCCACATCACCACCGTCAGCGCGACCTACGCCCAGGAAATCACCACCCCGGATTTCGGCTGCGGACTCGACGGTTTCCTCGCTGCCAAGACCCAGCAAGGCCTGCTCAGCGGGATTCCCAACGGCATCGATGAAAGCTGGGATGCGGCGACCGACCCGCACCTGTTCTGCCCGTTCGAAATTGGCGACTGGGATGGCAAGGCGGTGAACGCCGCCCATGTGCGCGAGCTGTTCGGCCTGCAAGACTCCGAAGGGCCGCTGTTCGCCGTGGTGTCGCGCCTGGTCTATCAGAAAGGCCTGGACCTGACCGAAGCGGTTTCCGAATACATCGTCAAATCCGGTGGGCAGATCGCGATCATCGGTCGTGGCGAGCCGGAAGAAGAGCAATCGATGCGCGAACTGGCCCTGCGTTTCCCCGGCCAGATCGGCGTGCGCATCGGCTTTAACGAAACCGATGCCCGGCGCATGTTCGCCGGCAGCGACTTCCTGCTGATGCCTTCGCGTTACGAGCCCTGCGGTCTGAGCCAGATGTACGCCCAGCGCTTCGGCTCGTTGCCGGTGGCGCGCAATACCGGCGGCCTGGCCGACACCATCGAAAACGGCGTGACCGGCTTCCTGTTCGATGAATCAACGGTGCAGAGCTACCAGGAAGCCCTGAGCCGCGCGTTCAAGGTGTTCGCCTTCCCCGACCTGCTGCACGCCATGCGCTGCCGGGCCATGGCAGCGCCATTCAACTGGTGCAAGGCGGTCGAACCCTACGCCGAACTCTATGAACAGCTTGTGGCGAAAGCGTTGGGGAAATCGAACAAACAGTAAGAGGCTTTCAAGATGCCGTTACGGACCCTTGAGACCTGGCCCCACGGCGCAATCATGCTGGACGCAGAGCACACGCAATTCGCGTTGTGGGCGCCAGATGCGTTTTACGTCAGTGTCGAACTGGAACATGGACAGTCCTTGCCGTTGCTGCCCCAGGCCGACGGCTGGTTCGTGAGCAATACCCGATGCGCGGCGGGCACGCGTTACCGCTACAGCATCGACGGCGAACTGGAAGTGCCCGACCCGGCTTCCCGCGCTCAGGACGGCGATATCGACCGGCACAGTGTGGTGGTCGATCCGCTGGCCTATGCCTGGCAACACAGTGCCTGGCCGGGACGGCCGTGGAACGAAGCGGTGATCTACGAGTTGCACGTCGGTGCCCTCGGCGGCTTCAGTGCCGTCGAGCAGCATCTGGCACGCCTGGTCGAGCTGGGCGTCACCGCGATCGAACTGATGCCCATCGCGCAGTTTCCCGGGGAGCGCAATTGGGGCTATGACGGCGTCCTGCCCTACGCGCCCCAGGCTTCATACGGGTCACCCGAGCAGCTCAAACACTTGATCGACACCGCCCACGGTCATGGTCTGGCGGTGATTCTCGACGTGGTCTACAACCACTTCGGTCCGCACGGCAATTACCTGCATCATTATGCCAAGGGCTTCTTTCGCGAAGACAAACAGACGCCGTGGGGCGCGGCCATCGATTTTCGCCGCCGCGAAGTCCGGGACTTTTTCATCGAAAACGCCTTGATGTGGCTGCTCGAATACCGTTTCGACGGTTTGCGTCTGGACGCGGTGCACGCCATCGAAGACCCGGATTTCCTCCAGGAACTGGCACAACGGGTGCGCCAGCAGACGGGATCGGCGCGGCATGTGTGGCTGATGGTGGAGAACGAACACAACCAGGCCGGCCTGCTCGAGCAGGGTTACGACGCGCAGTGGAACGATGACGGCCACAATGCCCTGCATGTGTTACTGACCGGCGAAACCGAGGCCTATTACGCCGACTACGCGCACAACCCCACCGAACAACTGGCGCGCTGCCTGAGCCAGGGTTTCGTGTTCCAGGGTCATGTCAATCGCCATGGCGTGGCACGCGGTGAACCCAGCGGGCACTTGCCACCCGGCGCTTTCATCCTGTTCCTGCAGAACCATGACCAGATCGGCAACCGGGCCTTCGGCGAGCGCCTGCATCAACTCGCCCACCCGCAAGCGCTGCGGGCCGCCACGGTGTTGCTGCTGTTGTCGCCGATGATTCCGCTGCTGTTCATGGGCGACGAGTTCGCCGTCGAGCAACCCTTCCTGTATTTCACCAGCCATCACGGTGAGTTGGCCAAGTTGGTACGGGACGGCCGGCGCAACGAGTTCGCGGCGTTCAGCGTGTTTGCCGATCCACTCCTGCGCGAGCACATTCCTGACCCGAACGATCCGCAGACATTTTCAGCGTCCCGCCCTGTCCTGCCTTCGACCGGCCATACTGAGATGCACGACCTGTATTGCCGGCTGTTGCAGATCCGTCACCGGCTCCTCATCCCCCGTTTGCCGGGCACCCAGGCACTGGGGGCTGACGAGCTGGGCGAAGGCGCGGTCAGTGCCGCCTGGCGCCTGGGCGATGGCAGCGAGCTGCGCATTGACCTGAACCTCAGCGACAAGCCCGTAGTCCACTCCTCACAGACCGGTGCCACGCGGTTGTTCGAATACCCGCCACAGAGCGCCGATCTGCTGGACCAGGGCACCCTTGCCCCGTATTGCGCGCTCGTCAGTCTCGCCGCCGCAGCCCCTATGCCACTTCGTATGGAGAGCGTCCATGAGTGATGCGCAACTGGAAATTCTGGCCAGCCGTGCCGGCCTCGCGGTCGACTGGATCGACGCCAACGGCCGCCCGCAAAAAGTCGCACCCTCCGTGTTGCGCAATGTGCTGACCGGCCTTGGCCACCCGGCAGGCAGCGCCCAGGAAATCGACGCCAGCCTGCTGGAATTGCAAGCGGCGCAACAGACCCATCACTTGCCGCCATTGATCACCGCCGATGTTGGAGTTGGCCTGGATCTGGCGCGTTTCTTTGCACCTGAAACCCCTTGCGAAATCCACCTCGAAGACGGTTCGCGGCTCAACCTCAAGCTGGACGCCAACGCAAAACTGCCGGGGCTGGTACCGGTCGGCTATCAACAGGTCAGTATCGACGGACAAACCTTCACCCTGGCGGTGGCCCCACCCCGTTGTTACAGCGTCGCCGATGCCGTGGATAACCCGATCCCGCGTGCCTGGGGCCTGAGCGTGCAATTGTATGCCTTGCGCCGCCCTGGCGATGGCGGGTTTGGTGACACCCAGGCGCTGGAGGACCTCGCCCGGGTGGCCGGTGAACGTGGCGCCGAGGCGCTGGCGATCAGCCCCTTGCATGCAATGTTTTCCAATGACACCCAACGCTACAGCCCGTATTCGCCGTCCAGCCGTCTGTTTCTCAACAGCCTTTACTGCGCCCCCGGCACCATTCTCGGCGAGCGCGCCCTGCGCACCGCGATCGATGCAACCGGGCTGGCCATTGAGCTCAAGGCGCTGGAGGAGCGTGCGCTGATTGACTGGCCGGCCGCCGCCGAAGCCAAGCATCGGCTGTTGCAGTCGCTGTACGAAGGTTTTGTCCAGGGTGAACACCCCTTGCACGAAGACTTCAGCAGTTTTCGTCACGCTGCCGGCGAAGCGCTGGAAAACCACTGTCGCTTCGAAGCCATACAGGAGGCACGCGCCGCCCGCGGTGAAGGCCTCGACTGGCGACTGTGGCCCGAACCCTGGCGTAATCCGCGCAGCGCCGAACTCGCGGCTTTTGCCGAAGAGAATGCCGGGCGCATCGGCTTCTTCGCCTTCTGCCAGTGGCTGATCACTCGCTGCCTGGAACGCGCGCAAACCGCCGCCCGTGCCAGCGGCATGAGCATCGGCCTGATCGCTGACTTGGCCGTTGGCGCCGATGGCGGCGGCAGCCAGGCGTGGAGCCGTCAGGACGAACTGCTCGCGTCCCTCACCGTCGGCGCACCACCGGACATACTCAACCGCACGGGCCAGGGCTGGGGAATTTCCGCGTTCTCCCCTGAAGGGCTGGTACGCAATGGTTTCCGGGCATTCATCGAAATGCTGCGGGCCAATTTCGCCCATTGTGGTGGCTTGCGTATCGATCACGTCATGGGACTGCAGCGGCTGTGGGTGATCCCCAACGGCTCACCGCCAGCCGACGGCGCCTACCTGTATTACCCGGTGGACGACCTGCTGCGCTTGTTGACCCTGGAATCCCATCGGCACCAGGCCATCGTCCTCGGCGAAGACCTCGGCACCGTGCCGGACGGCCTGCGGGAAAAACTCATCGCCCGTTCGATGCTCGGCATGCGGGTGCTGCTGTTCGAGCAGGACAACACGCACTTCAAGCCGATCCTCGACTGGCCGGACAACGCCCTGGCGACCACCAGTACCCATGACCTGCCCACCCTCAACGGCTGGTGGCATGGTCGCGACATCGACTGGAACGCCCGGCTCGGCATGGTCGACGCCAGCGGTGAGATCGAATGGCGCCAGCATCGCGAGCGCGAGCGCGAGGGCCTGCGCCGGGCACTGAGCCAGGACCCGCAGAACTTCCGTGAAGAATCCCACGAAACCGACCAGGTGCTCGATGCCAGCGTGCGTTTTCTCGGTCATACCCGGGCCCCCTTGGTGCTGCTGCCGCTGGAAGATGCCCTTGGCGTGGAACAACAGGCCAACCTGCCCGGCACCATCGACACCCACCCAAACTGGTCGCGCCGCCTGCCGGGTTACAGCGAAGCCCTGCTCGATGGACCGGATGCCGCGCGGCGCCTGGAACTGCTTGCCTGTGCGCGACTGCAGGCGGCCGAGCGTGACCGATGACCCGACAGCCTACCCGCCCGCTGCGCGCGACGCTGCGCCTGCAATTTCATAAAGGCTTCACGCTGGAAGACGCAGTGCCGCTGGTGCCGTATTTCGCGCGCCTGGGCATCAGCCATGTCTACGCCTCCCCGCTGTTGCGTGCCCGAGCCGGATCGATGCATGGCTATGACGTGGTGGACCCGACCAGGGTCAACCCGGAACTGGGTGGCGAAGTGGCGCTGCGCAACCTGGTCAACGCCTTGCACGAGCAGAACATGGGGTTGATCCTCGACATTGTCTCCAACCACATGGCGGTCGGCGGCGCTGACAATCCCTGGTGGCTGGACCTGTTGGAGTGGGGACGCCTGAGCCCCTACGGCGAGTTTTTCGACATCCAGTGGCACTCTCCCGATCCGTTGATGGAAGGCCAGTTGCTCCTGCCGTTCCTGGGCAGCGATTACGGCGTGGCGTTGCAGGACGGCACCCTGCCCTTGCGCTTCGATGCCTGGCACGGCAGCTTCCATGTCGAGCACTACGAACATCGCTTTCCCATTTGCCCCTGGGATTACGGCGAACTGCTCAAGACCGATGCAGCGCTCGATACGGAGCAGGCCGAACAACTGAAAAACCTGGCCGATCGCTTCAGCACCCTGAGCTACCAGACCGACGCCCACAGTTTGGCCATACCGCTGAAAGCGGAACTGCGCGATCTGGTCAGCGATCCGCTTATTGCTCAAGCCATTGACCGGCACCTGAAGCACTACGACTCACTGACCCACGAAGGCTTCCAGCGCCTGCATAACCTGCTGGAGCGCCAGAGCTATCGCCTCGCCAGCTGGCGCACGGCCGCCGATGACATCAACTGGCGGCGCTTCTTTGATATCAACGAACTGGGCGGATTGCGCGTCGAGCGTCCCGCGGTGTTCGAAGCCACCCACGCGAAGATCTTCCAACTGGTGGCCGAGGGGCTGATCGACGGGTTGCGCATCGACCACATCGACGGCCTCGCCGACCCGCGAGGCTACTGCCGAAAGCTGCGGCGTCGGGTCGACAGCCTGTCCACAGGCCGCCATCTGCCGATCTTTGTCGAAAAAATCCTCGGCGAAGGCGAGCCTCTGCACCTCGACTGGTCAGTGGACGGCACCACCGGTTATGAATTCATGAACCAGCTGTCACTGCTGCAACACGACCCACGGGGCGAGCAGACACTGGCCAAACTCTGGCAGCGCCACAGTGAGCGGCCCGCTGATTTCTCCCAGGAAGCACAACTGGCCCGCCAGCAAATCCTCAACGGTTCCCTGGCCGGTGATTTCGAAAGCGTCGCCCAGGCCTTGCTGCAAGTGGCCCGAGACAATCTCATGACCCGCGACTTGACCCTCGGTGCGATTCGCCGGGCCTTGCAGGCGCTGATCGTGCATTTCCCGGTGTACCGCACCTACATCGGCCCCCTCGGCCGGACAGGCCAGGACGAGGTGTTTTTCCAGAAGGCCATGGCCGGCGCCCGCCAAACCCTGGGCGAGGCAGACTGGCCGGTGCTCGATTGCCTGGCCGGCTGGCTCGGTGGCGAGCCCTGGCGGCAACGCCCGGTCGGTCGCCAGCGCAAACGCCTCAAGCACGCCTGCGTGCGCTTCCAGCAACTGACCTCGCCTGCCGCGGCAAAAGCGGTGGAAGACACTGCGTTCTATCGTTCGGCCGTCCTGCTCTCGCGCAATGACGTGGGGTTCAGCACCGAGCAGTTCAGTGCGCCGTTTGCCGACTTTCATCGGGCCTGCATCGAGCGCCTTGAAAACTTCCCGGACAATCTGCTGGCCAGCGCTACCCACGACCACAAGCGTGGCGAAGACTCACGCGCGCGGCTGGCGGTACTGAGTGAACGCAGCGGCTGGTACAGCGAGCAGATCGGCCTGTGGCGCGCCCTCGCCCGGCCATTGCGCCAGGACGATCAAGTGCCGTCGGCGGGCGATGAGTTGATTCTGTATCAGGCGATCCTCGGCAGTTGGCCGCTGGAGTTGGCTATCGATAATCCGTCGGCGCTCGAGGACTACGCCAAACGCCTCTGGCAATGGCAGCGCAAGGCCCTGCGCGAAGCCAAGCTGCAAACCAGCTGGAGCGCGCCCAATGACGCTTACGAGCAAGCGATCGAGGACTTTATCCAGCGCCTGTTGCTCAGCCCCGAAGGTGAGCTGCTGCGTGCGGCCCTCGCCAGGGCGGCCCGATCGATTGCCGCCCCCGGTGCCCTTAACGGTTTGGCGCAAACCTTGCTGCGCATGACGGTGCCCGGCGTGCCGGATTTGTATCAGGGCAACGATTTCTGGGACTTCAGCCTGGTCGACCCGGACAACCGTCGCCCCGTGGATTACGCCAGTCGCCAGCAGGCACTGCAGCACAGGGTAGACCTGCCGGACCTGTTATCGAACTGGCAGGACGGGCGCATCAAGCAAGCCCTGGTTGCGCGTACCCTGGGCCTGCGCGCCGAACATGCCGAGCTGTTTCGGCGTGGTACCTACCAGGCCCTGGACGTGCTGGGCAGCGAGGCCCATCGAGTGCTGGCTTTTGTCCGCGAACGGGAGGAAGAACGCGCCATCGTGATTGTGCCGATACGCTGTGCCGAACTGCTGGAAAACAGTGCCGTACCCCAGGTCCACGCGCCGCTGTGGGGCGATACCCGGGTCAAACTGCCGTTCACCGTTGCGGACGAACATCTAAAGGGACTTTTCACCGGCATCACAGTCACACAACACAGAGAGCTGCTGATCAGCGCCGCTCTGGGGGATTTCCCGGTCAATCTCATTATTCAAACTAACCACACTTGAGTTCAGTTCAGGAGCATAGCGATGAGTACCGACGATAAACGCATCCGCGAATTCGCCTATCAGATCTGGGAGTCCGAAGGAAAACCAGAAGGTCAGGAAGCCCGCCACTGGGAGATGGCATGCAAACTGGCGGAAGCCGAAGCCCTGGCACCAAAGAAACCTGCCAAGGCAGCGGCGAGCAAAACCCCGGTCAGCAAAACGGCCAATGGCAAGGCCGGTGAAAGCAAAGTCGTTGCGCCCAAAACCAAGGCCAAGCCCGCAGCGGCCTCGAAAGTGATCCCGCCGGGAGAAAAGGCCGTCGAGAAAAAGCCTCGAGCACCACGAAAACCGCCCGCGGTTTGATTTGTCTTGAGGCCCCTTCGCGGGCAAGTCGAATCGTCGCACCGCCGCTCCCACAGGGAACTTGCAGCCACACCACCAAACACTGTGGGAGCGGGCTTGCCCGCGAAGAGGCCATCACATCCAGCATTGATGTTGCCTGACACACCGCCTTCGCGAGCAAGCTCGCTCCCACAGGTTGCAATGCTGATCAGCGAGTATTTGTAGCCAGGAGCACTTATGACCAGCCCAAAGAAAGCCCCCGCGCCAGCCCCCCGCGCTGAAGCCACGCGAATCCGTGAAGGCCTGCCCTTCCCGCTGGGTGCCACCTGGGACGGACTGGGAGTCAACTTCGCCCTGTTTTCCGCCCACGCCACTCGGGTTGAACTGTGCCTGTTCGACGACAGCGGCGAGGTTGAGCTCGAACGCATCGAACTGCCCGAATACACCGACGAGATCTTCCACGGCTACCTGCCCGATGCTCATCCCGGGCTGATTTACGGTTATCGCGTCTACGGTCCGTACGACCCGGCCAACGGTCATCGCTTCAACCCCAACAAACTGCTGATCGACCCCTACGCCAAACAACTGGTCGGCAAGTTGAAATGGTCCGAAGCGCTGTTCGGCTACACCATCGGCCACCCCGACGCCGACCTCAGCTTCGATGAACGTGACAGCGCGCCCTTCGTACCCAAGTGCAAGGTCATCGACCCGGCGCACACCTGGGGCCACGACCACCGCGTCAGCGTACCGTGGGACAAGACGATCATTTATGAAACCCATGTGCGCGGCTTCAGCATGCGTCACCCTTCGGTCCCGGAAAACCTGCGCGGAACCTTTGCCGGGCTGATGGTCGATGACGTGTTGGAGCACATCCGCAAGCTCGGCGTGTCAACCGTGGAGTTGCTGCCGATCCACGCGTTCGTCAACGACCAGCATTTGCTGCACAAGGGCATGACCAATTACTGGGGCTACAACAGCATCGCGTTCTTCGCCCCCGACCCGCGTTACCTGGCCAGTGGCAAGATTGCCGAGTTCAAGGAAATGGTCGCGCACCTGCACGAAGCGAATCTGGAAGTGATCCTCGACGTGGTCTACAACCACACCGCCGAAGGCAACGAGCAAGGCCCGACCCTGTCCATGCGCGGCATCGACAACGCGTCCTACTACCGCCTCAAGCCCGATGACAAGCGCTTCTATATCAACGACTCCGGCACCGGCAACACCCTGGACCTGAGTCATCCGTGCGTGCTGCAGATGGTCACCGACTCCCTGCGCTACTGGGCTTCGGAAATGCACGTGGACGGGTTCCGTTTCGACCTGGCGACCATACTCGGGCGCTATCACGACGGTTTTGATGAGCGCCACAGTTTCCTCGTCGCCTGCCGCCAGGACCCGGTGTTGCGCCAGGTCAAGCTGATCTCCGAACCCTGGGACTGTGGCCCTGGCGGTTATCAGGTCGGCAATTTTCCACCAGGCTGGGTCGAGTGGAACGACAAATTCCGCGACACCGTGCGCGCATTCTGGAAGGGCGACGACGGTCAACTGGCGGACTTCGCCAGCCGCCTGACCGCTTCGGGCGATATGTTCAATGAACGGGGTCGCCGCCCCTACTCATCGCTGAACTTCGTCACGGCCCATGACGGCTTCACCCTCAACGACCTTGTCTCTTACAACGACAAGCACAACGAGGCCAACGACGAAAACAATCAGGACGGCAGCAACAACAACCTGTCCTGGAACCACGGCGTCGAAGGCCCCACCGATGATCCCGAGATCAACGCGCTGCGCCATCGGCAGATGCGCAATTTCTTCGCCACCCTGCTGCTGGCCCAGGGCACGCCGATGCTGGTGGCCGGCGACGAGTTCGCCCGCACCCAGGAGGGCAACAACAATGCGTATTGCCAGGACAGCGAGATCGGCTGGGTCAACTGGGACCTCAGCGAAGACGGCAAGGCTCTGCTCAAGTTCGTCAAGCGCCTGATCAAGTTGCGCCTGACCTACCCGATCCTGCGCCGCGGGCGTTTTCTGGTGGGCAACTACAACGAAGACATCGGCGTCAAGGACGTGACCTGGTTGGCGCCGGACGGCACGGAAATGACCACCGAGCATTGGCACGATGCGCACAACCGCTGCCTGGGCATGCTGCTCGATGGCCGCGCCCAGGAAACCGGCATTCGCCGCAAAGGCGCCGACGCGACGCTGATGCTGGTGGTCAATGCGCATCACGACATCGTCAATTTCCGCCTGCCGGAAGTGCCTGACGGCGGTTTCTGGACGTGCATGATCGACACCAACCAGCCGTCGATCCGAGGCCAGGAACGCTTCGAGTTCGGCCACGAGTACTCGGTGACCGGTCGTTCATTGCTGCTGTTCGAGTTGCAGCATGAGGAAGAGGAGTGACAACGAGGCTCAGGCATTCAGCGCGCCACTGCCGCAGAGCGGAAAAATCATTTTGGCCGGGTTCGCGACGCGACGAATAGCGTTGCATGAGCAATACTCGATTCGCGGCGATCCAGGGTTGGGGTTGTCGCACCTCGCTATCCACCAGCCCTCACGGGTCGGCCGGGCTTGTCCCGCGCACGACTGAAGGCGAAGCAGCACAAGGACGTATACCCATGAAATCCGTTTCCCTCAGCGAAGCCAGCCTGCCCTCCCAGATCTGGAACAGTGCCCCGCAACTGGACAGCATTGCGGTCATCAACACCCAATCCCTGGTGCCTGCCGGTGCTCGCGCAGTGCTCATTGCCCCGCACCCCGGCGATGAAGTCGTGACCTGCGGCGGCCTGCTGCAATTGCTCAGCAACCTGGGCCACCCGCTGCAATTGATCTCGATCACCGACGGCAGCGCCAGCCATCCCGGCTCTCGGCAGTGGTCGGAAAAACGCCTCAGTGTGTTTCGTCCCCAGGAAAGCGTGGAAGCCATCCGCCGACTCGGGTTGCCGATGCACAGCCTGAAGTGGATCCGTGGCGGGTTTACCGACAACGCCCTGGTGGAACACGAAGAACGGATCGCCCAGTTCATCGCGCGCTACCTGCGCCCGGGTGATGTGGTGTTCAGCACCTGGTGCGAAGACGGCAACGTCGACCACGACACCGTCGGCCGTGCCAGTGCCAGGGCGGCGGCCAGTGTGGGAGCCACCTACAACGACGTGCCGTTCAGGGCCTGGCACTGGCCGGCGCGGGACCGGGAGCTGATCCCCTGGCACCGTGCGCGCAAGGTGCGCCTCGATGCCTGGACCGTCGCCCGCAAGAGCCACGCCACCCACGCCTACGCCAGCCAACTCGACGGTGAACCCGCCATCGGCCTTGCGCCGTTGATGCCGCGCACGCTGCTGGAGCGCATCCGTTTGCCTTATGAAATCGTCTTCGTCTAAGCCCCCCTGTGCTTTTCTGTAGGAGCGAGCTGGCTCGCGATGGAGGTCAATGATGATGCGGGGAGCCTGACACCCCGCGGTGCTCTCAGGTTTTTCGCGAGCAAGCTCGCTCCTACAGGGGGCATTGGTCGCCGATGTTAAACGCAGAGTGTCAGATCTGGCGCGTCGGCGTTAAAGGCAAACTGAACTGCCCGTCCATGCATCAGTCGCATGCATAGGCAGCCCCCAATCACAGGAGCGAACGTGGCCAGTCATTCCAAGCGGCAAACAGCTGAATCGGTGCCGTTGAGTACTCCCCCGGACATCCACCGACTGCGCGTGCTGACGGTCAACACCCACAAGGGATTTACCGCGCTCAACCGGCGCTTCATCCTCCCCGAACTGCGTGAAGCCGTGCGCAGTACGTCGGCGGACCTGGTGTTTCTGCAGGAAGTGGTCGGCGAGCACGACCGCCACTCCTCACGCTACAACGATTGGCCACAGACCTCGCAATACGAATTCCTTGCCGACAGCATGTGGAGCGACTTCGCCTATGGGCGCAATGCCGTGTATCCCGACGGTCACCATGGCAATGCCCTGCTGTCGAAATACCCGATCCGCGAATACCGCAACCTGGATGTCTCCATTACCGGCCCGGAACGCCGCGGCTTGCTGCACTGCGTGCTGGACGTGCCGGGGCACAGCGAAGTGCATGCCATCTGCGTGCACCTCAGCCTGCTGGAAAGCCATCGTCAGCTGCAATTGCAACTGCTCTGCCAGCTCCTAGAGTCTTTGCCGGATGATGCGCCGGTGATCATTGCCGGCGACTTCAACGACTGGCAGATGCAGGGCAATGCCGCCCTTGCCCGCCGCGACTACCTGCACGAAGCCTTCGAACGCCACCATGGCCGCCCGGCCAAAACCTACCCCGCGCGGTTCCCCCTGTTGCGCCTGGATCGCATCTACCTGCGCAATGCCAGCAGCCATGAGCCGCAGATACTCGGCAACAAGCCGTGGACGCACCTTTCCGACCATTTGCCGTTGGCGGTGGAAGTGCATCTTTGAATCGCGGCGATTGAGTGTGAAGTACCGAGAAATCGTCCCCCACCTGTTATTTCTGACAGTAGCCATGTTGGATCGGTGCCTGCTACGTTGTTGCCGCCCTGACGGAAATCCGCAGGGGCTTGCGACACACACGTAGCGCCTTGGTTGCCGAAGGTACTTGCCGGTCATAGTTGCTCCCGATATTGCCTTGCAACTCGCGCTGCCAAGCATGTCTGGTTCCTGGTCATCGATGACGGCCAAAGGAACGGAAGTTGATCCCATCGCGGAGGCAACATGGAGTTTTCGACAGATCTGTCCAAGTACCGTCATGGCGCCTGCCTGTTCTCGATCTGGTTATGTGCGAACTGGTCCCAACCCACCTACGCAGCCTGCACACTCACCCCTACCGTCGGCAACGACAACTTCGTCTGCGACAGCGCCACCAGCGGGCCGTTAACCGATTTGTCGGGCAATAACACCCTGACCTTCCCCGCCAATGGCACCGGCAGGATCAACGGCAACGTGACCTTCGGTGCTGGCGCCGACGCTGTGAACATGGCCTCAGGCACCGTGGCCGGTGCCGTGGATCTGGGCGACGGGGCGGACAGCTTTATGATCAGCGCCGGGCAAGTCAGCGGGGCGGTCAGCCAAGGCAATGGCATCGATGACTTCATCATGTCCGGTGGAACCATTCAGTCCCTGGCCCAAGGGGACGGCCGCGATACCTTCCTGATGACCGGCGGCACCATCCTTGGCGCCTTCGAAGATGGCGACGTGGCCAGGATGACCGACGGCATCATCGACCGGGTCGACATGAAACTCGATAACAATATCTTCGATATGTCCGGTGGGCAGATCCTCCGCAACCTGGTGACCGGTTTGGGCACCGATGAGATCATCGTTTCCGGGGGGCGTATCGGCGGTAACATCAGTGTCAGCAACGGCAACGACAGCATCACCGTTACCGGCGGAGAAATCGTCGGCGAGATTCGCGCCGGCAACGGTGATGACACGCTGGTGTGGGACGGCGGCGGGATCATCCGCTCGCAAGTCCTGCTGGGGGCAGGCAACGACCGCGCCACTTTGCGCAATCTGACCGAAAGCACCCTCGCCCAGACCCCGAGCATCAATGGCGGCAATGGCAATGACCTGCTGACCTTCGACGACACCACTTCATCGGGCGCCGCCCGGTATATCAATTGGGAAACCCTCAATCTGGTCAAGGGCTCGCGCCTGGATCTCGATGGCAATCTTCAATTGGGGGACAGCACCACGGGCACCGGCGTGTTCAACATCGACGGCAGCAGTACGCTGACGTCAATCCAGGGCAGCATCTCATCTTCGACCGCGGGCCGCCTCGCGACCTTGAACAACAGTGGGGTCATCGACCTTGCCGGCGGTAACTCGCGTACCAACGACACCCTGACGGTAGAAGGCAATTACGTGGGTAACGGCGGTCAGTTGCTCTTGCAAAGCACCGTGGGCGATGACAGTTCACCCAGCGACAAGCTGGTGATCAACAACGGAACACTGACCGGCAGCACCCTGATCAGCGTCACAAACATTGGCGGCGCGGGTGCCCTGACCCGGCAAAACGGCATCCAGCTGGTTCAGGCCCAAGGCACGGCGGTCAGCGACAACACCGCGTTCGCCCTCAAAGCCCGGGTGTCGGTTGGCGCCTTCGATTACCGCCTGTTCAAAGGCGGTATCACACCGGGCAGCGAAAACAGCTGGTATTTGCGCTCCTCGGTGGTGGCGCCGCCCGTGGTTGCCGTCGCCAACCCGGATCCCGCCTTGCCGCCGACGCTGGTGCCTATCGTGGCAGTGCCGGTCGCCGCGCCTGTGGTCGTGGCGACCGGGGTTCAAGGATCTGAAGGCGTCGTGACGCTCGAAGCGCCTGTGTTACCGGCCGCCGTACCCGGCGCAGAACCTATCCCCCTGTATCGCGAGGCGGTGCCTACCTGGTCGGTGGTGCCACCGGCTGCAGCACAATTGACCCTGACAGCACTGGGTACCTTTCATGACCGTCAAGGCGATCAGCGCCTGCTCACGGAAACCGGGGCCCTGGGTGCCGGTTGGGGCCGGGTCTACGGCAAGAACCTCGAGCAGACCTGGGCCGGCACCGTCACACCAAGACTGGACGGCTCGCTCAATGGCTTCCAGGTCGGCAATGACCTGTTCAGTTCACAATTGGCGGGAGGGCAAACCCAGCGCAGCGGTTTCTTCATCGGCCACAGTCGCCTGCAAGGGGATGTCGACGGTTTCAATCAGGGCTTCGAAGGCAAACGCTCCGGCAACGTCGAGCTGAAAGGCGACAGCCTTGGCGTGTACTGGACCCTCACCGATCCCGCCGGCGCCTATTTCGATGCCGTGGCCATGTACACCCGGCTCAACGGCGACAACCATTCCGACAGTGGACTGAAGATCGACAATGACGGCCACGTCACGACGTTATCGGCAGAAGTCGGATACCCGATCGTCGTGGCTGGCAACTGGGTGGTCGAACCCCAGGCCCAGGCCATTTATCAAAAGGTCAAACTCGACAGCCAGGACGACGGAATCTCCCATGTCTCGTTCGATTCCGACAGTGCCTGGACCGGCCGCGTCGGCGCACGCCTCAAGGGTCGCTACGAAGTCAGTGGCCGGCCGCTGGAACCCTATCTGCGGGCCAATATCTGGCACACCTTCACCGGTACCGATACGGTCACCTTTGACCATGTCGATCAGGTCGAAACCCAACAACGAACCTCGTCCGCCGACCTTGGAATCGGCATGGTACTGAGCGTTGCCGCCTCGGTCAGTGTGTACGCAGGACTTGACTACACCAGCAATATCGACAGCAACCAACAACGGGGAACGTTCGGTAACGTGGGGATTCGAGTCAGGTGGTGAGGAATTGAAACTGCTCTATCCCGAGGTTCTTGACGATTGCTCGAATAAACAAGAACCTGGAGACACACCATTGAACAGGCCCTTTTAAACCATTACCACTGATCGGCCATCTTCTTGACTCGACTGTTTCGGTCTTCTTGACTTCACGTTACTACCCCCGAAAACACTACCAGGACCCGCCGCGGGCTCCCGTAAAAACGGGCAGCCCGTGACGCCGCCTAATCCATTCGGTCGCCCCTCATTCGGGGTAGGAGAGACGCCAGAACGAGATACCGCATGCGACTGCAAGGTAGACCTCCATGAAAACTTCACTCACTTCACAAGAGATCAAAGTCACTTTTTGCACTGTATCGAGTTCACTTCTGCTGTGTTCCTCCATTGAACTGCTCGCTGCCACTGCCGAACAGGAAACAGCGCCGTGGTATCGCCAGGACATCCCGACTATCGGTCTGACTACCCTTGCAACAACCTGGCCCGGTCAATTCAGCGCTCATCCCGATCTGCGCAGTTCCAGCCTGACCACCGAAGACGCCGCGCCCTCGGCCTGGGACCAACTCTACGGCCAGCCCTCCCGCCAGGCACAAGCCGATTACCTTTCCCAGGGACTGGCCGTTCCCGGCACCCACGAACTCAAAGGTCCGGCGTTCCTCACCCTGCAAAGTGCCAGCGGCCATACGCAAAGGGTCGGTCTGGTCGGCGGTACGAGTCAGTACCAGCTCAACAACAAGGGCGCGCCGATCACCCCGGCCATGTCCGACCCCAACCACGACACGCTCAACCTCCAGGGGCAAAACCTCGGCGCCTATTGGAGCCTGACCGGTCCACAAGGCTGGCACGTCGACCTGACCGCCAGCGGCGGCCGGGTCAGCGGCGTCAGCCGCAACGAACAAGGGACCCGAAGGGCCACCGAGGGCAGCGCGATGACGCTGTCGGTGGAAGGCGGCTTCCCTATCGGTCTGGGTGAAAACTGGGTGATTGAACCCCAGGCGCAATTGATCAATCAGCGCATCACCCTGGACACCCCGTATGCAGGCTCGGGCAACGCCTCTTCCAGTGACCTGACTTCGTGGAGCGGTCGAGTCGGTGCGCACTTGAAAGGCAGTTACGACATCAGCGGGATGCCGGTCGAACCCTACGTGCGGACCAACTTGTGGCACACCGTGTACACCGGCAACACCGTGACCCTCGATCAGGTCGACAAGATCAGCAGCAGCCGCAAGTCCTCGACCGTCGAACTGGGCCTGGGTCTGGTCGCCAGGGTCACTCCGACCGTGAGTCTGTATGTTAGCGCTGACTACAGCAGCGACGTGGACGACAATGATTTGAATGGATTGATTGGCAGCCTGGGTGTGCGGATGCGCTGGTAAAACTGGTATTTCTTACAGTATCCACGGCATTGACGGCGGTGCATCGTAATGGACAAGTCCCCCTGATCGAGGCCGTCACGGATGTCTGTGGACCATGCGCATCACGGCACGCCCACCCTTGCGGTTTCAGACGCGCGCGGGCTGGCGGTCAGGGCCGTTCAATACCACCGGCGGCTAGCGACCGACCCGGCTGAGACACGGGTCACGCATCAACGCTTCAATGCCGCCGGACGGCCCGTAGCCAGTCGTGATCCGTATCTGTTTGCCCTGGCGCAGAACGATGTGTCGGTGCCGGTGAACCTCAGCCAGGTGTTCAGCCTGTCCGGCGTGCCGTTGGCGAGTGACAGCGTCGACGCCGGGTGGCGAGTCGCGTTGCAAGGTGCTGCCGGGCAAACCGTTGAGCGTTGGGACGGTCGTGGCAGCTGCACGCTGACTGAGTTCGATGCACTGTTGCGCCCCGTGGCGGTGCGAGAGCGTGGCGACGATAGCGCTGAACACGTGATTGAGCGCTTTACCTATGCAGGGGTTGATGCCGAATCAGCCGTGCACAACCTCTGCGGCCATCTGATCCGCCATGACGATCCGGCCGGCACGCTGCACCTGAAGGAATTGGGGCTCGGCGGTGCAGTGCTGCAACAGGTTCGGCACTTCTTGCGCGATGCCGACACACCGGATTGGCCTGCGAGCGAAGCCGCCCGCGACGCCCTGCTCGAAACCGGCGATGGCGCCACCACGTCCCATGTCTACTCGCCAGGCGCCGAACCACTCCAGCAAACGGATGCGTTGGGCAACCGCCAGCGCTTTGCCTACACCGCCGCCGGCGAATTGAAAGACACCCGGTTGACCTTGGTCGGTGAGGACGAGATAACGCTGGTCAGCGATCTCCGTTACAACGCCTCCGGCCAGATCGAGGCGGAAACCGCCGGCAACCGCGTCATCACCCGTCATCGCTACGACCTCGCGGACGGACGCCTCCTTGGCTTGAGCGCGCACAAAGCCGATGGCACCCCCCTTCAAGACTTGCGCTACAGCTACGACGCCACCGGCAACGTACTAAGCCTCGAAGACGCCGCCCAACCGATTCGCTACTTCAACAACCAGCGCATCGAACCGCTCAAGACCTACCGCTACGACACCCTCGATCAACTGATCGAAGCCAGCGGCCGGGAAGCCAAAACCGGCCACGGCGGCCCCGCCCTGCCCGACCTGCATCCCCTGCCCCCCGACCCCAGCCAAGTCGCCAACTACACCCAGACCTACCACTACGACGCTGGCGGCAACCTGCTGGACCTGGTGCACGTCGGCGCCCAGCCCCACGGCCGCACTTTGACCCGCGCCAAATACAGCAACCGCTGCCTGCCCGAGCGCAACGGCCGGCCACCGACTGAAGCGGAAATCGCTGCAAGCTTCGATGCCAATGGCAATCTACGGGAACTGCAAGCCGGCCAGACGCTGGAGTGGGACTTGCGCAATCAACTGACCGTCGTGCGCCCGGTGGTGCGCGACAACGCGGAGGATGACTACGAACGCTATATCTACGATGGCGGAGGCCAACGTGTACGCAAGCTCCGCGCGAACCAGACCAATGCCCGCACGCTGATCAGCGAAGTGCGCTACCTGCCCGGCGTGGAGATCCGTAGTCATGGCGGCACGGGTGAAATCCTTCATGTGATCACTGCCAGCGCCGGTAGCAACAGCGTGCAGGTGCTGCATTGGGTCGCCGGACAGCCCAAGGACATCGCCAACAATCAAGTGCGCTACAGCCTCAACGACCACTTGCAGTCCAGCGCCCTGGAACTGGACCAGAACGCCGACCTGATCAGCCAGGAATGGTATTACCCGTTTGGTGGTACGGCGTGTTTTGCTGCCCGATCGGACACCGAAGCCAAGTACAAGACCGTGCGTTATTCGGGTAAGGAGCGGGACGCGACGGGGCTTTATTACTATGGGTTCAGGTATTACGCGCCGTGGTTGCAGCGGTGGATTAATCCAGATCCGGCCGGCGACGTCGACGGGCTCCAGCGCTATCGGTTTGTGCGTAACAATCCCGTGACCTATATCGATAGATGGGGATTGCATCCCGAAGCACACGAAGAAGCCAACCAAGCCTACACCCATATGTTGGGGCACGGCCGAGTATGGCAAGAACAGTGGAAGGAGCCGTGGACACCCCATTCAGGGGAAAGTAGTTTGCAGGCGATTGAGCGCCTATCCAAGCACAATGTACGAAAGCTCGAAGGTGAATTGGAGACAGAAGGCCAGCGCCAGCTCGCGACTCGCATCCAGAACCTCTCGCGCGACAATTACATCCTGACGCATTTCAGTCAGACACATTTCGTGGACGAGCACGGCGTGGAGTTTTTATCGCGGCAAAATGTGCTGGGTAAAATCATTGACGGCGTTGATGCCTATAACCTTTTGACCCATTCGGCAGAGGAGGATCTCAACGACCTGGCGACTGATCAATTTGTATTCTTCTCGATGGATACCCAAGCTGGTAAGAAACAGACGTCAAAGTTTGGTGCACATCGCTACGAAGTGCCCCTGGGGGTCTTGGGCGAACGCTACCAGTATAGTCACCTGGAACTGACGGACCTAGTCAACCCCAACTATCGACAGACTAATCGGGTGCAAAATTTATCCTGGTACAAAGAAGATGTTAACTCCCGGACCGGTACGCGGAACACACAAGATTTTAAAGACAGAGAAGGTCTTGAGGAACTGACCGCCGTGAACGCCGTGTTTTATGGCCAGCAAATGCTGGCTGGCCTGGGACTTAGAATTGCCGCGGACCTACCGAGCCTGAACGACGCCACCCAAGAGGCCGTGATCGAATGGACCGCCGCTGATCGCCCCGTCGAAAATATCGGTGAGGTAATCAACACCTTCTATCGCCCCCAGATCGTGGTCCCGGGACGGTTGCCGTTGACCAAAGGACAATTCAGTTACTACGCGCCATAATCGAACCACCCCCGTTAGACCCGCAGACTCGACTCTCTCTAGGTAAACTCCTCACCGCAATTGCTATGGTTCGATCCGGTAGAAGTCACTACACCGAGTCCTGCCATCGCTCGGCGTCTATTCGGAAATCACCTCACCACTGTTGCCGTAATAGAACCTGATATAGATGGACGAATCGCTGTTGAGCACCTCGCTCCACTATCCGGTAAACGGCACCCTCGACGCGATACGTCTAGCGCGACACCGGTGTGAATTTAGCCACCACTGGCGCCGGTTAGCCTTCTTCGCTCCAGCGAGGCACCCCATGGATATGTTGGTTAAAACTGGTATTTCTTACAGTATCCAAGACTCTGGTGGTGATGCATTGTGATGGCAGCCTCCCTGATCAAGGCCATCACCCATGCCTTTGGATTATGTGCATAGCGGCACCTCCACCCTTGCAGTCATCGACCCGCGTGCTCTGGCGCTCAGGGCGGTGCAGTTCCATCGGCGGCAGGCGACCGACCCGGCTGAGGCGCGGGTCACGCATCAACGCTTCAATGCCGCCGGACGGCCCGTGGCCAGTCGTGATCCGTATCTGTTTGCCCTGGCGCAGAACGATGTGTCGGTGCCGGTGAACCTCAGCCAGGTGTTCAGCCTGTCCGGCGTGCCGTTGGCGAGTGACAGCGTCGACGCCGGGTGGCGGGTCGCGTTGCACGGTGCTGCCGGGCAAATCGTTGAGCGTTGGGATGGTCGTGGTAGCTGCACGCTGACTGAGTTCGATGCGCTGTTGCGCCCCGTGGCGGTGCGAGAACGTGGCGACGATAGCGCTGAACTGGTCGTTGAGCGTTTTACCTATGCAGGGGTTGATGCTGACACAGCCGTGCACAACCTCTGCGGTCAACTGATCCGCCATGACGATCCGGCCGGCACGCTGCACCTGAAGGAGCTGGGGCTCGGCGGCGCGGTGCTGCAACAGACCCGGCACTTCTTGCGCGATGCCGACACACCGGATTGGCCTGCGAGCGAAGCCGCCCGCGACGCCCTGCTCGAAACCGGCGATGGCGCCACCACGTCCCATGTCTACTCGCCAGGCGCCGAACCCCTCCAGCAAACGGATGCGTTAGGCAACCGCCAGCGCTTTGCCTACACCGTCGCCGGCCAATTGAAAAACACTCGATTGACCCTGGTCGGTGAGGACGAGATCACGCTGGTCAGCGCTCTCCATTACAACGCCTCCGGCCAGATCGAGTCGGAAACCGCCGGCAACCGCGTCATCACCCGCCATCGCTACGACCTCGCGGACGGACGCCTGATTGGCTTGAGCGCGCACAAAGCCGATGGCACGCCCCTTCAAGACTTGAGCTACAGCTACGACGCCGTCGGCAACGTGCTAAGCCTCGAAGACGCCGCTCAACCGATCCGCTACTTCAACAACCAGCGCATCGAACCGCTCAAGACCTACCGCTACGACACCCTCGATCAACTGATCGAAGCCCGCGGCTGGGAAGCCAAAACCGGCCACGGCGGCCCCGCCCTGCCCGACCTGCAACCCCTGCCCCCCGACCCCAACCAAATCGCCAACTACACCCAGACCTACCACTACGACGCTGGCGGCAATCTGCTGGATCTGGTGCACGTCGGCGCCCAGGCCCCCGGCCGCCTTTTGACTCGCGCCAAATACAGCAACCGCTGCCTGCCCGAACGCAACGGCCGGCCACCGACTGAAGCGGAAATCGCTGCCGGGTTCGATGCCAATGGCAACCTGCGGGAACTGCAAGCTGGCCAGGTGATGGAGTGGGACTTGCGCAATCAACTGACCGTCGTGCGCCCGGTGGTGCGCGAGGAAGCTGAGGACGACTACGAACGCTATGTCTACGACGGCGGCGGACAACGTGTACGCAAGCTCCGCGCGAACCAGACCAATGCCCGCACGCTAATCAGCGAAGTGCGCTACCTGCCCGGCGTGGAGATCCGTAGTCATGGCGGCACGGGTGAAATCCTTCATGTGATCACTGCCAGCGCCGGTAGCAACAGCGTGCAGGTGCTGCATTGGGTCGCCGGACAGCCCAAGGACATCGCCAACAATCAAGTGCGCTACAGCCTCAACGACCACTTGCAGTCCAGCGCCCTGGAACTGGACCAGAACGCCGACCTGATCAGCCAGGAATGGTATTACCCGTTTGGTGGTACGGCGTGTTTTGCTGCCCGATCGGACACCGAAGCCAAGTACAAGACCGTGCGTTATTCGGGTAAGGAGCGGGACGCGACGGGGCTTTATTACTATGGGTTCAGGTATTACGTGCCGTGGTTGCAGCGGTGGATCAATCCGGATCCGGCGGGGAATGTAGATGGGATGAATTTATTCAGAATGGTCAAAAACAACCCAATTACTTACTTTGATAAAAAAGGAAAAATTCCAGAGAACTTCAACCCACAACAATACCTAGAAAACTTCAAATACGTCATGAAAGAAGACCTTAATCGCAACCATTTTTTCTACCGTGACGCCAATAGGCAGGCAGTTTCTTACTATCTCGAAGAATTAGAAAACTTCGAAAACCTATCCACTAGCCAGGATCAGTGGAATTTTCAGGCCACAATTCAAAATCTAACTGAAAAATTATTTCCTCGCTCTGCGGAGTCAAGAATATTTTACGCACACAGAAAGGCATTTATAAGGCTTCATGACATTTTAACGACCGCCAAAAACTTCCATTCATTTGATGAAATTCCAGTGCCTCCACTGAATCCGGATCCGAGGCACGGAAGTACAAATAGGTCTGGTTTTACTTATAGAAGTGAAAACCCACAAAGCTCAGAAAAACCCCATCACGGCGCTAGGAGCGAGGGTGCCAGGCACTCCCGCTCAAGTAGAAGGAGTCGCACTGAGCAGTCATTTGCCACCATCCACCCCCTAACACTTCCACAAGGTACCGACAGTGTGATTGTCGAGGGTTATCAACTAGCTATAAAAATCATCAACAACCAAAAAAATCTGGATGACATATTCCCCACGAAAGACGCAGCCGAAAAAAGAATAACTTACTTGCAAGTCGTTCGTCTCATACACCCAGATAAGCTTACGCTTGATGGCACTCCAGAAGTGGCCGCTGCTGCTACCCAAGCGTTCCAATTATTCTCCAATTGG
Source organism: Pseudomonas sp. PDM32 (assembly GCF_019219225.1). NCBI lineage: Bacteria > Pseudomonadati > Pseudomonadota > Gammaproteobacteria > Pseudomonadales > Pseudomonadaceae > Pseudomonas > Pseudomonas sp. PDM32. The sequence continues at coordinate 266,311 of NZ_JAHUWE010000011.1, forward strand.
TCATCCCCTCAAGATCACCGTACTCGCTCTCCCTCTCCTGCAGCGAGAAGCGGACCGCCAAGCCCACCGCCAGACTATTAAAAGCAGCACATATTAAATTTAGTTATTTCATATCAACCAAAAAACTGAGCTGCTAGCGCCTACTAGCAGCTCAAAGTTAATTTGGGAATAAGTCGGTACTTACTATAAAGCCTATGACTTGTTCACCCCTCCGGCCTCAACACCAACACCGCCAACGGCGGCAAATTCAACACCAGCGACAACGCCTGCCCATGGCTCGGCGTTTCCTCGGCCATCGCCCCACCGCTATTGCCGTAATTGGACCCCGCATAGATCGACGAATCACTGTTGAGCACCTCGCTCCACTGCCCGGCAAACGGCACCCCAACCCGATAAGCCTCACGCGGCACCGGCGTAAAGTTCGCCACCACCAACACTGGCCGGCCGTCCTTGCTCCAGCGCAGCCAGGCATAAACGCTATTGATCGCATCATCGCCGATCAGCCATTGGAAACCCTGCGGCACATCGTCCTGCTCATGCAGCGCCGGTTCTTCGCGGTACAGGCGATTGAGGTCGCCGACCAGTTTCTGCACGCCCTTGTGCTCGGAGTACTGCAGCAAGTACCAGTCCAGTTGCTGGTCGTGGTTCCACTCGCGCCATTGGCCGAATTCACAGCCCATGAACAGCAGCTTCTTGCCCGGATGCGCCCACATGAAACTCAGGTAGGCCCGCAGGTTGGCGAATTTCTGCCAGCGGTCTCCGGGCATTTTGTCGATCAGCGAGTGCTTGCCGTGTACCACTTCGTCGTGGGAGATCGGCAGGATGAAGCGCTCGGACCAGGCGTACACCAGGCCAAAACTCAGCTCGTTGTGGTGATGGGCGCGGTACACCGGGTCCTGTTGAATGTAATGCAGCGAATCGTGCATCCAGCCCATGTTCCATTTGTAGGCAAAGCCCAGGCCACCCTGTTGCGTGCCCTGGCTGACGCCTGGCCATGCGGTGGATTCCTCGGCGATCACCAGGGCACCGGGTGCTTCCAGGGCGACCACATCGTTGAGGTGGCGCAGGAAGTCGATGGCTTCCAGGTTCTCCCGCCCGCCATGGCGGTTCGGCACCCACTCGCCGGCTTTGCGCGAGTAGTCGCGGTACAGCATCGAGGCCACGGCATCGACGCGCAGGCCATCGACGTGGAAATGCTTGAGCCAGTGCAGCGCCGACGCCAGCATGTAGCCGTGCACTTCGGTGCGCCCCAGGTTGTAGATCAGCGTGTCCCAATCCTGGTGGAAACCTTCCTGCGGGTTGCCGTACTCGTACAGGGCCGTACCGTCGAACTGGGCGAGGCCGTGGGTATCGGTGGGGAAATGCGCCGGCACCCAGTCGAGAATCACCCCGATGCCGGCCTGGTGGCAGGCGTTGACGAACGCGGCGAACTGGTCCGGCGTGCCATAACGCGCACTCGGCGCGAATTGCGACAGCAACTGATAACCCCACGAACCGCCGAACGGGTGTTCCATGATCGGCATCAGTTCGATGTGGGTGAAGCCCAAGTCTTTGACATAGGGAATCAGTCGCTCGGTCAGTTCCGGCCAGGTGTACTGGCGGGCCACTTCACCCAGGTCGTCCAGCTCACATTGCCACGAACCGGCGTGCAATTCGTAGATCGACAAGGGCGCCGTCACCCGCTGATGGTCGCCACGGGACAGCATCCAGTCCTGGTCCTGCCAGTCGATTTTCAGCGGCGAGGCGACTTTCGAGGCGGTGTCCGGTGGCAGGCTGGTGGCCAGCGCCATCGGGTCGGCCTTCAGCGGCAGAATGCCGTGGGCACCGAGAATTTCGTATTTATAGGCGTCCCCCGCTTGCAGGCGCGGGATGAACAACTCCCAGACACCGGTGGGATGCCGCAGGCGCATCGGATGGCGGCGCCCGTCCCAGACGTTGAAATCACCCACCACCGACACCCGCCGGGCATTCGGCGCCCACACCGCGAAACGCACACCGTCGACGCCGTCCACCGTCTTGAACTGGGCACCGAGGCACGCACTGAGGTCGCGGTGATTGCCTTCGGCAAACAGGTACAAATCCATGTCGCCCAGCAACGGGCCGAAGCTGTAAGGGTCTTCGGCCGTCTGCTCACCACCGGCCCAACGGGTGCGCAGCAGATACGCTTGTGCGCGGTCGAAATGCCCGACAAACAACCCCGGCGTTTCTGTGGCTTGAAGACTCCCAAGCGCTTCGCCCGAGTCCCTGGCCAGAACTTCCACACTCAGGGCGCCTGGCAGATAGGCGCGGATGAACTGTCCACCGGCACCATCACCGTGGGGGCCAAGTATGGCAAAGGGATCGATATGCTCGGCACGCACCAAGGCATCGATATCCCGTGCGCCGGGCAGCAGCGCTTCTTTGTGATGACCCTGTTCCTTGTTCGAGACACTCATGACTACTCTCCACCAAGATCGGAAAAGGGTTTAAGCCCACTCAATAATCCATATAAACCGTGCAACGGCACGGGCAACCAGGTGGGGCGATTTTCCGCCTCATAGGCCACTTCATACGCCGCCTTCTCCAGACCGAACAACGCCAGCGCAGCGTCCTCGCCTTCGGGATCTTGCCATGCATGGGCAAGACTAGCTGCCGCCAGCCGATAGGCGTCGACAAATGCTGTTCGCGCTTCACTCAAATAGCGCTCGGTGACCCGCACACGCGCGGCATCGGCCGCCGCCGTGTTATCGACGTTGTGCACGTTGATCGCCATTGCCGCCGCATAGTCGAAGGAACGCAGCACGCCACTGACATCCTTGTACGGGCTGTGTTTGCCCCGACGTTCATGCAAGGGCCGCGCCGGTTCCCCTTCGAAGTCGATCAAGTACGCATCGCCCTTGATCACCAGCACCTGGCCCAGATGCAGGTCGCCATGCACGCGAATGCGCAAGCCGCCCGCAGTCTTTTTACCCAACGCTTGTACATGTCCGAGAATGGCTTTTTTGTTGTCCAGTAAATGGCTGACCAGGGTCTGGTCCGCCGAGGTCAGTTGATGTTGATGCTGCTTGAGCAAGTTCAGCGCGTGCTCGATTTGCGTTGCGACATCCTTGGCCGAGGCCAGCGCGTCCTTCTTCGTGGTGACCTGCGGCAAGAAGTCCGGGTTGGCATTGGGCGCCGCCAGCACCTGATGCATTTCCCCCAGGCGCCGGCCCAGCATACCGGCAAAATCTTTCAGTTCGCCGAGCGCGTTGTAGTGTTGCTCCTGCTCGGACATGGCGTCGGCCAGTTCATCGCGCAGCGCCCGTTCGAGGTTGTTTTGCGTCCATTCCCAGGCATCGCCCTGATTGTTCAGGTAGCCCTGGGCGATCATCAGCAGGTTGTCTTCACCCGCCCCGTCCCGGCGCACCACGGCCCCCAGCAGTGGCGAGATATTGCTGAACCCGGCTGCGGTCAGACAGGCGCTCATTTCCAGCTCAGGATGCACGCCACTGGCGACCTTGCGGATCAGCTTGAGTACCATGCTGTTGCCGATCACCACCGAGCTGTTGGACTGCTCCGCCGACAGGTAGCGCACCGGTGACTCGGCATTGAGGCCGAGTTTTTCCAGTTCGGCGGTGGCCTCGAAACGAATGTCGCCATCGCTGCAGGCCAATACGGTACCGGCCTGAATCCCTTGCAATACGGCATGCACGAAGGATTCCAGGCTGAAGGCATCGGTGATCAGGCCGACCTGGCGTCCGCGCCGTACCCGCGACAGCGCCAGTTGCTGCGGCAACGGCGTACCGACCTGATCCTCGGAGATAAAGCCGAACGGCAACTGATAGCGACTGCTCTGGCCAGCGCTGGTGACATTGATCTCACTGAACAGCACCGGATGTTGCGCATCGCCGAAGCGCACGCCGTAGGCCAGATCGACCTGCTCGATGGCGGCATCCTTGCCGGCGAACCAGCGACGATTCTGCAGCCAGCTTGGCAGGATGCTCTGCTCAAGGGTGTGGCGTGACGGCGCTTCGAGCAGTTCCTCCATGCGCTTTTTCAGCACCAGCGTGGTGAAGTCCGGCAGGCTTTGTGCGGGTTCCACATGCCAGCTGGGCATCTGGTTTTCCGCGGCGAGGCCGAACCAGTAAAAGCCGTAGGGCGCGAGGGTCAGGAGGAAATTCAACTGGCCGATGGGCGGGAACGCGTTACCCCCGAGCATCTCCACCGGCACCATGCCGACGTAGGCCGACAAATCGAGCTCGGCGGCCTGGGCACTGCGCGAGACGTTGGCCACGCACAGGATGATTTCGTGTCTGCCGTCCGCCCCGGTGTATTCACGGGTGTAGGCCAGAATTCGCCGGTTGCTCGGCGACAGCATCTTCAATGTACCGCGCCCGAAGGCCTTGGATTGCTTGCGCACGGCGAGCATGCGCCGGGTCCAGTTCAACAGCGAATGCGGGTCGCCAGCCTGGGTTTCGACGTTGACCGACAGATAGCCGTATTGCGGGTCCATGATCGGTGGCAGCACCAGGCTGGCCGGGTCGGCGCGGGAGAAACCGCCGTTGCGGTCGATGGACCATTGCATCGGCGTGCGCACGCCATCGCGGTCGCCGAGGTAGATGTTGTCACCCATGCCGATCTCGTCGCCGTAATACAGGGTCGGCGTGCCGGGCATCGACAGCAACAGGCTGTTGAGCAGTTCGACCCGGCGTCGATCACGCTCCACCAGCGGCGCCAGGCGCCGGCGAATCCCCAGGTTGATCCGCGCCCGGCGGTCGGCGGCGTAGTAATTCCACAGGTAATCGCGCTCCTTGTCGGTGACCATCTCCAGGGTCAGTTCATCGTGGTTGCGCAGGAAGATCGCCCATTGGCAGTTGGCGGGGATATCCGGAGTCTGGCGCAGAATGTCGGTGATCGGAAAGCGATCTTCCTGGGCCAGCGCCATGTACATGCGCGGCATCAACGGGAAGTGAAAGGCCATGTGGCATTCGTCGCCGTTCAGGCCTTTCCTGTCGGTGTCACCGAAGTACAGCTGGGTGTCCTCCGGCCACTGATTGGCTTCCGCCAGCAGCATGCGGTCGGGGTAATTGGCATCGATTTCGGCGCGGATCTGTTTCAGGACATCGTGGGTTTCCGGCAGGTTTTCGTTGTTGGTGCCGTCGCGCTCGATCAAGTAGGGAATCGCATCCAGGCGCAAGCCGTCGATGCCCATGTCGAGCCAGTAACGCATCACCGACAGCACCGCTTTCATGACTTGCGGGTTATCGAAATTCAGGTCCGGCTGGTGGGAGTAGAAACGGTGCCAGAAGTATTGGCCGGCGACCGGGTCCCAGGTCCAGTTGGACTTCTCTGTATCGAGAAAGATGATGCGGGTGCCGTCGTATTTCTGATCGTCGTCGGACCACACGTAGAAGTCCCGCGCCGCCGACCCGGGTTTGGCCTTGCGTGCGCGCTGGAACCACGGATGCTGGTCGGAGGTGTGGTTGATGACCAGTTCGGTGATCACCCGCAGGCCGCGTTTGTGAGCCTCGGCAATGAAACGCCTGGCATCGGCCATGGTCCCGTAGTCACTGTGCACGCCGCGGTACTCGGCGATGTCATACCCGTCGTCGCGCCGTGGCGAGGGATAGAAGGGCAACAGCCAGATGGTGTTGACGCCCAGGTCGGCGATGTAGTCGAGCTTGGCGATGAGACCGGGAAAGTCGCCGATTCCGTCGTTGTTGGAGTCGAAATACGATTTGACGTGTACTTGATAGATCACCGCATCCTTGTACCAGAGCGGGTCCTTGATGAACGTGGCTGCCTTGGGTTTCTTCGCCATGTGAAACTCCTGGTGAATTCAACTTTGGCCACAGGTTGAACCCCAGTGGTGAAGGGCTTACCTGTGGCGAGGGGGCTTGCCCCCGTTCGGCTGCGAAGCAGTCGTCAATACAGCGACTCGGTGTTGTTGAAAGAAAAAGCGGGGGTCGCTTCGCGACCCAACGGGGGCAAGCCCCCTCGCCACAGACAAGCTCCCTCGCCACAGAGGTTGTGGTGTGCTCAAGAGGCGGTAATGCGCCAGATCCCGAACGGCTGGTACGCCGGGTCGATCCGCATGAACTGATGCTTGCCATGCCAGGTCCAGCGATGGCCATTCATCAGGTCTTCGCCCTGGGTGCTGGCGTCGTCAGGCAAACCCATTTCCCACAGCGGCAACTCGAAATTCGCCTCCTGCACGTTGTGCGGATCAAGGCTGACCGCCACCAGAATAAAGTTGCTGCCGTCAAAGCTGCGTTTGCCGAAGTACAGGATGTTGTCGTTCCAGGCGTTGTAGACCTTCAGGCCCAGATGCGTGTGCAGCGCCGGGTTCTGCCGGCGGATGCGGTTGAGCTGGGCAATCTCGGCAATGATGTTGCCCGGCGCATTGAAGTCCCTGGGGCGGATCTCGTACTTCTCGGAGTCGAGGTACTCCTCCTTGCCCGGCACCGGTGCCGACTCGCACAACTCGAAACCCGAATACATGCCCCACAGGCCCGAACCCATGGTCGCCAGCACAGCACGGATGAGAAACCCGGGACGCCCGGATTCATGCAGGAACGCCGGGTTGATGTCCGGTGTATTGACGAAAAAATTCGGCCGGTAGCACTCGCGCCACGGCGACTCGTTGAGTTCGCTGAAGTAGGTCGCCAGTTCGGCCTTGGTGTTGCGCCAGGTGAAGTAGGTGTAGCTCTGGGAGTAACCGACCTTGCCCAGGCGCGCCATCATCGCCGGAGTAGTAAAGGCCTCGGCCAGGAAGATCACTTCGGGGTACAGCGCCCGTACATCGGCGATCAGCCATTGCCAGAACGGCAGCGGCTTGGTGTGCGGGTTATCGACGCGAAAGATCTTCACGCCCTCCTCGACCCAGCCCACCACGATGTCGCGCAGCTCCACCCACAGGCTCGGAATCGCCTCGGGGGCATAGAAGTCAACGTTGACGATGTCCTGGTATTTCTTCGGCGGGTTCTCCGCGTACTTGATCGTGCCGTCGGGCCGCCAGTTGAACCAGCCGGGGTGTTGCTTGAGCCACGGGTGGTCCTGGGAGCACTGGATGGCGAAGTCGAGGGCGATTTCCAGGCCATGGGCCGCAGCGGCCGAGACCAGTCGGCGGAAGTCTTCGCGAGTCCCCAACTGTTTGTGAATCGCCTCGTGCCCGCCCTCCTCGCTACCGATCGCATAAGGACTGCCCGGATCATCGGGACCTGCCGTCAGTGAGTTGTTCGGGCCTTTGCGGTAGCTGCGCCCGATTGGGTGGATCGGCGGGAAATACAGCACGTCGAAGCCCATGTCGTGGATCATCGCCAGCCGTGAATGCACGTCGTTGAAAGTACCGTGGCGTTCCGGGCTGTCGGTGATCGAACGCGGAAACAACTCATACCAACTGGCGAACTGCGCCAGCTCGCGCTCCACATCCACCGGGTACTCCGGGCTCAGGCTCAGGTAGGCACGATGATCAACGCGGGCCATGAGGTCGACGCTACGCGGGTGCAAAAACAGTGCGACCTGCTCGGTTTCGAGCAGTCCTGCCAGTTCATGGTGCAATGCCGCCAATTGCTCGCTGAGTTGCCCTTCACTGCGCTCGGCGGCTTGCTGCACCTGGATCCGCCCTTCCTGCAATTCGAGGCTGACGGGCACCGCTGCCAAATGCTTCTTTTCCAGTTCGTAGCGAAAACTGGCGAACTGATCGATCCAGGCTTCGATACAGAACAGGTAACGGCCCTGACTGTTCACCCGGAACTGCCCCTGCCAGCCGTTGTTGCCCAGATCCTGCATGACCCCGCTTTGCCAGACGTCCTCGTCCTCGGCCCGCCAACGTACGCGTACCGCCAGCTTGTCATGCCCGTCGGCAAAGACCTTGGCCGTCACCACCACATCCTGCCCCACCACCGCCTTGACCGCGAACTGCCCGCCTTCAAGGGTCGGCATGATGTTTTCTATGACAATGCGCGGCAGCAACAGCGCCTGCGACAGCGGCATGTGCGGGTTGTAGCTCAACTCAGTCGGTTTTTCAGCCGTCATCGAGCCTCTCTCCTTACGCCCCATGGACGCGCTTGTGTCTGGTCGCTACCCCAACGGGCCATCCGCCCCGGGACGTACTCACTTAGGTTCCGAGCGATGGCTGGCGGGAAAAGTTCATCAGCAATTTGCGGAATCAAATCGTTCGCGCAGCAGTCCACCTACTTAAGCACGACTCACGCCATGTGCCACTGGAGGCTTGAACCATGACCAATCCATTCCCGGCAGAAACCCCCGATCCAAACATCGATAACCCGGTGATACCGCCGAGCGAGCCACAACCGGTGCCCGAACAGGACCCACCTGGCACAACCCCGCCGCCAAGGGAAGAACCGTCAGCGACGATGCCGCCGGTGATTGTGAATCCTGAATGAAGACAGTTGATCGTTCCTGCCTCGACACCAGGAACGATCATCAAAAATGAATGACACTTCCCAAGTACCTGTAGTACCGATCCTAAAGCGCCAATTCTGCCCGTCCGACACTTTACGAAACTTACATCTCGCGCCTTATATAGCCACCACTTCTTCAGCCTTGAGGGTGGTTAGCCATGAAAACGTTTTTTTCCAGCGTCAGCGAATTCACAAACAGAGGTAGCGCCCAGCACCACGCGCTAAACCGTGAACGACCACTCGACGGCTGGCCATTCCGTGAAAATATTCAACTACGAATTTCTTTGCTTCAAAGCCGAACGCAATCTCTCTGAACAATCAACCAAAAGCTCGATCATCAGGGAACTGGAGAAACATCTGCTGCACAGCGATATGGACTACAGCCAGCACGAACTCTCGGAAACGCAGAGCGACGAGCAGGATTCAGACTGTGAAGCGACTTGCGCAGACAGGGTGAATCCCTGACAGCTCCTAGGGTCGATGATCCTTGTCAATCAGCTTCACAATCCTCGGCATCACACTGAACACCCCCAGCGCCAACAGCGTGCTGAGCACTGCCGTCGCCTCCCGGCCCAGCCCGGTGGCGACGCCGATGGCGGCGGTCATCCACAGGCCGGCGGCGGTGGTCAGGCCCTTGACGTCGCTTTCGTCGCCGTCGCGGTTTTTCAGGATGGTGCCGGCCCCGAGAAAACCGATACCGGCAATCACGCCCTGCACGACCCGACTCATGGCATCGGCCTGTGAACCGGACATCTGCGGCACCAGCACGAACAGCGCCGCCCCCATCGCCACCAGCATGTGGGTGCGCACGCCAGCAGCCTTGCCCTGGTGTTCACGTTCGAACCCGAGAATTCCGCCCAGCACGGCGGCCATCAGCAGACGCACGGTCATCCGCGTCAATTGCGAGGCATCGGTGATGTCGGCGAACTCGGCTTGCAGGGTCACCCAGACTTCATGCCACCAGGCGTTCATAGTGTTGTCCTTGTGAGGAGCCATGGAGAGTGGACCGCAGCGACCATTAATCGGTCGCACAGAACGATGACCGGCAGTTGCGGCCTGAAACTTCAGATACCCCTGAAAAAGGATGCCGCCATGACCGTTCGCATCGAGAACCAGACCTGTTTTTTCACCACTGAAAATGGCGAACAGATTCGTCTGTGTCCTGACGTGACCATCGTCACCGATGGGCGCAAAGCCATGTCTGCGGTGGACATCGAGGGCCAACGCATCTACATCACCGAAGCGGAAGCCGACGCCTTGACCGTCGCAGGCGCGGTGGATGGACGCCGACACCTGAAAGCCAGCGACAGTGATTCGGTGATTTGACTGATGCTGATCAACACCCGCCGCAGCTGTTGTGCATAGGCGCTTGCACCTTTGTGCGATGGCTGCTTCAAGTTGTCGCAGTCCGGGCGAACACGGCCATCTGATCCGCTTTTTAATGCAATACCTGAGTCTGTTATGCAAACAGATCGCCGCTCATAGTGCTCATGCCTGATGGAGGCTGATGAGCGAAAGACCATGAGCGAGAGAATCCCCGTCCGAACCGTAGAAACATTCGAGCCTGCGCGTCCAAAGACGAAGGCCAAAACCAGTGATAACCTGATCCACACCCGCAGCTTCACCGGGCTTTTCCGCAACCTGCGCATCAGCGGCGCGGGTTTTCTGTTTTTGCTGTTTTTCGGCACCGTGTGGTTGAACTGGGGTGGCCGCCAGGCGGTGCTCTGGGATCTTTCCGAAAGTAAATTCCATATCTTCGGCGCAACTTTCTGGCCGCAGGACTTCATCCTGCTGTCGGCGCTGTTGATCATCGCCGCGTTCGGCCTGTTCGCGATCACCGTGTTTGCCGGCCGGGTCTGGTGCGGCTACACCTGCCCACAAAGTTCGTGGACCTGGATCTTCATGTGGTGCGAGAAAATCACCGAGGGCGAGCGCAACCAGCGGATCAAGCTGCAAGCCGCGCCGTGGGGCATCAACAAGCTGATGCGTCGCTCGGCCAAACACACCTTGTGGCTGGCCATCAGTCTATTGACCGGCCTGACCTTCGTCGGCTACTTCACCCCGATCCGGCCACTGGCCGAAGAACTGCTGACGTTGCAAATGAGCGGCGTCAGCCTGTTCTGGGTGCTGTTTTTCACCGGTGCCACCTACATCAATGCCGGCTGGCTGCGTGAAGCGGTGTGCATGCACATGTGCCCTTACGCGCGGTTCCAGAGCGTGATGTTCGACAAAGACACCCTGACCATTTCCTACGACGTGGCCCGTGGCGAAAACCGTGGCCCGCGCAAGCGCGAGGTCAAACCCGCCGAGGTCGGTTTGGGCGATTGCATCGATTGCCAGCTCTGCGTACAGGTCTGCCCGACCGGCATCGACATCCGCGATGGCTTGCAGATGGAATGCATCGGTTGCGCCGCGTGCATCGACGCCTGCGATTCGATCATGGACAAAATGGGCTACGCCCGAGGATTGATCAGCTATACCTCCGAGCATCAGTTGCAAGGTGGCAAGACGCACCTGCTGCGTCCGCGCCTGATCGGCTACACCGCCGTGCTGCTGGTGATGATCACCGCCCTGGTGGTGGCATTGGTGGAACGGCCGATGGTCTCGCTCGACGTCAGCAAGGACCGGGGCCTGTTCCGCGAAAACAGCCAGGGGCAGATCGAAAACATCTACAGCCTGAAGGTGATCAACAAGACCCAGCAGCGTCAGGACTATCAATTTAGTCTGGTCGATGCCGATGATTTCGAGTTGCAGGGCAAGACCCTGCTAAGCCTGGCGCCGGGCGAGATTGTCGACGTGCCGGTGTCGGTGGTGATGCTCAAGGAGCGTCCGGCCAGCGGTTCGCAGAGCATCGGCTTTGAAGTGGTCGACAGCGATGAGCCCGGCGTCTACAGCGTGGCGAAGAGCCGGTTTGTTGCGCCAATGAATCGCTGAGCCTTTAAGATGTTGACCTTTGTGGGATGCGGACTTGGATTGGCAATGCAATCCAAAGTGGCGAGGGAGCTTGCTCCCGCTGGGTCGCGAAGCGGCCCCAAAATGGGACTGCTGTGCAGTCCAGCGGGAGCAAGCTCCCTCGCCACAGGCCAGCCCCTTGCCACAGATAAGCTCCCTCGCCACAAAAGCTGATTGAATGATTTCCATGACGGGACACCGATGAAACGCTACGAAAAATTCGCCGACGACATCGCAGAACTGATCCGCTCCGGCGTCCTCGGACCCGGCCAGCGTGTGCCGTCAGTGCGCTACGCCAGCCAGACCTACGGCGTCAGCCCGTCGACGGTGTTCCAGGCCTACTACCTGCTGGAGCGTCGCGGGCTGATCCGCGCCCGTCCGCGCTCCGGCTATTTCGTCAATGCCCATGCGCCGCGACCGTTTTCCGAGCCGGTGATCAGCAGCCAGGTCAACGAATCCACGGAAGTCGACGTCAGCGAACTGGTGTTTTCGGTACTCGATTCGATCAAGGACCCAAACACCGTGGCCTTCGGCTCGGCATTCCCCAGCCCGACGCTGTTCCCCCTGCAACGCTTGTCCCGCTCCCTGGCCAGCGCCACCCGCGAGATGGACCCGCGCATGGTGGTCACTGACCTGTCGCCGGGCAACCCGCAGCTGCGCCGGCAAATCGCCCTGCGCTACATGGTCGGCGGACTGATGCTGCCCATGGAAGAACTGCTGATCACCAACGGCGCCCTGGAAGCCCTCAACCTGTGCCTGCAAGCGGTGACGCAGCCTGGCGACCTGGTGGCCATCGAAGCCCCTGCGTTCTACGCCTGCCTGCAAGTGCTAGAACGCCTGAAACTCAAAGCCGTGGAAATCCCCGTGCACCCGCGCGACGGCATCGACCTCGGCGTGCTCGAGCAAACCCTGGAGCGTCATCCGATCAAGGCCTGCTGGTGCATGACCAGCTTCCAGAACCCCATGGGCGCCACCGTGCCCGAAGCCAAGAAACAGCAGCTCGTCGAACTGCTGCGTCGCCACCAGGTGCCGCTGATCGAAGACGATGTCTACGCCGAACTGTATTACGGTCAACAAGCCCCGAAACCGGCCAAGGCCTTTGATACCGAAGGCCTGGTGATGCATTGCGGCTCGTTCGCCAAAAGCCTGGCCCCCGGCTACCGCATCGGCTGGGTCGCCGCCGGGCGCTACGCACAGAAAATCGAACGCCTGAAACTCATGACCTCTCTGTGCGCGTCCATGCCGGCGCAGGCCGCGATCGCCGATTACCTGCAACACGGCGGCTACGACCGGCACCTGCGTAAACTGCGTCATGCGCTGGAAGACCAGCAAGCCGCCATGCTCGCCGCCATCGCCCGCTACTTCCCGGCGCAGACGCGGGTCAGCCAACCAGCGGGCGGGTACTTTTTGTGGCTGGAATTGCCGGAGCTGATGGATTCGTTGAAGTTGTTTCAGATGGCGCTGGCGCAGGGGATCAGCATTGCGCCGGGGCCGATTTTTTCGCCGACGCAAAGGTTCAGGAATTGTATTCGGTTGAATTATGGGAGCCCGTGGGATGAGGCTGCGGAGAAGGCGATGGAGACGTTGGGGCGGATTGTGCGGTCGTTTTGAAACACATATTAACCTATTATGCATCCATACTCCTCTTGGAATACACTCTACTTAGAGCGCTCGAAATTGATGCAAAAGTGTCTGCATTCTTCAGTGCCATCTTTGTCCTTACTTCAGAACTCGCCTTAAATTTAGAAATAGACTTGTCTACTTTTTTAGTTTTTAGGGCGCGCATAAACTCAGGCTCCACATCGTCCGCCTCGACATCCCCACGCATCATTCTTTTCGACTCATAGATAAACTCTGACTGCTCAAATTTATCGTTAGGAGTCAAGCCATACTGATCGGTATAATTGTCAGAGTCACTTTTCTCCGCAAAGTCCATAAGATACCAATAATCTTTTGTATCAAGAGCCAAGTGCGAAATCTCATGAATTAAGATCAGAGCATTGGCTTCATCCGTTTTTACCCTTACAGAATCATCATTTAAATAAATCTTACTTCTTCTATCACCTCTAAACATTCTTGCATTAGAGTCCGCCCATTTACCCCCATCCAAAAGCACCACTTTTTGCGAGTCGGACTCATATCTACTCATGAAGCCTTTCATCTTTAGCAAATCATTTTCCAGCATAAATATGTCTTGCGAAGATACCTCCCCAACATACTCTTCAACAATATTTTTTTCAAATAAAGGATGTTGGATTTCCGCAACTGCATTTACCAAAATATTGTTAACCCTGAAAAATGCCGAGTCCAAATTTTTCGCCACCTCCGGTTGCCTCAACCTTATCTCTTCAAATCCACGCGCAACAACCAACCCTCTAATTCCATCATATTGTTCAATAACAAAATCATTGAAATCAGCTAAAATCGAACAGTCACCTAAACCGTCAAAATAACTTACCGGGCTACTCCTAACAAACCGATAAAAATTCAACCCATCCACATCACCCGCCGGATCCGGATTCAACCAGCGTTGTAACCACGGCGCGTAATACCGCGCGCCATAGTAATAGAGCCCTGAAACATCCCGTTCCTTACCCGAATAACGAATGGTCTTGTAACTGGTTTCCACTTCGTGCCGCCCCGCCAACCAAGCCGTTCCGCCGAAGGGGTAATACACTTCCTGGCTGATGGTTTTAGCCTGCGCATCGACTTCAAATGCACTCGACCCCAAGTGATCGTCAAAACAGTAACGCCACTGATCGTTGTCCAGCCCCGCAGGTGGCGGACTGTCCCAATGCAACAGGCGCACGCTGCAGCGCCCGGCCTGAACGCTGATCACCTGGAGCCGTTCTCCGGTGGCGCTATTGACGTGCAGTTCGATGCCCGGCAAATAACGCACCTCGGGCGTATGCACGATGGATTTCGCGGTAACCTCCCGGTATTTGCGCAGACGAGCGCCTTCGCTGTCGTAGACATACCTCTCGATGTCGTCGGCGCCTTCAATCCGTGCCACTTGAGTGACTTGGGCCAACTGATTACGCCCATTCCACTGCAAAGCCTGCCCAGGTTGCAGCTCCAGCAGATTGCCGCGATCATCGAACAGTTCGTCAATGGCCGGCTGGCCGGCTCGGTATTTCACGCTGCGATTGCTGTGCGATGCCACGCGCATGATCAAGGTGTCGTCTACCGCGCCGTGATGCAGACGCTGCAGCAGATTGCCCGCTTCATCGTAATAATAGGTCTCTGTGTAATTGCACCAGCGACTGGCGTCCGGCGGGCCGAATCCCTGCCACTCGGGCAATGCCGGCCCCAACGACGGCTTGGCGGTTTCCCAGCCGGTGGCGCTGATTAGCTGGTAGAGCGTGTCGTAGGCGAAGCGCCGCACCGGCTCGATGCGCTGATTGGCAAAGTACTGAATGGGCAGCGCCGCATCGGCGATTTCGCTGATGTTGCCAACCGGGTCGTAGCCGTAACTGAGTTTCTGCAAAAATCCCTGAGCGGGGCCGTGGGTATCGAGGTTCGTCAGGCGTCCATTGGCCGGGTCATAACCGCTGGAGGTGCGCATGCCATTGCCTGCCCGCTCCTGTTCTATCTGGCCAAAGGCGTTGTACTCGATGGCATTGACCAGCGTGTCGGCGGTGGATTGGCCGGAGCGTTGCAGCCCGACCGAATGCAGTTGCCCGGCGCGGTCATAGGTGAAATGTCGGGTATGACCTTTGGCGTCGGTTTGCTTAAGCACTTCGCCGGTGGGCGCGTAGGTCCACAACGACTGCGCGCCGTCGCCCGGCTCCAGCAAGCCGTCGCGGTCAGCTTCCTGGGTTGGCCAGTCGATAGGGGCAAAG